>CAMKOE010000028.1 GCA_946414395.1 uncultured Porphyromonadaceae bacterium | reverse complement strand
GTGAGCACATGTACAATGGTCAGTACACCTATGAGCGTCCCGCTTACGGCGAGGCCGACCAGACCTACGAGGTAGAGGCTTACACCAAGGAGAGTGATACCTACAAGGAGTCAGAACACGCAACCGCTACCATCACTGTTCCCGCTCAGGATCCCGTATGGCAGGATGTTGTTGCTCCCGTGATCACCCCGACCGTTAACGCTACCACCGTTACCGTCGAGATCACTTGGCCGACCAGCGATGGTGAGAAGGTTTACACCGGTCAGTACACCTATGAGCGTCCCGCTTACGGTGAGGCCGACCAGACCTACCAGGTTGAGGCTTACACGACCGAGAAGTATCCCTACCGCGAGTCTGCACACGCAACCGCTACCATCACTGTTCCCGCTCAGGCTCCCGTATGGCAGGCTGTTGCTGCTCCCGTGATCACCCCGACCACTGGCGACGACGCTGTTACTGTTACCATCGAGTGGCCCACCACCACCGGTAACCACGTTTACAATGGTGAGTACAGTTATGCCCGCGGTGAGCAGGATTACACTGTAACCGTTGAGGCTTACACCGAGGCCGACTATCCCTACAGCGAGTCCACCCACGCTACCCTGGAGATCACCGTTCCCGCTAAGGAGCAGGTAACTCCTCCCGAGCCCGGTGAGACCAAGACCTTCGTTAAGGTAACTGCTGCCGACCAACTCGTTGCCGGCAAGAACTACATCATCGTTGCTGGTAGCAAGGCTATGGGTGTTGCTGCCACTGGCAACTTCCTTGCTCCCGTTGACATCACCGCTGGTGATGAGGTTGAGGTTGGCGACGATGTTGCTATCATGACCCTGGGTGGCACTCTGAACCATTACACCTTGGCTCTTGGCGACCAGTACCTGACCGCTGGCAACAGCACCAATCTGGCCTTTGGCGCCACCGCTACCGAGTGGGCTATCGCTGACTACAATGGCACGCTGGATGGCTATCGTGTAAAGCATGCCGATTACAACCGCGCCGTAAGGTACTCATCAGGTTACAACCGCTTCGGTAACTACTCTACCAGCGATCAGAACTCTGAGTATGCTTGGATCTACGTTGAGAAGACCGACGCTCCCGCTCTCCAGGATCTGACTGGTAAGATCGTTGTTAGCGAACCCGATGAGAATGGTGTCGTAACCGTTACCTACACCGGTGACGAGGATGTTACCATCACCGTCAATGGCCAGCCCGTTGCCGAGAGTTACCAGCTCGAGGATGGCGTGCCCATGACCTTCGATGTAGTTGTTAGCGCTCAGGGTTACAATGACCTCACCGCTAGCGAGACCCGCACCTGGAACAAGCCCGTTGAGAAGATCGACGTTGCTGCTCCCGTAATCACCACCGAGACCACCGCAACCCAGGTTATCGTTACCATCGCATGGCCGACCACCGATGGTGAGAAGGTTTACACCGGTCAGTACACCTATGATCGTCCCGCTTACGGCGAGGCTGCCCAGAGTTACGATGTTGAGGCTTACACCAAGGAGAGTGATACCTACAAGGAGTCTGCACACGCAACCGAGACCATCACTGTTCCCGCTCAGGATCCCGTATGGCAGGATGTTGTTGCTCCCGTGATCACCACCACCATGGACGAGAACAACGTTTACGTTCACGTTGCATGGCCCACCTCAACTGGTGAGCAGATCTTCGAAGGCGAGTACACCTATCCCCGTGGCGACGAGGATTACAGCAGGACCGTAGTGGCTTACACGACCGAGAACTATCCCTATCGTGAGTCTGCACACGCTACCTTAGTTGTCTCCGTTCCCAAGAAGGTCGTTACTCCTCCCACCTCGATCGAGGAGATCCTGAACAGCGAGAACGTTGCTAGCGTACGCTACTTCAACATGGCTGGCCAGGAGATGCAGCAGGCTGAGGGTATGACCATCGTGGTTGTAACCTACACCAACGGCACCACCAGCGCCATCAAGGTGATGAAGTAAATCCCCACCCGGGATTGACTTTCAATCCACTTAATTAAAAAGGCGACCCTGCCCCGATTCAGTCGGCAGGGCCGCTTTTTTTCACGCCCCGCCCATGTCGCAACAAATCGCACGCAAAGTCGCACCCTCATCTCACGCAAAGTCGCGAAGCCGCTAAGTTTTATTCTTATATTAAAAATCTTCGCGTCTTTGCGCCTTATCGTGAGATATGGCACGACGAGCGCGGATGCTATAGTATTTATTGTACTTCTTGTTTTCCTTTTTAGGATTGGAAGACAACAATGACAATTGTTTTTTAAAGAACTTCGCGGCTTCGCGCCTTAGCGTGAGATGGAGTAGCGTATTTAGGGAATCGCCCGGGCGTGAGTTGAGGGACGGGGGAGGTGTGAGAGGGTGATTTTAGGGGCGGATTTCAGTTTCTGGAGACAATGGGCCGATTTGTGAAAAAAAAGCAGTATCTTTGTCGGTTAATTAAAAAGAAAAAGGAAAGTGGAGACAAGATACATATTTGTTACCGGCGGTGTCGTCTCGTCACTGGGCAAGGGCATTATCGCCTCGAGCATAGCCCGGCTGCTGCTCTCGCGAGGCTATAGCGTGACGTGCCAGAAGTTTGACCCCTATATCAATATCGATCCGGGCACGCTCAACCCCTATGAGCACGGCGAGTGCTATGTCACCGTCGATGGCCACGAGGCCGACCTGGACCTGGGTCACTACGAGCGATTTACCAACATCAAGACCACCCGTGCCAACAACGTGACCACGGGGCGCGTCTATCAGAGCGTCATCGACAAGGAGCGCCGTGGCGACTACCTGGGCAAGACGGTGCAGATCATCCCCCACATCACCGACGAGATCAAGCGTGACGTGAAGTTGCTCGGCACCACGGGCAAGTATGACTTTGTCATCACCGAGATTGGCGGCACCGTGGGCGACATCGAGGCATTGCCCTTTATCGAGGCCATCCGCCAGTTGCGCTGGGAACTGGGACGGCGGTGCATCTGTGTGCACCTGACCTATGTCCCCTACATCAGCGCGGCCAAGGAACTCAAGACCAAACCCACCCAGCACAGCGTCAAGTTGCTGCAGCAGGAGGGTATCCAGCCCGACGTGCTCGTGCTGCGCACCGAGCACCCGCTGCCGCCGACGATGATGAAGAAGGTGGCCCAGTTCTGCAACGTCAGCGCCGACGCCGTGGTCCAGAGCCTGGACGTGCCGACGATCTATGAGGTGCCGCTGATGATGCACGAGCAGCGCCTGGACAACATCATCCTGGAAAAGACGGGACTCAAGGCCGACGGCGAGCCCGACCTGGACAAGTGGAACGACTTCCTGGCCAAACTCAAGGGCGCCGAGAAGGAGGTGCACATCGGCCTGGTGGGCAAGTATGTCTCGCTGCAGGATGCCTACAAGAGCATCGACGAGAGCCTGCTGCACGCCTGTGCCTATCATGACCGCCGCCTGAAACTTGACTACATCAGCAGCGAGCAGATCAACGACGGCAACGTCGAGCAACTGCTGGCTGGCCACGACGGCATCGTGGTGGCACCGGGATTTGGTCAGCGCGGCATCGAGGGCAAGTATGTGGCCCTGAGGTGGTGCCGTGAGCACGATGTGCCCACCTTCGGCATCTGCCTGGGCATGCAGTGCATGGTCATCGAGTTTGCCCGCAACGTGCTGGGCCTGACCGATGCCAACAGCACCGAGATGGACGCCAAGACGCCCCACAACGTCATCGACCTGATGGAGGACCAGAAGACGGTGACCAACCTGGGCGGCACGATGCGACTGGGCGCCTATGCCTGCCGCGTCAAGCCTGGCACCAAAGTTGCAGAGGCCTATGGCAAGACCGACATCGAGGAGCGCCACCGCCACCGCTTCGAGTTCAACGACGAGTACCGCGAGCGATTTGAGGCGGCGGGCATGACGATTGCCGGCGTGAACCCCGAGAGCGGACTGGCCGAGGTCGTCGAGTTGACCGGCAAGCGCTGGTACATCGGCACCCAGTACCACCCCGAGTACTCGAGCACGGTCCTCAACCCGCACCCGCTGTTCATGTCCTTCATCGGAGCCATCATTGATGCTCAAGACAACGGTACCAACTCACGCTAAGTCGCAAAGCCGCTAAGTTTATATATTATTATATAGATAATGAGAGATAAGAAGGTCTGGGCAGACGATGGCAGTAAGTCGATACTGGATGCGGTCTATGCTGTTTATAACGAACTTGGGCCTGGAATGCTCGAGACGGTGTATGAACGGGCGCTAATGATGGAACTGGCGTCTCGTGGAATTAAGGCTGAGAATCAAGTTCC
This sequence comes from uncultured Porphyromonadaceae bacterium, assembly GCA_946414395.1. Taxonomy (GTDB): domain Bacteria; phylum Bacteroidota; class Bacteroidia; order Bacteroidales; family Muribaculaceae; genus Sodaliphilus. The sequence continues at coordinate 26,335 of CAMKOE010000028.1, read as the reverse complement.
CATTCGGGCCTTCTATAAAGGCGTTGACATGGATATGGACTTCAGGCTTGACATTCTGGTCAACGACTCGATAGTGCTGGAACTCAAATCGGTGGAACAGTTGCATCCTGTTCATGAGAAACAGTTACTCACTTACTTGAAACTGTCCCATAAACAGTTAGGGCTATTGATTAATTTCAATGAGAGTTATCTCAAGAATGGAATCAAGCGCGTGGTTAATGGCTTTGAGGAGCCAGTATAAATGAGAAAAAGAAAAGAAATTAATAATAATGTCTTAGCGTCTTAGCGCCTTAGCGTGAGATTGGTGAGACAACTAACGAGAGAACATGGACAAAAACACTTTGATTGGATTGTTGCTGATGGGACTGGTGATCTTTGGGTTCACCTGGCTCCAGAGGCCCAGTGAGGCCAAGTTGGCCGAGCGTCAGCGACAGATTGACTCTATCGCCGCTGTTCAGAAAACCGAGCAGCAACGCGACATCGCCATGGGTGACGTTGACACCCTGAGCACGAGTGAACTGGCACACCTGCAGGGCGTGCTGGAAAATATGCCCGCCGACAACGCCGTCATCAACAATGAGGGCGTGATGATCGCCCTGAAGGACGGCCGCCTGGACGGTACCGTCACCGTGGGCGACACCACCGTCGCCTGGGCCGAGGTCATCTCACCGACCAGCGCCAACCCCGCTGTCCACAACCTGGCCGTACAGGCCGTGCAGCGCGCGCTCGACGTGTATGCCAAGAACGGCTCGTTTGCCGCCTCGCTGACTGGCACCGAGCAGATGGTGACCCTCGAGAACGACTCGCTCAAGGTCGAACTCTCGACCAAGGGCGGCATCATCGCCCGCGCCACGCTCAAGGGCTACAAGACCTACAAGACGCCCCAGTTGGTGCTGTTTGACAAGGGTGACAACGACTACAGTTTCACGCTGAGCAACAACACCCAGCGCTTCGAGACCAAGAACTTCTACTTCGAGCCTAGGAAGTTGAACGACAGCACCGTGCTGATGAACCTGCAACTCGAGGGCGGTGCCCAGTGGGGCTTGAAGTACACCCTGGTGCCCGGCAGTTACATGGTGCGCATGGAGATGGTGCAGCAGGGCATGAACCGCATCATCCCGCTCAACATCAACCTGGTGGACCTCGACTGGCACCAGAAGATCTCGCGCCACGAGTTCGGCAAGCAGTTTGAGGAGCGCAACAGCGGCATCTACTACAAGTTTGCCGGCAAGGATGGCGAGGTGAAGTACACCAGCGAGAGCGGTAGCGACGAGAAGGAAATCAAGGACAAACTCAAGTGGGTGAGCGCCAAGAACCAGTTCTTCTCGACCGTCCTCATCACCGACAGCGTGATGAGCACAGCCAAGTTGACCAGCGTCGATACCAAAGACACGCCCGACTATGAGGACTACCTCAAGGACATCAACGTCCACACGATGATTCCCTACTCGAGCGAGAAGCCCGTCGCCGCGTCGTTCTACTTCTACCTGGGCCCCAACCGCTACCACATGTTGTCGAGTTATGACAAGTATTCCCCCAAGGAAGACCTCAAACTCACTCACCTCATCCCCCTGGGATGGAAACTGTTCAGGTGGATCAACACCGGTGTGATCATTCCCGTGTTTGACTGGTTGGGCAAGTTCATGAGCAACTATGGCCTCATCATCCTGGTACTCACCATTATCCTGAAGTTGGTGCTCTCGCCGCTGACCTACAAGACCTACATCTCGCAGGCCAAGATGCGCTTCCTGGCTCCCGACATCGCCAAGATTAACGAGAAGTATCCCAACCAGGAAGATGCCCTCAAGAAGCAGCAGAAGACCATGGAACTCTACCGCCTGGCCGGTGCCAACCCCATGGGCGGCTGCCTGCCCATGCTGCTGCAGATGCCCATCCTCATCGCGATGTTCACATTCTTCCCCTCGAGCATCGAGTTGAGAGGTCAGTCCTTCCTGTGGGCCAACGACCTGAGCGCTCCCGACAAGATTGTCGAGTGGAGCACCCACATCCCGTTCATCTCGAGCACCTTTGGCAACCACATCAGCCTGTTCTGCCTGTTGATGACCGTGACCAACATCATCTACACCTACATCACCACCAAGTCTCAGGCCCAGTCCCAGTCGATGCCGGGCATGAAGGCCATGATGTACATGATGCCGCTCATGTTCCTGGTGTTCTTCAACAACTATGCATCGGGCCTGAGTTACTACTATTTCATCTCGCTGCTGATCACCATCCTGCAGACCTACAGTTGCCGACTGTTCATCACCGAGGACAAGGTGCGCGCCACCATGGCCGCCAATGCTGCCAAGCCCAAGAAGAAATCCAAGTGGATGCAGCGTCTGGAAGAGGCTCAGAAGCAACAGCAGGCGCTCCAGAAGCAGCAGCAACAGCGCCGTTCGGGTTCGCAGCGTCGCCGCTAACCCCTAACCGAAAAATTGGTACGGTTTTTGCAACTTATTGAGGATACAATGCGTCTAATGGATGTAAGATAACCAATTTTAAACTTTTTGTGACTATGTATATCCATCAGTGTCCCGAGTGCGGAAAACAGTATAGCACTCAAGAAAAAGTGAATCGCGTGAAGTGCCCGTATTGCGGCGCCGAGACCAATGTGTCCTACAGTGAGCAAGAACAGACCCGCTGGCAGCAGTTCAACAATCAGACGGTCAACTCGCTCGACAGCGTGTTCAACAACGGCCCGTCGGGCAAGAGCCGCGGCATTGCCGGCCTGCTCGCGATCCTGATGGGGTGGTGCGGCCTGCACTACTTCTACATCGGTAAGACGTCGGCAGGCGTGCTCTTCCTGCTCATCGCCATCCTCTCGTGCGGTGTCCTGGCCACGGTGACGACCATCGTGTCGATTATCCAGGGCGTGCTGTTCTTCACCTCGACCCAGGAGGAGTTTGAACAGAAGTGGGTGAACTCACCAAGCAATTTCCCGTTGTTCTAACACCCTGATTGCCTATGGGTAAACGCCAAGTCCGCACACGACCCGACTACATCAAGTGGCTGCTCCTCCTGGGGGCGGCTGCACTTGTTGTGCTGATGGGTGCCTATGTGGTGTGGCACTACATCCTGCCACACTCGGTCACGGTCGACCGTTTCCGCTATCCCGTGGCTGGACTTGACGTGTCGAAGCATAATGGCGAAATCGACTTTGAGCATGTGGTGGCCGACGATTACCAGTTTGTCTTTATCAAGGCCAGTGAGGGAAAGACCTACCGTGACGAGGCGTTCGAGACCAATTACCGTTGTGCCAGCGACGCGGGATTGATGGTGGGAGCCTACCACTTCTTCCGCAAGAACCGCACGGGTGAGGAACAGGCTGCCAACTTCCTGGGAGCCATCAAGGGCAAGCGACTGGACCTGCCGCTGGTCATCGACCTCGAGGACGACTGGGGCAACGGCGCCACCACGAGCCGCGAGACCGCGCTGCAGCGTGTCATGACGATGATTTCCATCCTCAAGGACAAGGGATATGACGTCATGATTTATACCAACAAGGATGGCTACGAGAAGTACTACAAGGGAATGCTGGGCGACTGCGACCTGTGGCTATGCTCGTTTACCAGTCCTGACCTGTTGCCCGACATGCCTCACCGGTTCCAGCAGTTCAGCCATGAGGGCGAGGTGATGGGCATCGGTGGCGATGTGGACCTGAACGTCTTTCGCGGCAGCAAGAAGGAGTGGGCCCGGTACCTCGACAACGTGAAACGGCCAGAATAAACCATTAAACTCTCGCTATGATGAATAAAGTATTAAAAATCATGACATTGACCTCGCTGCTGCTCGTGGCACTGTTCAGCCCTATAGAAGCCGCGGCGACCGTCTATAATTGGAGCCGGTATGACCTGTCGTTTGAAACGCCCGAGGACGGCTTTGTCGTCTTCAACAGCAACACGCGCTTTGAAATCCAGTGGCAGGACATGGTCATGACCGTGCAACTCTATAGCAAGGACAAGGGTGACGAGAAAAAACTGCTGACCGAGAACCTGCAGCGCAAGGCACTGGGATACAGCATGTATGACCTGCATGACGGCAAAATCAAGGTCAAGGGCTTCAAGAAGACCTACAGCATCGACGGCACGATGCCCGACGGCTCACGGGCCATCATCGCCGATCTGGTGTCCAAGCATCAGAACCTCATCATTGAGATCACGGTCAACTACCTGTATGGTAACCGAGAGATTGTCGAGGACATGATCAAGAGTTTTGCCGAGAACAAGAAGCAGCAGCCCAACCACGAGCGCAAGCGGCAAAAGGTGCAGACCAAGCAGAAGGCCGACCAGGAACGCAAGAAGTCCCAGCAGCAAGAGCAGCAACAACCGCCGGCCCGCAAGGAGAAACTCTATGATGCCTAAGTCCACTTGGCGATAACCCGATCATCACACCAAAAAATATTAACCTCCAAAACAATAGATAGAATTATGAAGAAAATGACATCATTGAGAATGGGTTTGGCCCTCGCATGCATGGCGGTAGTGGGCCTTAACGCCCTGGCTCAAAGCGGCGAAACGGCCGTGGCCGAGCCCAGCATGCTCTATGCCCCGCTGGTGTATGACAACTATGACAACCACGCCGTGGAATCACCCATAACAACGGCAAAGTCCAGCGATATCTATCAACTGGACGCCGGCGACCAGTGGCTGCAACAGGCCATTGACAACTCTAACCGCACGCACCAGGCACGCCAGCGTGTCATGATCGAGAATCCGCAATTGGTGGCCTATAATGCCAATAGCCTGGCCGTTGCGCCCCCCGAGGGCGTCATTCCCAGCGACCCGCGCCAGGGAATGCTCACCATCGCCCCCGCCCAGGTCGAGGTCGAGGACGTGACCCCTCCCGATGCGCCCGCCGTGCCGATTCACAACTGGCTGCACGTGTTCAACGCCTCGTTGCAGTTCACCCAAGCCTACATCAGTGGCAACTGGTACCAGGGCGGTGAGAACAACCTGGCCTTGCTCGGCTCGATCAACTGGAATTGCAACCTCAACCAGGATGTGCACCCCAACTGGTTGTTCAACAACGCGTTGTCCTATAAGTTGGGTATCGCGACCACCCATGGCGACAGCATCCGCAAGTACCTCATCAACGAGGATAACTTCCTGTTTACTTCACAACTGGGTTACAAGGCGGTGAAGAATTGGTACTACAGTGCCATGCTGCAGTTCACCACCCAGTTCCTCAACAATTACAAGGTGAACACGCGCACGATGACCGCCGCTTTCCTCTCGCCTGCCGAGTTGAACGTCGGTCTCGGTATGACCTATAGTTACAAGAAGGCCGACGACCGCATGTTCACCCTTGCCATCGCTCCCCTGTCCTATAACTTGAAATACTGCCGCAACATCACCGACATCGATCCCACACGCTTTGGCATCGACGCCGGCCATCACAGCAAGAGCACCTTCGGTAGCAACTTCGAGGCCAAGTGGCTGTGGCGCTTCACGCCCAATGTGATGATCACCTCCAGGCTCTACATGTTCACCAATTATGAGTATGTCCAGGGCGACTGGGAGAACACGTTTGACTTTGCGATCGGCAAGTACTTGACCACGCAACTCTATACCCACCTGCGTTTTGACCGCTCGCGCGCCCGCGACGACGACTGGAACTACTGGCAGTTTAAGGAAATCCTGAGTCTGGGCGTGATTTACCGCTTCGCTACCGTCAATTGAGCCTGATGATGTCGCGACTTGCTGCTGCCATATTGCTGCTGTTGTCCCTGCTGCCCCTCGCAATGGAGGCAGGCAACGGTGTCCCCAAGAAATCGGTGATACTGGCGGGGCTGGACGTGGACTCGATGCGCGTGCGTCTCGACGAGACCGACATGCAGCCGCTCGAGGGCATCTGGTATTATCCCAACGAGGAGATGACCCTGGGCATTGAGCGCTACAGGGGACAGCACAACATCGGCTACCGCATCATCCTGCTCGATTCACACGACATCAATGTGATGCCGGGCACCGTCATCGGTTACATCGCCTCCAGCGCCGTGGACAACAAGTACCGGTTGTGGCTCTACAGCCAGCGTGACCGCGTGACGCTCAAGAAGCCGCTGGAGTGTGTGGCCACACTCAACAAGACGGCGACAACACTTACCTTTGACCCTCCTCACTGGAAGGTGAAGGTGCGTGTCAACATCGCACGTTTCCTGCCCACGTTGTTCAACGGGGTCAGCATCATTCCCGACAAGGCAGGGGAGAAGTTGCCCGTGGGATTCCGCAAGATTTATCCTGAGGGGGGTGACGGAACCCCCTTTAACCGCATACGCTACCTGTGATGAGGACAAAATGTAAACATATTTTAACTCTTGCGCTCCTGTTGATGACCTTGTGTGTCAGCACGATGGATGCGCGCACACGGACCACCCGCAAGAACCTGCGCTCGGTCGAGGTGCCCGTCGTCGCGCTCGAGGCCAGTGACGGTCTCTTGCCTGACAGTCTGGCCGAGGTCGATCCCGGCGCTGTTACCCTCAAGGGTTATAGCAAGCGCGCCAGCGAGAGCAAGGAATCCTTCTTTGTCACCAACAACACGACCCATCGCATGAGCGCCGTTCGCCTGCTCTTGCGATACACGACCATGAACGGTGAGATGCTCACCCAGCGCACGGTCTCTGTTCCCGTGGCCCTCAAGCCCGGGGAGACCAAGTTGGTGAGCATCAAGTCATTTGACGTGCAACGCCTGTTTTATTACTACGCTGGCCCGCAACCACGCAAGTCGGCGACGCCGTTCCAGGTGGCCTTCAGGCTCGTGGGCTATGATATCCCCGTGGGTAATTGATTGGAACTCAACACTGAATTTATAACAAATACTTAAAGAAAAGAAAAATGAAACATCTGTCAATCAAATTCTTATCGGTAGCCCTGCTGGCCCTGGCTGGCTGGAGTGCCGCCGATGCGTGCACCAACCTGCTGGTGGGCAAGAACGCCAGTGTCGATGGCTCGACCATCATCACCTATGCTGCCGACAGTCACACCCTCTTTGGCGACCTGCAGTATCTGCCCGCTGCCGACCACGCTCCCGGTTCGATGCGCGAGATCGTCGATTGGGACAGCGGCAAGCGTCTGGGCGCCATCCCCGAGGTGGCTCACACCTATGCCGTTGTGGGCAACATGAATGAGCATCAGGTAACCATCGCCGAGAGCACTTGGGGTGGCCACGAGCAGTTGTGGGACACCACTGGCAACTCGATTATCGACTATGGTAGCCTCATGTATATCGCATTGCAGCGTTCAAAGACTGCCCGCGAGGCCATCAAGTGCATGACCGAACTGGTGGCCAAGTACGGCTACGCCAGCGAGGGCGAGTCCTTCTCGATTGGTGACCCCAACGAGATCTGGATCATGGACATGATTGGCAAGGGACCCGGTGAGATCGGTGCCGTGTGGGTTGCCATCCGCATTCCCGATGACTGCATTGCCGGCCATGCCAACAATCCCCGCATCTGGAAATTTGACATGAAGGATAAGAAGAATGTCATGTACAGCAAGGACGTCATCTCCTTTGCCAAGAAGAAAGGCCTGTACAGCGGCAAGGATGCCGACTTCGCCTTTGCTCCCGTGTACCAGAAGATCGATGCCGGCGCCCTGCGTGGCTGTGATGCCCGCGTGTGGAGTTACTTCAACCGCTTCCACAAGGGCATGGATGCCTATCTGCCCTTTATCTATGGCAAGAAGGGTGCCGAGGTGATGCCCCTCTACCTGAAACCCGACCGCAAAATCAGCGTTCGCGACATGCAGGTGATGATGCGTGACCACTTTGAGGGTACCCCGTTCGACATGACCGTCGATCCGGGCGCTACTACTGCCTATGGCGTGCCTTACCGCTGGCGCCCCATGGACTTTGAGGTAGATGGCGTGAAGTATAGCCAGGAGCGTGCCATCGCTACCCAGCAGACCGGTTGGGTGTTTGCCGCACAGATGCGTTCATGGATGCCTGACGAGGTGGGTGGCTGCTTCTGGTTTGGTGTCGATGATGCCAACACCGCCGTGTTTGTGCCCATGTATTGCTGCATCACCCAGGTGCCCGAGAGTTACCGCCAGGGCAAGGCCGACATGTACAACCTGGATTGGGATTGCGCTTTCTGGGTCAACAACTGGGTGGCCAATCAGGCATATGCCCGCTACTCACAGATGATTGGCGACATCCGCAAGGTCCAGGGTGCTATCGAGGACAACTTCGCCAAGCAGCAGTCGGTCATCGAGGCACAGGCTACCTCGCTGCTGACCACCGACCGTGACGCCGCCATCCGTCTGCTGACCAACTACTCGGTCAATGCAGGCCAGGATGCCACCGCCCGCTACAAGAAACTGGGCGAGTACCTGTTTGTGAAATATCTTGATGGTAATATCAAGAAGGAGAAGGACGGCAAGTTCCTGCGCAACGAGTATGGCACTCCCGCTTCGCCCACCTTTGCCGGCTATACCCAGGAGTACTACGACATGCTCATCAAGGGTCCCAACGGTGGTGACCGCCTGAAAGTCGTTGAACCCGAGAAGTAATCATCCTCGAGAAGATACAACAAGCAAAAAGCCGCATCGATATCACATCGGTGCGGCATTTTATCTGTTTACTTACTATTTATCTGATGATTTTATCAACTAATAACTAATTCACTTTTTCACATTGCAAAATTAGATGATTCCAGGAGGGTGTACAATCACAATTATTGGCCATAATGGCGTTTTTTTCTCATTATTATAGGGGATTTTGTAAAAAAACGGGCTTGAAAGTGCGCTTTCTGCAAGAATCTTTTTAACTTTGTGGATGACAAAACTGAATAAAATGACAACTATGAAAAGATTACTCTTGATCATCACGGTGACGATGCTTGCAATGGCATCGCAAGCCCAACTCTTGTGGAAAGTGAGCGGAAACGGGCTGGGACGCCCCAGTTACATCATGGGAACCCACCATTTTGCCGCCGCATCGATGATTGACAACATTCCTGGCATGGATCAAGCCTTCCAGGGTTGTGACGTTGTCGTGGGCGAAATCGACAAGGAAGTATTGATGAGCCAGGAGTCGCAGATGGAGATGGCGCAGGCCATGATTGCACCGCAGGACAGCACGCTCGACAGGCTCTTCACAGCCGAGGACTATGCCATTGTCGAGGATGTGTTCAACAAGTACTTTGGGAACATGGGGGTCAAACTCAGCCAGATGAATGCCCTCAAGCCCAGCGCCATCAGCATGCAGATGCAGGCCATGCAGGCTGTGAAATATTTCCCTAACTTCAACGAGAACGAACTCATCGACATGGCGGTGCAGACCCGTGCCAATGAGATGGGCCGCCCCTCGCTGGGGCTGGAAACTGTGCAGGAGCAGATCAGCCTGCTGTTCAACACCCCGTTGACCGAGCAGGCCGAGGACTTGCTGGATGCGTGCAAGAAGGATAACCTCTTTGCCGTACAGACGTCGGCGCTTATTGAGGCTTATATGGCACAGGACCTGGACAAGATCGCGGCTGTCATGACCAATCCCGAACTGGGAGGCGGTGACTTGGAGGACCTGTTGTATAACCGCAATCGCGTCTGGGTCGAGAAACTGGTCAAGATGATGCCCGAGCGTGCCGCGCTGGTGTGTGTTGGCGCCGGTCACTTGCCTGGCGAGAAAGGATTGTTGCAACTGCTGCGTGACAGGGGCTATACTGTTGAGCCCATGCAGTAATTTTCTCATTCCTTGTTGCGCACTTTCTAAAATTACATTATCTTTGTCGCATTATTCAACAAAACAACTTTTATTTTGGACCCTGACCCGTTATCGTGCCTGTTATCGGTACTTTGCACAGTGAGCGCTCAGCCGCTCGTCACATTCAATATGCCCACGTCGGGCAGCATCATTGCCATCATTGTCGCCGTAGTGGGACTCTTCCTGTCGGCATTTAACTCGGGCAGCGAGATCGCCTATTTCTCGTTGCGCCCCGACGATGTTGATGAGATAGAGGACTCTCACCGCCGCGAGCGGGTGAAGGAACTGCTTGCCATGCCAGAGAAACTGCTGGCCACCATCCTGGTGGGCAACAACCTGGTCAATATCATGATTGCCATTGTGCTGAACTACGCGATGAACCAGATCTTTGACTTCAACAGCACTGTGCTCGACTTCATCGTGCAGACGGTTATCCTCACCTTCTTGATCCTGCTCTTCGGCGAGGTGATACCCAAACTGTATGCCACCAACTTCAATATCAAGTTTGCAGCCCAGGCTTCGGCACCGCTCAAGGCCGCTGTCAAGTTGTTCTCGCCGCTCACGGCCCTGCTGGTGCGCAGCACCAGCCTTGTCAGCAAGGTCGTGCAGCAGCAGACCGAGGAACTCTCGGTCGATGACCTCACCCGCGCCCTGGAGGTGAGCGAGGTCAAGAACCCTGACGAGAAGGAACTGCTCGAGGGCATCCTCTCGTTTGGCGACAAGACGGTGAGCGACATCATGCGTCCGCGTGTCGATGTGGTGGATATTGACCAGGAAGACACCTTCGGCCAGGTGGTGCACAAGGTGATTGATACCGGATACTCACGCATGCCAGTCTATGAGGAAACGCCCGACAACATCAAGGGCATTCTCTATGCCAAGGACTTGCTGCCCTACATCGGCAACCGTGACAACACCTTCAAGTGGCAGACGCTCATGCGCCCGGCCTATTTTGTGCCTGAGACCCGCATGCTCGACGACCTGCTTGAGGACTTCCGCATGAAGAAGATGCACATGGCCATCATCGTCGATGAGTATGGCTGCACACAGGGCATCGCCACCCTCGAGGACGTCCTGGAGGAGATTGTGGGCGACATCAACGATGAATATGATACCGAGGAAAAATTCTATAGCCGCATCAGCAAGGACACGTGGCTGTTTGATGGCAAGACGCTGCTCAGCGACTTTGCCCGCGTGCTCGACATCGACGAGGACGAACTGGGCGAGCACGGCGAGGAAGCCGAGACCATTGCCGGATTCCTGCTCGACATCAAGGGCGAGTTCCTCAAGGAAAAAGAGGTTGTCAACCACGGCCGCTTCACCTTTACGGTCGTCAAGGTGGTGAAGTACCGCATTGCCAAGGTCAAGGTCACCCTGCACGAACAAACACCCTAACAAGTGCCCCAAAAACCGATTGGCATGCGATTTGCAGCAATAGGTGTCAGAATTGACCATTTTATTGTGAATCACGATGTCAACAAACAAGAATTTCAACCTCGATGACTATGCCGAGTTCTTCAACGACAGCAGGTTGTGGAAGAAACTTGGCAAGGTGGCCCGTAAGGCTGGCCGCAAGGCCGTCTATTATGTGCTGGTGCTCTATTACGTCGCCCGGGATTCGGCCGTTCCCACTAAGTTGAAACTCAAGATTCTGGGAGCACTCGGATACTTCATTCTGCCTCTGGACTTTATTCCCGATGCCATTTTGGGCCTGGGTTTCACCGATGACCTTGCCGCCCTGGCCTGGGCACTGTTCACGATGAGGAAGTATGTCACTCCCGAGATCAAGGCCAAGGCGCGTCAACGCCTGCGCGAGTGGTTCGGCCCCGAGGAGGGCGAGGAATCCGATTTCAACATGCCCGAAGCCGCCCCGGCCGATTCGCGCATCATCGATGTCGATGCCGTCGAGTATTGGCCTTGAAACGGAGCGACGGTTCAACATCGCGCTCGGTCGTTTACATCCCATCGTTCAAGGTATGTCCATGGGAAAGACAAGATGAATCCTTGATAAGGCCTCGATAAACAACTCGGGTGGGCTCCACATTGCGTGGTGTCCACCCGAGGCCCTTAGGGTTGGGAAATTTGTTCCTTGTTTAGTTCTGTTCCTCCTTGGGAGCCTGGATCACGTTGATGTAGGTGTGACCAGCGCGGTGCTGGAACTCTACAGTGCCGTCAACCAGAGCATAGAGGGTGTGGTCCTTGCCCATGCCAACGTTCACGCCGGGACGATGCTGAGTACCGCGCTGACGGCGGATGATGTTACCGGCCTTGGCAAACTGACCACCAAAAATCTTCACGCCGAGGCGTTTGCTTTCGCTCTCGCGGCCGTTCTTTGAACTGCCGACACCTTTTTTATGTGCCATAATCTAGAGTTGTGATTTTTAAATGGTTAATTAAGCAATGACTTCTTTAATCTCAAGTTGAGTGAACTGCTGGCGATGGCCGTTGAGACGGCGATAGCCCTTGCGGCGTTTCTTCTTGAAAACGATGATGTGTTCACCTTTCACGAGGGGAGCCTTTACCTCGCAAACAATCTTTGCACCTTCGACGGTAGGTGCGCCAACCTTAACGGCACCGTCGGCATCCACGAGCAGGACGCGGTCAAACTCTACAGAGTCGCCTTCCTTGCGCTCGTCGCCGAGATAGTGGACATACAACTTCTTGCCCTGCTCGGCACGGAACTGTTGTCCCTGAATTTCTACAATTGCGTACATTTGTTTAATCTTGTAGTTTAAATAACTGTCCCACAGGCGGCTGGTATCAATCATCCGGCTCTTTCCTGGGCCTGCTGGGCACTAATGCGGGTGCAAAGGTAATGCTTTTTCTTGAATCAGCAAGGCCTTGGCTTGAATTTTTTTTAACCTCCTGTGAATTAGACGGGCCGAGAATCACTCGATGGGGTAGGGATAGGTGATGTCCCACAGGAAAAGGGCGTGGCCGGGCATGGAGGTGCCGGCGGCGCAGCGGTCCTTGCGCTCGATGACTTGGCAGAACTGCTCCACGGTCATCTTGTGGCGGCCGACCTCGACGAGGGTTCCGACGATGGCGCGCACCATGTTGCGCAGGAAGCGGTCGGCCGTGATGGTGAACACCCACTGGTCATCCTCATGGGCCCATGCTGCATGGGTGATGCGGCAGTTGTTGGTCTTGACGTCGGTGTGCAGTTTGGAGAACGAGGTGAAGTCTGTATATTCCAGTAACTTGGCTGCCGCCTCATTCATCAGGCCGAAGCCGAGGTCGGGCGGGCATTTCCAACTCAGCGGGTAGCGGAAGGGGTCCTTGCCGGTGACGGCAAAGTATTTATAGGTGCGGCTGGTGGCGTCGAAGCGGGCATGGGCGTCATCGTGCACCGCTGTGATGCTATAAATGGCGATGTCGGGTGGCAGGATGGCGTTGAGGCTGTGGACGAGACGGTTGAAGTCGGCGATGGGTCGCTCGGTGTCGAAGTGGGCGACCATCAGGCGGGCATTGACGCCGGCATCGGTGCGCCCCGCGCCAGTGATGGGCGTTGGCGCTTGCAGCAGGGTTGCGAGTGCCTCCTCGATGACTTGCTGCACCGAGGTGTCGTGGGGTTGCACCTGCCATCCGTGGTAGGCGGCCCCTTTATAACCAAGCCTGATGAAATACCGCATCGCCTGCTTTTTTTTTGAGCCTCGCGTTAAGCCACAAAGGCGCCAAGTTAAAAAATGCTTAGCGTCTTAGCGCCTTTGCGTGAGATAGTTGGGAATTATTTCTCGAGATAGGTGTAGCCGTAGAGGCCCGAACGGAAGTTGCGCACAAACTCGTTGCCCTCCTCGCTGGTGATCTTGCCTGAACGTATCGACTCGCTCACCCAGGTCTCGACGTTGCGCACCAGTTGCTTGGGGTTGAACTCGACATAGTCGAGTACCTCGGCAACAGTCTCGCCGTCAATCACCTGGTCAATCTCGTAGTGGTCCTTGAAGACGTTGATGTGCACCGCGTTGGTGTCGCCAAACAGGTTGTGCATGTCGCCCAGGATCTCCTGGTAGGCACCCACCAGGAAGATACCCAGATAGTAGTGCTGGCCTGCCTTGAGGCGATGGACAGGCAGCGAGTGGGCGATGCCCTGCGACGAGATGAAGTTGTTCAACTTGCCGTCGCTGTCACAGGTCATGTCTTGCAGTGTGGCAAAGTGGGTGGGACGCTCGGCGAGGCGGTCGATGGGCATCACGGGGAACACCTGGTCGATGGCCCAGGCGTCGGGCAGCGACTGGAACAGGGAGAAGTTGCAGAAGTACTTGTCGGGCAGCATGCGGCTCACCGAGCGCAACTCGTCGGGCGCGTGCTTCATGTTGCGGACGATGCCGTCCACATCACGGGCAATGGACCAGAAGAGTTTCTCGACCATCGCGCGGGTGCGCAGGTCAATCAGCCCCAGTGAGAAACGGTCGAGTGCCTCGTCGCGAATCTGCAACGCGTCGTGCCAGTCCTCGAGCAAACGGGCCTGGTTGATCTTGTCCCAGATCTCGTACATGTCGCGCACCAGTTCGTCATCGGTATCGCTCACGATGTCCACCTTGTCATCCCACTCGGGCAGGGAGGTCGTCTCGAGCACATCAACGACGAGCACCGAGTGGTGGGCCGTCAATGAGCGGCCACTCTCGGTGATGATGTTGGGATGCTTCAACCCGTTCTTGTTGCTGGCGTCAACCAGGGTATAGACGGCATCGTTGACATACTCCTGGATGCTGTAGTTCATCGAGTGGCTGCTGCCGCTGGAGCGGGTGCCGTCATAGTCCACGCCCAGGCCGCCGCCGATGTCAACATACTCCACATCAAAGCCCAACTTGGCCAGTTGCACATAGAATTGGGCCGCCTCGCGCAGGGCGTTCTTGATGCGGCGTATCTTGGTGATCTGGCTGCCGATGTGGAAGTGGATGAGTTTCAGGCAATCCTCGAGTTTGTGCTCGTGCAGGTAGTCAATGGCGCTGAACAGTTCGCTGGTGTTCAGACCAAACTTGCTGCTGTCGCCACCGCTCTCTTCCCACTTGCCGCTGCCGCTGCTGGACAACTTGATGCGGAAACCGATGTTGGGCCTGATGTGCAGGCGGCCGGCCACGCGGTCAATCAGTTCGAGTTCGCTGAGTTTCTCCACGACGACAAAGATGCGGCGTCCCATCTTCTGGGCCAGCAGGGCGAGTTCCACATATCCCTCGTCCTTGTAACCGTTGCAGATGATGACGGGATTGGCATTCAAGTCGGTCATGTTGCTGGCCAGCACGGCATGCAGTTCGGGCTTGCTGCCGGCTTCCAGGCCGATGTTGAACTTCTTGCCGTGTCCGATGATTTCCTCCACCACTTGCCTCATCTGGTTCACCTTGATGGGATAGACGATGAAATTGGCGCCCTGGTACTCATATTCCTTGGCGGCCTTCTTGAAGCAACTCGAGATCTTGTCAATGCGGTTGTCCAGGATATCCGGGAAACGCAGCAGCACGGGTGCGGTCACCTTGCGGGAGTGCAACTCGTCCATCACGTCGGCAAGGTCCACGGGCACGCAACTGCTCTTGGGCGTGACGGTGACATGTCCGTTCTCGTTGATGGAGAAGTACTTGAGGCCCCAGCCTCCGATGTTGTAGAGTTCGGCGCTATCCTCGATGCGCCATTTATTGATTGCTGACACGGCTTTATTAAAGTATTAAGTCAGTTAAACAATGCGGCTAATTGATTGTGAGTGCAAAGTTAACCATATTTATTGGTAACGGCAATAATCGTGGCCGAAAAACCATTTTCTGCCCCTTATTCCGGCCTTGGACGTCTTGTTAACAAAAATAATACCCGCGGGCCTTGCGGGAGAAAAAAAAACATTATCTTTGCAGCAGATATAGATAAAATGTTTTTTCCAATTTTATTTAAAAAACAATTATGGTAAATTACAAGGATTTAGGTCTCGTGAACACTCGCGAGATGTTTGCTAAGGCAGTCGATGGCGGATATGCCATCCCCGCATTCAACTTCAACAACATGGAGCAGTTGCAGGCCATCATCAAGGCTTGTGCCGAAACCAAGTCGCCTGTTATCCTGCAGGTTTCCAGCGGCGCACGCAAGTATGCCAACCAGACGCTGTTGCGTTACATGGCCGAGGGCGCTGTGGAGTATGCCAAGGAGTTGGGCTGGGAGCATCCCCAGATTTGCCTCCATCTGGACCATGGTGACACCTTTGAACTGTGCAAGTCATGTGTTGACTTCGGTTTCTCGTCGGTCATGATCGACGGCTCATCGCTCCCCTACGAGGAGAATATCGCCCTGACCAAGAAGGTCGTTGAGTATGCCCACCAGTATGACGTGACCGTTGAGGCCGAGTTGGGTGTTCTCGCTGGCGTTGAGGACGACGTGGTTGCCGAGGAATCCCACTACACCAAGCCCGAAGAGGTGATCGACTTCGCCACCCGCACGGGTTGTGACTCACTGGCCATCAGCATCGGCACCAGCCACGGCGCTTACAAGTTCAAGCCCGAGCAGTGCACCCGTGACCCGAAGACCGGTAAACTCGTTCCTCCTCCCCTGGCATTTGACGTGCTCGAGGAGGTAGAGAAGAAACTCCCCGGCTTCCCCATCGTGCTGCACGGCTCGTCGAGCGTGCCCCAGGAGTATGTGGACATCATCAACTCCCACGGTGGCAACCTGCCCGATGCCGTAGGTATCCCCGAGGACCAGTTGCGCAAGGCCGCCAAGAGCGCTGTCTGCAAGATTAACATCGACAGCGATAGCCGTCTGGCCTTTACCGCTGCCGTCCGCAAGGTGCTTGCCGAGAAGCCCGGTGAGTTTGATCCCCGCAAGTACTGCGGTCCCGCCCGTGACGAGATGACCAAGTTGTACAAGCACAAGATCATCGAGGTGCTGGGTAGCGACGGTAAGGCCGAGTAAATCGACGACTGCTAACTGAATCCTGCAAGGCTGCTTGTCCATCGGGCAAGTGGCCTTGCTTGATTTTTCCCCTGTAATACCCGTTTTTCTCATAATATCTGTTCTCCTTGATGAAAAATCCAATTTCTCCAAATTTCTGCAACAGGCTGAAATCCAGTAATTAATTACTTTTCTCAAAAAAATGTTTTAAAAAAACCTCAAAAAAATTTGGTCAGTTCCCAAAACGGCATTAACTTTGCACCGCTTTTCGAAACAAATGCGTTTCGCTAAGTGCGTTCGGGGTGTAGCTCAGTCCGGTTAGAGTACGCGTCTGGGGGGCGTGGGGTCGCTTGTTCGAATCAAGTCACCCCGACAACGCAAGAAGTGCTGATGATCATTGACCATCGGCACTTTTTTTAATTTTTTGACGTGATAAAATGATACAATTATGGTAAAGCGAATGGTATTGATGATAATGGCGCTGGCGGCCGTGCTGCCGGCCTTGTCGGGCGCGTGGCTGGGCGGCGACATCTCGATGATGACCTCTAATGCCCGCAATGGCGTGATTTATAAGGACTCGTGCGGAGTGGCTGTGGATCCTTATGAACTGTTTCACGAGCAGGGGTGGAACATGATGCGTGTGCGCCTGTTTGTGGATCCGCGCAATGCGCCGGGCCGTCATCACGACGAGGGCGTGTGCCAGGACCTGGACTATGTCATCAACCTGTGCAAGACCATCAGGGCGCGCGGCTTTGAAGTCATGCTCGATTTCCATTATAGTGACACCTGGGCTGACCCTGCCAAGCAGTTTGTACCCAAGCGATGGAAAAGCCTGGGTGCCAAATCGCTGGCCGACAGCATCTACCGTTATACCCGCAACTGCCTTCAAGCCTTGAAGGCGGCAGGAGTCGTTCCCGCAATGATTCAAGTGGGCAACGAGATCACCTTCGGCATGGACTGGCCCGTGGGCCGTGTTGACCCCATGAGCGCCGTCAACTGGGACGTTTTCACCCGTTTGCTCAAGGCTGGTTGCAAGGCTTGCCGCGAGGTGTGCCCCAACGCGGGAATTATCATTCACACCGAGAAGGCCGGCCAGTGGGAAATGACCCGTAACTATTATGACCGCTTGCGACTGGCCCGTGTGGACTATGATGTCATCGGCCTGAGTTACTATCCCATGTGGCATGGCACGATTCCCAATCTGGGAGCCACGCTCGACTCGCTGGCAGCGCGTTTCCCCGACAAGCCAGTAATGATTGTCGAGGCGGCCTATTACTACCTGCACGACGGCGTGAATCGTGGCGAAGAGGATTTCACACATTGCCCGCCGGGAACCATCGAGGGCCAGCGCCAATTCACTGCCGACCTGGTTGCCGAACTGAACCGCCATGCCAACGTGACGGGCCTCTTCTGGTGGTACCCCGAGGAGAACCGCTACGGTACCCGTCATGAGAAGAGCGACTGGGGGCTCAACCGCGGCCTGTTCAACAGCGCCAATGGCAAGGCCCTGCCGGCACTGTACGAGATGAGCCGTTTCAAGCATTAGCCAGTCATTGCAATAACACCCGCACGATCATGAATAAACAATCCAAATCTATCGGTATCCTCTGTGCCGTCTTGTCGGCTGTGTGCTACGGCACCAACCCCTTTGGCGCGTTGCCTCTCTATGAGGAGGGAGTGAACACCGCCACGGTGCTGGCCCACCGCTTCGGGCTGGCTGTCATTCTGCTGGCCGTGATTATGATTATCAAGCGCATCGACTTCAAGGTCACGCGCCGGGAGTTCAAGGTGCTGTTCTCCCTTGGAGTCCTGTTTGCGGCCTCAAGCATTACCTATTACCAGAGTTTCCACTTCATGGACGCCGGCATTGCCTCGACCATCCTGTTTGTCTATCCGGTGATGGTGGCGGTGATTATGGCGCTTTTCTTCAAGGAAAAGGTTACCTCGATGACCGTCATGGCTATTGTCCTGTCGCTGGTGGGCATCGGTCTGCTCTACAAGGGTGGGGCAGGAGTGTCGTTGAGCGTCATCGGCATTGTGCTGTGCATCCTCTCCTCATTGGCCTATGCCATCTATATCATCGTCGTCAACCAGTCCGATATCAAGATGTCGTCGTTCAAGGTCACTTTCTATGCCATGTTGGTGTGTGAAATCTCATTGATACTTTATTCCTTCACCTCGCCCGAACTGTATCTTCACATGCTGCCATCGCCGCGCGCGTGGTCATTTGCAGTGTGGCTCAGTATCGTGCCCACCATCCTCTCGCTGGTGTTCATGACGGTGGCTGTCAATCATGTGGGTGCCACGCCCACGGCCATCCTGGGTGCCCTTGAGCCGCTCACGGCGGTGACCATCGGTGTGATCATCTTTGGCGAGACATTGACTCCACGTCTCATCGTCGGCATTCTGTTCATCCTTTTTGCCGTGATGCTGGTCGTTATAGGAAAAGATTTCCACCTGCGCACAATCACTCATGCCGTCTCCCGCCTCTGGCACTGGCGATAATGAAACTGGGACAAAAGAACCGTCCCTTTGTCCCATTTATAGTCCCAGGTGGTCGCGCAGGATGTCAAGGGCAGCGGTGACATCGTCGGGGGTGACGGCCTGGTCGATGCGGTAGTCACCAATACTGGTTAACAGGGTACAGGTGATCTCGCCGTTGCGGCTTTTCTTGTCGTGACGCATCAGTTCCAGCAGTTCGTCGTAATCATCGCAGGTGAAGGGGAAACCACGGTAGTTGTCGCGCACGAAGTTGCCCAACAGGTGCACGTCTTGGCTGGGAAATCTCAAGAGCAGATGGGAGAGGATGGCTTCGGCGACCAGGCCCCATGCCACCGCATAACCGTGGGGTACGGGTCCGCCCCGCCGCATGGCTAGGGCTTCAAAGGCATGACCGACGGTGTGCCCTAGGTTCAGGGCCTTGCGCTCGCCTTGCTCATTGGGGTCACGGGCGACGATGTCCACTTTGACCTGCACCGAGCGCCGCAACCGTTCCAGCAGGTTCTCGTGGTCGATGGGTGCGTTAAAGTCGTGTTCCAGCAGGCGCAATAACTCCCCGCGGTCGCTCAACATCGCATGCTTGACGACCTCGGCATAGCCCGATTTCATCTCTTCGACGGGCAGTGTGTCCAGGAACCGTGTCGAGATGATGACGTCGCTGGCAGGGGCAAAGGCCCCGATCTCGTTTTTCAGTCCGTTGTAATTGAACCCCGTCTTGCCTCCCACGGCGGCATCGACGGTGCCCAGCAGTGTGGTGGGTACATTGATGAACCTCACGCCGCGCTTGAACGTCGCTGCTGCAAAACCGCCCAGGTCGGTCACCATGCCGCCGCCCAGGTTGATGACAAGCGTGCGGCGTGTCACGCCCATGCGTTCCATCTCGTCCCACACGCGGGTGACGGTCTCGAGCGTCTTGTTCTCATCCCCTGCGGGAATGGTGATGAGGCCGGCGCCTGCGGGGGCATAGCGGGCTGTATTGGCATCGGCAATGCACACGGTCAAGTTGTGGTTGCCGCCGTCGGCTATTCCATTGATGGCCGCCTCGACGTTGTTGGTGTAAATGAGGTTCTGCTTCATGAGGGATGGTTAGGGGAACTCGGAGTTCTCTGAGAACTCCGAGTTCTCATTTTAGGCCTTGACGATGGTCAGTGCAACCAGCAGCGCGGGCAGTGCGGCAGCCAGTTCGTCCATGTTCTTGTAGACGAGGTCGGCACCGGCCTTGTACAGGTCCTTCTCGGGAATCGGGCCCGTGGTCACGCCGATGGTGAAGCATCCGGCGGCATGGCCTGCCTGCACGCCCAGGGGCGCGTTCTCGATGACGATGCACTGGTTGGATTTCTTGTCGGCCTTGCTCATCCCCTTCAGGTAGGGCTCGGGGTTGGGCTTGCCATGGCGCACGTCGTGGCCAGTGACCTTGACGTCACTGAAGAGGTCGGGAAAGTCCTTGTCGATGCGCTCCAGCAGCGCGTCCTGCTGGGAACCGGTCACCAGCACGCGCTCCACGCCAGCCTCCTTGAGCGTCTTGAGCACTCTCAAGGCACCGGGCATGACAGGAGCCTCGCCCAGTTCCTTGAAGTAGCGGGTCTTCACGCCATAGAGAGCCTTGGCCTCGTCGTCGGTGATGTTCTTGCCGGCGCCTTGCTTGAATTTCATCTTGATGATTTCGGTACCGGTCATACCTTCCATTTCATAGAATTCGTCACGGGTGCACTTGATGCCGTTTTTCTTCATCAGTTTCACCCATGCCTGGGTGTGGTACTTCATCGAGTCGTAGAGCACACCGTCACAGTCGATGAGGGCGGCGTGGATGTCAAAGCCTTTGTGCCCCGTATATTTCAGGTACTCGGCTATTGTCTGTTGTAGGGTCATTGGTTTTAATGATGTTATATATTAATGTATGATAGTTCTATTATCTCACTGTAATGTGCAGGCATCCCGACTTGCGTTCAAAGATGGCATAGCAACGGCCACGCTTGCGGAAGTCCTGCACGACCTCGGCCAGGATGTTCTTCAAGTCCTCTAGCGAGACGACCATGCTCGGGTCCAGACAGTCAAACTTCACCCAACTGATGTCAAACGTCGTGCCATAGCGATGGCAGGAGTTCTCGGTTGCGGCACGGTTGCGGCGCACGAGTTTGGACACGCTGTAGATCGTGCGGGTCACGCTGGTGACCTTGATGCGGTAGGCCTTGCCGCCGCGCTTGCGTATGCTGTCCTGGAAGGCATAGCCGATTTCCTTGAGCAGTTGGGCCGCCTTGGGGACAAGGTAGGGCACCGAGGCGCTCAGGTCATCTAGCATATAGGCGTCACAGGAGAAAATCCTGATCAATGGCTTGTCGATGTTGTAAGCGTCTTGCAGGCTCGATACGGGCTGGAAACCGTTCTCCTCGGCCGCCTCGAGTTGCAGCGCGTTACTGTCGTTGAAGATTTCCTTGAGAGGGCGTTGCTCGATATAGGTGGGGAGCCGGTGAATCTCGGCATCGGCGATGAGGCCCATGCTGTCACCCGTGATGCTGCGGTTGATGGGCATGGCAGGCGGCGCCTTGTAGTCCCATGCCGTGGTATCTTGTTGCTCCTTGCTGCCGCCACCACACGAAGTGACGCTTGCCAGGGCCATGCCCATCAGCAACAACAATGGCAGCAGACGCAGGATGTCTCGGTTCATTTCTCTATCAGTGGTAGTTTCTTAATTCAGGTAGCAAAGTTACACATAAATAACGAAAAAACTGCCCCACATAGCATCAATTTTGCTATATTTTTTGTAATATTGCACCTTCAAAATGACAGAACCCTTGAAATATAAAGTGCTTTTTGTCTGTCTGGGCAACATCTGCCGGTCGCCGGCGGCCCAGGCGGTGATGCAAGGCATGGTCGATGAGCGGGGCATGAGTGACCGCTTCTATATCGACTCGGCTGGCACGGGCGGCTGGCACATCGGCGACTTGCCCGACAAGCGCATGCGGGTACATGCCCGCCCGCGCGGTTATGAGTTGACCCACCGCGCCCGCAAGGTGCAGAGTAGTGATTTTGAGGATTTTGACCTCATTGTGGGCATGGATGCCGCCAACGTGGATGACCTGCGGCACATGGCTGCCACCATCGAGCAGCAGGACAAGGTGGTGATGATGGGCGACTACATCCGCCAGTTCCCTCACTACGACCATGTGCCCGACCCCTACTATGAGGGCAGTGAGGGCTTTGAACTCGTGCTAGACCTGCTGGAGGATGCCTGTGACAACCTGCTCAACCGAATTATCAAACGAAACAAAATATAATGACCAAATGAAGACAATCAAGTTATTGACCACTCTGGCCCTTGCCGTGGCTGCCCTGACAATGAGTGCCCAGTCACCCATTGCGGTGGACTGGCGCATGGGACAGAACAACACTGCCGCCAACAATTACAGTTCGCGCTTTGTCATCCGGAATGTCTCAAAGCAGACGCTTGGCAGCGACTGGCAATTCTTTTTCAACCAGTTTTCCCGCAAGGTGACGCTGCCTGCTGGCTGCCCTGTGGATATTGAAGAAATCTCGACGACCTATTACCGCCTGAAGCCCAACGCCAATTACAAGGCGCTCGCCGCTGGGGACTCGCTGGTGATCGACATGGTGATGGGCGGCGCTGTCATCAACAAGTGCTACATGCCCGCTGGCGGCCACGTGGTGCTGGGTGGCGACATGGCGCACCCCCAGGCCGTGAGCATCAACCGCTCCCCGCTCGACAAGCCCGGACAGTGGCGTGACCACAAGGCCTATCCCGACGGCAACTACATGTTTGCCTACAACCAGGCCATCAACGGATTTGGCGACGGCTACACGGGTAACGATTATGACATCTTCCCGACCCCCAAGCAGGTGGACATCGAGGACGGCTTTACCCAGGTGGGCAGCCTCGTGACCATCAAGACCGGCAAGTTGTTCCAGTGGGGTGGATACCGCCGTGCCAAGAATCTGCTGACCAGCGAATTGATGAAACGCGGCATCTACAACACTAGCGGGCAGAAAACGGTCATCCGCCTGCTGCTGGACAAGAAGATGAGCACCAACCGCGAGTACTACTCGCTCAGGGTCCACAATGGGGAAATCACCATCCACGGTGTCACCCAGCAGGGCCTGATGAACGGTGCGAAAACGCTCATAGCCGCCCTGGACCATAGCAAGGGGCATTGTCTGCAGAACTGCTTTATCATCGACTGGCCGGACTTTGGCTACCGCGGCATGATGCTGGATGTGGCCCGCAATTTCGTGCTCAGGCCCGGTGATTTCAAGCGCACCATTGACCTGCTTGCCTACTACAAGATCAACGCCATCCAGTTCCACTTTACCGACGATGAGGCCTGGCGACTGGAGATTCCCGGCTTCCCCGAGTTGACGCAGGTGGCCTCACGCCGCGGCGCTACCCTTGACGAGAAGGGCTATCTGGCGCAGATTTTTGACGGCAACGGCAATCCCGATGACCTGTCACAGAGCGCCAATGGCTACTTTACCCGTGACGAGTTCATCGACCTGTTGCGTTATGCCTGGGCCCGCGGGGTTTACATCATCCCCGAGATTGAGACCCCTGGTCATGCCCGCGCCGCCATCGTGGCGATGAAGAACCGTGCCATGAACAATCCTGCTGCCGAGCAGTTCCGTCTGTGGGACGAGAAGAACGAGAGCGTTTACACCTCGGCCCAGAGTTACCACGACAATGTGCTCAATGTCGCCAGTGAGGACGTTTACCGCTTTATCGACCGTGTGGTGGAAGAGTTGGCCAAGATGTACAAGGAGGCCGGACTGAAACTGGAGGTCGTGCATCTGGGTGGTGACGAGGTCCCCAATGGCGCTTGGGCCAAGAGCCCCGATGTGCAGGCACTCATGCAGCGCGAGGGCTTGAAGACCCAGCACGAGGTGAGCGAGTACTACATCAAGCGCATCAGCGCCCTGCTTGAACTGCGCAAAATCCGCATCGAGGGCTGGCAGGAAGTCGCCCTTAACCATGACGACGCGTTCAACAAGGAAATGATACCGCGCGTGGCTGGCGTGAACGCCTGGAGCACCGTCGGCTCGCGTAGCGATGTGCCCTACCGTCTGGCCAACGACGGCTACCCCGTCATCCTGTCCAACGTGACCAACTTCTACATGGACATGGGTTACAGTTGGCACCAGAACGAGCAAGGACTGCACTGGGGCGGCAAGGTGGACGAGTTTGACTCGTGGAGCGCACTGCCGGCCAACATCTATGCCACCGCCCGCACAGCCGTCGATGGAACTCCCATCGACATCACCACCGCCG
Source organism: uncultured Porphyromonadaceae bacterium (assembly GCA_946414395.1). GTDB lineage: Bacteria > Bacteroidota > Bacteroidia > Bacteroidales > Muribaculaceae > Sodaliphilus. The sequence goes on along the minus strand of CAMKOE010000028.1, from coordinate 1,998 downwards.
GCCAGGGCAAGGCCAAACTCGACAAGCCCGAGAACATCATCGGTGTTCAGGCCCAGTTGTGGGGCGAGACCCTGCGCAGTTTTGATGAGGTCCAGTACCTGCTGCTGCCCAAGATGATGGGCGTCAGCGAGAGGGCATGGACCGCAGTCCCCGAGTGGAGCAAGGACTTGAATGATGCCGCTGCCTATAACGAGGCTCGTCACCAGTACAACCTCAAGATAGGCACCCGTGAACTCCCCTTGCTGCGCGGAATGGGCTATAACTTCCGTGTGGGGCCTCCGGGCATCAAGATGGTTGACGGCATGCTCCACATCAACACCCAGTACCCCGATGAGTTGGTTACCTACACCCTTGACGGCAGTGAACCCACCATCGAGTCGCCCCGCTGGACCAAACCCGTGAAGGTGGCGTCCCAGCCCCAGGTGATTAAGGCCAAGGCCTTCTATCTGGGCAAGGAGAGCGTGACAACCTACCTGTTCAAGTAAGAATATCAAGGTATATCCATTGAGGTCCCTGAGTTGATCAAGACTTGGGGACCTCAATGTGTTTATCAACCATGGAAACGCAGCGGGAGAGGAGAAAAAATGAATTTATTGGTGTTAAAAATAGTATCGAGTGTTTAATTATTGAAAAAACATGTGTATATTTGTAGTTCATTGAATGACCAACTTTAAGGCTGAATAAAATATACAAACAATAAAACCACAGTTACAATGAGAAAACAGTTACTACTGCTACTGCTGTTGTGCCTCTTGTCGCTGCCGGGAATGGCCCGGGTGGTGACAGGCGTGGTCACGCAGTCGAGCGACGGCGAACCGATTATCGGCGCGTCGGTCAAGGTGCACGGCACGGCTCGTGGCACGGCGACCGACTATGACGGCCGTTTCTCGATTGAGGCGGGCGACGGCGACGTGCTGGACGTGTCCTATGTGGGCATGAATCCTAAGAGCGTGAAGATTGGCCCGGGACAGACCGAGGTCAACGTCACCCTCGACGAGAATGCCCAGGTGCTGGGTGAGGTCGTGGTGACCGCCATGGGCCAGACCCAAGAGAAGAAAAAACTGAACTTCGCTGTCCAGTCGCTCGACGAGGAGGCGGTGACGGCGGGTGGATCGGCCAACTTCGCCAACTCGCTGCAGGGCAAGATTGCCGGCTTGCAGGTGAGCACTGGCGGCAGTTCGCCCAACTCTTCGACCCAAGTCATTATCCGCGCCATCTCGTCGATGAATAATTCCCAGAGCAACGAGCCGCTGCTCATCGTTGACGGCATGGCCATCCGCGGTGGTGCCTCTACGCTGGCCGACATGAACCCTAACGACATCGAGAACATCACGGTGCTGAAGGGTGCGGCCGCCTCGGCCCTTTACGGCCAAGAGGGCGCCAATGGCGTCATCATGATCACCACCAAGAATGGAGGCAAGGGTGGTGAAGTTACCGTCACGGCATCGGCGACGCTTGAGTTGAACACACCAGCCCGCCTGCCCAAGATTCAGCGCACCTTCATCCCCGGTGCCAAGGGCATGTACAAGGAGAACATGGGTAGCGGCGGCTGGGGCCCCTACATGAGCGAGAACGATACCTACTACAACAACCTGCAGGACTTCCTCAAGACGGGCGTTATGCAGAAGTATGACGTGAGCGTGAGCGGCGGTACCGAGATATTCACCTCCTATGCCTCGGTTTCCTATAGCGACAACCAGGGCATCGTGCCCAAGGACTATCGCCGCCAGGTGAATGCCCTCATCAAGGGATCCTACAAGCCCAGCGACAAGGTGACCCTGCAGTTGAGTGCCAATTTCCTGAACCGCAAGTCGCGTGGATTTGGCAACTCGATGTCCACGATTTACAACTGGGGCATCAACAAGGACATGAGCGACTACCGCACACTGGAGGGACACGTCAACTGGTGGGCCTACTATGACCACTGGGAGAACCTGCTCGATACCGAGCGCATCAACGGTGCCGTGTCGCCCTACTTTGGCCGCTACATGGACTGGA
>CAMKOE010000027.1 GCA_946414395.1 uncultured Porphyromonadaceae bacterium | reverse complement strand
GCGTCGATGATGTCGGGGTTGGAACGCTCCTGCGGTGTCATCGAGCCGATGATGGCTTCCACGCCCTTGAAGGCGTCGTCGGGGATATCAATGTCCTTGATGGCCTTGCCCACGCCGGGAATCATCGATGCCAGGCTCTTGAGGTTACCCATCTTCTTGATTTGCTTGATCTGCTTCAGGAAGTCGTCAAAGTCAAACTTGTTCTGCTTGATTTTCTTTTCCAACTTAGCGGCCTCTTCCTCGTCATACTGCTGCTGCATGCGGTCAACAAACGACACGATGTCGCCCATGCCCAGGATGCGGTCGGCCATACCAGCGGGACGGAAGGGATCCAGGTCGGTCATCTTCTCGCCGATACCCACAAACTTGATGGGCTTGTCAACGACGGCACGGATCGACAGGGCGGCACCACCGCGGGTGTCACCGTCGAGTTTGGTGAGCACGACGCCGTCAAAGTCCAGACGGTCGTTAAAGGCCTTGGCCGTGTTCACGGCATCCTGGCCGGTCATCGAGTCGACGACAAAGAGGGTCTCGTTGGGGTGGATGGCATCCTTGATGGCCTTGATCTCGACCATCATGGCCTCATCGACGGCCAGACGGCCGGCAGTATCGACAATCACCAGGTTGTAGCCCTGCTGCTTGGCATGCTCGATGGCGTTGAGGGCGATGCGGACAGGGTCCTTGCTGTCGGGCTCGCTATAGACGGGCACATCGATCTGCTCGGCGATGGTCTTCAACTGCTCGATAGCGGCGGGACGATAGACGTCGCAGGCCACCAGCAGCGGTTTGCGCTTCTCCTTGCCGCTCTTGAGGCGGTAAGCGAGTTTGCCGGTGAAGGTGGTTTTACCGGAACCCTGCAGACCCGACATCAGGATGACGGCGGGATTGCCCTCGATGCTGAATGTGGCTTCCTCGCCACCCATGAGCGCTGCCAACTCATCATGTACAATCTTGACCATCAACTGGCTGGGATTGACAGCGTTGATCACGTTCTGGCCCAGTGCTTTGGCCTTCACGTCATCGACAAATTTCTTGGCAACGGGATAACTCACGTCGGCATCAACCAGTGCGCGGCGCACCTCCTTGAGGGTGGATGCTACGTTGATTTCGGTGATGCGGCCTTGTCCTTTCAGGACTTTAAATGACCGTTCAAGTTTCTCAGATAAATTTTCAAACATATTGTGATTGAGGTTTTTATGATTTCGTCTTAAACTTCGCGGGGTGGGGCGGAAGTGTTAAAAGTCAGTTATCTCTTCTTCGGGATCAAGCGGTTGGTCGCAGTGTCGGGAAAGACGATAGAGGGCTTGAACTCGCGGCCCTCCTCGGGGGTGACGATGGCATAGGCCATAATGATGACGATGTCGCCCACCTCGACCTTGCGAGCCGCGGCGCCGTTAAGGCAGATGGTGCCCTTGCCGCGCTCTCCCGCGATGGCATATGTGTCCAGTCGCTCACCGTTGTTGACGTCAACGATATACACGCGCTCCCCCTCGATGATGCCGGCGGCATCCATTAGGTCCTGGTCGATGGTGATGCTGCCAATGTAGTTGAGGTTGGCATCGGTGACCGTCACGCGGTGAATCTTGGATTTCATGACTTGGATATACATGTCTTGTTCTCAGTTTTTTAGTTGTGAGTTTTAAGTAAGATTACTAACGCCTAACAATGCATGCCTGACCGGCTAGTCCTTCTTGTAGGTGATATTGTCAATCTCGCGCACGTCGCCGCAATAGACGGTGATACATCCCACGATGTAGTCGCTGTCGTCCCAGTTCAGGACAGGTTGCAGCGTGATGCCGTCACAGATCGAGAAATACTCCACTTCCATCTCGGGCCAGGCATTGATGGTGGCCACTACCCAGTCGTGGGTCTGCTCGATGGTGTGGTCCTTGGCAAACTCAAGGCTGCGCTTGAGGGTGGCATAGATCTGGGGTGCGACCTTACGCACCTCGGGGGTGAGGCGCACGTTGCGGCTGCTCTTGGCCAGTCCGTCGTCCTCACGGATGCAAGGGCATTGCACAATATCGATGTTGAAACCCAGTTGCTCTTTCATCGCGCGGATGACGGCAATCTGCTGGAAGTCTTTCTCGCCGAAGTAGGCACGATCGGGCATCACCCATGAGAAGAGTTTGCTCACGATCTGGCACACGCCGTTGAAATGGCCGGGACGCATGGCGCCCTCCATCACTTGCTGGACGGGACCGAGGTCAAACACGCGGGTATCGGGCTCGGGATAGATCTCCTCGACGGTGGGCATGAAAGCGATGTCAACGCCGCATGCCTCGAGCATGGCCGCATCGCGCTCGGCGGTGCGGGGATAGGTGCGCAGGTCTTCCTTGTTGTTAAACTGTGTGGGATTCAGGAAGCAACTCACCACAATGGCATCGTTCTCACGGCGGGCACGCTCGACGAGCGACTTGTGACCCTCGTGAAGGGCACCCATGGTGGGCACCAGACCTACTGACTTGCCTGCCTGGCGGAATGCCTCGACAGCATCACGCAACTCGTTGACCTTGCTGATAATCTTCATTGTCAATTTCTAGTTTTAATTATATTTCAACCTGCAAAAGTAATACTCTAAACCCACATTGGCAAATTTTGTGCCAACCGAGCGCAAAAAAGTGTACTTTATTTGCCGAGGTGCCGCCAAAATTATTGAAATTTTGTGCCAACCGAGCGCAAAAAAGTGTACTTTATTTGCCGAGGTGCCGCCAAAATCATGCAAATTGGCTGATGCGTTTTAATTGTTGATGGGCCGAAGTGTTGTGTGGAAAAATATTTTTTTTCATCTTTGTGCAACTTTTTACCGGTGTTACTGCATCTAATGCATGAACGCGGCTGACAAAGCCGCCGATAACAAGCAATAATAACAATCAAATAGACTGATAAGACAATGAAAAAGACGATTCTGACATTCGCGTTGATGCTGATGATGGCCCTGGCCACCGTAGCCGCCCCTGCCATCACCACCCATCGCTCCAGCAAGCCCGCCGTGGCCATGCGGGGAGACTCGGCCCTGGCCTCTGGCGTAAGGGAGATGGAAAAGGTGAGAGACAAGATAGACGCAACGCTGGACGACACCATCACCCGTGGCAATGGCTCCTACGTCTCGATCGGCAATCAGGAGTTGTCCCCCGAGGACATCAGGGCCATGAGTGACCAGTGGGCCAGTGTGGTCAAGCAGATGATGATCAGCGGCTCATTTTGCTTGCTGGGATTGGTGGCCCTGGTGTTGCTGTTCCGCTTCTTGAACCGCCGCAACAAGTACCGCGTCATCGAGAAGGCCATCGAGAACAATTACCCCCTGAATGAACTCTCCTTGAATGACGTGAAGCGCAGCGCCATCTATGTGCAACAGCCCGTGATACAGACCCCGCCTGCGGTAAGCGCCGCTCCCGCCCAGCAATCCGGCGGAGTGCCTGTGGGGACCCCTATGCCTGGCCAAGCAGCCGCCAGCCCCATCGTGATGACCGACATGGTCAACTGGCGCGCCCTGATGCCTGCTGTCAAGTGGATAGGCTGGGGAACGCTGCTGGTACTCTTCAGCGTGGCCATCGGTGACTTTGAGAATCCGTTCTGGCCCATCGGCCTGGCGCTGACTGTCGTGGGAGTGTGCAAGGGATTTATCCTCTACAAGGAGCAGAAGACCCTGCAACAGGCATGGAAACGTGCCGAGCAGATGCAACCCCGTGAACCCATGCGTGAGGGCATCCCCGTGCCGCCGGCCTTCGACAACGATTACAAGGGAGATGACGATGCCAACTATCAACCTTAAAAAAACAGCACCTAGTGGCTTAACACGAGACTAGAGGAGGATAAGGTAAAAAAAGATGCTTTCACGTCTTGAGGAAATAAGACTGCTATCGCAATGCGCCCTGGCCGACAACCGGGACGCATTCGGCCGCCTCGTCGAGGCCTATCAGCCGCGCGTGCGCCGGTTCTTGCTGAACCTGACCACGGGCGACGAAATGCTGACCGACGACCTGGCCCAGGAGACGTTCATCAAGGCATACGTGGGCATCCGCGGTTTCAAGGGACTGTCGTCGTTCAGTACCTGGCTGTACCGCATCGCCTACAACGAGTTCTACAATCATGCGCGCCGCCACCACGAGGAGCATGTTGACGACATTGCCTCGATGGACGAGGCCAGCACGGCTGCCAGCGACGCCATCGACGCGTCGATGACCGTGCAGCGTGCATTGGCCGGATTGGGTGACAGCGAGCGCGTCGCCGTGACCCTGTTCTACATCGAGGACCAGCCGTTGAAGCAAGTGGCCAAGATCATGCAGATGCCCGAAGGCTCGGTCAAGTCCCTCATCTACCGCGCCAAGGGCAAAATGAAACAATTTATCGACAATTAATCCGTTATAATGATTATGAATACCATCGACGAAGACAAGAAATTGTCACAGGTGCTCAAGCAGGGAGCCCATGACCCGGGAGAGAACCCCTGGTTCACCCGCCGCGTGCTGGGCAAGTTGCCCGAGAAACAGCCCAGCGGCTCGTGGGCCATGACGATTGTGTGTGCCCTGGCCCTGGTGGCATGTGTCGTGTGCTGGCTGATGATGTGGCGTGGCCAGGATTGGGGCGCCGTCACCGTGCGCGACCTGCTCTATAACGCCATGATGGCCGGTGTGACGCTGACCCTGCTGTGGCACACCATCGCGTCGCTTTTCCATTCCGCCGACGTGTGACGATAAACCGGGGAATGACAGTAGAGATAACCATCATCGAGAATAAAGAATATATTTTGCTATGATTGAGAGGAGATTTATCACGACATTGAGCGAGATTCCCGGCTATGAGATTGTCGAGACACGGGGAATCATTCAGGACAGTTCTGCCTTCAAGGGTGAGGAGGGCAAGATCAAGCAACTGATCAAGAAGGCCGAGGAACTCGGTTGCAACGCGATCGTCAACATCCAGCAGACGGCGGGATATGGCTATCACTGCATGTATGGCGACGCCGTTATCATCAGGCTCAAGACATTGCCCGCCCCCGAGTTGCCCGAAGTCCCCGACTTCACCAATCCTGACAATCAGCCCATCTGGTAACTCAAGGCCCGAGCCGGCAACCCGCAGGAAAAAAGTGGGGGAGTGCCATCATTCACTCGCCTGTTTTAAATCGGCCGTAGCGCGATGAATAGTTCCAGTCGCCATTTATGACACAGCCCCCCTTCTTGTTGTATCGAGCCGGCTTTAATTGCTCTTGAAGATCTTGTTGATGACAGCGTTAGCGTCACTGATGTTGATCTCACCATCGCCGTTCACATCGGCGTTATTGCTGTACTCGGACGTGAACAGGATATCGATCACAGCGTTGACGTCGGCGATATTCACCTCGTTGTCACGGTTGACATCCTCGCGGAGCGCGATAGCGGCCACCTTGGTAAACCAGGACCAGAGGCCCTCGTTGCGGTAGGTGTCATAGGACTCCTGGGGAACGTGCAAGGTAGCACTCTTGTAGATGCTGCGGGTGAAGGCATTGGGATTCTCAATCACGGGCGGCGTCGTGGCCAGGCATGAGACATTTGCCAGCCTGTTGCAATTGTAGAAGGCCTTGTCCTCGATCAATTCCACGTGGTCGCCGATTGTCAAGTCGTTGAGAATAGTGCACTTCTCGAAGGCAGACTTGTGGATAATCTTGACCGAATTGGGGATAACGACGGTGGGCAACGCGGCACAGTTGGCAAACGCGCTCATGCCGATTTCTGTCAGGGCATTGGATAACTTGAGACTCTTCAGACCAGCGCAACCAGAGAAGGCGTTGTCGCCAATCAAGGTCACCGAGCCGGGAATCGTGATGGAAGACAATGCGGTGCAGCCCATGAACGCCCCGTAACCGATGCTTGTGACATGGTCGGGAATCGTGATGGAGGTCAAGGCCGTGCACTCGTCAAACAGGTAGGTGTCGATTGTGGTGACCCCCTGGGGGATGTTGATGGTCTTCAAGCCCGAGCAGGACGCAAACGCCGCATAATTCATCCTGGTGACCGATGCCGGGATGGTGATGCCGGTCAATGCCGAGCAGCCGAAGAAGGCCTGGTCATCAATCGTTGTCAAGGTCATGGGCAGCGAGATCTCCTCGATTCCGGAGCAATAGGCAAATGCCGCTATGCCGATGTCGGTCGTCCCGTCCTGGATTGTCACCGAGGTGATACCTGTACACTCGATAAAAGAATAGGGTTGTACCCTGGTGATGTGGCCCGGAATGACCAAATCGGTCAACCTGTTGCCATCTACAAGGAGGTCGTGGGCATAACTCAAGGGGTTGGAATAGTGGCTGTCAAAAGTGATGCCGAGCCAAGCCTCGACGCTGGGCGTCTCCACCCGCTTGAGGTCGAAGCAGTCCTGGAAGGCCATCGTACCCACCGACTTGATCCCCTCGGGAAGATATACGCTGGCAAGTTTCAGACAGTTGGCAAACGCCTGCGCCCCGATTGAGGTAACGCCCTCGGGGATGGTGATGCTGGCCAGATTGATGCAGTTCCTGAAGGCATAGTCACCGATGTGCTTGACACTCGAGGGTATGGTCACACTCGCCAGGCCATCACAGTTCCTGAAGGCGCTCTCGCCGATGCCCGTGACGGGGAGTGTCTTGCCGTTATAAACAATGTGGTCAGGGATGGTCACATGGCCCTGATAGGAATCAAACTGGTTGTCCTTGAAGGAAACCTGCACCGCGTTGCCCTCATCGTTGAGCCTGTAGAAGAGGCCGTCGGACTCCAGGTCGAAACCGGCCTGGGGTTCTTGCTGATTGCTGGGATAGACGTTGTGCAGCATCTGCTGACTGGAATTGAAGGCATAACCGCGCACATTGAAGGCTCCCAGCGCAAAGTAGCCATTGCCAGTAGCGGCCCAGCCCCAGTTGATGTGATACTTGCCGTCGAGATAGCCGTCGAGGACAAAGGCGTGACCACCACCCAGGGGATCGTTGCCCGAGTAGAGGATGGGACGCCCGGCGCGCAGGTCTTCCAGCATCAGTCTTTCCCAATCCTCAATGTCGTAATCGGAGCGGTCTATCATCGAGGCCGACCTGTAACCGAAGGCGCGCACTCCCTGCAACTGTTGCCTCACGTAGGATCCGCTACCGTCGGGGCTGTAGTCCATGTTGCTGGACTGGCCGCAGTAGCGCATGAGCACGGCCACGGCATCGCCCTGCTCCTGGGTATAGGCCCCGGAGTAGGAGTCAATCATGTTCTCCCAGTGCAGCGGTTGTGAGGGTATGGCTTCCACCTGAATCCTGTGGGTCCGGGTTGTGTAAGAACCCAGGCTGGGTGTCGCGGCAGGATATTTCCAGTAATACATCACCTGGGCCATCGCTGTCGCGATGCAGCCTGTGACGCAGTATTCCTCCTGATAGATCGGGCACATGTTGTAGTAGGGCTCACTCTGGCTCCAGATGCAGGTGAGCATCGGGGCTATGATCTCGTCGCTCGCAACGGGAGCGCGCTCGACGGCCACCTGGGGGTGGGCGTGCAGCCACTCGATCTGCTCCTTGTAGGTATTGAGCATCCATCGCAGGTTGCAAGGCAGGTTGCTCATGTCGATGATGCCCTCGCCATAGGCCAGGATTTCCTCGGCACGGTCGTCGCCGGCCACGATGACAAAGGCGCTGTTGTCGGTGGCGTTGAACACATAGTAGTCATTGGCCAGCATGTTGGCTATAGAGGGCTCGGCATGAGACAGGGCCAGGGCCGTGTTGCCCGGAGCCATCATTTTGCCTGCCCTCAGTGAGCGGGCAAAGCGGTTGGCGGCGTCTTGGGCCGTCACTGGGTCAACCGTTGCCGCGAGCGATGCCGTGATGGTCATCAGTCCCATCGCCAGGCATGACAGCCTGAGCATTACATCAATCTTTCTCATAGTTCCTTGATATATAATGATAGTGAATTTGGTTATTTATCGCTTGTTCAGCACGATGTCGATGATGGCATTGATATCGGCGATGTTGATTTCACCGTTGCCGTCCACATCGAGGCGGCTGTCGCTGGTGCCCGACAAAATGCCGTCAATCACGATGTTGATGTCGGTGATGTTGACCTCACCGTTCCCGTCCACGTCGCCCCGCGGCGTGTCTCGCTTCATGTACCAGAACGAAGCCTGCCCACTGTCCTTGTCAACCGTCATGGCCGTGATGGGCTTGTTCATGTAGCCGCCCATATAAACCTTGGCGGCGGGGATGGAATTGTTGGTGAGTGAATCCAGTTCGTTGAGTGGCCACAGGTCTCTCTTGTTGGTGCTGCCGCTCAGGACGTTGTCGGCGGGAATAAGGGTCATTCGCTGGTGTGAAGCAATGTTGTTGGGGGCGTTATTGTCCCATGCGGTTTTGTCGTAGTCCACATGCAGGATCATGATGCCCTCGGCAGGCAGGTAAGCGTCCCAATCGGTCTTGGTGCGGTATTCCAGCAGGTAGTACTCGTCGGGGTTGGCGTCGTTGGTGACCTTGACGGCCGTGCCCTCGTCGGTGTTGAGCGGTGCCAGGGTGTACTGGGTGTTCTCCTCGGGGTCAATGAGGTCCATCCAGCCCATGAAGTGGCGCTCATAGGAGGTATAGCCGGCAGGCGTGTGGCCGTTATTGAGGTAGCAGCCGTTGTCCATGATGTCCCATGTGCTCATGCCGTAGGCCCCGCCGCCAGCGGTGGGGTAGAAGTCGGGCAGTCCCAGGCAGTGACCAAACTCGTGACAGAAGGTGCCGATGCCATCGATGCTGGTGCTGTAGTTGCTTGAACCGCTCAACTCGTTGAACACGGCAAACTTGTCGATGGTCACACCGTCGAGTTGGAACGGGCCGGTCGTGCTGCAGCCCCAGTCAAAGGCTTCCTGCATGTCCCACTGGCAGGGCCACACGCACTCGGGTACGGTGCTGTAGGCCGCAGCCTCGCCCACGCCGGCATAGAGCACGACCACCACGTCAACATAGCCATCACCGTCGTTGTCATATTCAGAGAAATCCACGTCGGCAGGCAGTGCCGTGCAGGCGTCGGCAATCATAGTGCCCAGTTGCGTGTCCAGTTCGTTGCCGTAGCGGAACACGTTCGAGCCATAGAACGCGCGGTTGTTGGGCAACTCCACGGGGCCCAGGATGTCAAAGCGGGGTGAGAACTTGCCGCGGGACTGGGACTCGAAGTAGTGCAGGCAACTCTGGTCCATCAGGTTGAACTGGTTCTGGAATGTCTCCACGGGGTCATTGTGGATGAACTTGACGTCAGTGTAGTTGGCCAGGATGATGGGGATGCGGGGCGAGCCCAGAGTGGGCACCTGGGGCGTGGCATTCTCCTGCTCGCGGCGCGGTGTGCGGCGCGGCTGGGCGTCAGGCGCCAGCAGGCCGCGGTAGGCGGTAATGAAGGCGATTTCCTCAATGCCACGGTCTCCCTGGTCGTGGGCGCGCACGTCACTCAACGAGCCATTGGCCACATAGCAATAGTCACCGCCCAGGTCGCGGGCAACCGTCAACCCGTCCATCGTGGTCATGCTGTGGTTCAACTCTCCACCCCTCATTACCAGTGTCACGGTCGAGCCATCGCTCTGGGTGTGGGTAAACGGCAGGGGCTTGGCGGGCACGGCCAGGGCCATGCCACAGGTCAACAGCGCTGCCGCCATTGTTGTCATCAGTTTCTTTATCATCGTTATTGTCGTTAGTTGGCGTTATTATTCGGTCTCCTCTTTTATATATCGTTTCATGGCCTGCTTGACGTCAACCTCGGCATCCTGGAAGTTGCTGATTTTCCAAGCGCCATCCTCGTTGACCATCGTCACGGTCACTGTCTTCACGAAATCTAAGTTGTGCAACTTGAACTCGACCTGGGCCTCGCCGGGCGTCACCTTCAGGGCCTTCACGTCACTGATGTGCAGGTTGTGCCAGTCCTGGCCCATGATCCAGTAATCGGCCTCCCAGAAGCCCATTTCACCCTCATGTTGAGTGCTGTCGATGCTGTCGATGCTGTTGACCAGTTCGTTCCATTCCCTGCTGCAGTAGTCGGCATTGAACTCGCTGCGCAGTTCAGCGACGCTGGGCTCCATCGTGACGTCAAGGTTGCGCAAGGAGTCTTCCTTATTATACATCTGGAACACTGCCGCGTAGATTTCCTCCACGCGCTGGGTCACCACTTGGTCCGCCGATTCCTGGTCTGTGCCCTCGGCCGTTGCCGCCGAATTGCTTGAGCCGGCATTACACCCGCTCAGGGCAAGTGCCGCCACTGCGATGTAAATCCATTGCTTGATCATGATAGTCACGTTACTTAAAATTCACATTTTGCGCAAAATTACACTATTTTTCCCATTCTCCCAAACCCGATGATGATTTACCGATGTTTATGGCGGTTATTGTGATGGTGTAGTTGTGAAAAAACATTACCTTTGTGGCCAATATGTTGAAGGTTGTTGCAATTATGCTCAGCGGGATAGCGGTCGGCTTTCTCTTGAGGAAGCGGCAGTTGCGGGTAGTGCCTCACGCGGTGACGGTGCTCATCTGGCTGCTGCTCTTCTTCTTGGGCGTGGAAGCGGGTCAGAATCCCCAGGTCATCGCGGGCATCAGCAACCTGGGCCTTGAGGCTCTGTGGCTGTCGCTGACGGGTATCGCCGGAACAGTGCTGTTCTCCTGGGCGTTGTGGCGATGGGTCAACCATGGCAAGAAAGGAGGCAAGCGATGAAGGGCAGTCTCATTATCGTGGCCTTTTTCATCCTGGGCATCGTCTGTGGCGTGATGCACTGGATGCCCGACCTGAGCGCCCTGGGCAACGTGAGTTTCTTGACACTGTGCGCGCTGCTCTTCTGCGTGGGCGTGACTGTGGGCAACAACACGGCGATGCTCAAGACCTTCCGCCAACTGGATCCGCGCTTGATGCTCTTGCCGCTCATGACTATCGTGGGCACCCTGAGCGCCACTGCTGTAGCCTCGCTGGGGCTGCCTCACCGCGGCCTGACCGATTGTCTCGCCATCGGGTCTGGATTTGGTTACTATTCCCTGTCCAGCATTTTCATCACCCAATACCGGGGCCCCGAACTGGGCACTGTGGCCCTGCTGGCCAACATCATCCGCGAGGTGTTCACCCTGCTGGGCGCGCCGCTGCTGGTGCGGTACTTCGGCCCGTTGTCGCCCATCTCGTGTGGGGGCGCCACGACGATGGACACCACGTTGCCCATCATCACGCGCTGCAGCGGCCAGGAATTTGTCATTCTGTCGCTGTTTCACGGTTTTCTCGTCGATTTCTCGGTACCTTTTCTCGTTACCTTCTTCTGCACCCTGTGAAGGCACAGGGGGTTATGGTGCGCAGGCCTCGCGCGGGAAAGTGTCGATCTGCCTCATGCGCTTGAGGATGGTGCTGTGCATCCTTTTCATCTTGGCCGACGGGTGGCCGCTGTCGCGTTCGCGCGGATTGGGGAGCGACACGGCGATATAGGCGCTCTGCGACCTGGTGAGTTTGTCGGGCGTGGTGCCAAAATTGATGTGAGCCACGGCATCGGCGCCATAGATGTTGCGCCCCATCTCGATGGAGTTGAGATAGACCTCCATGATGCGTTCCTTGCCCCATATTTTCTCAATCAGGAAGGTGAAATAGGCTTCCAGACCCTTGCGCAGCCATGACCGCTGTTGCCACAAGAAGACGTTGCGGGCCGTCTGCTGGCTGATGGTGCTGGCGCCACGCTGTCGCTTGCCCTCCTGGGCCTCGATCTGGGCCTTCTGGATCTGCTCCAGGTCAAATCCGCCATGCTTCAGGAACAGGTTGTCCTCGCTAGCCATGACGGCCTGTGGCAGGTTGTGGTTGATGCGTTCCAGCGGCACCCAGTGGTGATTGATCTGGGGCGTGTCGCCGTCGATGACCGCCTCGACACAGCGGATGAGCATCAGCGGCGTGATATAGACAGGGATATACTTCAAAATCACCACGGCAAGAATGGTCGAGGTGAAGAAGAATATCAATATGTTGCGTATCCAGCGTGTTAACCTTGTCATTTTTTTATACGCTTTATATCATGTTGTTCAGGGAATCGGGTGATTCTTGCCGGCACAATCGGGGCAGAGGCCCTTCAGGACATAGTTGATGCTGTGGACCTGGAACTTGCCGGGCAAGGTCACCAGCGGCACGTGGGTCGTCTGCAGGCAGAAGGTGCGCCCGCAACGCTCACAGTTGAAGTGGGCGTGCATGTGGTCGATGGTGCCGTCGTCCTCACCGCAGTGGCAGTCGGGACTGCACACGGCATACTTGAACATGCCGGTGCCATCATCGATGGCGTGGATGAGGTGGTGAGTGAGAAAGAGGGTGATGGTGCGGTAGATGGTGGACTTGTCGACCGTGTCCAGTTCATCCTCAAGGCTCTGGAGCGAGAAAGCCTCTTCCTGCGCCATCATCGTGCGCAACAGCAGAATGCGGATAGCCGTGGGCTTCACCTCATGCTCCTCAAGCCGTTCAATATATTTTGTTTCGTCTGTCATTGGTAAAACTCCTCATTCAACATTTAAGTCCTCAATACCCCGGATTCTGGGCACAACCACAGGCTGTAAGCGTTTCTCCGGGAATAGGGAACACGATAGTGTAGCCCTTGACGTCGGCATCCAGTTGCGGACGGTCGGTATAAGCAAGAGTAAACCGACCGTAACGTATCAGGTCGTTGCGGCGCCAACCCTCCCATGCCAATTCCAGCATGCGTTCCTCAAGCACACTCTCGAGAGTGGCGGTGCGGTCGTCCATCGAGACACGACGGCGCACTTGATTGAGCAATTCGTCGGCCAGGGCCCCTGCCCTGCCGTCGCGCAGCATGGCCTCGCATCGCATCAGCAGCACATCGGCATAACGGAACAGCACGATGTCGTTGCGGCGCAACTGCCCATCGCTCATTGCGGCCAAGTCAATCTCATACTTGTGCATCCTAGCGCCTGCCGTGGTCTCGTAGAGGCTGTTGGACAAGTCAAGACGCACCTCCATGGGATAATAAACCAGCGGCGAACCGTCATCGAGGGTTACTGGAGTAAAGGTGTTTTCGAGATAAACCTCGTCGGTGTAATAGGTCTGGAACAAACGGAAATCCTGACCGTCAGTACCGTAACCGAAAGTCCGCATCGCCTCGATAGTGGCACACGGGCCGTTCTCAGCGTTCAAGCCCAATGCCGCCGCATGATTGTAGTGCAATGAGCGGAACTGCTGGGTGAAGCGGTTGGCATAGTCATAGATATCCATCGGAATAGTGAATATCAACTCGGGCGACTCCTCATTGTTGATGCTGAAGTTATCGCCGAACTCCTCGGCCAACGCATAACCCACGTCCTGCAACTTGGTACAATAGTACTCGACCGCCTGCCAGGTGTTCATCTGCTCACCGTCCACAGTCCACATCATGGCAGAGCCATCGGGCCGGAAGTCATCGGTCCAGTCATCGTCGGCATACACTTCGGCATTCAGCAATACCTTGGCCAACAGGAACTGCACGACAGGGCGTGTCATGCGACCATAATACTCACCATGGCGCGGACTACGCTCGTTGAGCAGGTCGTATTCCGCTGCCTGCAACTCACTCACGATGTGGCGGAAAGCCACCGAGCGGTCCTGCAGTTTCATCTCCTGCACGGTGGGGCTGGACGCGGTGAACAAGGGCACACGGCCATAGAGGTCCATCGCATAGAACAAGAACATCGCACGCAGCGAGCGTGCCTCGGCACGCAGATGGCGCACGTCCTCGCCGGCATGGCTCGACGCGAAGGCATTGATGCGCTCAAGGGCGCGGTTGCAGGCCAGCACCTCCTTGAACAGGTAATTCCAGGTGTCGCCCGTGAAATCCACGTTGCCAAAACGGTGCAGGAACAGGTTCTGCCAGATGCCGCCGTCATACCAGTCGGCACCGCGCGTGGGGATAATGGCTTCATCGGTGCTGAAGGTGTTCAAGTCCCACACCCCGCGAGCGGTGCCTTGCAAGCCTTGTGAATCGCCACTGCCGCCAATATTGCGATAGATGGGCCCGAGTGCATTGAGTTGCAGGTCCGACAAGGTGTTATAGGCTTCATCGGCAGGGATGCGGTCGGTGGGTTCATCTTCCAGGAATTGGTTACACGAGCCCAATGCGAGCAGGGATGCCATCAACAGGATGTGATATATCGTAGCGATCTGTTTCATTGTCATTCGGGATTAGAACGTGACGGTAACTCCAAGATAATAGGAACGGGTCACGGGATAGACATTCTTGTCATCGACACCCAATGTGCCACCTGCCGACGAACTGTTAATCATGGGCGTGAGGCCCGAGTAACCCGTAACGGTCAGCAGGTCATCCATGGTCAGGGAGAAGCGCAGGCGGCTCACCGTGCGCTGCAACCGCTGGCTCAACGGCACATTCCAGCCCAGCGTCACGTAATCAATGTTAACATAGTCGCCGCGCTCCAGCCAATAGTCGGTAGCAGTCTGGTCATGGATGTTGCGTTCAGGGGCATCGGCCAGGACATTATAGCCAGGCAGACTATTCATGTTCATATAGGTCAGGGCCGTGCCATTATATATCTTGTGGCCAAAGGCACCATTAATCTGCATCGTCACGTCCCATTGGCGGTAGCGGAAATTGATATTGCTACCCAGCAACACCTTGGGCATCGCCTGGCCGCACACGCGGCGGTCCTTGCCGTTAGCGATATTCACGTCACCCGAGCCGTCCAAGTCGGCGATATCATACACATAGCCGCCCATGCCATCGCTCTTAAGGCCCGTGCAATGCGGCAGATAGAACACGCCCAGCGGCTGTCCCACAATCTGATAGACGATGTGATTGTTACCGCCGTGGAAGCCTGCACCATTGAGGTTCACCAGGTCCACCTCACCCGGAGCCTCAAGCCAGTAGTCGTTATAATAGCCGCTCAACGAGAGCAGTTTGTTGTATTGATAAGCCACATTGGCATTGATGTTGAGTTCCATGTCACGCGTGGCGAGCGGAGTCAATCCCAGCGCCACCTCGACACCGCTGTTGCGCATCGAACCCAGATTGTCAAGTAACTTGTTGTAACCGAATGGCGGCACGCCCACGTTGTACAAGTAGAGCATATCACAGGTTTTGGCAGTATAAAAGTCCACCGACGTAATGATGCGGTTACCCAGGAACGCGGCACTCAGTCCCGTGTTGAAACTCCGTTTCACCTCCCACTTGAGGTCGGGATTGGCATTGCGCAACTCGTCAAATGTCACGGCAAGACGTTGACCGACAGGAGCGATGCCAGCAGGGCTGAGCAGGTTTTGGGTCATGTAATTGTCCACTCCACCCAGATTACCCGCCAGACCATAACCGATGCTCCATTTCAAGTCATCGAGCCAGTCCACTTCATGCATCATTGCCTCCCTACCGATGTTCCATGTAGCGGATATCGAGGGGAAGAAGCCCCATTTGTTGCCGTTGCCGAATTTGCTGGACCCGTCGGCTCGCATCGTTGCCGTCAGAGAGTAACGGCTATCATAGTCATAGGCAAAGCGTCCCATGAACGATGCCAGCGATGGCGCGTTGCGGTAACTGCCGGTGCCGTCCCACAAGGTCACAGACCCTGACTGGATGGCATCGAGACCGATGGCATCGGTCGAGAAACCCGTTGTGGTTGTGTAGAAGCCGGTGTGCACGTCCCGTTCCACCTCGGCAAGTCCCATCACGTTGAGATGATGGGCGCCCACCCGCTTGTCCCATGCGATGGTGGCGTTTCCAAGCCAAGACTCGGTTTTGGCACTGCTACGGTACCCCTTGCCGCCGCTCCAGATACTCGTTGGCAGGAATTGGGCAATTTCCACCTCGTTATGGCTGTATGCGCCGAACAGGGTCAAGGTCCAGTTACGGGTCAGGTCAAAGGTCAACTTGGCATGAGTGCTCAAGTGGGTAATCTTGTTCTGGGTGCGGCTATCCATAAGGGCCAGCGGATGGTTAATCTGGTTGGAAAGGGTGAAACCGTCCCAACCGCCGCCACTATTGCGCTTGGTGCCGAAGGTGGGGTTCCATGCTTGAGCCGAGTAGAATGTTTTCTGCACGTCATAGACGGCTGTCATGTCTTTCTGCACGTTACCGAACATACCCACCTCGATATTGAGCAGATCGCCAAACATGCGCTGGTGCATGTTCATGTTGCTGGTCAAGTTGCGCAACTTGTCATGAAGGATAACGCCCTGATGGTCCATATAACCCAACGACACACGATAGCCCGACCGCTCGCCGCCGCCCATGAAGGCGATGTGGTGGTCCTGCAGGAAAGCCGTCTGCTGGATGGCTCGCTGCCAATCGGTGTCGTAGCCACGGTCGATGAGCATACCACCCTGGCGGGTCACGGCGCTACGGTAAGCGGCTGCGTTGAGCATATCCAGATTCTTGATGACATGGGTGACGCCCACGCTGCCGTTATAAGTCACCGTAGTGCGCTGGGCCGCCCCCTTCTTAGTGACAACCTCGATGACACCCGAAGCGCCACGCGAGCCATATTGCGCCGTCTCGCTGGCGTCCTTGAGGACTGTGAAACTCTCAATGTCCGACGGATAAATTGATGACAATGTGCTCAAGTCGCCAAACACGCCGTCGATGATGATCAACGGGTCATTACCACCGGTGACTGAGGTGGTACCGCGCACTCGCACGGCGTTCATCGCAGCGATACCGTTATTGCTCTTCTGTATCGTCACACCGGCAACACGGCCGTTGATGGCCTCTAACGGATTGGTCACTTGCTGCTGGCTCACCTGGTCGGCTGTGACTACATCATGAGACAGCGAGCGGGCCACTGTGTCAGCGCGATGAATATTTTGAGCAGCAAGAGACAACCCCATGGCCGACAAGGCCATGAGCATGACACGTCTTAAGTGAAATGTCTGTTTCATCATTCCATCGAACTCATAATATGTATGTCAAAAATCGAGAAATTGACCTTGCCATAGACACGCTGCTGCGAGAAGTGGGGTAAGGCGCTGAAGTCATGCTCTCGGGGATGCTCCATGACAAACCACGTGCCGTCGTGCACCAGCGGGGAGTCAAGTACCAGTTGAGGAATCTCGCCGAAGCGCGGCAGGTCATAGGGCGGGTCGGCAAAGATGATGTCAAACGACTGGCGGCATGTGGAAATGAACTTGAACACGTCGCCCCTGACAAGCGTGAGGTTGGGGTCGCCCAACTGCTGTTGAACGCGCTTGATGAACTCGGCCTGGACGCGTGCCTTCTCGACCGCGGTCACATGGGCGCACCCGCGCGAGAGGAACTCAAAACTCATTGCCCCCGTGCCGGCAAACAGGTCGAGCACCTTCTTGTCCTCCAGGTCGATGATGTTGCCCAGGACGTTGAACAGGTTCTCACGGGCCATGTCGGTCGTGGGGCGGGCCGTGATGTTGGTGGGCACGTCAAAGCGGCGACGGCCATATTTTCCGCTGATTATTCGCATAGGGCAAGCAGGATTAATTCCAGCGGTGCCTGCATCGCATTGCGCCCCAGGTGCATAGCCTCGGCAGGATAGACGGCAGGCATCACATATTTCACATATTCTCGTAGTTGCGGTGTCATCGCGGCGAGCCTGTCGCGGTCGCCGGTGAGTTGCATCTCGTCGGTCAGTTGGTCCATGGAGTAGGTGCGCCACGCGTTCATGGCAAAGTAGGTGGCGTCCTCATCGTTGGTGAAGCGGTAGGAGTTGGCACACATGAGTTTACCGTCGCGGTAGATGGCCAGATCCATACTCGAGTCGTTCAGGTTGAGGAACATGCGCGAGATGTCGGTGCCGCGGTTCAGGCCGGCATAGTGCTCACACAGCGGCAGCAAGTGGTGGCACACCGTGGGATAGTTGAACGTGCGGCCCAGGAAGGCCTGCATGCCCTGGGGCATCAGGTAGGCTATCTTCACGCCGTTGCGGGGCAGGGGGCACACGGCACCGTCGGCCTCGATACCTGGATAAGCCCGGGCAACGAGCGTGAGGCAGTCCTCGTCACTGGTCTCCATGGGCAGGATGATGAAGTGGCGGGAGTTGATGATGACCCTCACGCGCTTGTACTCGCTCAGCAAGTCGGGCGTCTCATAGATGGCGTCTTCCAGGGCCTGCAACGTCGATTCGGTCATTTCGACGTGACCCGTGACGAGCGAGTTGGCGACAGCGTCGGTATAGAGGATATAATCCACCCGGCGGTCGTCGATGAGGGCAATCAGATCCCATGCCTCGGGATGCTGGATATCGATTTTGCGGTTCTTTTCCATATAATCGTGCAAAATTACAAAAATCTCGTTACATTCCCCAAAAAAATCCCATATCTCTTGAACAACTGCGGCAAATCAACTACCTTTGCGCTACATGAGGCCCTCGCCGAGTTGCCCCTCATGACCGCAAAATGATGATTCCTGACAACAAATACACCTTGGTCCTCGCGGTGATGCTGGCCTTGCTGTTTGCCTCCTGTCATGACGGTGGCAAGGGTGGGCAAGGGCACTTCCCGTTCCTGGATAGCCTGGGGGTCTCGGTTGATGAGACGCTCTTGCTGGGCGACACGTTGCAGTTGCCCGATATCTATTGTGGCGATGCGAGCCAGAAGAACAAAATCCAAGGCGTGCAACTCACGCCGGAGCAGTACCGGGCCCTGATAGTCCCTGCCGGCAATCTGTTTGCCGACGAGATGTGCCTGTGGACGCTGCTGGGCGTGCGTGATGCCGGTGACGGCAAGACCCTTGCTGTCTTTCACTCGGGCAACAATGTGGGCTATTGTGTGACACTGGTCACCTATGACGCCCGGGGCCGCATCCTTGATGCCATCAATGCGCGCGAACTCCATCTGGTGTGGCGTGCCGACCTGTCGGCCCCCGATGATGACCGCTCATTTGTCCTCGACGCCTATTTCACGTTTGACGACAATCATGTTGCCCTGCACCGCACCATGGGCGAGTGTGTCATGGACTATGACAACGACTTGAAGGGCGCCCCCAAGTGGCAGCAGTCCTGGGACCAGGATTACTTCATCAACGGCAAGGGCTACTTCATGCTGCAGCAGCCTCACGTGACCGGTGAGACAGGCCCGATAGATTACTATGCCGCCATGGACCTGAAGTCGTGGGACCTGCTGGTGTGCTCGCTGCATGACCCTGGGGTGATGGACGTGTGGAACAACTTCGTCCCGATGATGAAGGCGACCTATGCTCCCGACTATGAATACAACCCTTTCCCGTGGCACGTGACACAACTCTACCGCATGAATCCGCAGCGCTTCCTGCACTGGATGGCGGCCCATCGCCACGACGATAACAACCTGCTGGCCTACTTCAAGTTGGCGCCCAGCGACCGGCCCGAACTGCTGGAGGAAATAGGCCGCATCGACGACGATAGCGCCCGCCAGTGGCTCACCGCCCTCGTCAATTCCTGGGACGACAAGCCGTTGACCCATGTCTATAAGAAGAAAGACAACAAGTGAAAAATCAGGATATATGAAATTATTAATCTCTCTTGCGGCAGCCTTCACGTTGATGGCTTGCAACAGCGTCAATACCCATGGTCAGATGAACATCCTTCCCGATACCTTGCAACTGGGGCACAGCATCTTGAGCCGCGATACGGTCGCTACAGCGACCTATCCGTTGCTCACCGCCGCCCAATGTCATGAACTCGCCGAGCAGACGGGCTTTGAAGTGCCCGACAGCAGCCGCCTCATCGGCATGCGCCCCTTCAATGACGAAGTCACGATAGCCGCCTACCAGATTCCCACCGGCGAGGATCCCAACATGTTCAAGGTCTATCTGGTGGCACATGTGGGCAACATGGCGCAGGTCAGCAAGGGGCACTTGAGCCGTGACATTCATGTTTGGTGGTATCACGACCTGGGATACTTTCACACGAGCGAGTACCAGGGACGTCCCCGCCTGGGCGGCAACCGCTTCTACACCACCGATGCCGAGTTGCGATTTGACGATGCCGACCACTTCACCCTGCATCGTGTGATGACGCTCACCAGCCTCTTTCTCAAGGACCACAGCACCCACGAGATGTGGCGCGTGGAGTGGGACAACCGCTACGGCATCAACGAGGAGGGCGTTTTCTACTTCATCGACCAGCAGGAGACCTACCGAAGCGCCCCCGACCTCGACGACCCCATGATCGACGTGTACAAGTCCCGCGACCGCCTCGATGACGAGTGACCTGACGGGATCTCGGAGATCTCGGAGACCTCCGAGTGCTCCCTGGAGACTTGATTTATCAATTTTTGGGGGAATTTCTTGGTTGGATGGGATTATTTGGGTAAATTTGCGAGAAATAATATATTTACTGTCGCATTATGGGAGGCAATCGTGACTTCCTGCCGCAGCGCGGGAATTATGAGGACTTGGCGGTTTACAAGTTGGCGGCTTGCATCTATGCTGTCACCTATCACTTTGCCAATGCCTATTTTGCCAAGGGTGACCGCACCATCAACCAGATGGTGCAGGCGGTGCGCAGCGGCAAGCAGAATATCGCCGAGGGCAGTGTTGACGGCAATACTTCAACCGAGATGGAACTGAAACTCATGAATGTGGCGCGTGGTAGTATGCACGAGTTAAGAGCCGACTATGAGGACTACCTTATCCATCATGGACTGGAGCGCTGGGATAGTAATGACCAGCGTACCCTTGCCACCAGACGGTTCTGCCGCATTAATAGCGACCCGGCCCTATTTCTCGCCAAGGCTAAGGAACGCTCTCCCGAGACCGTCGCCAACATCGCCTTGACGATGATTCACCAGTTTGACTACCTGATGGTGCGTCTCATCGTGAGCATCAAGCGACGTTTTCTGGAGCACGGCGGCATCAAGGAGCAGATGTACCAAGCCCGCATCAACTCCCGCGGCAAGAAATAGAACCCTCCGAGCCCTCCGAGTTCTCCGAGATCTCAAAACAACGATAACAATACCACAAATACAAGATAATTATGGCAACAGTTGACGACAAGAAAATCATTTTCTCGATGGTGGGTGTGAGCAAAACCATCCAGCAGAACCAGAAACAGATACTCAAGAACATCTACCTCTCGTTCTATTATGGAGCCAAAATCGGCATCATCGGCCTGAATGGCGCGGGTAAATCCACCCTGATGAAAATCATCGCCGGCCTGGAGACTCAGTACCAGGGACAGGTGGTGTTTGCCCCCGGCTACACGGTGGGCTACCTGCCCCAGGACCCGCAACTCGACCCGACCAAGACGGTCAAGGAGGTCGTGCAGGAAGGCGTGCAGCACGTGGTGGACACGTTGAAGGAGTTTGAGGAAATCAACCTCAAGTTCGGCATGCCCGAGTACTATGAGGACCCCGAGAAGATGGACAAACTGTTTGCCCGTCAGGCCGAGTTGCAGGACATTATCGACGCGACCGACGCCTGGAATCTTGACAGTCGCCTCGAACGCGCCATGGACGCCCTGCGTTGTCCCGAGGGCGATGAGTCCACCGAGCACCTGAGCGGTGGCGAGCGCCGCCGCGTGGCCCTGTGCCGCCTGCTGCTGCAGAAACCCGACGTCCTCCTGCTCGATGAGCCCACCAACCACCTCGACGCCGAGTCCATCGACTGGCTGGAGCAGCACCTGCAGCAATATGAGGGCACGGTCATCGCCGTGACCCACGACCGATACTTCCTTGACCATGTGGCCGGATGGATCCTTGAGTTGGATCGCGGTGAGGGTATCCCCTGGAAGGGCAATTACAGCAGTTGGCTGGAACAGAAGACCCAGCGCCTGGCTCAGGAGGAAAAGACCGAGAGCAAGCGCCAGAAGACCCTCCAGCGTGAGTTGGAATGGGTGCGCATGGCCCCAAAGGCCCGTCAGGCCAAGGGTAAGGCTCGTCTTAACAGTTATGACAAACTGTTGAACGAGACCGTCAAGGAAAAAGAGGAAAAACTCGAGATTTTCATCCCCAACGGTCCCCGCTTGGGCAACAAGGTCATCGAGGCGCAGCATGTGGCCAAGGCCTTCGGCAATAAACTGCTGTTTGACGACCTGAACTTCATGCTCCCGCCCAACGGCATCGTGGGCGTCATCGGTCCCAACGGTGCCGGCAAGACGACGCTGTTCCGGCTGATTATGGGCCTGGAGAAGCCCGATAGCGGCACATTTGAGGTGGGCGAGACCGTCAAGGCCGTCTATGTCGACCAGCAGCACACGAGCATCGACCCCGAGAAGACTGTCTATGAGGTCATCTCGGGCGGCGTGGAACTGCTGCGCATGGGCGGACGTGACGTCAATGCCCGCGCCTATCTGTCACGCTTCAACTTCAGCGGCGTGGACCAGCAGAAGAAGTGCGGCGTCCTCTCGGGTGGTGAACGCAACCGCCTGCAACTGGCCCTGGCGCTCAAGGAAGAGGGTAACGTCCTGTTGCTCGACGAGCCCACCAATGATATCGACGTCAACACCCTGCGAGCCCTGGAGGAAGGCCTTGAGGACTTTGCGGGTTGTGCAGTGGTCATCAGCCACGACCGCTGGTTCCTGGACCGCATCTGTACCCACATCCTGGCCTTTGAGGGCAACAGCAACGTGTACTTTTATGAGGGCAGTTACAGCGAGTATGAGGAGCACAAACTCAAGCGCCTGGGCAAGGAAGAACCCACACGCGTGCGTTACCGCAAACTGGACGATTAAAAAATAAGAAGTGATAATATAGAGAAGTGATTATGAGAACAATGAGATTGTTAGCGATGATGATGGTCGCACTGGCCATTGTGTCGTGCACCAGCAAGTGGCAGCCGGGAGACCAGATCGGCAATGGCCACGATTACCTGTGCAGCATGGGCATCTGCGATGACTCGCTGGTGCTGAACGGCAGTGAGTTCCGCTATGACAACGACGGTGAGAAATTGCCTCACCGCATCCTTGACCTGGCCACTTGCCAGGCTATGGGCCTTGACAAGGTGATGCATGTGGACACCAACACCACCATCGTGCGCGTGTGGGGTGTGAAGGACTACCCCGACAAGGGCATCAGCCTGTTGCTGGGGCAGACGTCCTACAGCGATACCCGCACGTGCTGGTTGGCCACCTATGGCAAGGAGGGCATGATCGACTTCATGCGCCTGGGCGAGTGCGGAGGCATGAATCTTTCCTACTGGGACGATGTGGACGAGCACATCCGCCACGTGGGCATCGACTCGATGCGCATGGTCATGCCCGACAAGTGGGGCAAGCCCATCAATGTGAGCCGCTGGATTTCCTATAACGAGCAGCGCGACGGCGTTGACACCGACTCCACCATGTGGTTTATCGACAACGAGGTGCCCGTGACCATCGGCAACGACGGGCGGTTCACACTGGGCAAGATAGGCACCGTCTATAGCGCCGACACCACCATCCTGACTCCTTACTGGCGCTATAAGCGACAACTCGAAGTGATGGCATGGTCGCCGTTGAGCGATACGACCTTCTGTGACAAGGTCAATGCCCTGCTCAATGACACCAAGGGGCACATTACCGAGCCATCCCTGTTGCTGGGCGACTTCCACACGCTGATCATGACTCGCCTGTACTGTGACACCCAGGGCCTGATGCAATGGTGCCTTGATCACCCCGATGCCCAACTGACACTGGGGTTGAAAAAGATTGTTGCAGACATCAGCCCAGAGTACATGCTGAGCGAACTCAAGAAAATCAAGGATCCTGCCGTGCTGGAGCGCAGCAGGAAGTTGTTGAGACTGTGATCGCGAGAAAATCCATTTTGGGAACGATATAGCAGTCGGCCCTGAAAACTTTTTTAATGCTAATTCCGCTAAGGAGAGTAACTAAACGCATAATCACAAATTCACGCAAAGTCGCGAAGCCGCTAAGTATTTAATAATCAGGCTTTATCATTTGTTGTCAGACAAGGGAATCGTAGAGTTGCGTATCAGTATCTAGAAATAAATGAACATCAGGGAAACGCAATGTAAACACCTTATAAATAATGCCTTAGCGGCTTCGCGTCTTTGCGTGAGTTGAAATCGCAGAATAAATACTAAGAAAACCTATTTCACGAAAAAATTTATAACTAATTCGTGTAATTAGCATTAGCCCCGCAGGGTTCGGGCGGGGCAACTATACCATCACCTTCATTTTTCTGAAAAAGGTAATGACCCTGTCTCCTTATAGTCCAGGCCAGTAACGCGGTCTGGATTTTTCTTAATATTTAACGACTTATTGCGCGCGATTGATAACAGATAATAGAAATATTGAAAATTATTTGGATAATATGTAATCATTTTTGTACCTTTGCGCATTGTGAACTCATTTTGTGAATCACAATGCGTTTTATGGTTGATGGCAGAATAGAATCAAGAAAGTGAAAATAAGGGAAAACCTGCTTGCTTGTTTGCTATCATCATGTTATAGAAGTGAATTCATTATTTCTTATATCAAGTATTTAAAAATTTTATCACATGAAAAAAGTCCTATTACTTTTAGCCGTCGCTATTACGGCTCTACAAGCATCGGCCGCCGATGTGACCTCGTCACAGGCTCAGGCCGTGGCCAATTCGTTTCTTAAAAAGCAAGTTGCTGCAGGCCGTCTCAAAGCCTCGGCCGCAACCCGTCTTCAACTTGTCAAGTCCGAGGCATCGGTAGCCAGGCCCACAGCCGTGGACTACTACATCTTCAACTCGGCAGCATCCTATGTCGTGGTTGCCGGTGATGACCTGGCCCCTGCTGTGCTGATGTACGGTGAGGAAGGCGCTCTCGACTTGAATAACATTCCTCCTGCCATGCAGTGGTTGCTCAACAAGTACAAATATCAGATTGACGGCCTCAAGGCAGGCACGATGGCACCGGTAAAGGTTCCCAAGTTTGCCACCACCCCTGTTGCCCCGCTGGTTAACGCCAATTGGGATCAGAGTGCACCCTATAACAACCAGTGCCCCACCAGCGGCAGCCGCCGTGCCGTCACGGGTTGCCCGGCTACCTCGCTGAGCATGTGCTACTACAAGTGGAAATGGCCCGAGACCTTCCCCGCAATGGCCGCTATCGATGGCTCGTCTTCTGGAGGCTTATCGGCACCCGCACTGGCCGCTCGTGAGGCCGACTGGGACAATATTATCGACGAGTACACCGGTCCCTCGAACTATAACTACAATGATACCCAAGCCAATGCCGTGGCATGGCTGATGCGCTATGCTGGCCAGGCTATTCCCGATTATCAATACAGTGTCAGTGCCAGTGGTGCCAACGACCCCGAAATCTATCAGGGTGTCCTCAACATGGGCTACACCGACGCCCAGTACCTCCTGCTCACCGAACTTGTGGAGTCTGGCTGGAGTTACACCAATGGCCCGCAACAATATACCGACGCCGAGTGGAACGAATTCATGATGAACGAGTTGCAGAACGGCCGTCCCATCGAGTATCTGGCCTATGACGTCAGCGGATACAGCGTTTCGGGCCACGCCTTCAACGTGTTTGGTTGCAACGCCAGCGGTCAGTACTATGTGAACTGGGGCTGGAGCGGCGACAGCAACGGCTATTGCACGCTGCACAATTTCACCACCGCTACCGGTGCTACGGGCCAGGCGGGTTCCTACGTGTTCAACTATGGCGAGGCCATGATCATCGGCATCGAGCCCCCCGCAGGAGCCCTGAACAATCCCAGAATCAAGGTGAACCCCAGCACGCTGACGATGGCCGCTACTGTGGGCACGCCCGCCTTCTCGACCTTCACCGTTACCGGTTACAACCTCACGGGTAACGTCCAGTTGTCCATCAGTGGCGACGCAGCCTTCTCGATTAACGTCACCGACGTCAATATCTCTCATGCCGAGGCTGGCGAGGTTGTTACCGTGACCTATGATCCCACCAGAGTCGGTACCCACGAGGCAGT
Source organism: uncultured Porphyromonadaceae bacterium (assembly GCA_946414395.1). Taxonomy (GTDB): domain Bacteria; phylum Bacteroidota; class Bacteroidia; order Bacteroidales; family Muribaculaceae; genus Sodaliphilus. The sequence goes on along the minus strand of CAMKOE010000027.1, from coordinate 5,476 downwards.
CGTTACCTTGACCAGCCCCGATGCCGAGACCGTTACCGTTAAACTCAACGGTACCGCCGAGGCAGCACCCCTTGAGACCTATGCACCCGTGATGCTCGAGGCCGCCAACATCACTTCTACATCATTCAGGGCTACCTGGACCGATGAGACTCCTGCCGAGAATGTGGAGAGTTACACCCTCTATGTGAGCGACAAGCCCTTCAAGCCCGCTGTTACCCTGCTCGACTCTCTTGACTGGAGCAGCAGTGATGCCTTGCCCACTGGCTGGACTTCTTACCGATTCCAGTACTATGGCAGCAACAACGCCTGCTACCTGAGCAATGGCGGCTATGTGAAGAGCGTTAACTATGACCTCAACGGCTATGACAAGGTGACTGTGATGATCTATTCTGAGCCCTATGGCTCGTCCAACACCCTCACCGTGGCTACCAGCGTCGGCAGCAAGACCGTGAACTTGCCCAGCAATAGCACGTTCACCTGGTACACCTTCGTCCTGGATTGCGCCACCAGCGATTATATCAACATCACCTCTAACGGCATGCCCGACATGAGGTATGTCAAGATTTATGCCGGCGATCCCACCGAGGCCATGCAACTCAAGGCCAGCGAGACCGGTGACGCTACCTATCGCGTCATCACCGGTATCACCGACAAGACCTACACTGTTAAGGACCTCACCGAGAATGGCACCTTCTACTTCTATGTGATGGCCAACTACACCAATGGTGCATTTGACATCAGTAACACCGAGGAGGTGACCCTGTTCCAGAGTGGTCATGGTTATGAATTGGGTGACGTGAACCACGATGGCAGTGTCAACATCAGCGATGTGACGGCTCTCATCGACTACCTGCTGAACAGTGAATCCGAGGTGTGCACAATCTGTGCCGATGTCAATGCCGACGCCGCTATCAACATCAGCGACGTCACTGCACTGATCGACATGCTGCTGAATGCCGATTGATAGCCTGGAAACAGGTGATTATCCACCTGAAATAAAAACTACCCGCATGGCAGTTGAAGCCGTGCGGGTAGTTTTTTTTAGATGGTGGATTGTCTAGTCGCGGGATGATTACTTGAGAATCTCATTGACCACGGCATTCACGTCACTGATGTTAACCTCCATGTTGTGGTCCACGTCACCCTTGAGTTCGGGCGCTATGCCAAAGAGGGTCACGTTGATTGTTTGGCCCATCACTGCCAGGACGATGTCGATGTTGGCATCCAGAGCCCTGTCGATGAAACGTGCGGTGAGTTGAATGGGTACCTCGCCCAGCATGGGGCCAATCCATTCGCCCTCGGAGTGCTCGCCGTCGTTGCCGGGAGTGATGTTGATGGGCGCGTCAAACTTGATGGTCGTGTAGCCAAACTCGTCAACACCGGCCACGTCGTTCACCTCGATGTTGCCGACGGGCATCGTCACGCCCTCGACGGTGAGGCAGAAGTTCTTGAGGCTCAGGTTATAGGTGCCCTGACTGGTGCGATTAACATCAACCTGCACCTGGTCTTCCTCGGCCGAAATGCCGTTGATGGTGACCTTGAGGTGGCTGGTGTAGGTGGTCGCGCTGAGCGCGAGGGTGCAGCATGTTGCTGCAACAAGTGCTAAAAATTTTTTCATCATTAGTATGTATAAAAGTATGTGTTAGTGAAAATTCAGGTTAGTTCACGCCGCCCAGGATCATATCGATGAGGTTGGTGACATCGCTGATGTTGATGCTGCCATCGCTGTTGGTGTCGGCATTGCTCTGATTGATTTCTGAATCGCTGCTCAGAATGTAGTCGATGAGCGCAGTGACATCGCTGATGTTGACATGGCCGTCGTTGTTGACGTCGCCCTTCAATCCCTGGGGGGCGGTCACGTTGATGACATAGCAGGTGGCCTGTTGCAGGTCACCGGCAACGACGCTGATGGCGATGCGGTAACTGCCGTCGGCATTCTGCTCCATCGACTTGGTGAGAACGGCGCTAGCGCCCTCGATGGTGGCGGTGAAGTCATCCAAGTTGGGCTCACCGGCCATTTCCATGCTGTAGGTGGTAACGGCGGGATTCCAGCCACTGATGGTCTGGCCCTGGTAGCGCAGGTCTGTCATGTTGCCCAGGTAAACGAGTTCCATGTCGTCGACATAGAGGGCATCATCCTTGCTGCCCTGGCCGGGGTTTCCGTTGGTCGAGAAGGTGACAAAGATGGCCTCGCTGGCAGCGCCGTTGGCTGCATAACTCTCATAATCAAAATCGAATGAATAGTGGGTCCAGTCCCCAGCGGGAATCTGGCCACCGACGATGCTGCCCGACAGGTTGGTATATTCCTTGTCCTTTGGCTCCTGGTAGTAAGTGCCGTCAAAGGTCTTGACGCTTACGTTGGCTTTGTTGTTGGCGTTAGTGGTGCCCTGGGTGTACTTGAGCCACACGTTGAACTTGTCGGGCTTGGCATACAGGGGCATATAGAAGTCGTCGGTGCCTTTGTCCTTGTCCATCTCGGCATGGTTCTTGGTGTCGGTGGCAAACATCGAGCCAGCCATGAGCCGGCCATTGGTCATGGTGCCGTTAGCAACAATACCGAATGCCGAGTTGGCTGTCATCACTGCACTGTGGCCTGTAGCGCCGCTGCGCACGTCGTCGCTCTGCTCCAGTTTGACCAATCCGGCTGAAGTGCTTGCAAAAGCGCCGCCAGCGGTCTTGAAGCCGTGCCAGCGGTCGGGCTCGCCGTTGCTGGCGGTCCATGCCTCCAAGTCGCTATTGGGCAACTGGAAGTGGTTACCCACGTTATTGAATGAGATGTAAACGTCGATTTCAGGCAGGTAAACCTCGGCAGTCATCAGGGTGTCGGCAACACGGGCCAGGAGAATGGCTCGTGTGGGCTCCTGGAGTCCGATCTTGACGTCACGCTCGGCGCTGTAAACCGTAATGCCTCCCGATGTGGTCCTGGGGACGTTGTCAAACTCTATATTATTGATAGCGAACGGGTTTACAATGAACTGGAGGCCGTCCAGACCATTGTCACCAGTAGTGATGGAAACGCCGCCTTCCTGAGAAGATTCAGTGTTGCCATAGGCGCTGACAAACGTTGTTCCGTGGAAAGACTCGACAGTTGCATTCAGTGAAAACATGGCCGCAACAGCCATGCAAAAGGTCAAAATTGTTTTTTTCATAAATAATTTGAAAGTGTTCTTATATAAAATTTATTTTATCCTATAGGAAATGCCCAGGGTGCCGTACATGGGACGAAGGGTCTGTACCGAGTGGAAGTTGCTCTTGAACAGGCCGCCAAAGCCGTAGGTCAACTCGGCAAACATTCCCCACCGATGGTGGAAATGCCAGTCGGCGCCCACGTCGAGTCCCCACTGCATGTGGCGCATGTCCTTGTCAAAGTCGAAGTCGCCCCTGTCACCGGGCTCGCGCCCCATCTCAATCTTGGCGCCGACGGGAGTGCCCTCGCGCAGGTAGCCGTCATAGGCCCATCCCCAGAACTTGCGGTTGGTGAGCCATCCCATGAACAGGCCGGCGCGCAACTGGAACTGGTCGCTCAGCCTGTAGCCTGCCTGGATGGGCAGGGTGATGCGGCGCTGGGTCGTCTTGATGCGCACGTTGCCATTGAAGATGCCCTTGAGGGACTCATCGCCCCTGACCACCTCGATGTCATAGTTCTTGACACGGCTGTCCACATCCATGCTGCCCAACTCGTAGCGCAGGCCCGAATGCAGCAGCCATCGGTCGCCCAGCGGCAACTCTGCCTCGACTCCGAACGTGAAGTTCAGACCTGGGTTGAAACTGTTGATGCCCCTGATCTCGCGTCCCATGTGGGTGGGAATCGTGCCACCCACGGCATATCCCAGCCTGGCGTCAACACTCAGACTGTCGAGCACGCTGGCGCTGGTGGTAAGGGTCGCGGCTGTTAGGAGCAGGGCGATAACCGTTACTTTTTTCAATGATGATATCATGTGTCCTTTATATGTTTTCTCGATGATTCAATTAACCTGATTGATTGTCGCTGGTTCACTCGTTGTGGGAACAGATGAGCCGCACCTGGTCAACACACAATCGGCTGCCGATGGCTCCCGTGAAACTGCCACCATCGGCGCTCGATGAGAACACGATGGTCAGGCTATATCCCCAGCGGGCGAGTTCCTCCTCATCCACTGGCTTGCGGTACTCAAACTTGACATTCCACGGGGTCCACTGCGTGGTCGGGGCGACATAGCCCAGGTCGGCGACAGCGACGATGTGCTCACTCGACAGCACATTGTCACCATAGAGGCACACCTCGTTGCCTGCCGCGTCATGGTTGCGGTAGAACACGGCATAGATTGATGCCGAGTCGGTGCGACCGGCGATGATGTTGCCGTAGAAGTCCTGCACTGACGGGCCGGGCTCATAGGTGTAATAGCCCGTGAAACTGTCGGGCTTGTCGGGGAAGGGGATGCCAAAGTGGGTCGCATGCAGGTGGTCGCTCATCGCGATCTTGATGTCGAAGGTGCCCAGGTACATGTTGCCCGCAGCCAGGCGCTTGTTGGCCATGACGCCAAACGGGCCCGTGCTGCGTGTTGTCAGGCAGACGCCGGCACCGTCAAAGCCGTTCTCGAGCGGTGTCGTGGGATAATCCATGGCGGCAGCGCTGCCCATCGAGATGCGGAAACCGTCGTTGGCAGTCGCCCAGGTATTGATCGACGACTCGAACGGCAACTCGTACCGCCACAGGTAGTAGCGGTTCTTCTCGGGTTCCAACTCGTATCGCTCAAAGTCGAAGCGCAGCGTGTCCGCAACGGTGATGACGGTGGGAACGACTTTCACGCGGTAGTGGCGCTGCCACTTGCCGTCCTGGGACGTGACGGTGTAGGAAACCGGGCCTTGTGAGAAATCGTGGGTGCTGCCGCTGGCCGGAATGATGGACGCGCCTGGCGAGAGGGTGAACTCAGGCGACAGGGAGGTCACGTCGGCATCGCCGCGCACGGCAAAAGTGATGATGCTGTCGGTCGAATAGACCACTTGCAGCGAGTCGGTCAACTGGAAGAAAAACTCGTCGGGATGAGCAATGTGGAGTACTGCCGTCTCGATGTCGGCCTCGCAGTAGTCGGGTTCTTCTCCCCAGCACGATGTGTTCAGGACGGTGAGAATGGCTGCCGTGAGCATGACCGTCCCCAGGTTCCAGTATGATGGTTTTGTCTTAATCTTCATATAGTTAACAAGAGTCATTTAAACATAAAAACCTACAAAATTAGATAAAATCTATCAATTGGGTTTAAAACATGACTCATTTTTTATATTTCTTTACAAATATTTGCCATGATGTGACTATTCGGCGACTTCAATTCCTGCAAAGTAGCGAAACCGCTAAGGTGTTATTCATAAGGTGTTTACGTTGTATTTTCCAGATATTCATTTATTTCTAGTTACTGATAAGCAACTCTCCGATTCGTGTTTGACAACTATTAGTGTCCGCTAAAAGTCAAAAAGCGATAAAGAACCCGTCCGCAATGCC
>CAMKOE010000026.1 GCA_946414395.1 uncultured Porphyromonadaceae bacterium | reverse complement strand
ACAAGCCCAGCATCATGCTGCAGTGCGAGGCCAACTACAGCAACGCCCACGGCACACCCTGGGTTTACAGCCACGACAAGTTGGGCAAACTTGTGGGTATGCCTGTTCCCGGCACCATGAGCAGCGTCTCGTGGGAGCGCCTGCAAGACTCGTCGCTCGTGTTTGGCATCCCCATCATCGGATACCTGCTGCCCGAGGGCAATTATCTCGAGAACACGCAGTTGGAGCCTGACATCAAGGTTGCCAACAATCCCGAGACTGTCATCAACGGCGAGGACCTGCAACTCAAGGCGGCCGTTGAGGAGTTAATGCGCGAGTGCGGCCTGAAATAATGGATAAACCAGTGTGGGACCCCGTCATGAGGTCCCACACTTTTAAATAATTAATAATACCCCAACAAATGATTGAATTTATCACTACCCACTTGACCGACATTATCGGTTACACTGCATCCATCTGTCTGGTGCTCGGTTACATGCCCCAAGCGATTTACACAATCCGCACGCATGACACCGACGGCATTGCCTTGCCCACGTTCCTGATGATGGGCCTGGGCGGCATCTTCTTTGCCATCCAGGGCCTCTTGCTCGAGAACTGGCCCCTGTTCATCACCAATGTGATCACGACCATCTCTAGTGCGATTGTGTTTGGCATCAAGATGTACAACGACTATTTCAAGAAGGACGGCAACAAGAAAGGGTGATGCCGGCCTGTTTATAGCCCCCAGGACGACCATCATGAGCCGATGATTAAAAAGCGCCCCATTTTTCTTTGACGGGTCAAAAAAAAACAGTACTTTTGAAAAATTTTTACCCAGTCAACTGATTGAAATGCTAAGTGTTATATTAATTTAACTAAAAAAGCGTTTTCAATGCTTCGAAAAAAATATCTGTAACGTTAAATACTATTTATTATTAATTTATGAGACTTAAACTGTTTTTGCTGTTAGCACTCTTTGCTACCTTGCCGCTGCTCGCCCAGCGTGCTGGAGTGCAAGGCGTGGTGATTGATGCCAAGAGCGGTGCACCTGTTGTTGGTGCAACCGTGATGCTTGACAATCAGGGCAATGCGGCTACCACAGACTCTCAGGGCGCATTCATCATCGATGATGCGCAGACGGGCAATGACCAATTGCTCGTTCTGGCCTATGGCTACAAGGACTGGTCGCTTGCTGTCACCATCGTTCCCAACGTGGTTGAGAATGTAGGTAGGATTCAGGTTGAGCCCGTCTCGTTCGAGAGCGCTCAAGCCATGGAATTCAGGAATGTAATGGCTGATATGGTCTTGACCGAGTCGCAACTCGAAGACGAGGAGGGAAACACCCAGGAGGTAGCGTTGCTGAGCGGCGCGACCGACAACCCGTTCTATCAGGCTTCGAGTTACACCTTCAGTACGGCCCGTTTTCGCATCCGCGGTTATGAGAACCAGAAGACCGAGACCTATATCAACGGCGTTCCCTTCAACGACGGTGTTCGTTTCTCCTTCAATTACTCGATGACCGGTGGCCTGAACCAGGCGTTCAGGAACAAGACCATCGGCATGGGTCTTGAGGATAATGCCTATGGCTTTGGTGGCATCGGTGGCGCAAACAACATCAAGACGTTTGCAGCCGACTATGCCCCCGGCACACGCTTGAGCCTGGCCTACACCAATGGCAACTACCGCTGGCGCGGCATGGTGACCCATGCCACGGGCTTGAACAAGCATGGATGGGCCATGACGGTTTCGGCTGTCGCACGCTATGCCGACGAGGGTGTCTATCCCGGCTCGTTCTATAACAGTTGGGGTTACTTCCTCTCGTTGCAGAAGGTCTTCAACCCGCAGCACTCGTTGATGTTGACGACCTTTGGCGCCCCGACCAAGCGTGCCGCCAATTCGGCCATCTTTGAAGAGGCAGCGCGGCTGACAGGCAACAACATGTATAGTCCCGACTGGGGCTGGCAGGAAGGCAAGAAGCGCAATTCTAAGGTGGTAGAGTCCTTTGACCCCACGGCCATCCTCAACTGGGTGTGGAAACCCAGCCAGGACATGTCGTTGAACACCGGTCTGGCCTATCACAAGTCATTCTACAGCAAGGCGGCGCTCAACTGGCATGACGCCCCCGATCCCCGCCCCGACTATTACCGCTACCTGCCGTCGTACTATACCGACGAGAGTAGCCACGCACTCTATACCGACCTGTGGACCAGCGAGAGCGATATCACCCAGATTCGCTGGGACAGGTTGTATAACGTGAACTACCTGAATAACTACATGACCGAGCAGACGGGTGAGGAACTCGGCTCGACCTACATGGTAGAGAAGCGTCACAGCAACCAGTCCAGTTTCACCCTGTCGAGTGTGCTCAACAAGCGTTTCTCCAACCAGTTGACCATGCAGACCGGTGCCAATGCCAATTACACCCTCTCGTCCTACTACAAGACTGTCAAGGACCTGCTGGGCGGCATGTATTGGCTCGACGTGGACCAGTACAGCGAGCGCGACTTCCCTGATAACGCCGACATGGCCCAGAACGACATGAACAACCCCAGCCGCAAGGTGCTCAAGGGCGAGCGCTTCGGCTATGACTACGACATCTTGACCCTCAAGGCCGAATTGTGGCACCAGTGGGTGCTCAACCTGGCCAAGTGGGAAATGTTTGCCAGCGTCAAGGGTAACTACTTCCAGTTCCAGCGCGACGGCCACATGCGCAACGGCCGTGCTCCCGAGAACTCCTACGGCAAGGGCGATACCCACCGCTTCCTGACCTATGGCGCCAAGGGCGGAATCACCTATAAACTTGACGGACGCAACAGTTTCACGGGCCACATCTTCTACGGCACCGAGGCCCCGCGCCCCTATGACGCCTACATCTCGTCGCGCACCAAGGACGATGTCATCGACCTCAAGGTGGAGAAAATCCTGTCGGCCGACGTTAGTTATGCGATGAACTACCGCAACTTCAAGGCTATTGTCACCGCCTTCTTCACCGACCAGCGTGACAACACCGAGCGCACCGCCTTCTATGACGACGTGCACACGACCTTCATGAACTATGCGCTCACCGGTGTCCACAAGCAGTACAAGGGCGTCGAGGTGGGCTTGAGTTACAAACTCTCGCCCTCGCTGACCGTGAGTGGCGCCGCCAACATTGCCCGCTACCAGTACAAGAACAACCCCATCGGCACGCGCAGTTATGAGAACGGCTCGGAGGCCGATGTGACCAACCAGGTTTACCTCAAGAACTTCTATGTGGCCGGTACCCCCCAGGAGTGCTATTCACTGGCATTCAACTGGGCTGGTCCCAAGCAGTGGTTTGTGGAATTGAATGGCGCCTGGATGAACCGCTCCTATGTGAGCATCGCCCCCAACCGCCACGAGCCCTTCTCCGACCTGTTCTTCCTTGCCGAAAACGAGGAGGCGTTGAAGGCCTTGATCCGCGACCTGAGCGTTCAGGAGAAACTCAACGAGGCTCTGGTCATCAATGCCAGCATCGGTCACGTGATCTACATCAACCGCACGGCATCGTTCAACATCAACTTGAACCTGAACAACATCCTTGACAACAGGAACATCCAGACGGGTGGTTACCAGCAGGGCCGAACCGACACCAAGGACATCACCAACACGTCCACCAAGTTCCCCAACAAGTACTATTATGCCCAGGGCTTCAAGGTGTTCCTGAACTTGGGTCTGCGATTCTAATCAATTTCAACAATCAACCAGATAACAATAAAAACAAAAATATAACCGACTATGAAACGTTTTAATTATTATCTCAGCCTGATGCTCCTGTTGGTGTTCACCGCTGCCTGCAGCGACGAGTTTGACCAGCCACCCATGGTGGTCCCTGTGGCCGAGCACACCGCCAACATGACCATCGCTGAATTTAAAGCCAAGCACTGGCAAGATGACAGGAACTTCATTGACACCGTCACCGACAATGAGATCATTCATGGCTGGATCACCAGTAGCGATGAGGACGGCAATGTGTACAAGCAGATCTACATCAGTGACGGTACCGCCGGCCTGACCGTGTCTATCGACCAGGCCAGCCTGTACACCAAGTATCGCATCGGCCAGGAAGTGGTCATTCCCATGCAGGGCCGTTACATCGGCAAGTTCAACGGCACCTACTGCCTGGGTATCCCCTACTGGTACGAAGCGCAGAGCGTGTGGGAGTCCAACCGCATGCCCATGGAGACCTGGGAGGCGATGGCAGAGTTGAACGGTTTCCCCGATCTGTCCAAGGTGGACACCACCTTGATCGACCTGAGCGAGATCAAGGACGTGAGTGACCCGCAAGTGTTGTTGAAGTACATGAGCCGCCTGGTGCGCATCAACGGTGTGTCCTTTGAAGAGGGTGGTGAGGTGTATGCCGAGACCAACGACAACAACAAGAACACCATCCGCGTGATTAGTGACGATGATGGCAACACGTTGAACGTGAGCAACAGCCAGTATGCCTCCTTCCGCGCCCAGAAGTTGCCCATGGGCATCGTTGACGTTGTCGGCCAGTTGAGTTATACCGCATCCGACGGTTTCTTCCTGATCCTGCGCAGCGCCAGTGATGTGATTGAAAAAACGGCTGGTGGTACCAAGCGTAGCCCCTTCACCATCGAGCAGGCCATTGCCGGCGTTAACACTGGCATGCGTGGCTGGTTTGGCGGCTATGCCGTGGGTGCTGTGGCTCCCGAGGTGACCACTGTATCGAGCAACGCCGACATCGAGTGGAAGGCTCCGACGACCCTCGATAATACCATTGTGCTGGCCGATGATCCCGAGTGCAAGGACTACACCAAGTGTGTCATCGTTAATCTGCCGCAGGGCTCCTCGTTCCGTGAGCAGGCCAACTTGCGTAATAATGCCAACGTCTATAAGACCTTTGTCAAGGTGAGGGGCGAGGCCGTTAACTATATGGGCGGTACTGGTATCACTTGTGCGGGATCGTATGAGACCTATATCCTTGACGTTGCCTTAACGGAGATGCAGGAAGGCTTTGAGTCGGGCAGCATCCCCAGCACGTGGACCAACAAGGCCGTCAGTGGCGGTGCCAAGTGGTCAACCTATTCCTACAACAGTGGTGGCAAGACCATCACCTGCGCTCAGTTCAGGCTCACCTCGACTTCCAGCCAGCCCATTGAGTCATGGCTGATTACTCCCAAACTGAACCTCAAGGACGCTCGCAGCAAGATCTTCAACTTCACCTCCGAGGTGAACAATACCGGTAACAACTACATTGAACTCTATCTGCTCAACTCCAATGATCCCACTACCGCCACCGTCAAGGTGAAACTGAATCCCATCCTGCCCGCTCAGCCCACCGGTACCAATTACAGTGCGTGGACCTCGTCGGGTGACATCGACCTGCTCCAGTGGGCCGACGGTAACTACTACATCGGTTTCTGCTACACGGCTCCTGCCGGTAGCACCAACACTACTTGGTGCATCGATGACGTGACCTTCGGCATGGGTGAGCCGGCTCCCGCCGACAACCGCGCCGACTTTGAGTCGATGGGCGATGCCAGTGGCCAGGTGGGTAACTTTACGTCAACTAAGGGCTGGGTGGCTACCAACTGCTACCTGTTTGAGGGCGGACCTGCCGGTTGCACCAATCCCCAGTTTGAGTTCATCGGCTATATGACCGACTCCCATTCCACCTATGCCAAGGCTCCCACGCTGAACGGCAAGACTGGCAATGAGGGCAAGATTGTGTCGCCCGTCATCCACGGTGGAATGAAGAAACTCACCTTCAAGTATGGCGCTCCCTACTCCGACAAGTTGCTCTCGTTCCGTGTCGATGTGAAGCAGAACGGCAACGTGGTGGAATCATGGACCGAATCCAAGAGTGAGGTGGTACGCCAGACGGCTTACACCTTTGAGCGCACCTGCAACGTCAGTGGTGACTTCACCATCGAGATTACCAACCTGTGCCCCTCCAACAGCGCAACGACCAACAAGGACCGTGCCGCCATCTGGAACATGGTGTGGGATCCCGCTAATTGATGGTCTTGACTATTAAATGAATAACGTCATGATGAAGAAAGCATTATTGATGGCCCTGGCGCTGGTGGCATTCCTGCCAGCGCTGGTCCAGGGCCAGGAACAGAACCAGGCTCAAGTCCTGACTCAGACCGATGAGCAGCAGGACCAGATGGATCAAGAGCGCCGTTACACCAGATATGGCGTGATGTTCTATAACCTCGAGAACCTGTTCGATACCATCAACAACAATGGTGAGTATGATAAGGAATTCTCGCCTGCAGGTGCCCGTCAGTGGAACGGCACCAAGTACTGGCAGAAGGAGCACAACATGGCCTATGCCATCAGCCAGATGGAGGTCAAGGGCTCTCCTGCCGACGGCCCCGTCATCGTCGGTGTGAGTGAGATTGAAAACATCACCGTGTTGCAGGATCTCGTGCGCCAGCCCGAAATCAAGGACCGCCACTACCAGATTGTGCATCACGACAGTCCCGACCGTCGTGGTGTCGATGTGGCCTTCTTGTACAATCCCCGTTTCTTCAGGGTGCTGAATGTGACCACCCAGAACATCGGCAAGTACCTGCCCGACTATCCCAACTTCCGCACCCGTGACCAGTTGACGGTCACCGGCCTGCTCGCCGGCGAGAAGGTGTCACTCATGATCAACCACTGGCCTTCACGACTGGGCGGTGAGGAGCAGTCCAGTTACCTGCGCGAGGCTGCCGGTCGCATGGCCCGCGAGACAATCGACTCGCTGCTGCGCGACGACCCCAACCAGGGCATTATCTTCATGGGTGACTTGAACGACGACCCGCAGAACAAGAGTTGCAGTGAGGCCCTCGGCGCCAAGAAGGAGATCAAGGACTGCACCGAGCCTGGCTCATGCTACAATCCCTGGTGGAACATCCTCAACAAGGGCATCGGCACACTGGGTTACAAGGGCAACTGGAACCTGTTTGACCAGATCATCTTCACCAACTACTTCTTGAAGCACTACGACAGCAAGGACAAGCCCACCTTGACGTTCTCACGCGCCGAGGTGCTGAACCGCAAGTTCCTGCGCTCCAGCGAGGGTGACCGTCAGGGCTATCCCCTGCGCACGTTCTCGTCCGGTATCTTCCTGAATGGTTACAGCGACCACTTCCCCACGATGATCTACCTTGTCAAGGAGGTCAAGTGACCGGCCGGTACTAACCAGGCATGAAACAAAAGAATGGGCTTCTCGGGAAGTCCATTCTTTTGTTTTTCTATTCACAGGGGGATGTGGGCGCGGCGGTGGGCGTTTCCCTGGGTGGGACGGGTTGCCACAGGTAGAGTTTGTCGCTGGGGCGGATTTTCTCGGGCACGGCGATGGAGAAATGCTCGCCCTTGACGGTCTTCTCCACGGGTTTGAGATCGACGCGGATTTCCTCGACGGTCAATGGAATGGCGCCCGTGGTGGGACCGATAATCCATGCCTCGTCGCCCACATGGAGTTCACCTGCCTCCATGAGGAACTCGGCCACGCCCAGTTTGCTGTAATAACGGATGCCCTTGGCCACATATTTCTTGACACGGGTGGCGCTGGAGCCGTATTTTGACGACCATTCGCCCAGCCGCTGCCCCATGTAGTAACCGTCCCAGAAGCCGCGGTTGAACACCTTGGCCAGCCTCGAGTTCCACTCGTCGATGCGCTGCTCGTCGCCGTAGGTGCCGTCGCAGATGGCCCTCAACGCCTCGTCATAGCAGCCGACCACGGTGCGCACATATTCGGGCCCGCGGGCGCGACCCTCAATCTTGAAGACGGTCACGCCGGCATCGACCATCTTGTTGAGGAAGTGGATGGTCTTGAGGTCCTTGGGTGACATGATATATTTGTTCTCGATGGCCAGTTCATCGCCGTTCTCGCGGTCGGTGACAATGTAGCCGCGGCGGCATATCTGGCGGCAGGCGCCCCGGTTGGCGCTGGTGTTCTCCTGATGGAGGCTCATGTAGCACTTGCCCGATACCGCCATGCACAGCGCGCCGTGGCAGAACATCTCGAGCCTGACGCGCTCGCCGTGAGGCCCACGCACATCGTTGCGCTCGATGAAATCGGTGATTCTCTTCACCTGCTCCAGGTTCAATTCGCGGGCCAGCACCATCACGTCGGCCCACTGGGCATAGTAGCGCACGGCCTCGCTGTTGCTCACGTTGACCTGGGTGGAGATGTGCACCTCCACGCCGATGCTGCGGGCAAACAGGATGGTGGCCATGTCACTGGCGATGATGGCGCTCACCTGGGCGTCGCGGGCGGCAGTGACAATCTGGTGCATGTAGTCGATGTCCTCGTCATAGACGATGGTGTTCACCGTCAGGTAACTCTTCATGCCGTGCTCGTGGCACCACTGGGCGATGGTGTGCAGGTCCTCGAGCGTGAAGTTGACGCTCGAGCGCGACCGCATGTTCAGCCCCTCGATGCCGAAGTAGATGGCATCGGCACCGCCCTGATGGGCGGCATACAGTGATTCCCAGGAGCCCACAGGGGCCATGATTTCAAAATCGGAACGGTTCATATAGTGTATGATATGTGTTTAAGTGAGATGCAGGTGACTCATGTTTTTTAACACGTAAAAGTACAACACTTTTTTCAATTCAACAAAATGTGTAACGCAAAATGTGTAATTCCCATTACGAGAATGGAATCAGGCCACCGGTCCTCTACTTGTACTATGCCCAGGTGATGCGACCGAAGGAGTTCAATGAGAAGGACGCAGGGAAAGAATTCAGTTCAGCGCTGTTGAATGATTTTAGACAAAATTACTGAGAGTGTAATTCTCTTGTTTTCCGCATTGGGACACGTCGCAGTCATCGAGTGCATCAAAGCAGGTCGAAGGCCTGCACAAGGCCGCTGGCGTTGTCAAGGTCTACGACCTTATTCTATCAAGAAAAAGCAGTGCGGAACACGCCATTTAGCATTAAAAAGAAATGCTAATCAACTGAGTATCAGTCATCGCCGTTTCTCGCTAAATGCTTGTACGGAAAACAGGAGAAATTACTGAGGCTGTAATTCGGTTTTCTAATGTAGTGACAAAAAGACTCCCCCTCTGAGATTAGAGGAGGAGTGGATAATTGACTTTCTATTTTGTTGGCGATTGCCAGTTATAGATTAGAAACTTAAGTTTCTATTAGTTCAAGCGGCCCTGCTTATCCTTTATCGCTTCTAGAGTGAAATGTGAATCGAAGTTGCCGCTTTCTATTTCTTCGACGGGATAATCAACGATAAAGCACATTACCTTGCGATTGGAATAAACCGTTTCAAGATATTCACCCAACTTAGTGTACTTCTTGGTTTCAATCCCTAATTCAACAAAACCGGAATACTTATCTAATCCCTGAAGAGGTTCAAGATTGACTCGGATCTGCAAATGATTAGGAACTGTTGAGGTAGAAATTGGCGATATATAGTGAACCGAATGTGACAAGTCAATATCGGTTATTTCACCGTTCTCGTTGATAATGTCTCCCGTCAGCGTGAAGTAACTCAAGGTGATTGGCGTTACCTTGACCTCATAGGTCGTGACGTAGCGAACATCGGCATTATCTTCTTCCACGTCGTCATTGCCACATGCCGTCAATGATAATGATACCATTGATGACACAAGCACCAATGATAATAAATTGATGAATTTTCTCATAACTGTAATAAAGAGATAAGGCCTTAGAACTTGTAACCGACAGAGATTGTCAGATTGCGGGTCTTGGCGGAAACATCGTCAGCCACATCAAGAACACCAAAGTCGTAGCCGATGGAAACGGGCACCTTCTTGTTGAACTCGAGTCCTGCACGCAGGCCCAAGCCAAAATCAAAACGCTTGAAACCATCTTCACCGAATACGTCCTCGCCGTCGGTCTTGCCGAAAAGACCGATGCCGAAGTAGGGACCGAACTCGCCAAAGAGCGCTACCGATTCATTGAAGGCATACTTATAGCCAGCGTGAACAGGGATATCAAGATAATAAGGATTCAGCGTGATACCACCACCTTTGCAACCCTTGAGGGAGAGCAAAGCAGCGGCATTAGCATAAAATCCATGATCAGCACTGGGGATGCCGAAAGTAGAACGAACACCGGCATGGAAACCGATACGTGAACTTGCACCACTGGCGTCAAGGTTTGCCACGTTCATACCTGCAACAATCTCCCATTGAGGTGTTCCGGCTTGTGCCGAGAAGCCCATCATAGTGGCAAGTGCCACAATCAGAATTGAATAGATCTTCTTCATAATAATATTGACTAAATGTGTATGTTTTAAGCGGCACAAAATTAGAAAATATTTCAATACAAACTACCAATTCCAGTAAAAAACTAAAGTGAAAAACAAGAAATACAAGAAGTACAATCTGTAAATCCGTATGACAACCGATTTATTAGTTAGAAGTTAGGTAAGAACTAACGACTGGTTTTATCGTTCTTTCTTGCCGGTGAGGATGCCCTTGATGTCGTAGAGTTTGTTCAGGGCCTCGACGGGCGTGAGGTTGTTGATGTCGATGGTGAGGATCTCGTCGCGGATTTGGGCCAGGACGGGGTCATCGAGTTGGAAAATCGACAACTGGTAGCCCGAGCGGTTGGTGGCTACGTCGCCCAGATCCTTGGTCAAGGCTGAATCGTTGCGGTTGTTGGCCTCGAGTTGCTTGAGCACCTCGTTGGCGCGTTTGACAATCGTGGGGGGCATGCCTGCCAACTTGGCCACGTGGATACCGAAACTGTGCTCGCTGCCGCCCTTGACCAACTGGCGCACAAACACCACCTTGCCATTGATTTCCTTGACACTCACGTTGTAGTTCACGATGCGCTTGAAGGACTTCTCCATCTCGTTCAACTCGTGGTAGTGGGTGGCAAACAGGGTCTTGGGCCTGGTGGCGTGCTCGTGGATGTACTCGACAATGCTCCAAGCGATTGAGATGCCGTCATAGGTGCTCGTGCCGCGTCCCAACTCGTCGAACAGGATGAGGCTGCGCTGGCTCATGTTGTTGAGGATGGCGGCGGCCTCGGTCATCTCGACCATGAAGGTCGATTCGCCCAACGAGATGTTGTCGCTGGCACCCACGCGGGTGAAAATCTTGTCCACGATGCCGATGCGGGCCTGCTCGGCGGGCACGAAACTACCCATCTGGGCCATGAGCGTGATGAGTGCCGTCTGTCGCAGCAAGGCCGACTTACCGGCCATGTTGGGACCCGTGATGATCATGATCTGCTGCTCGTCGTTGCTCAGGCGGATGCTGTTGGGCACATAGGTCTCGCCCGGCGGCAACTGGCACTCGATGACGGGATGCCGACCCATGGCGATGTCGATATCGAGGCTGTCGTCGAGCACGGGGCGGTTGTAGCGGTTCTCCATCGCCACGCGCGTCAAGGCATTGAGGCAGTCGAGTTGGGCAATGATGGCGCTGTCGTTCTGGATGGCGGGTATATACTCGGTCACAGCGGTCACCAGTTCGTTGAACAGGCGCCCCTCGATAACGAGGATTTTCTCCTCGGCCCCGAGGATCTTTTCCTCATATTCCTTGAGTTCCTGGGTCACATAGCGCTCGGCATTAACCAGCGTCTGCTTGCGTATCCACTCGGGCGGCACTTTGTCCTTGTGGGTATTGCGCACCTCGATGTAGTAGCCGAACACGTTGTTGTAAGCGATCTTCAGGCTCGGGATGCCGGTCTGGTCGCTCAGCGTGCGCTGCATGGCCACCAGGTAGTCCTTGCCGCTGCTCGAGATGTCGCGCAATTCGTCGAGTTGAGCGTCCACGCCGCGGCAGATGACGTTGCCGCGGTTGGTCTGGTTGGGGGCATCGGGGTTGATCTCGCGCTCGATGCGGTCACGGATGATGGCGCAGGGGTTCAGTTGCTCGCCCAGGCTGCGCAGCACGTCGCACGACGACTGCTGGCAATACTGCTTGATGGGCTCGATGGCCTGCAGCGCGCTCTTGAGTTGAACGAGTTCGCGCGGGGTGATGCGTCCCACGGCGGCCTTGCTGGTTAAGCGCTCCAGGTCGCCGATGAGTTCCAGGCGCTCCTTGATCAAGTCGCGCCCCTCGGGGTCGCGCATGAAGTGCTCCACCACGTCCAGGCGGCGGTTGATGGCCTTGGCGTCCTGCAGGGGAAACAGTACCCAGCGCCGCATCATGCGTCCGCCCATCGGCGAGATGGTGCGGTCGATGACATCGAGCAGCGACTTGCCGTCTTCGCTCATGGGAGCGACAAGTTCCAGGTTGCGGATGGTGAACTTGTCCAGACGCACATACCGCTCGGCCTCGATGCGGGCTAGGGTGGTGATGTGTCCCAGTTGGGTGTGCTGGGTGATGTCCAGGTAGTGCAGGATGGCGCCGCTGGCAATGATGGCGTTGTCCATCTTGGTGATGCCGAAGCCCTTGAGGCTGCGGGTCTCGAAGTGCTTCAACAGGCGGTCGTTGGCCGCCTCGATGGTGAACACCCAGTCCTCCAGTTCAAAGGTCAGGTAGCGCGACGAGAACGTGGCGGCAAAGCGCAGGCGGTTGCTGCGCTCGATGAGCACCTCCTTGGGCGAGAAGTTGACCAGCAGTTTGTCAATATACTCCTCGTTGCCCTCGGCCGTGAGGAATTCGCCCGTGCTGATGTCGAGAAACGACACGCCCAGCATCTTCTTGCCGAAGTGTACCGCCGCGAGCCAGTTGTTCTCCTTGCGGTCGAGCATGGTGCCGCCGACGACCACGCCGGGGGTGACCAGTTCGGTGATGCCGCGCTTGACGAGTTTCTTGGTCAGTTTGGGGTCTTCGAGTTGGTCACAGATGGCCACACGCTTGCCTGCCCTGACGAGTTTGGGCAGGTAGGTGTCGAGTGCGTGGTGAGGAAAACCCGCCATCTCGGTTGCCGCGGCAGCCCCGTTGCTGCGCCGTGTCAGGGTGATGCCCAGTATCTCGCTGGCTGTTATCGCGTCTTGCAGGTAGGTCTCGTAAAAGTCTCCCACGCGGAACAGCAGTATCGCGTCGGGATGCTTGGATTTCATCTCGACAAACTGCTTCATCATCGGTGTCTTCAACGGGTCTTGTGCCATCTTGCTCACATCTTATTTATTGAACTGACAAAAGTACGAAAAACTTTTCACTTATCCCCTCTTCGGTTCGCAAAGAATCAGGACAATCGCACCTGAAAATTCCTCATTGTGCAAAAAACAAGCCACGAAAACCGAAAACTGAAAACAATTTTGTACCTTTGCCGTTCAATAGAATAATAACCAACAAAATAACGATATAGTAAAGAAACGATGAATTTTGTAGAAGAACTGAAATGGCGCGGCATGATCAATGACATCATGCCTGGCACCGAGGAGCAACTCAACAAGGAAATGACCAGCGGATATGTGGGCATCGACCCCACTGCCGACTCACTGCACATCGGCCACCTGGTGGGCATCATGATGCTCAAGCACTTGCAGCGTGCGGGACATCGCCCCATCGCCCTGATTGGCGGTGCCACGGGCATGATCGGTGACCCCTCGATGAAGTCCCAGGAGCGCAAACTCATCGACGAGGAGACACTGCGTCACAACCAGGAGTGCATCCGTCAGCAGTTGGCCAAGTTCCTGGACTTTGACAGCGATGCCCCCAACCACGCCATCGTGGTCAACAATTATGACTGGATGAAGGAGTTCTCCTTCCTGAGTTTCATCCGTGACATCGGCAAGCACATCACCGTCAACTACATGATGGCCAAGGACAGCGTGAAGAAGCGCCTGGCCGCCAATGCCGACCACGGCATGTCGTTCACCGAGTTCTCCTACCAGTTGCTGCAGGGCTATGACTTCCTGCACCTCTATGAGACCGAGGGCTGCAAACTGCAGATGGGCGGCAGCGACCAGTGGGGCAACATCACCACCGGCACCGAACTGATTCGCCGCATGAACGGCGGCGAGGCCTTTGCCATCACCTGCCCGCTGATCACCAAGGCCGACGGCGGCAAGTTCGGCAAGACCGAGAGTGGCAACGTGTGGCTCGATCCCAAGCGCACCTCACCCTACAAGTTCTACCAGTTCTGGATCAACGTCAGCGATGCCGATGCCGAGAAGTACATCAAGATCTTCACCGACCTGACCCAGGAGGAAATCGCCGGTCTCGTGGCCGAGCAGGAGAAGGATCCCGGCCTGCGTCCCTTGCAGAAGCGTCTGGCCAAGGAAATCACCACCATGGTGCACAGTGCCGAGGAATATGAGAACGCCGTCGAGGCTTCACAGATCCTGTTCTCGAACAAGGCCAAGGACACCCTGCACAAGATCGACGAAGACACGCTGCTGAGTGTCTTTGAGGGTGTGCCCACCTTTGAGGTTCCCCGCAGTGCCATCGACGAGGGCACGCCGCTCATCTCGCTGCTCACCGATGTCGCTGCCGTCTTCCCCAGCAAGGGCGAGATGCGCAAGTTGACCCAGGGTGGTGGCGTGAGCATCAACAAGGAGAAGTTGGCCGACCCCAATATGGCCGCCAGCGCCGACATGCTGCTCAACGGCAAGTATATCCTGGCCCAGAAGGGTAAGAAGAACTATTATCTGCTCATCGTCAAGTGATTTGATCCTGATTGCGCAAAAAAATCGCGAAAAAAGGTTGCAAATCAAAAAAAAGCAGTAATTTTGCACCGCAATTTGAGCGGCTTGCCGTTCAGTTGACACGAGGATTGCCTTGTAGTGTAATGGTAACACAACGGTTTTTGGTGCCGCATTTCCTGGTTCGAGTCCGGGCAAGGCAACCACAAGAAAAGGAGACAGAGATGTCTCCTTTTCTTGTGGTTGCCTGTTAAGACAATAAACATTATGGCATCCGCGCTCTAGTTGATTTGAATACAAGAAATACAATTATTATTGTTTTTATTGTATTTATTGTTGTTTATTTTGTGGGGCGGGTTGTAGAGAAAATGAAAACAATAAGTACAATAAATACTATGGCATCCGCGCTCTTGATGTTTTGAAGACAAGAAAGACAAGAAGTACAATTATTATTGTTTTTATTGTATTTATTGTTGTTTATTTTGTGGGGCGGGTTGTTTTACCAGTTGAAGATGTTGCGCAGGAGCCACCAGATGAGCACCAAGGCCAGGTAGAGCCAGATGAGCAACGGGGCATTGATGCGGGTGTAAAGACGGGGATTGCGCGTGCGCTGAGCCTCTCCATAGAGGCACAATGCCAGCCAGGGTATCGAGATCAGTAGCAGGGCGTTGTACTTGAAGGCTCCCACCACGTCGCCGTGCAGCAGGGCGTGGACGGCGCGCTGACTGCCGCAACCGGGACACTTGTAGCCCGTGAGCGTGAGGAATGTGCAACGCGGAAACAGGCCTGACTGTGACGGGTCAAGCGCATAGTAGATGAAGCCGAACACCAGCAGTGCGGCGATAATGAGGATGATGACCAGGGAGCGGCGCATGTGGCCTGCCATCAGTTAGCCGAGGCCAGCAGGAGCGGGAGCACTGACGTGAGGGGCTGGACGATGATGCCCAGGATGATGGAGGCGATGCACCACCAGGCGCCCGTCTCGCTGGCTCGCTTGGCAGCTTCGATGTCGCCCTCGTTGTACTTGTTGGTGACCTTCAGCGCATAAATGATGGCCACGATGCCGGCGGGCAGGCAGCACAGGACGGTGCTGATGATGGCCCAGGCAAGATTGGTGGGCGGGCAGGGCTCGGCAGGCCTCTGCTGCTGAGTGTACTGCTGTGGCTGCTGTTGTGGTTGCTGTTGTGGTTGCTGCTGTGGTTGATAGGGCTGTCCCATGGTGGCCTCTCCACTAGCGGCCTCTCCCATGGTGGCCTCTCCACTGGCGGGCTGCCGCTGGGCGGTAGTGGGGGCGTTCACCATTTCATACAAGCCCTGCAACTCGGGCATCTGGGTGATTTTCACCCAGTCGCTGAGGCCTTCGCGCCAGACGTAGGCGCGTGATGTGAGGCCCATACCCTTGATGGCTTCGGCGTCAACGGGGCCGGACTGCACTCCGTCATGATTAATCCAGTATTGCATATCGTATTCCTTTCTGTTTCTATCTTGTTGTTGCAAAGGTAATAATAATATCGCTAAAAACCATCTGTCGTGGGGATGAATAATGATGATTTCTAGAAGTCGCTGAAGAATTTAGGCCTGATGAGCAGTCCGATGCGCAATCTCGAGTGATACTGGTTGTAGTCGAGCATCGTCTCGCCATAGCCGTTATAGTACTGCAGCATGATGAACTGGTTGGAGTTGTGGTTGATGCGGTAGCCCAACTGGATGATGGTGTTGAAATTCAGGTTCCAGCCCTTGCGCTTGACGAGGGTCATGTCGAGCACCCACTTGTTGTCGTGGCTGATGGCCTGGAAGCCTGCTTGGTACAGTCCGCTATACCTGAGGATGTCGCGGTTGTATTGTCCGTCAACGATGGGAATCCAGTACTTGGCGTGTGCCATGAGGTAGGGCGAGATGTAGCCCTCGGCTGCTATCGACAACTTGTTCCAACTGCGGGATGCCGTGCCGTCGCGACCGTTGGACTCGTGCTCGAGAATCAAGGTGGCTTTGCCCACCAGACGGTTCTTCATGATGATGAAGCGCGACAGACCGATGCCGGGGTTGAAGTTCAGGTCATGGAAGGGCAGCGAGCGCTCCAGCACGTTCCATATCGCCTTCTGGGTATAGAACAGGTAGAGGTAGGTGTGCCACGGCAGGACACTCTTGGTGAGGCGCTGCTGGAAACTGATCTGGAACTTGACATCGCTGTTGTGGATGGTGGGTTCGCCGCCCAGCACCGTGCCGCCGATGAAGTAGGTGTCCTTGTAGAGGCTGAAGTAAGGACGGCTATCGAGTTCGGCGCGGATGCTGTCGGCAATCTGGGATTCCGACTTCTCGACAGTGACGATCTGTCCGATGGCAGGAATGCATGCACCGGCCAGCAGCGACACTAATAATATCAACTTAATGTGCCAGTTGTTCATGAGTCAATTCATTTGGATGTTGCAAAGTTAGTATAATCGTGTGACAATCCAGACATTTCTTGAACGAAAAACAAGGTTGCTCACCTCACCAGCGCCATCAGCAGGTACCACAGCGGCGGCACGACCAGTGCGGGGAGCATGTTGAGCACGTGGCAGTCCTTGATGCGCAGCAGTGACAGTCCCGAGCCGGTGATGAGCAGGCCACCCACGATGAGCAGTTCGGCCATCAGCGCCTCGCTCACGGCGCTGCTCGAGACGAGTGCGACGCAGTAGAACAGCCCCTGCCACAGGAACAGCACGGGTGCGGCCAGCAGCATGCCGATGCCATAGGTCGAGCCGAAGATGGTCGCCGTGACCAGGTCGAGCGTGGCATTGGTGAACAGGAAGGTGTGGTCGCCCTCCAGGGCGCTGATGACGGGCCCCAGCATCGACAGTGGCCCGATGCAATAGACCAGCGTGGCGGTCGCCAGCCCGTCGGCCAGACGTGGTCCTGACGTGGAGCCCTGCTTGCTCTTGCGGTCCACCAGGCGGTGGAACCGCCCATCGATGTCGAGCGCCACGCCCACGATACTGCCGATGGCCATCGCCGCGATAAACAGCACGGGATACTGGCTCTTGGGCAGGTTGCTCACCACCGCATTCAGGCCGATGGCAAAGCATGCCAGCCCCAGCGCGTCATAGAGCACATTCTTGTATTTGTCCTTGATGCCCTTGTGCAGGACCACGCCGATGAGCGTCCCTGTCACAATGGTGCAAGTGTTGACAATCGTTCCAATCATCGTCCTCTCAATTTTATTTTACTAGCACAAAAGTACATCTTTTTCTCTCAACACACAAATGCGAGCGCAGTTCGCATTTTAGTTTCACTCGCTTTGCTCGTGCAAGGTGGGCTGCGCCTCAGCAATTGAAAGCAAGGTTCCATTGCGTTCGGCTTGCAACACCTTTCTAGTCCTTAGTTTCTAGTTGGCATCCGCGCTCCTTTGGCCCTCACGCAAAGCCGCAAAGCCGCTAAGATATTTATATTGCTTGCGAGGCTGCGGTGGTGTACAAGCCAAAGGCTTGCACTACTTCGACGGGCTGGGCTCACTGGACATATTGGACTCACTGGATGGGTGGGGCGGGAGTGTTAATGAAGTGTTAATTGTTGGGGAGATGGTGTAGGTATCTTGTTGATTGTCAGGTTTCTTGATGAGGTCTAAAATGAGGGCTTGGTTGAGGATGGCGCGGGAGCGGACCTGTTGTTTGAGCTGGCGGTGACGGGCTGTGATTTGGGTCACGAGTTCGTCGGGGGTGATGGTCTGGCCTGGCTGGAGGACGTCGGTGATGCAGCGGGCGAGGACGTCGCTGTCCATGATGCTGCCGATGGCGGGTGCCTTGTCGGCAGCATGGGGGAGGTTGTCGGCACCGATGGTGAAGTGGAACTGGGTGACGTCGGGGTCGTTGCTGAGGTCGAAGCCGCGGACGTAGCGCACGGTGGTGATCTGTCGATGTGTGGAGACGGTGAAGACGTCGGTGGCGTCGTTGAAGAGGTACTTGCCGAGGTTTCCTGTGGTGGATGCCTTCTTGCTGAGGTTGTTGTAGCCGATGAAGAGGAAACTGGTCTCGGTGTGGTTGAGGACGTCGCGGACGATGCGGCAGAACCCTGAGGCGACATTGACACCGCAGAAGGGCATGAGGTGGTCAATGTCATCGATGACGACGAGCGCCGGATTGAGCCGTTCGATGAGATCCTGGATGCGACGGTTGAGGGCGTAGAAGTTGTCGCGCTCTTCGCCGAGGGCGTCGAGGCAAGCGAGGTGGAGTTTGGCCTCGCCGACGGCGTGCGCCTGGAGCTCTTTGAACAGTTGGGCGCTGAGGTGGGGCCCGTGGATGGTGTCAATCCAGAGAACGGAACGCGGCGTTGCCCTGGTGGTGGTCACGTGCGGCCTGATGTCGACCGGGCTTGTTGTCTTGATGGTAATGGGCACGGTGTCGTGGACCTGTGCTGTTGGCACGTTGGGGCAGTCGCCAGCGAGTACCGCGGTGGCGATCAGCTTGGCGAAATGGTGGGCGCGGCAGGTTTCCCTTCCTGTTAGGTAGGTGCTGTGGTGCTGCTGGATAATGGCCTGGCCGTTGATGGTGACGAGCGGATGGACGGTGAGCGAGGTGAGGTCGGTATCGCTGGTGAACTGACACTCCTGCCAGGCGTCGTGCTGGCTGCTGTTGTGATAACGGTAAAAATTGATGTTCATGGTGTTATTGATTTAGTTTAATTGTTATTGTTGTTGACGGCGGCGGAGCCGCCGCCCACGGGACAGGTCGCGCGCGAGGGGCCGTGGCATTGCCACGGCACGGGGGACCTGGTCGCACGGGGGGAGGGCGATGGCAACGCTTGTCGCTCTCTTGATCGTGCGGGGGGTGCAAGCCAGAGGCTTGCAATACATCGACGTGGTTGTGCCTTTTACAAGGTGGCGGCCTGTGATGCCTTGACGGCAGTGCGGGGCGCTTCACGGCGGCGGAGCCGCCGCCAACGGGACATGTCGCGCACGGGGCACGTTGCGCTGGGGACGGCGATGCCATCGCCGTTTACTGAACAACACTGTTGCCGATTGCGGGACAAGACTGCCCTGTGGCGCGAAGGTAATATAACAATGGGGTGGCTGTCCATGCTAAAAAGCAGAATTGCGAGCAGGGCTCGCCTTCTGGCGGATGCCAACTAAGGACTAGAAACTAAAAAATTTTTATTATATTTGTGGCAATTATTAACCATTAAAGCAAAATTGTCATGAAAAAGAAGAAATTACTCTTTCGTTTTGCCGTTCTGGTGGCGGCCATGATGTGTGCCCTCGGCGCCGCTGCTGTCGGTGCGCCCGATTCACGGTTGGTTGACGACGTGGGGCAGGCCAAGGCCCTGGCAAGCCGTTTGTCGCCAGCGCTGGCAGCGAAGGTGGAGTTCCATCAAATCGATGCTGAACAGGGGCGTGACGTGTTCACGCTCGAGAGCCGGGGCGACATGGTGGTCATCGGCGGCAATAACGCCAACTCGATGGCCGTGGGGCTGAACCGTTACCTGAACCGCTACTGCAAGGTGACGGTGTCGTGGTATGCCGGCGTGCCCATGCAACTGCCCGACGCGCTGCCCGCAGTGCCCGCGCCCGAGCGTGTGACGGCCCGTGTGCCGCAGCGTTTCTTCCTCAACTACTGCACGTGGGGCTACACGATGCCCTTTTGGGGCTGGGTGCAGTGGGAACACTTCATCGACTGGATGGCCCTCAACGGCGTGAACCTGCCGCTGGCCATCACCGGGCAGGAAGCCGTGTGGTATAACGTGTGGACGAGCCTGGGCATGAGCGACGAGCAGGTGCGCAACTACTTCACCGGCCCTGCCTACCTGCCGTGGCACCGCATGGCCAACATCGACGGCTGGTGCGGCCCCTTGCCCATGGAGTGGCTCGAGGGGCAGACGGCCCTGCAACAGCGCATCGTGGAGCGCGAGCGCGCCTTGAACATGCGCCCTGTGCTGCCCGCCTTTGCCGGTCACGTGCCTGGAGCGCTGCGCGACCTGTTCCCCGAGGCCGACATCCAGGCGCTCTCGACGTGGGCAGGCTTTGACGAGCGTTACCGCACCTATTTCCTCAACAGCGAGGACCCGCTCTACAGCCGCATCCAGCGCATGTATATGGAGGAGCAGACGCGCCTGTTCGGCACCGACCACATCTATGGCATCGACCCGTTCAACGAGGTGGATCCGCCCAGTTTTGACCCCGAATACCTGAACAAGGTGTCACGGCACATCTACGAGAGCCTGACGGCCGTCGATCCCGAGGCCGAGTGGCTGCAGATGGCCTGGTTCCTCTATTACCAGCGCAAGGACTACACGCCCGAGCGCACCCGTGCCATGCTCACGGGTGTGCCCCAAGGCAAGATGACCATGCTGGACTACTACTGCGAGTACAAGGAGATGTGGCGCGAGCATGAGGGCTTCTATGGCCAGCCGTTCATCTGGTGCTACCTGGGCAACTTCGGTGGCAATACCAATGTGCAGGGCCGCGTGCGCGAGGCAGGCGAGCGCATCGAGCGCGCCCTGCAAGAGTGTGGCGGCAACCTCGTGGGCATCGGGTCCACGCTCGAGGGCCTGGACGTGCAGCAGTTCCCCTACGAGTACATCCTGGAGAAGGCCTGGGACTATGGCAAGAACGCCGAACAAGTTGTCAACGAACTCGCCGACCGCCATGCCGGACGCGAGAGCCAGCCCGCGCGCCGGGCTTGGAAACTGCTCTACGACAGTGTGCTCGACATCACTCCGGGCAACTTTGCCGCCCCGCTGCCGTGCTCCTATCCCGTGCTGGGCAAGGCCGGCCGCCCCGTCAAGTATAACCCCCGTGACCTGCTGGCCGTGTGGGACATGTTGCTGCAGCAGGACAGTGTCACGACCGATGCCATGACCATTGACCTCATCTGGGTGGGTCGCCAACTGCTGGGCGACCTGTTCCTCATCGAGAAGCAGCAGATGGACAAGGCGTTTGAGCAGGGCGACAGTGCCGCAGTTCATCGCCACGCCTCCACACTGCTTGAACTCATGATCGACTTGGACCAGTTGAACAATCATCACCCGCAGGCATCTCTCGACACCTGGCTGCGGCAGGCCCGGGAATTGGGGACTACCCCCGAGGCCAAAGACCTCTATGAGATGAATGCCCGCCGCCTGATCACCACTTGGGGTGGCAGCCTCAACGACTATGCGTGCCGCAACTGGAGCGGACTGCTCGATGCTTACTATCACTCGAGGTGGATGTTTTATATCCAGGAGATGTTTGGCGCCCTCTACTGGCAGCGCCCCTTCAACGAACAGGACGTGCGCGAGCAGATAGACACATTCCAGCAGGAATGGGTGGATATCATGCGTGATTACACTAAGTTGGAGCCGTCCCACCTGGACATCCTCGCCCATAGCCGACAGTTGCGTGACAAGTACCGCCAGCAACTCGACGCCTGGTCCCGCACGCCCCAGCAACAATGAGAAAAAGGAAGACAACAAATACAATAAGTACTATGGCATCCGCCGAGAGTTCGGCACGCTTCCAGACATAACCTCGCGCTAAGGCGCGAAGTTTTTAGAACAACTGAATAGTCTGAGTTTTCTGAGGGCATCCGCACTCTGAATCTCACGCTAAGGCGCGAAGGCGCGAAGTTCTTTTATTTTATAAAAACTTGGCGGCTTCGCGTCTTAGCGTGAGTTGGGGTGCGTCTTAGCGTGAGTTGGGGGGTGCGCCTTTGCCTGGGGGCGGGCTGGGAAATGGCGTCAGGATGGGCAAAATTCATTTTTAATTACTATCTTTGCGGGCATGAAACGAGAGATGAGAGGAAACGTGTGTGTGTTCTGCGCCTCGAGCGCCCGCATCGACGAGGGCTACCTGAGCGACGCCCGCGAGTTGGGACGGCTGCTGGCCGAGGGCGGCTGGCGCTGTGTGAACGGCGGTGGCGCCGTGGGCCTGATGGGTGCCGTGACCGACGGCGCGCTCGACGCTGGCGGTGAGGTGACAGGTGTCATCCCCAAGTTCATGGTCGATAACGGGTGGTGCTATGACCGCCTGGAGGACGTCATCGTCACGGCCGACATGCACCAGCGCAAGCAGATGATGAGTGACATGGCCGATGCCGTCATCGCCCTGCCGGGCGGCGTGGGCACGCTCGAGGAACTGCTCGAGACGCTCACGTGGCGACAGTTGGGGCTGGTCAAGGTCCCCGTCATCATCCTCAACACCCGTGACTACTATGCCCCGTTGCTCGAGATGCTGCGTCACGCCATCGGCGAGGGTTTCATGAAGGCCTCCCATGCTGGCCTGTGGCAAGAAGCATCCACGCCTGCCCAGGCGATAGCGCTGCTCAAGGGCGGCGCAGGGGTTGCCGAGTTTGAATCCAAGTATTGATCGCCATGCCCGTCACCAGTCATCCCGTGGACACGGCTATCCACCAGCAGGACAGCGTCGAGCCCTACTATGCTCCCCAGTACCTTGACGGATTTCCCGTCCAGGAGGCTGGCGACACGTCGCTGGCCACGATTGGCACGCTGCCGGTGATGGAGCGCCCGGCAGAGCGGCCTGCACTGCCGTTCGCGCGGTCGCCGCTGCACGACACGCCGTCGATGGTGCTGCTGCTGGCGGGCCTGCTGGCCGTCGCGCTGAGTTACCACACGGGTTACAAGTATATTGAGAACTTCTTCCACTACATGTTCTCGACGCGCCGGCGTGAGAACCTGTTTGAGGACCACACCGTCAACGAGACCAGCATCATCGCCGCCCTGATAGCCAACACGTGCATCGTGGAGGGCTTCTTCCTCTACTTTGCCGTGCAATTGCTGTGCCCCTGGCTGGCCGACTCGCTGCGGGGCAACGTGTTCGGCCACATTGCGGCCTATTGCGGCCTGATGGTGGCCTTCTATGCCATCCAGTGGCTGGTTTACAAGGTGATAGGGTACACCTTCAGCGACAAGATGGGAGCCAAATTGTGGGTTGACGGCTTCAAGGCGTCGCAGGCGTTCCTGGGGCTGTTGCTGTTGCCGGTGCTGGTGTTGCTCATGCTGTATCCCACGTCTGGCAAATTGCTATTGTCGATAGGCGGCTCATTGTATTTGGTAGCGCGATTGATTTTTATTATCAAGGGAATAAGAATTTTTTATAGCAATTTGACATCAATTGTGTATTTTATTTTGTACCTTTGCGCCGTCGAAATCGTTCCTGTTGTTGTCATGACAACCGTAACTATTTGGATTAGTGGTATTTTACAGACTTAGAAGAACCAAATGAGCATTAAGAAGATTCTGGTTTCACAACCGAGGCCAACGAGCGAGAAATCTCCTTACTTTGACTTGGAGAAGAAATATGGTGTAGAGATTGTTTTCAGGCCTTTCATCAAAGTGGAAGGGCTCTCGTCCAAGGAGTTCAGGCAGTCCAAGATCAATGTGCCCGACTACTCGGCCATCATCTTGACGGCAAGGACCGCGATTGACCATTTCTTCCGCCTGTGCAAGGAGTTGCGCTACAATGTGCCTGACACGCTCAAGTACTTCTGCGTCAGCGAGACCATCGCCCATTATCTGCAGAAGTATGTAGTCTATCGCAAGCGCAAGATTTTCTACAGCGAGACCGGTCTCATGGAGGACTTGATTCCCATCATTGCCAAGCACAACAAGGAGACCTACCTGATGCCCGTCAGCGACGTGCACAACGACAAGGCCGTCGTGCTCGACAACAACAAGGTCAAATATGTCAAGGCCGTGATGTACCGCACGGTGAGCAACAATTTCAAGCCTGGCGAGACCTTTGACTATGACATGCTGGTATTCTTCACGCCTGCCGGCATCAAGTCCTATATCACCAACTTCCCCGACTACATGGACCGCAAGGTGGCCATCGCTGCCATGGGCACCACGACACTCGAGGAGGCCAAGAAGGTGGGCCTCAACGTCGATGTGACCATCGGTCCCGAGGCACCCTCGATGGCCAGCGCCATCGAACTCTTCCTCAAGAAGGCCAAGGCACAGGAGGAGCGCGAGGCCGCCAAGGCTGCCAAGAAGCCTGCCGCCAAGCCTGCCGCTGCCCAGAAAACCGCCAAGCCTGCCGCTGCCAAGCCTGCCGCCCAGAAGCCGCTGACCGGGGATGATGACGCCGCCAAACGGTCGGCTGCCGCCCGCCATGCCGCTCAGGCCCGCTGGGCCAAGATTGCCGCCGAGAAAGAGGCTGCCGCCAAACGCTCGTCTGCTGCCCGCAAGGCCGCCGCAACGCGCAAGGCCAAGGCCGAAGCCGCCAAGAAGAAGGATACAGGGACGAAGTAAGAGTCCGGAATATTTTAGACTTCTTTCCGCAATTTGAACATGAAAATAAGTATTTGATGGGGGTGTGCTTGACGGCATACCCCTTTTTTGTGTAACTTTGCGTCCGCAATGGATTATAAACTGAAGAAAAACGAGAAATTGTGCAGCCGCACCGCTGTCAACCGCCTCTTTGACGAGGGTAAGTCGTTGATGGCCTTCCCGCTGCGTGCCGCCTACAGGCTGCGTCCGCGAGGGGAGTTCCCCGTTCAGTTCCTGATCACCATTCCCAAGAAGCGGATACGCAAGGCCGTGAACCGCGTCGCGCTGCGTCGCCGCGTGAGAGAGGCCTACCGCCTGAACCGCCGCGAGTTGCTGCACGCACCCCTGGAGCAGGCAGGGTGGGGCGTGGATGTCGCCTTTATCTATCTGGACAATACTCAGGCCCCCTACAGCGTCATCGAGGAGAAGATGACGTCCCTGCTGCAACGCATTGCCCAGGCTGCCGCCGAGCGGCCCTCGTCCGATCCCGATAATGCCCCGAAGACATGAGCAGGCTGTTGGGACAACAGATGGGGGATTACGGGCGTGAGGCCCTGCGCATGATCGGATCTCTGCTGATTGTGCCCATCCGCTTTTACCAGAAGTATATCTCACCGCTCAAGCCCGCGACGTGCCGCTTCACGCCGTCGTGCAGCCAGTATGCCATCGAGGCGATACGCAAGCACGGCCCCTTCAAGGGGCTGGCACTGGCCGTGTGGCGCATCCTGCGTTGCAACCCGTGGGGCGGTAGCGGCTATGATCCCGTGCCATGAACATGATTCTGGACTTCCACACCCATCGCCAGGACGCTGCGGCAGCCCTTATTGCCGTTGACCCGCAGGAATTTGACCCGTCGGCGAGCCTCTATTATGCGGTGGGCTATCACCCCTGGCATGATGTCGGCAGCCTCACCAGCGAGGACTTTGCCCTGCTGGAGCGTTGTGCCCGTCACCCTCAGGTGCTGGCCGTGGGCGAGACGGGAATGGATGCCCTGCGTGGCGGTAGCCTCGATGTGCAGGCGGACGTGTTTGTGAGTCACCTGCAGGTTGCCCGTGAGGTGGGTAAGCCGGTGGTGGTGCACTGCGTGAGGACAGCCCAGCAGATTATCGCTGCCCGCCGCCGTGCCTTGCTGGACGATGTGCCACTAGCCATCCACGGCATGAGGAGCAACGAGCACGTGGCCCGCATGCTGCTCGATGCCGGCTGTTACCTGTCGTATGGCTCCAGGTTCAACCCTCGTGCCGTGCAGGTCACTCCACTGGAGCGGTTGCTCATCGAGACCGATGAGGATTCAGCCTCGATTGACGAGGTGGCAACCCGTGTGGCCAGCGCGCTGGACCTGCCTGCTGACCAGATAAAACAAGCAGCCGCCGGAAACGCCCAGCGGCTGCTCAATGGGTGAGTATCAATATTTTCTGCTGACTGATAGCGTCAAGCGCCTCATCAATCGTTGCTGACCTCAGACCTGGCCTTGACGGCGCGGGATGCGGCCTTGACAGTGGTGCTCTTCTGTTCCGCTTTCTTCACGCCCAGCCCCTCGGTCGTGCCTTCGACGCCTGAAGTCATCTCCTTGGCAGGCTCGTAGTACATCCCTGCGGGACGGTAGGCCGTGTAGTGGTAGAAGTGGCTATCGGTCGCCATGATCAGGTCGCCGTTGCGGTCATAGCCGTAGTACAGGTACTCGACATCGCCGTCATAGTAGTGGATGATCAATCTGTCACCGCGGGTGTTCCAGTCAAAGTCCACATAACTCAGGCCATAGTGGGAGTAGTAGGTATAACGACCGGTATAGTTGGTGTAGAAGTCGTATCGAACCACATCGTAACCCAGGATGTCATATTCACCGTATCCGTCGTGGCCGTAGTAGGAAACCCAACTGCCCACAATGTCTTCAACATAGTAGGGCGAATCCCAACTGTCACACGATGTCATGGCCATCGACATGAATGCTAAAAGCATCAAGTAGTATATCTTTTTCATAGCGCAAATAAGTTTAGATTGTTAATGAATGTGCAAATGTAAGTAAAAAAATGGCCATTGCCTAATAATTGAAAGAAAAATGCGCGTGCCTCCGGTGTGATGGGATGGCACGCGCCACCCAGAAATTACGCCTCAATTGTGTTGAAACAACACCTAGAAATTCACACCCACGTTTATCGTGAAGCAACCGTTGTGCGTGTCGTTGAAGTCATCTTGCCCGATGTTTGCCAGACCGATGTCGTAACTCGCATCAAGATAGAGCATGTTGAACCCCACTCCGCACCCGATCTTGAGTCCGCCGTCAAAGCGGTTGAAGTATCCGTCGTCAAAGGAACTGAAAGCCGTCCTGCTGCCATAGTTCTTGATGTTGCCGTCGGTGCCCAGGTCCAGGTAACCGCCCGCATAGGGCTGGATGGTCGTCTGGTTGCCCACAAAGTGCTTGTACTTGATGAGCAGGGGCAGTTCCAGATAGTTCAGGTCATAGGTGAACTTCTCGCTTCCCGAGCCGCTCTTGCCGCCCTTCTGGGTATAATAGAGACCCGTCTCGAGGAAGATGGGGGCGCGGTAGGAGAGTTGCGTGCCAGCGGCGACGCCAATGTTCAATCCCGTCTTGAATCCATTGCCGTCAAGCAAGGGACTGTCGCTGCTGACGTGGGAGGCGTTCATGCCCACCCGCAACCCGAAGTAGTAACGGTGCCAGGCGATGTACTCGTTGCCGTGGCGGCCGACGGTCTGCACGCGGGGATTGTGTCCATATCGATAGCCCGGCTGTGCCACGGCGGGTAACGCGAACATCATGCAGAGCATGGATAGAAGAATTATCTTTTTCATAATCGTCAAGTTTTAAAATTCATTTTCTTGACGTTTAGACCCGCATGCCCCTCCCAAGTTTAACCCCTACTCATGGCAAAAACGATAAGCACCCTTGTGTCACCGACAAAAGATTAAATTCAACCGACAAACGGCATGAAAAGAAAACATGACCTAAGAAGTCAAGAACCGAAAACCTGGAACAGTTGATCAGACAACGGCTGAACATGCAATGCACTAGAGAAAGTTTTCAATTCCAGTTCAAGACAGATGAGCAATGTGGCAACGAGTAGAATGGCATAAAAGATGCTCCATCGCTTGAAAGCGCGGCGAATGGTAGTGTCCTTCAATCGGCTGATCACATACAGTGCTACAGGAACAAATAGAGGCTCAATAGGCAATACATAGCGATTGATTGTCCCAGCCATAATATAAGCCATGGCAACAAACACTGCTGCTGGCCACCATGGCCATAACCCTATATTCATAGAGCGGCGCCAACTCATGAATAAGTAATAAAACAATGAGACTCCTCCGACTAGATACCAACCAAAAGTGGCTCTGCAGAAGTAATCGGCAGTTATGAGGTCTTCGGTGCTTTTCAACCATGGGAATGGTATGATAAACTGCACTGACATTGTCAATGGCAACATGCATAGTCTGTGCAAGGGAGAATACAGATAGTAATTATCAAGTAATATCCTGTAATTATCATGAGTGTCGACGACGTAAATGCGTTGCATGCTCCAGCCACCGCTGACAATTTGGGCATGACGATCAAACGAGTAGGATGCATAGTGGTCGCCCAAGAAAAATGCCGCTGCAATGATGGCAATCATTGCTAATCCCCAGATCCAGTCCCGGCGCCAGTGAGGGATGACCAAAATAACGGCTCCAATCAATATGAAGTACAGATAGGTAGTGCGCACAACCGCAAGAAGGGCACATGCCAGTACAAATAACACCACGTCGCGCCATGGCTTGTGGCGCTCTTCATCAATGGTTGACATTGAAGATAGAGAGAATCCAGCCAGTGAAATTGATAAGAATACAGAACTCTCTTTCAGAATAGAGATACCCGTTATGAGATAATAGCACAACAGGCATGTCAGCAACATGCCGCCGGATATCAGTGCGCTGGCGGACATTGTGGTGCGGTGTGTCAACAACCTGCGGGTAGTCAGTCCGGTCAATACTACGGACAACATGAGGAACATGGTGTTTAAGGCTAGTGGCCAGATGACACTTACCCCGAGAACCCTCCACATGTATAGCATCATTAGCGGAAAACCAGGGAAAGCCACTTGTGCGCAATTTACCCTGCCGTCATAATGGTTCAAAGCCCATTTATAATAGTTGCGAGCATCACTCTTCAGGTTGGGCATCTCCAGTGAATAACCTTCAGCGCTTGTCCAGTCAATCAGTTCAGTGAAACCTACAAGAGTCAAGAACACCGCGAGCACAAGCAGAATGGTGCTAGCGGTAGTGGATGTGCCGCGGGCACGGGAGAGCACGATGCGTGGTATCAGATAAGCAATGCCATATGCCAATGTGATGCGGGCTCCATCGGCAATGCCAAAGTAGAAGGAAGATGCCACAGAAAGAACCGCCAGCGCGATTATCTCGGCCAGCAGTAATAAGAACTTTGGCATTGTCATTCCTCGTTTCATGCGTGTGTATTAATAAATCCTAGTGTTGTGTTAATTTTTGCGGCAAAAGTATAACTTTTTACCGTCTTGAACAAATTTTTTACTTCCTGCTTCTTGTTTTCATTCAAAATGTCTAACTTTGTATGTTTAATGTGTGCCGAAATTGATTTTTCATGGATAGTGAACTGGTGAAAATAGATGTGGACATGGTGCTTAGGGAGCGTCTCCCCAAGCATTACAAGTACATCCCGCGCTGTGTTATGCGCTGGTTGGAGCGTACGATTTGC
Source organism: uncultured Porphyromonadaceae bacterium (assembly GCA_946414395.1). GTDB lineage: Bacteria > Bacteroidota > Bacteroidia > Bacteroidales > Muribaculaceae > Sodaliphilus. Next base: position 2,289 of record CAMKOE010000026.1, on the reverse strand, counting down.
CAGGACCGTCTCAACACCATCCTGGAGAAAATGCACGGCAGGAACAGTGTGGATGCCGCCAGTGTGGCCCTCGATGAGATGAATATCACCATCGAGGCGACGGGGCTGGATGACCTCCCCCAGGGGCGCTACATGTTTGTTTCCAATCACCCGCTGGGCGGTCTCGACGGCCTGGCGCTCATCTCGCTGCTGGGCAACCGCTATGAGCACAAGATCAAGTTCCTGGTCAACGACCTGCTGATGGCCGTGCGCCCCCTGCGAGGCGTGTTCCTGCCGGTGAACAAGTACGGCAGCCAGTCACGTGTCGCCGCTGCACAGATCGAGGAGGCGCTCGAGAGTGACAACCAGTTTATAACTTTCCCCGCTGGCTTGTGCTCCCGCATGCAGCCCGATGGCTCGATTGCCGACTTGACCTGGCAGAAGGCCGCCGTGGTGCATGCCACCAATTATCACCGCGACATCGTGCCCGTCTATTTCGATGCCCGGAATTCCCGCTTCTTCTACCGTTTTGCCCAGTGGCGCAAGCGGTTGGGCATCAAGTTTAACATTGAACTCATCTTCCTGCCCAAGGAGATGATAAAGAAGCAGGGCAGCACCTTGCACGTGATCATCGGCAAGCCCATCGCGTGGTCCACACTCGATGCCTCTCGTCCCAAGCAGGAGGCAGCCCGCCTGCGTGAAATCGTTTATTCAATGGCCCAAATACCGCCTAAACCCTAAGAGAACAGCCCTATGGAACCCATCATTGCTCCTATACCCGTCAACCTCATCGAGCAGGAACTCACTGCCGATCGCTTGTTGCGTCACACCAATAAGGCCGACAATGACATCTATGTCGTCAATGCCCACAACGCGCCCAACACCATGCGCGAGATTGGCCGCCTGCGCGAGATATCGTTCCGTGCGGCGGGTGGAGGCACTGGCAAGGAATGCGACATCGACGAGTTTGACACGATGCCGGTGCCCTGCCAGCAGTTGCTGGTGTGGAACCCAGAGAAAAAGGAAATTATCGGGGCCTATCGTTTTATCTGCGGCTGGGATGTCGTGGTCGAGGACGGGGTGCCCCACATCGCCACGGGCCACATGTTCAAGTTCAGCAACAGATTCCTCAGCGATATCCTGCCGGTGACCATTGAGTTGGGCCGATCGTTTGTCAGGCCTGAGTATCAGTCCACGCGCGAGGGCGCGAGGGCGCTGTTCGCGCTCGACAACCTGTGGGACGGACTGGGTGCGCTGACGATTGTTTATCCTCAAGTGAAATACATGTTCGGCAAGATGACGATGTATCCTTCCTATGTGCGCGATTGCCGCGACATGCTGTTGTGTTTCTTAAACCTCTACTTCGGCGACAAGGAGAACCTGGTGATACCCATCGACCCGTTGCCCGACACACGCAACGACGACCCCGAGTTGAAGTCCCGGTTCGTGGGCAATGACTTCCGCGAGGATTACAAGCGCTTGAATACTTTTATCCGCCAGCATGGCATCAACATCCCGCCGCTGGTCAATGCCTACATGGGCCTGTCGCCCAAGATGCACATGCTGGGCACGGCTATTAACCGCGAGTTTGGCGACGTGGAGGAGACGGGCATCCTCATCAACCTCGATGAAATTGCCGACGAGAAGAAGCGCCGTCACATCGACACCTATCTCGAACATCTGGAGCAGGTCCTCAAGAATAGCCCCTCCAACCCTTGACGATCATGATAAGAAGCATCCTGTTATCATTCCTGCTGTCATTGTCCTGCGCCACAACGATGATGGCACTGGAGGTGAACGATACTGTCCAGAACAAACTTGACATCTCGACCGACACGGTGTACTTGACCGAACACTATTGTCCCGTCCATTTCTATGAGAACGTCTATTCTTTCGGCATCCTGGCCAATGCTAGCAATAGCGAGTTGGCGCCCTATTACATCAGTTCCAACTGCGGCGGCGTCAATACCCAGCAGTACTCAGTCCTTGCCTATGCCGCGCTGTGGCGCAACATCGACACGCGCAAGCGCTTCTCGTGGGGCGCAGGCCTTGAGGCTTGGGGCGGTTACACGTCTAGTGCTGGCTATGAGCGCTATGTGGGTGACGGGCGGTTTGAGGTTCAGCGGCAACATCCCCCGCGGGTATGGCTCCAGCAAGCCTATGTCTCGGCCAAGTACCGCAGCCTCTTTGCCGTGGCGGGCCAGGCCCGCAAGACATCGCCCATCGTCAACGGATCGTTGAGCAGCGGCGACCTGGTGTGGAGCAACAATTCGCGGCCTCCCGTGGGCCTGCGCGCCGGTTTCATCGACT
>CAMKOE010000025.1 GCA_946414395.1 uncultured Porphyromonadaceae bacterium | reverse complement strand
CAGAGTGATCTCACGTCCGTCACTCAGTACGATGGTTTTTGTAGTAGGTGTCATATAAAAATACTATAATAAATGATGTAAAAAATCGCGCAAAGGTACAAAAAAATATCCACATAGCAGCCATAAAATCGGCAATTTAAAGACAATTACACCTACTTAATAAAGACAACAATCAGCACAATATGCACAACCAACTCATTTACAGCAGATTAAGCCACTACGAACAAAACAAGAAGGAAAACAAGTCCCGTGGTTGCGCCATCACAGTCAAACACAGGACTTGTTATTTAGAGGGCATGGATAGCAGGTTAATCGGTCGCGCGCACGGGGCGGACGGTGAGTCCCATACTGCGGTCGTACCAGTCCAAAAGACACGTATCGCCCAGGCGCAGGCAGTCTGCACCATAAATCACGACAGGATGAAGCGTGCGCGTCCAGTAGTAGCCATAGGCAGCCGCGTCATGAACCGAACGGATGTAGCGCAAGCCCGCCTTGGGCAAGAAGATGGCGTTGCCGTTGGGGCCGGTGACTAGAAAACCGTTCACATCGTTTCTTGTCGTGTCCTGCCAGTTGCAATGCCGGCAATATCGTGAATCTTACTACTTATCAGGAATCGATATAGCAGTTGACCCTGAATGGTTTTTTAATGCTAATCACGCTAACAAAACGTATTTCAAGAAAATCATTCAAAATAATTCGTTAAATTCGCATTAGCCCCGCAGGGTTTAGGGTCAAACCGCCATATCATCCCCTAATTATTTGAGTTAACAAATATAGCCACAGAATCGTAATTGCACAAACCATTTGAGGATTTTTCGCCGATGATGCCGAAATCTAGAGTTCACCCATGACGCATAATCACAAATTCACGCAAAGTTAAAGAAGCGCTAAATCAATAGCATTCATGACATTACAATCACTCATCGTGGAGAAAATGCCGTTTCTGCCGATGGACTGGCCGATAATTCGGAAATTATACTTAAATTTGCCACGATAATTAACCCGATTAATCTTAACTTTAAATAATAACAGACCTAGAATGAGAAAGTTTTTCATGATGATGCTGGCCGTGCTCACCTGCCTGGGCATGGCAGCACAGAAGCCCGTAGCCACGACGGTCCCCGGCGACCCCATGGCCACACAGATGTACACCCTGAGCAATGGTCTCAAGGTGTTCCTGAGTGTTAACCACCAGAGTCCGCGCATCTCGGCCCACATCGCCGTGCGCACCGGCTCGCGTAACGACCCTGCCGAGACCACCGGTCTGGCCCACTACCTGGAGCACCTCATGTTCAAGGGCACCAAGCAGTTCGGCACGAGCAACTATGAGGCCGAGCGCGCCCTGCTCGACACCATCGAGGCCCGCTATGAGCAGTACCGCCTGGTCAAGGATCCCGAGCGCCGTCGCGTGCTCTATCACGAGATTGACAGCATCTCGCAGTTGGCGGCCCGGTACAACATCCCCAACGAGTATGACAAACTGATGGCCGGCATCGGCGGCATCGGCACCAACGCCTATACCAGCACCGACGTCACCTGCTACACCGAGGACATTCCCGCCAACGAGGTGGACCGCTGGGCACGCATCCAGGCCGACCGTTTCCAGAACATGGTCATCCGCGGTTTCCACACCGAGCTCGAGGCCGTGTATGAGGAGTACAACATCGGCATCGCCAACGACCAGTGGAAGCTCTTCGAGGCCATGAACGCCAAGATGTTCCCCACCCACCCCTATGGCACCCAGACGACCATCGGCACGCAGGAACACTTGAAGAACCCCTCGATCACCAACATCAAGAACTACTTCAACAACTACTACTGCCCCAACAACGTGGCCATCTGCATGGCCGGTGACTTTGACCCCGACGAGGTGATCACCATCCTGGAGCGCCACTTCGGCAGTTGGAAGCCCAACAACAACCTGTACCGTCCCGACTTCGCCCCCCTCAAGCCCATCGTGGCTCCCATCGACACTACCGTCATGGGCCAGGAGGCCGAGTTTGTGGCCCTGGGCTGGCGCTTCGGTGCCGGCAACTCGCTGGAGAACGACACCGTTGACGTCATCGCCGAGATGCTCTCCAACGGCACGGCTGGTCTCATCGACCTGAACCTGAACCAACCCATGAAGGTCATGGGCGCAGGCGCCTACAGCGACCAGATGACCGACTACTCGATGCTCATGCTCCTGGGTTATCCCAATGAGGGCCAAAGCCTCGAAGAGGTGCGCGCCCTGATGCTGGGCGAACTGGACAAGTTGCGCAAGGGCCAGTTTGACGACGACCTGCTGGTGAGCGTGGTCAACAACAACAAGTTGAACTACCTGCGCGCCCTGGACAACAACGGCTCGCGCACGCGCCAACTGGTCAATGCCTACATCAACCACGTTGACTGGGCTCAGGAGGTCGGCAAACTCGACCGCATGGCCGGTATGACCAAGGAGCAGATCGTGGCCTTTGCCAACCGCCACCTGCTGGACAACAACTTCGTGTGCGTCTATAAGCGCATGGGCGAGGACACCACCGCCAAGAAGATCGACAAGCCCCAGATCACCCCGATTCCCACCAACCGCGACATGAAGAGCGACTTTGTGCGCAACATCCTGAGCGAGGTGGTTGAGCCCATCCAGCCCCAGTTTGTGGATTACCAGAAGGAGATGACCGTCGGCCAGACCAGCAAGAAGTTGCCGCTGCTCTACAAGCACAACGACCTGGACGACCTGTTCACGCTCACCTACAAGTATGACTTCGGCAACACGGCCGACAACCGCTATGACATCGCCCTGAGTTACCTCGATTACCTGGGCACCAGCAAGATGAGCGCCACCGAGTTCAAGCAGCGCCTGTACAAGTTGGCCTGCAACATCTCGATGAACGTCAGCGACAACGAGACCTACCTGAGCCTGAGCGGCCTGAGCGAGAACATGCCCGAGGCCCTCAAGTTGGTCGAGGACTTGATGCAGAATGCCCAGGTCGATGAGGCTGCCTACCGCAGCATGGTTGACATCATCCTCAAGGGCCGCAACGACGCCAAGCAGAACCAGGAGGAGTGCTTCAACCGCCTGAACGAGTATGGCATGTACGGCCCCCGCAACTCCTACACCAACATCATGAGCGCCCAGCAACTGCGCGACACCAAGCCCGCCGAGTTGCTCGCCCTGGTCAAGGGCCTGCGCGGCATGGATCACACCGTGATGTATTATGGCCCCATGACCGAGAAGGAACTCAACAAGTGCCTCAAGAAGGTCCACAAGACGCCCAAGCGCATGGCCGCCGTTCCCGTGGGCACCCCCTACATGGAGCAGACTACCCCCAGGACCGAAATTCTGCTGGCCCCCTACGAGGCTAAGAACATCTACATGGTGCAATACCACAACCAGGGTACCCAGTGGGCTCCCGAGCATGCTGCCACGATCAACCTGTTCAACGAGTACTTCGGCGGCGGCATGAACGGTATCGTCTTCCAGGAGTTGCGCGAGTCACGCGGCCTGGCCTACTCGGCAGCAGCCTACTACCGCCAGCCCTATGAGAAGGGACATCCCGAGTATGCCATGACCTACATCATCACCCAGAACGACAAGATGATGGACTGCGTGCGCGAGTTCAACAACATCGTGGGCACCATCCCCCAGAGCGAGGCCGCCTTTGCCCTGGCCAAGGAGTCGCTGATGAAGAAATTGGCCAGCCGCCGCACCGTGCGCGGTGGCGTCCTCAACAGTTATGTCAACGCCAAGCGCCTGGGTCTGGACTACGACATCAACTCGGTGGTCTATAACGCCCTGCCCGCCCTCAAGTTGCAGGACATCGTCAAGTTTGAGAAGAACTCGATGGCTGGCAAGCCCTACCGCTACCTCATCCTGGGTGACGAGAAGGAACTCGACATCAAGGGCCTGGAGAAGATCGCACCCATCCACCGCCTGACCCTCGAGGAAATCTTCGGCTACTAATCATCACTGCCCCCCAGCGGGCACCCGTACAACATAATCAGCGGCGCAAGGAAAACCCCTTGCGCCGCTGCTTTTGTTGCTTACCACACTGCCGAATCGTTACGAAATCAGCGACTTCAACTCACGCGGAGTCGCCAAGCCGCCAAGTTTTATTAAAAAAATTGTATTTCTTGTATTTCTTGTCTTCCAATCCAAAAAAGGAAAAAATAAATACAATAAATACTATGGCATCCGCGATCGCTGCACCAAATCTCACGCCAAGTCGCTAAGCCGCCAAGTTTTATTAAAAAAATTGTATTTCTTGTCTTTCTTGTCTTCTAATCCCCAAAAAGGAAAACAATAAGTACAATAAATACTATGGCATCCGCGATCGCTGCACCAAATCTCACGCCAAGTCGCCAAGCCGCTAAGTATTTTTTTAATAAAAATTGTATTTCTTGTCTTTCTTGTCTTCTAAATATAGAAAAGGAAGACAATAAGTACAATAAATACTATGGCATCAGCGATCGTTGTTCCAAATCTCACGCCAAGCCGCAAAGCCGCTAAGTATTTTTTTAATAAAAATTGTATTTCTTGTCTTTCTTGTCTTCTAAATAAAAAGATGGCTGGATAGCATTGTCTTTATTGTACTTATTGTCTTCCTTTTATCACGATAAGGCGTTGGACTCGTTTTGGCTGGAATATGCAAACGATTGCACGGAAACTGGTAGGATTTTGCGGGATGATTGTTTTGAATGAATGATTAATAATGAGTACATTTGACAGTATTTTTATTAATCTCTAACAATTTACTGAGCAAAGATGAAAAACAGAAAAACCTTCTTCAAGTGTATCATGTTGCTGTTGTTGGCAGCAATGGCGGGGCAACAGGCGCGAGGCGCATTTGTGGGTCCGCGCGACGACTTCCGCGACGAGAGCATCTACTTTGTGATCACCACGCGATTCTATGACGGCGACCCGGGCAACAACGCCCAGTGCTGGGACGGCGCCAGCGCCAACCACGGCGACCCGTGCTGGCGCGGCGACTTCAAGGGGCTGATCGACAAGTTAGACTACATCAAGGCACTGGGCTTCACCGCCGTGTGGGTCACACCCATTGTCGAGAACGCCTCGGGCCTGGATTACCACGGCTACCACGCGCGCAACTTCTCGCGCGTTGATCACCGCTATGAGAGCGGCGACACGACATTCCAGACGCTCATCGACGAGGCCCATGCCCGCGGCATGAAGGTGCTGCTCGACGTGGTGCTCAACCACACGGGCAACTTCGGTGAGGAAAACCTGTGCAAACTCTTCACCCGCGACTGGAACGCCAACCAGTTCAAGATCAACGAGTGCATGCGCCCCTACACCACCGACTCGGTGGGCGGCGTGTTGCCCACCAACTATGCCAACCTGCCCGCCGGACAGCAGTATGACGCGCGCCTCAAGCAGATGAAGAATACCGACAACCAGAACCACGACTCGCACAACTACTGGCACCACTTCGGCCAGTTCAACTGGGACGACAACACCCGCTGGTGGGCCCAGATTGCCGGCGACTGTGTGGACCTGAATACCGAGAATCCCGCCGTGGCCGAGTACCTGATCAACTGCTACGGCTCGTTCATCAAGATGGGAGTGGACGGCTTCCGCATCGACACGGGCGGCCACATCTCACGACTGACATTCAACAAGATATACATCCCCGCCTTCAAGGCCCTGGGCGAGCAATACAGGAGCAAGCGACTGAACGGGGCCGATTTCTTCATGTGCACCGAGGTGTGTGCCCGCTACCAGGGCAGCGTCACCTACCGCAACCAGCCTGCCCTGTCTCCCTACTTCTACACTTGGGCCGAGAACAAGAACTACAGTTGGAACGACGACCCTTCCTACTGGGACACCAAGGCCATCTATGAGAGCACCGACCTGAGCACGCTGGACAACATCTCCTCGTGCCAGCAGATGTATGCCGACAACAGTACCGAAACCAGCAGTGCGATGCCCACGTCGAGCAATGCCGTGCTCAACGGCAACAGTTACCACACTCCCGACGTGAGCCGCGCCTCGGGCTTGAATGTCATCGATTTTCCCGTGCATTACTCATTCCACAACATCGCCAGCGTGTGGAATCTGGCCCTGAACGGGGACAAGTACTATAATGACGCGACCTACAATGTCGTGTATGTTGACAGCCACGACTACAGCCCCGGTCCCAACGACAACATCCGCTTCAACGAGGGAACTGCACAGTGGGCCGAGAACCTGACGCTGATGTTCACCTTCCGCGGCATCCCTTGCCTGTACTACGGCAGTGAAGTGGAATTCAAGGCCGGCAAGACCATCGATCCGGGTGGTAACGGCCCGCTCAAGGACAGCGGACGCGCCTACTATGGCGGCTACATCAAGGGCGATGTGACGGCCACCGACTTTGGTGTCTCGAGCGGTGCCAGCGGCAACCTGGCCGCCACGCTCTCCAGGCCTCTGGTGAAGCACTTGCAACGCCTCAACCGCATCCGCCAGGCGGTGCCTGCCCTGCGCAAGGGCCAGTACAGCACCAGCGGCTGCACGTCCAGCGGCGGATATGCCTTCAAGCGCCGCTACACCGATGGCACGACCGACAGTTATGCCCTCATCACCATCAACGGCCCCGCCACCTTTACCGATGTGCTCAACGGCACCTATACCGACTGCATCACCGGCGATGTCAAGACCGTGACCAACGGCACATTGACCACCACCTCGTGCAGCGGCAAGGGCAACATGCGCGTGTATGTGCTCTCGACGAGCCTCACGCCCGCCCCGGGCATGATTGGCTTGGACGGGCCTTATCTCTACGACAGCAGCCCCAACGCCGGCACGGTGATAAGTTATGACGGCACCGAGGAGGAACTCTCGAGCAACGACGGTGAGGGCAACGGCACTTCGCCCGTGGTACCTGTTGAGGAATATGAGCCCAGTTGCGAGGAGGACGACATGAGCGTGTTCCTGGAGACCAGCACCAGCGTGAGCAGCGTGACGACATGGGTGTGGAACAGCAGCAGCAACTTCACTGGAGGCTCATGGCCAGGCCAGGCGATGAACCTGATGGGCACGACCAGCGACGGCACGCGCAAGATATGGAAATGGACCTATGACGGCACGTTGACTACCGACCCCACGGGCATCATCTTTGTCACCGACGGCCAGCAGACCAGCGACCTGACCTTTATCAACCACGGCTACTACATCGATGGCAACTATCACCACACGGTGACCAACTACACCTCCCCGGCCCCCACCCTGTCGATCGACAAGCCCAGCGGCCAGTATCAGGGCAGCGTGACGGTGACCATCACCGCCAGCGAGAGTGACGCCGTCATCGTCTATACCACCGACGGCACGATGCCCACGGCCGGCAGCCGCCAGGCAACAGGCAGCGTGAAGTTGACCTTCAACAACAACACCGTGCTCACGGCAGGAGTCCTGCTGGACGGCAAGGTGCGCAACACGGTGCAGCGGGAATACATCTTCCACGGCTTTGTGCCCTACACCGCCACGGTCTATATCAAGGACCCGACCACAGCACCCAACAACTGGTCGAGCGTCTATGTCTATGCCTGGGACAACACGGGCGCCATCAGTGACAGTTGGCCCGGCGTCGCGGTTACCGACACCCGCACCGTTCTGGGGCAGCGCTTCTACTGCCGCACCTTCAACGTTGATAGTGAGGACTACACCTTCAACGTCGTGCTCAGTCAGGGCGACAACCAGCACCAGAGCGTCGATGTGACAGGCATCAGCAAGGACATTTACCTGGAAATCACCTCAACGACCAACAAATATACCGTCGCCGACATCACCGACCAGTACAGCATCCTCAGGGGCGACGTGAATGCCGACGGCGAGGTGAACATCAGCGACGTAACCACCCTCATCGACCTGATTCTCTCCAATGGATACACCGAGCGGGGCGACGTCAATGACGATGGCGAGGTGAACATCAGCGACGTGACCACCCTCATTGACATCCTGTTGCAGTAAGAGTCAGCATTATTTCATATGAAATCGGGGCCCGAGCCACAACAGCCATCCGGGTCCCGATTTTTTGGAGGCATTTCATAAATGGCGACTGGAACTATTCATCGCGCTACGCGCGAGAAATCAAAATTATAAATAAAATTGAAATAAAAATTTATTTTGTTCGATTTTTATACAATTTTTTTGATTTCTCGGCCGTAAGGCCGATTTAAAACAAGCGAGTGAATTATGACACAGGCCCATTTTATTCGGCGGGTTGTAGTATTGTGTTCCAGAAGTCGAGGTAGCGCTCGGCCACGACAGGCGCGGCGTTGTGCTTCTCTACAAAGATGCGGCTGGCGCGGGCCATCTGGGGCAGTTGGTCGCGGTGCTCGACCAGCCAGGAGAGTTTATGGTCAATGTCGCCCTCGACCAGGGGCGAGACGTTGACGATGGGTTTGTTGGCTGTCTCACCGATGAGGTCATAGTACTCGGGTTCGGCCCCCGAGACGGCCACCAGGCCCTGTGCCATGGCAATGAGGGCATTGGTGCCGGGCGTGTAACTGTAAAGTTGGTCCAGGATAACGTGGGAGTCGCGCATGCGTCGCGTGTACTCGTTATAGGGCAGGTTCTCGACCACCTCGAGTTCGGTGATGCCGGGATAGCGGTCATGGACACGCTTCATGGCGGCCAGCAGGCGGTCGGTGCCCTTGATGACATGCCGGTCGCGCTGGATGCCGATGAACATGCGCAGTTTGTCGGGAGCGGTCTCCAGGGGGCGGAACTCCAACGCCTCGGTGTCGATGGGGATACCGGCATAGGCCACCTTGTCGCCCATCAAGGGCTTGTAGGCCGCATAGTACTCATAGAGGCATGCCACCACGCCGTCGATGCCGCCCAGGATGTGGTCGTTGTGCTCACGCATGAAGGACTGTTTCCAGTTGTCCTGCTGCTGGGCCACATACTCGCTGGAACCCACATAGGGTGACGGCTCGTCGCCCAGCCTGTAATCACTGTAGCGGAAGGTGTGCCCGTCATGGCATGCGTCATAATATGCCACATCGGTCGCCAGCGCCGACAGCACGACGTGGCCGTTGTGGGCCTTGAGGTAGTCAAACACCCGGGCAACGCGGTGGGGCTTCAGTCGCAGAAAAATGGGTGACGCGATTTCCACGATGTCATAACCCGTCATCATGGGCAGGGCACGCTTGATGTCCATGAGGTAACGCAGCGTGCCCATCAGGCCCGGACGCCTCAACAAGTTGATGTCACGCCCGGTGTCCATCCAGCGCGAGCCGTCGGACGCCACGGTTGCCTCGTGCCCCATTCGCCGCAGTTCCTGGGCCAGGCAATTGTGCATGTTGCTTGCATCTCCTGCAAATAATATCTTCATAGCGGGTGCAAAAGTAGGCATTTTTTTGGGAATTATCAAAATTAGCAGTATCTTTACCCCCCGTAATAACTGAAAGCATGGAGGTCTCGATCATCATACCCGTCTATAACCGCGCCACGGTAGTCCCGGCAACTCTGCAGAGCGTCGTTGCCCAGACCCACCGCCCGCTGCAGGTCATCCTGGTGGACAATTACAGCACCGACGACACGCTGCGCGTGCTGGAGAACTTCAAGAAGGAGCACCCTGGCGAGGGATTCAACGTGATTGTCACCCGCGAGGAACACCACACGGCCGGTGCGGCGCGCAACCACGGCTTTGAACTGGCGACCGGCGAGTGGGTGATGTTCTTTGACAGCGACGACTTGATGGATGAGAGGCTGGTGGAGTCCTATGTCAAGGTCATCGAGCGGGCCGAGAGGAAAGGCCGCCCGCTGGACCTCATCAGCGCGCGGTCCACGCTCGTTTTCCCCGACGGCGGCGAGCGGCAAGCCCCGTTCCACAAGAGAGACCTGTTTGCCAATCACCTGCTGCACGGCCAGTTGGCGACCCAGCGCTATGCCGTCAGGCGCGGGTTCTTTTCTTCGACCGACGGCTGGAACATCGACCTGCCCGGCTGGAATGACTGGGAATTGGGCCTCAGGCTGCTGCTGGCCAAGCCTCATGTGGCCTACATGGGCGGCAAGTCCCGCATCACCATCAACCATAACGGTGCCGACTCCATCACGGGCACCGAGTTCCACAGCCGCCAGGGGCAGTGGGAGCATGTGATTGACATCATGAAGGGCGAGTTGAGGTCATCCTTGCTCAAGCCCGCACTCAGGCAGCGCTTCGAGCGGCTACTGGAATATCGCCGCATGGTGCTTGCCGCGCAATACCAGCGCGAGGGCTTTCCCGAGTTGGCCAAACCCCTGTGCCAACAGGCCTACAGCGCACTGCGAGACAGTTACCGCAACAACCGGCGCTGGCGCTGGCTGGTAGGCCCCGTGACACGCCGCCTGTTTGCCCGCATCGCCGCCGGCAAGCGCGGATCAGCCCGCATCGCCCGCCTGCTCTACTGATGTTTGCAACCCGGTTGCACGGGATTGTGCGTACCTTTGCCAGTGTAAAAGAAAACACATAACGGAGGCAAAGATATGACGCACGATCAAGAACACAATCATTGTCAAGAGAATAACCATCATCACGGTCATGGCTGCTCGTGCTGTGACACCGCACAGCATCACGACCACCATGGCTGCAACTGCTGTGACGGCCATGAAGCCGACGAAGAAGAGATGTCGTGGTGGAAACCCATCTTGTCGCTGGTCATGCTACTGGCCGGCATTGCCATGAGCGCGATGGGGCTGCCGTGGTTCCAGTACTGGTGGGTGCAACTGGTATGGTATGCCCTGGCATGGCTGCCCACGGGTCTCGGAGTCCTGCGTGAGGCCGTCGAGGCCACCCGTGAAGGCGAATTCTTCAGCGAGTTCCTGCTGATGTCGCTGGCCAGCATCGGGGCGATGGCCATCGGAGAGTTCCCCGAGGCGGTGGCCGTGATGACGCTCTATTGCATCGGTGAGGGGCTGCAGGACCGGGCCGTCGGCCGTGCCCGCGGCAACATCAAGTCGTTGATTGCATTTCGCCCTGACCATGCTACCGTCCTGCGCGACGGCAAGCGCGTCAATGTCGCGCCCGGTGACGTCAATGTGGGAGACATGGTGGAAGTCAAGCCAGGCGAGCGAGTGCCCATCGACGGCACGCTGCTGGACAGTGCGGCAGCATTTGACACCGCTGCGCTCACGGGCGAGAGCATGCCGCGCACCATCGAGGGTGGCGACGAGGTGCTGGCGGGCATGATCGCCAGCGACAGCACGGTGCGCCTGCGGGCGCTGAGGCCCGCAAGCGAGAGCGCCGTCTCACGCATCCTGCGCATGGTGGAGCAAGCCACCGACCGCAAGGCTCCTGCCGAACTTTTCATCCGCCGATTTGCCAAGGTTTACACTCCCGCCGTCGTGGGACTGGCCGCACTTGTAGTGCTGTTGCCGTGGCTATACTCGCTGTTGAGCGCGTCGTTTGCCTACGACTTCACGCAGTGGCTGCACCGCGCGCTCATCTTCCTGGTCATCTCGTGCCCCTGTGCCCTGGTCATCAGCATCCCGCTGAGTTACTTTGCCGGCATCGGTGCCGCATCACGCCGCGGCATCCTGTTCAAGGGCAGCAATTACCTGGATGCCATCGCCCAGGTTGACACGGTCGTTTTTGACAAGACAGGTACCCTGACCACAGGGCACTTCACGGTGAGCCAGGTTGTTGGTCTGACCGATGATCAGGTCGCCACCGTGGCAGCCATCGAGCACGACAGTCCTCACCCCATCGCCCGCGCCATTCTCGAGTACCGCGAGCCATCCCAAGCGGCTGCCATCCGTGTCAAGGACATTGCCGGCTATGGCTTGAGTGCTCAGGCTGACGGAAAAACCTGGCTGGTGGGAACACCCCGCCTGCTGGCACATGAGGGCATCCCCTATCCCGACGAACTGGCAACGCTCGCCGGCACGATGGTCACGATTGCCATCAACGGGAAATACGTCGGATATATCCTGCTGAGCGACAAGGCCAAGGAAGACGCCACCGGCGCCATCGACGCGCTACGCCACCTGGGCGTCGAGACCGAAATGCTCTCGGGTGACAAGCAGGCCATCGCCGACCAGGTGGCACACCAATTGGGCATCACCAGGGCCCACGGCGACCTGTTGCCTCAAGACAAGGTCGAACACATCGAGCGCCTGCAGGCAGGTGGCAGGCAAGTGGCATTTGTGGGCGACGGCATCAACGACGCGCCTGTACTGGCCCTCAGCGATGTGGGCGTCGCCATGGGTGCCCTGGGCAGCGACATGGCCGTCGAGACGGCCGACGTGGTGCTCCAGACCGACCAACCGTCGCGCGTGGCCGACGCCGTGGCCCTGGGCCGCCGCACACGCCGCATCGTCAAGTCCAATGTCGCGCTGGCTATCGGCGTGAAGGTGCTGGTGATGGTGCTGGGCGTGGTGGGCATCGCCACCATGTGGCAAGCCGTGTTTGCCGACGTGGGCGTGGCCCTGCTGTGCGTGCTCAACTCCCTGCGCCTCATGCGCTAATCCGTCCAAATCGACAGGTCAGCACCCCAACAAGATGAATGCGCCGAGAATCCTGATGATTCTCGGCGCATTCATCTTGTCTAATGGTAATCGACTATGCCAATTACTTCAGGCCGCGGTTGCGCAGCAGGGCGTCGGCAGTGGGAGCCTGGCCGCGGAAGCGCTTGTAGAGCACCATGGGATCCTCGGTGTCACCGGCCTCGAGAAGGGCACGCAGGGCATCGGCCGAAGCCTTGTCGAAGCATCCAGCCTTCTCAAACACCATGTAGCCGTCGGCCTCGAGCACCTGTGACCACAGGTAGGTGTAGTAACCGCAGGAATACTCGTCGCTGGCAAAGATGTGCTTGAAGTAGGGGCTGCGATAGCGGAACTCGACGAGGGCGGGCATGTTCAATTGCTTCTTGACATCCTGCTCAAATGCCTTCACGTCAAGGTTCTTCAACTCGTCGGCAGTCCAGGCCTTCTTGTGCCAGTACATGTCGAGCAGGGCGGCACCCACCAGTTCGGTGGTCATGAAGCCCATGTTGAACTGTGCGCTCTCGTTGAGTTTCTGCACCAGGCTGTCGGGGATAACCTCGCCGGTCTTGTAGTGACGGGCGTAGTTCTTGAGCACCTCGGGTTCAAATGCCCAGTGTTCGTTGATCTGTGAGGGCATCTCGACGAGGTCACGGTCGGTGCTGGTGCCTGCCAGTCCGCGGTACGGCACGCGGGTCAACATGCCGTGCAGGGCGTGACCGAACTCGTGGAAGATGGTCTGTACCTCGTCCCAGGTGAGCAGCGAGGGGGTGTCACCCGAGGGAGGCGTCACACTGGCCACGTTGTAGATGATGGGACGGATGTTTGCGCCATTGTAGCCGTAGGCTTCCTGCATGGCCTCCATCCAGGCACCCGGAGCCTTGGTGCCGCGGGGCAGATAGTCGTTCATGAAGACGGCCAGGTGGTTGCCCTGGGCGTCCTTCACGTCATAGACCTTAACCTCGGGGTTATACTTGGGGGCATCGGGCATCTCCTCGAAGGTGAGGCCATACAACTTGTTGGCGGCAAAGAAGATACCGTTCTTCACAACGCTGTCGAGCACGAAGTAGGGGCGCACGTCATCCTCACTGAAGTTGAACTTTTCCTTCTTCACCTTCTCGGCATAGTAATAGTAGTCACAAGCCTCGATCTGGGCGGTGTCGCCATGGGCGGTAGCATACTGCTGCATGTCGGCCACTTCCTCGTCCACCTTCTTGATGGCGGGACGCCACAGGGACATGAGCAGGTCCTCGGCGGCCTTGGGGGTCTTGGCCATGTAGGGATCTACGGCATAGTCAGCAAAGGTGTTGAAGCCGAGCAGGTTTGCCTTCTGCTGGCGCAGGAGCAGGATATTGCGGATGTTCTCGCTGTTGTCCCACTCGTCACCATGGCTGGCGGTGGTGGTGTAGGTCTCATACATCTTGCGGCGCAGGTCGCGGCTGTCGGCATAGGTCAGCACAGCCAGGCGGGTCGAAGCGGTTGCAGTGAACGCCCACTGGCCCTTCTTGCCCTTGTCGGCAGCGAGTTTGGCGGCATTGTCGATGATGCCCTGGGGAAGACCCTTGAGGTCCTCTTCCTTGTCGATGAAGAAGACGCAGTTGTCCAGGTCATGCATGATGTTGTTACCGAACTTGAGGTTGAACTCACCCAACTTGCGGTTGATTTCCTTGAGCGTGTCTTTCTGGGCAGCAGTCAACAGGGCACCGTTGCGCACAAACTTCTTGTAGTACTTCTCGGTGAGGCGCTTCTGGATAGGATCCATGCTCAACTTGTCGGCGTTGTCATAGACGGCCTTCACCTTGGCAAACAGGCTGTCATTCATGTACAGGCCATCGCTATGTGCCGTGAGTTTGGGCATGAGGGTCTCGGTGAGTTTCTGCATCTCGGGAGTGTTGTCACTCTCGCCCAGGGCGTTGAGCACGCGGCTCACCTTGTCCAGGGTGCGGCCACTGTTGTCCAGGGCCAGGATGGTGTTCTCAAAATTGGGCTCGGCCGTGTTCTTGATGATGGAATCAATCTCGGCGTTCTGCTCCTCGATACCGGCGTCAACAGCGGGCTCGTAGTCAGCATAGGTGATCTTGTCAAACGGCGGGATGCCGTACTCGTTAGCATACTCCGACATAAACGGATTGTTCTCGGTTGATTTTTTCTCGCCGCAACTGACCATCATGAGGGCAGCCAGAGCGAGAACGGTGAATAAAACTTTCTTCATAATCAAAATATACATTTAAAAAATTTGGGTTGGTCTTGATTGAATTGATTTCTACTTTTATTTATTATATAATAATGTGTATCAATTGATATCCAGGTCAAATGTGACCATCAGCGGGTAGTGGTCACTGCTGCCGTCCTCGATGCGCTCGGCTTCAAACGGACGCATACCGCCACGGTACAGGATGTGGTCGATGCGGAACTTGAGGCCATGGCGGTTGTAGGTGTAGGCATATCCGTTGCCGGCATCGCACCATGCATCATGGAAGTCGTCACCACAGATGACCCTATAGACATGAGATGCGGTGATATCGTTCATGTCGCCACACACGATGACATTGGGCGGGCACTGGTCCAGCAGGTGCCGCAAGGTATCGGCATTGGCGCCACGCAGGGCAAACGAGCGCCGCATGCGTTCCAGCCTTGACGGCTTGACGTCGGGCGAGACGCGCATACTCATATTCTTGGCAAAACTCAGGTGATAGGACTGCAGGCGGAAGTCAACCAGGCGCAGTTGCTTGCCCGAGGGCAGTTGCAGGTCGAAGGCGCGGGCCAGATAAGATGTCTGCTCCCGGTTGTAGCCCCGGGGGGACCGTGCATACAGCCGATCTCCCAATGAGTGGGCCGTGAAGGGGTACTTCGACAGGATGTTCAAGCCATCGTCACTGTTGTAGTAATAGGGATAACGTTTCAGTATCTGCTCGCGGAAAGGCTCGACCGAGGGCAACTCGGTCAGGTCAAATCCGGCCGCCCCACCCTCCTGCATCAGGACGACATCCGGATTGGCGTCAAGGATCAGTTGCATCGATGCCGACGGCTGGGCGGTCAGGTCAGACTCGGTGAAATTGAAGCCCAGCACGTTATAGGTCATCACCTTGAGGGTCATCGACTTATCGACAGGCCTTGCGGGGCGGTTCTCCTCGTTGTTTATTGGAACAAACATTGTGATAATCGGCAGCGAGAATACCAGCGAGGCCACAATCACCAGCACTGCGATCCACCGGCGCCACAGCAGGGCTATCGCCAGCGCTACCAGGCTGACAATCAACATGGGCATGAACGCCAGCGCCATGAAGGGGGCTGGGAAGAAAGACAGAGGATTGACCTTGCCGGCATAGGCACATGCCACGGTCAACACGGCGATGACCGCGGCCAGCACCTCGGCGGTGCGGTTCTTATTCTTCTTTTTTCTCCTGTGATAGTTGTGACGTGACATCAACAATCAATGGTTTATCGGGTTAACTGGTTATCATCTATTCATTCAAGCGTTGCGGCGCCGCGAAGCCTTGAACAGTTTGTCCTTCTCTTCATCGGTCAGGGCGTCATAGCCTGCCGCCTTAATTTTACCCAGGATCATGTCCAGTTCCTCCTCGCTCACCGTGTCGGGAGGTGTGTTGGGCCGTGAGGATTGTGACGCGCCACGGGCGTTGGAGGACCGGCGCTTCTTGAACTCTGGCAGGCGCAGTGACCTGCCGTTGAACAGCCCCAGCAGCGCATCGATCACCGCGTTGACAGGACGGGTGATGTCATGCCCTTGCTTGATGCTCAGGCCATAGGCAGCGCCGACGATGGCGCCACCGATGTGGGCAATGCTGGCGCCCATATTGCCCGGCTCGAGGCCCAGCAGGTCGATACCCACCGTGACGATGGCGACCCACTTGAGTGAAATCTCGCCCAGGAAGAGAAGGCCTATCTTGTAATCGGGCGCATAGACAGCCGTGGCGACCACAATAGCCATCACCGAGGCCGAAGCGCCAATCATGAAGCCTGTTGAGGTGGAAAAGTATGGCAGCAGGTTATAGGCCAGCAGATAGAGCGCCGCTCCGCCCCAGCCGCCCAGCAGGTAAAGCCCCGTGAGTTGCTTGGGCGAGAAATACTCCATGAAGATGCGGCCCAGCCAGTACAACCACAACATGTTGAACAGGATGTGCAGCAGTCCATAGTGGGCAAACATATAGGTCACCAGTGTCCACGGGCGCTTCAACAGCAGCCACAGGTCGCTGGGCACTTCCACCCAGCGCAGCAGGGACTCGCCATTGACATTGAACAGCAGCGCTCCCAGCACCAGCACATGCAACAGCACGAAGACCGCGACGTTGATGATAATGAGCCTCACCAGCATCGAGCCCTGCATGTAATTGCGCTTGATATCTTCAATAAAGGCCATTGCTCCGGTTTAATGTGCCATTACGCCTCCAGTACCATATCAGGAAGAAGCCGGCGATCATGCCTCCCAAGTGGGCAAAATGGGCCACTCCGCTCATCGTTCCCGAGATACCGAACAGCAACTCGATGGCGCCATAACCCAGCACCACCCACTTGGCCTTGACGGGAACGGGGATAAACATGATGAATAGCGGCACGTTGGGGAAAAGCATACCGAAGGCCAGCAAGATGCCAAACACGGCCCCCGACGCACCCACGGTGAGCAGCATGTTATAGAACTGATCCATCGGGATGATATCATAGCCATTGTTGACAACCTGAACACCTTGCCACGTGAACTGCCACACCAGTTCCTGCATCAGGGCCGCACCCAGTCCGCAGGTGATGTAATAGAACAGGTAGCGCTTGGACCCCATGGCCCGCTCAAGGGACACACCGAACATCCACAACGAGAACATGTTGAAGAAGATGTGTGAGATGCCACGGGTATCGTGCATGAACATGTAGGTGAAAAACTGGTATAGATTAAAGTCACTTCCTTTCCAGAAGTGGAGACCCAGCAACCCTTGCAGATCTATGATGCCAGCCCGCTGAAAAGCCATTGTCGCCAGCCACGCAATCACATTAATCACAAGCAGATGCTTAGTCACGGGGGGAATAGCCGCCCAGAAAGAACCTTTATTGTATTGCATAATATTCTTAGATAATTATGGCACAAAAATAGCGAAAAAGTCCTTATGAAATTAGTTTTTGACTACTAAAAATCCCCAAAAACGCTGTTTTTCACAAAAAATAAGCAATTTTTTCGTCATTTTTTTTGGTAAACGTGTTGTTTTACTTATATTTGCGCAAACAAATCAGAAACTTTTTATTCACATCAATTATTTTTAATCAAAAAACTTTACACTATGAACAAGACTGAATTAGTACAAGCAATTGCCGAAAAGGCTAATCTGAACAAGACTCAGGCTAAGGCCGCTCTCGAGGCCATGCTTTGCTCTGTTGGTTGCGCATTGAAGGATGGAAAGAAGGTTGCCCTGATCGGCTTTGGTACTTTCCAGGTTGTTGAGAAGGAAGCCCGCGAGGGCATCAACCCCGCAACCAAGGCTAAGATTATGATTCCCGCCAAGAAGGTCGTTAAGTTCAAAGCCGGTGCTGAACTGGCCGAGAAGGTGAACAAGTAATCTACTGTGCTTGTACAAACGCTTCGGGGACCCGCAAAGTCCTCGATGATGAAACAACGAGCCGCGTCTCCCTCGAGTCGTGGCTCTATTATTTTTGGGGACACACAGGGGGCGGCGGGACAAAAAAATCGGGAAATCACTTCTGTTTGTCATTTTTTCTATATATATTTGTGCTTTGGTAAGTTACGCGTTCCTGAAACGCTTCCACATCAACAGTGAATATACAATCCAACTCAATTAATAACCAAAAAAAACAGTAAACAGTCATGATCAGAATCTTTACCCTCAAGAAATCGTTGAAGCGCTTGCTGCTGCTAGCCGGTAGCGCGGTCCTCGCTGCAAGCGCTGGGCAGGCCGCCAGCATCACGGTTGGCGGCATCAACTACACGACAACGGGCAACAAGGCCACGGTCGCCAAGTACACCATCGACAAGTCGGTAACACCCGCCGACACGCTCTTCTACAGCGGCGACATCGTGATTCCCGAAACTTTCACCTACGATGGCACCGAGTATACCGTTGTTGCCACGGCGGCCAACTCGTTTCTCGATTGCAAGGACGTGACCCGGGTAACCCTGCCGGCCACTTGTGTGACCATCGGCCGCAACACCTTCAAGGGGTGTTCGTCGCTCCAGTTCAGTCCCCTGCCCTCCACGGTGACCAGCGTGGGTAGCGGTGTGTTTAACGGATGTTCCAGCCTGGAGGAGGTTGTCATCTATCCCGGATGGAACAAGCCCATCAGCGAGGAGTTTGCCAACTGCCCTAACCTCAAGCGGCTCATCATCGCCGACGGCTCCACACCTGTGGTGATGAAGTTGACTGCCTTTGGCACTTCGGCCGAGGCCCGCACGGCCCTGGCAAGTCTCCAGTACATCTATATGGGCCGCAATGTCGATGCCAGCGCCTATACCAACGCCGAACAGCCCTTCCACAACTTGTCGGGGCTCAAGACGCTGGTCATTGGCGGTGAGACCACGACCATCCAGAGTACCACCTTCCAGGGTTGCACTGCGCTGACTGGGGTGAGTTTCCAGAACGATAACGTGTCGAGCATCGGGTCAAGCGCCTTTGCCGGTTGCACGGCGTTGACCTCGATCGACTTGCCGCCTGCACTGACGGTCATCGAGCAGAGCGTGTTCAACGGTTGCCGCTCGCTGCAGCACGTTACCATGGGCGACAACGTCACCAGTATCGGCATCACCGCTTTCTATGACACGGGACTGACGTCGGTTGATCTTCCCGGCACACTGACGACGATCAACCAGAGCGCCTTTGAGAACTCCCGGCTGCAGGGCGACCTCGTGCTGCCGGCAGCCGTGACCGCTGTGGGGACCCAGGCTTTTGCCGGCACACGGCTCAGCAGCATCAGCATCCCTGCTGGCGTGACCAGCATCGGCCAGGGCGCATTTGCCCCCATCCCCACTCTTGCCAGCATCACTCTTGCCGAGGGCAACACGGCCTTCACGCTCGTTGACGGCGTGCTGCTCAACGCCAGCGGCACCCGCCTGCTGGTAACGGCCCATGAGGGCAACATCGGCACCGGGTTCACCCATTCCACGGTCACCAGCATCGACAACTATGGCCTGGCCTATGCCCCGTTTGCCACTGTTGAGTTGCCCGCCCTGGCCAGCATCGGCAACTATGGATTTGCCTACAGCGGCATCCAGGCCTTCACGCTGGCCAAGAATGTGAACGTGGGGCTCAACGCATTTGCGGGTTCTGCATTGAGGAGCATCGTCATCGGTGAAGGCCGCAACGAGATTCCGCAGGGCCTGTGCGACCAGTGTGAGAACCTCACTAGTGTGACACTGCCCGCCAGCGCCACCAACATGATGCGCAACTGCTTTGCGGGCTGCACATCCCTCACGAGGATGGAAATTCCCACCAACGTCAACTACATGGAGCCCGGATCGGTTCCAGCCTCCATCCAAGAACTGCGGGTATTGAACGTGAACACCCCGGCCCTGGCTGCTGGCGTGTTCAGCGAGTCACAGGGCGACGTGCTGTGCAGGGTCGCTCCAGCATCGGTCGAGGCCTTCAAGAACGCCAGCCAATGGCGCTACCTGAATATCGTGGCCGACGAGAGCATCTCGGGTGAAGGTTCAGACCTGGGCTGTCCAGCCGGCCTGTATTTCTCCACCACCGACGGTGACCTGATGTACCAGGACGCAGAGGGCAACATCGTGAACACCAACTTCAATGCGGGCAAACATGCCTTCACGCTACAGAGTTACAAGAACCGCGTGTATGTCGCCGTGGCCGGTGACAAGTTCACCTATCAGGACCCCAATCAGCCCCTGGGCGACGGCGAGTTGTTCTATGTCAACAACACTAACGGCATCTTCTATCGCGTCACCGTGCTCAACAATGTGGGCTACGCCCCCAGCGAGGACCCGTTCACGATGTACATCGACGAGAACGAGAACAAGATCTACATCAGCGACCGCAATGTGGGCATCCACGAGATGAACGCCGACACTACCGGCCTTTATGGTTCCCAGCCGTTCCTGTTGCAGAACCAGTGGCTGCCCTACTACAACGATGAGATCAGTTGGGGCTCGATCACGGGAGGCTTCACCCAGGACAAGCACGGCATCTTCTGGATGAGCAAGAAATTCAACGGCATTTGCCTGCTGCGCTTCAAGAAGGGCGACATCTATCCCGACGGCGGACAAGGCCACACCAAGCACTACAACGCCTTGTTCAAGGACGCCATCATCAAGACCTTCTACCTCGATGAGGAGAACGGCTACCTCTACATGCAGGTGCAGACCGACCCCTACGGATGCGTGCCCGGCATCTACCGCATCGCCCTGAGCAAGATCGAGAATCCAGAAACCGGAGCCGATGTTGAGGATAACGGCAGCCTGCGCATCGCCGACTGTGAACTCATCGACGACTCCCCCATCCTGATGGAGGGCAACGAGGACAGTGGCGAGATTGCCAATGTGGCTCAGATCAACAGCGACGGCAATTACATCTACTGGAGTTACATCGCGCCCAGCGACGACAGCAAGGCCATCCGCAACAGTGTGCCTCTGGATCCCAACAACCCCTTGCACAAGAGCGGCATCAAGTGCCTGCCAGCCAAGCCCAATGAGGATGGCAGCATGCCCGTCAATGTCACCTTTGCCGTCAAGGACGTTAAGGCCTATGGCGTTTGTGGCACCCTCACGCTCAAGCCCGATGAGCCGCAGCCCGTCTATGGCGACGTGAACGGTGACGGAGATGTGAATATCGCCGATGTCAACGCCGTGATCGACGTCATCCTGAGCGGCAAGCCGACCGCAGGCAGCCGTGCCGACGTGACGGGTGAGGGCGAAATCAACATCGCCGACATCAATGCCCTTATCCGCATCATCCTGGGCAATTAATGACGTGACCGCAACGCGGCCGTTAAAACAAGAGGATGTGGCAGCACGATAGCCGTCACATCCTCTTGTTTTTATCTACGACCTCTCTACAGCCCCCCAGTCTTTATCGTGTGAGCCCCGATTGAGGCGGGATTCACTGGGGTGAGCACAAAAAAAATGGATTAACCATTCTATTATCCAACAGTATAGTTAATCCGAAACTCTTTGATAAATCAAAAAAAAAGATTTTTCCCTTTATGCGCTACAAAGATAATATCATTTTTGCACATACAAAATTTTTTGGACTTTTTTTTGAAAAATTCTTGTTTTTGGTATGATTTTCACCTGCCAAAACTCATTCAGTGGTCACTTGACGGCTCTTTTACTGTAGATGCGGTCAACCACCAGGGCGATGGCGCCGTCGCCAGTCACATTACATGCCGTGCCAAAACTGTCCATCGTGATATACAAGGCTATCATAACCGCCTGCTGCTCAGCATCGAATCCCAGAATCGTCTGCAAGACGCCCAGGGCCGCCATGATGGCACCGCCGGGAACACCGGGAGCGGCCACCATCATCACGCCGAGCATCAGGATGAAGCCCGTGAACTGGGCGATGTCAATCACACCGCCCTGCATGATAATCAGCGCCACGGCACAGGCGGTAATCTTCATCGCGCTTCCCGACAGGTGAATGGTCGCGCACAACGGCACCACAAAGCCGGCAATGCCGTCGGTCACACCGTTCTTCTTGACCTGCTTGAGGGTCACGGGAATCGTCGCGGCCGAGGATGATGTGCCCAGCGCAGTGAAATAGGCCGGCAACATATTATATAGGGACTTGAACGGGTTGCGGTGCGCTATAGCGCCGGCCACACAATACTGCAGCACCAGCAGCAGCACGTGCATCACAAAGATGACCCCAATGATCGCGATAAAGACGTTGATAATGCGCCATGCCTGCCCGGAGTAGGACATGTTGAGGAAAATCGAGAAGATATACAGCGGCAGGATGGGAATCAGGGCCACCTCAATCGTCTTGGCGATGATATCGTGAAACTCCGAGAATGCGGCCTTGAGGTACTTGGAATCAAAGAAAGCGATGCCCAGTCCCATGACAAAGGCCGACACCAGCGCGCTCATCACGTCGAGCAACGGGGGAATATCAATGGTGAAGAACGGCTGCAAATCATCGGCGGCGCTAACGGCCTGGGCGGCAGCAGTGCGATCGATGAGCGACGGGAAGATGCCGGTGCTGACAAAATAACTGAAATAGCCCGAAAAGACCGTGTCGCCATAGGCAATCAGCGCGGTGATGAGCAAGAGTTTGCCCGCCCCGCGGCCAATGTCACCGATAGCCGAAGTCACCAGCCCCACGATGATGAGCGGGATCAGGAACGAGAGGAAATGACTGAACACGCTGTTGAAGGTAACGAAGCACCTCACAGCCCACTCGGGGAAAAACACACCGCACGCCACACCCAGGATGATGGCGATGAAAATGCGCGGCAGCAAGCCTATCTTGGATAGTTTCATGTGATTTATAAAATATTTTTGCGCAAAAGTAATATTATTTTCTGTATTTTTGCGTTTTCAATTACAGTGAACATGACGGAAATCATCAGATATGACGCATCGATGGCCGCACAGTGGGACGAATTCTCGCGGGCGAGCCGCAATGCCACGTTCCTGCACCAGCGGGGCTACATGGACTATCACAGCGACCGATTTGAAGACTGCTCGCTGGTCGCCCTGCGCGACGGCAAGCCGTGTGCGCAATTGCCCGCCAACGTCGTTGACGGCACATTGTGGTCACACCGCGGCCTGACCTATGGCGGGTGGATCGTGCCGCTCAAGCACTATGACGCCACCGTCATGCTCGAGGTGATGGATGCCGCCTGCCAGTGGATGAAGGCTAATGGCATCGAGCGTCTGGTCTATAAGCCCGTGCCCCACATCTATCACCGCTACCCCTGCGAGGAAGACCTGTATACCCTGTTCCGCCATGGCGCGACACTCATCGAGTCCAACATCTCGACCACCATCGACCTCAATTGCCCGCTGCCGTTCGACCGCGGCAACAAGAGCGGAGCCAATGCCGCCCGCAAGGCCGGCATCACCGTGGGGCCAAGTGAGGACTGGCAGGGTTACTGGCAACTGCTCGACACGCTGCTCAACTCGCGCTATGACACCCGCCCGGTGCACAGCCTGGACGAGATCAGGCTGCTGCAGGGCCGTTTCCCGCACAATATCGCCCTCTACACGGCCACGCTCGAGGGGCAACTGCTGGCCGGCGTCGTGATGTACCTGTCACAGCCCGTGGCCCATTGCCAGTATATCGCCGCTTCGCCCCTGGGCAAGGAGAGCAAGGCGTTGACGCTGCTGTTTGATTACCTCATCAAGGAGTACATGCGGCTGGGATACCGTTACTTTGACTTCGGCATCTCCAATGAGGACCATGGCCGTTACCTCAACGAGGGCCTCGTCAGGCAGAAGTCCCGGCTGGGAGGCCGCGGCATCGTGTATAACACATTCGAGATCAACCTGTAACCGAACGCATGGCCAGCAAGCAGAGCAACATATCACGCATGGCGATGAAGGCGATGGGCATCTTCGGCGGTGTCCAGGTGATGGGCATCCTGTGTTCCATCATCCGCACCAAACTCGTTGCCATGTGGATTGGCCCTGTCGGCATCGGGTTGTTCGGCCTGTTCAACAATGCCCTAGAGATGATTGCCACGGGAACCAACCTGGGCATCCGCTCGAGTAGTGTGCGCGACATTTCCCAGACCCACGACAAGAGCGACCCCGGCCTGATTTCCCGCATGGTCACGGTGGTGCGCAAGTGGTCGTTGTGGTTAGGTCTGGCCGGTGCCTTATTGACGCTCGTGCTTGCACCCGCCCTAAGCCAGATGACCTTCGGCGACTCGACACACATCTGGGGATTTGTCGCCCTGAGCGTCGCGGTGCTGCTGCAGGCCCTGACCAATGGCGAGTATGCCGTGCTGCAAGGCACGTCCCGTCTCAAGCGCCTGGCCAGTGTCACCCTGTGGGGCACGATTGTGGGGCTCGCCGTTTCCGTCCCGCTGTTCTACCTGCTGCGCGAGCGCAGCATCCTGCCGTCGATTCTAGCCTATGCCGCGGCGCTTGCCGCCTTTGCCTGGCTCCTGCGCAACCGCGAGTACCCCGCGGCCAGCCTGTCGCGCCGCGAGACCTTCGACATGGGCAAGGGGTTTGTCAAGTTGGGCATTTTCATGACGCTGGGCAACTTTGCCGGCATCCTGGCCAGTTATGCCTTCAATGCCTGGCTCAACGTCAACACGAGCACCGAGCAGGTGGGATTCTACCAGGCCGGCTATACCCTCATCAACAAGTACACCGGGCTGATACTCACGGCCCTAGGCATGGAGTATTACCCGCGCCTGTCCAAGGTGGCCGACAGCCGCCTGCGCCTGCGCGCGTTCGTCTCCCAGGAGATCAATGTGGCCATTGCGGTGATGGCTCCCGTCGTGGCGCTGTTCATCCTGCTGCGCGAACTGGTGGTGTGGATCTTGTACACGCCCGAGTTCAACGTCATTCTCACCTTTGTGTCATGGGGCATGATCGGCACGATATTCCGCACCTTGTCGTGGTGCCTGGCATTCACTATCCTGGCCAAGGGCGACGGCAAGACCTACCTGTGGACCGAGGTGGCCAGCGCCATCATCAACCTGGTGCTTAACATCGTCTTCTACCGCTGGTGGGGTCTCACGGGGCTGGGCGTCGCGTTCCTGGTTTCCTACCTGCTCTACACCATCATCGTGGCAGTGGTGTACTTCAGACTCTACAAGTTAAGGATCTCGCTTGCCAGCACCTATAACCTGTTGTGGACACTGACTGTCGCGGCGTCGGTCATGGTTGCCATGGAGAAGGGACTGATGCCTGTTGCCATCGTCCTCGCCTCGATCAGTATCGTTGTGGCCGCGGTGCAGATCAGAGCCCTGTGGAAGAGATAAAAAGGCCGCCCAAAGCCATGTCACCGAAACCAGTGGGCCCCATGGTTGCCATCAGTTAATTTTTAATAATGGAGAGTGAATTTATTAACAAATAGTTGCTCTATTTGAAAATAGTTTGCTACCTTTGCACCGTTAAACCAAAGTATTAACCGCGAGGGATCTCACCTGCAATAAGTTGAGATTCTTCTAATTTTTTGAATCTTAAAAATTTAAAAACACAGTATTTAGCATGGCTATTACTTACATGACACAGGAAGGTTATGACAAGAAGATGGCTGAACTCAAGCATCTTGAAAATGTTGAACGTCCCGAGGTTGTTCGTGCCATCGTTGAGGCCCGCGACAAGGGAGACCTTTCAGAGAACGCAGAATATGATGCAGCCAAGGAACGCCAGGGCATGCTCGAGGCAAAGATAGCCGAACTCAAGACCCTCATCGCGTCGGCACGCATCATCGACGAGAGTAAAATATCCACCGACGAGGTGCAACTGCTCACCAAGGTGACCATCCGCAACCTCAAGAACAAGGCCACGATGACCTACCAGATCGTCACCGAGACCGAGGCCAACCTGCGCGAGGGCAAGATTTCCATCTCGACCCCCATCGCCAAGGGGCTCCTGGGGCACAAGGTCGGCGAGAAGGTTGAGGTTCAGGCACCTGCCGGTCTCATGAAGTTTGAAATCCTCAAGATTGAAGTATAATCATCATTATGGCAACCATTTTCAGCAAAATCGTCGCTGGCGAGATTCCCAGTTACAAGGTGGCCGAGGATGACCGCTACTACGCCTTCCTCGACATCAACCCCATGGCCAAGGGTCACACCCTGGTCATTCCCAAGCATGAGGTCAATTACATGTTTGACCTCGATGAGGAAGAGTATGCCGGCCTGTGGGCATTTGCCCGCAAGGTGGCCATGGCCCTCGAGCAGGCTGTGCCGTGCAAGCGCATCGGCATCGGCGTGCTGGGCCTGGAGGTTCCTCACTGCCACATCCACCTCGTGCCACTGCAGCGCGAGAGCGACATGGCCTTTGGCGGCCCCAAGTTGACCCTCCCCGCCGAGGAGATGCAGGCTATTGCCAAGGCTATTGCCGACAAAATGTAAAACCCAGCCCAGCCACAACTGGCATCAGGCGCCATTCCCCATCGTCGAGGAATGGCGCCTGATGCGTTTTTCCCGCCTATCCCACTCATTTCCAACTTCCTAATACTAACATTGCCATTTATTAACTTTACCTCCCTAATCAGATAAAATTTAAAGTTTTTCAAAAAAGTTGACACTTTTCCATTTAAATAGTATTATCTTTGCGCAGTGAATCACAATGAGGGATTTAATGTCCCCTTGATTCACACCAACCTCTAACTACCAGACAGGCTACCACTTGTAAGGTTTTTGAAAAATAGGACTGTATAGTTAAAATATTGTATTACAGATATTTGACATCTGTAACACCATTTGTTTTTCAGTAAATAATATATACATTAATATACCTAGAGTTATGAAATTATTTATGAAACAACCGTTGATATTCAGCCTGTTGCTTGTGGCGGGATGGAATATCGCTCACGCCCAGTCCACTGGTAGCATCGTGCAGGCCAACCGCATCGGCCTCAGCCTCGTGGACAACCAGAGTGAATACACTACTGTGGGTGAAATGAACCATTACTCCAACACGCTGCGACTGTGCCAACCTGCAGGCCCATACAAGTTGACCGCGAGCATGCTCAACGATGGTGAGAACCGTGTTTCCATCCATCGCATCGACACCAAGGATGGTGACAACGAGATCGGCAGCATCAGTTTCCAGGCCACTAGACATATCCCCACATCTCAAACCATCGACCTCCTTGATTTCTACCAGGACGGTGCCGGAGCCCACACGGGTTCCACCACCATCACCCAGGATATGCTTCCCGCTAACGGCAACTGGGGCACCGACGGCACAAACCTGATCTGGCAAGCCAGCGGTTATGCCTATGTGTCGGGGCAAGGTGGATTGACCTTTACCGTTCCCGAGGGCTACGACGATGCCACGTTGCAGTTCATCATCTACGTCGGCACCAATGCCCGTGGCGGCTATTTCATCTACAACCACAATAACGCCGGGTGGAGAATTGCCGCTACAGCGACAGCAGGCGGTACCTCATCGTTTGTCGTCGGTGGTATGAGCAGCGGCGATGTCATCAGTTTCTATGGCGCACAGGTGAGCAACAGCCAGTACTACATGTATCAGACGCCTGACATCGAACTCATCGGTGTGGTCAACCTGCCCTCTTCCTATGTTCCCACGATTGACGTTACCCATGACGACATCACGACGACCTATCAGCCCAACGACACGGTCGATCTCTACAGCCTGGGCACGGTGACCGACACCTTCAGCGAGAGCACGGCCGACAATTCCCATCCCGACAAATACTCCTACAAGGCACTCTATGACGCCAACGTGATACTGCCGTCGGGCAGCGCCACGGGCGAGGACTTCTATGCGAGCATCGACTTCACGGCATGCACCACGACCAATCCCGGCTCGGGTGCCATAACGGGTCACAACGGCTGGGAATTCCACGGCAGCAATGCCATCATGGACGATAACAATAGCATCTGGGCCTTCATCCAGTACTACGGCAGCATCATCTACACCCTGCCCCTGACCTACATGGGCAACAGTGTCAACGTCACCGTGACGGCCGGAGCCAACCTCGAGAGCGTGAACGACGACAACAAGGGCATCCTTGTTATTAATAATGTGTCACACACTTTCAACGCTGGCGAGACCTACACCTGGACCAATGTCCCCGTCACCGCTGGCGGCATCATCGAGATCAAGACCGACGGTACGGTTTACTCGACCGACCTGGCCAGCATCACCATCGCTGGGGGCAACGGATCGGCGCTGAACGCGCCCCGTCAGGCCGCCGCTCCCGCATCCCGCAGCCTCATGTTCAAGGGCTTGCGCCCCAAGGCTGACCAGCCCGTCGAGCAGGGCATGAAAAAGTGCTATAGTAACCTGAAGATTAACGACTAAGACAACATCCCGACATGAAAACGATAATTAATACATTACGCTTCACGCTAGTGCTGGGCTTTGTTGCCCTGAGTCTGACGGCATGGAGCCAACGCGCGAACATCGAGAAGATGTCAATTTCGACCCAGATGTTCCTTGACCAGATCGAGAATAAGGCCGACTTTAAGCCCCAGGCAGACCTGTCCAAGTTGGCCACTCCCCATCATATCATCGACGGGAGGCATGACGACGCCACCCTACCCTTCTGCAAGCCCGACACCATCGACGGCAAGGTCTATATGTCGGCCTTTGTACGCATCAGCAACGAGAGTGTCACGACCCAACTCGAGGCGATGGGTGTTGAAATCCAGAGCCGATTTGAGGGCGGCCTGATGACCGCGTTGATTCCCATTGAGCGCATCGAGGACGTCGCCGCCCTGGCCGGCGTGAGCAGGATCAACGCCGCCACGCCGATGCGCCTCATGACCAACGAAGCCCGCAAGGCTTCCAATGTTGACGACGTGCTCTCCCTGAGCAACGACGCCACGGCTGCCGGCCTCACCAAGAAGTTTGATGGCACAGGCGTCATCCTGGGCATCATCGACACGGGTATAGACTTTAACCATATCGCCTTCAAGGACAAGAACGGCAACAGCCGCATCAAGCGGGCCTATGTCTATAACGGCAGCAGCGCCCAGGAGTACTCGTCCATCACCAGCGGCTCGCTGACCGATGACAGGTCCGAGGATCACGGCACCCACACCAGCAGCATCGCTGGCGGCTCCAGCGTGATTGTCAACGGTTCTAACGTCACCGTGACCGACGACCATGCCAATGCCACCTATGGCGGCATGGCGCCTGGTTCAGACCTCTATTTGGCAGGTATTTACAACCTTTCCAACATCTATCTGTCCAACGCTGTCAACAATATGTGCACCTATGCCGACCAACAGGGCAAGCCGCTGGTCGTGAGCAACAGTTGGGGTTCTCAGATAGGCCCTCACGACGGCACGGGTGATGTGGCCGACGTGTACAACTCCCTGTTCGGCGATAACCACCCTAACCGCGTGGCCCTGTTTGCCGCCAGCAACGATGCCGGCAAGGGTAACACCAATGGCGAGGGCTATCACATCTCGGGAACGGCCTCCAGCGCCAATCCCCTGGGCTCTATCCTGCGCTGCCATTACTATAGCGATACCGAAGACGGTTATTACTATCAAGGCATCATTGCTAATGGATGGTCACAATCAGGAACGACGACCATCAAGTGTAAAATCTATGTGCTCAACAGGAGCACCGGCGCCGTGCTCACCAGTGTGGAAGTGACGCCCACCACCAGTGGCGCCACGGTGTCGGGCTTGGGAACCTACTATAGTGGTACCCTCTATGCCTACAAGGATTACGTCAGTGCCAATGGCAAGACCCAGATCATGCTCTATACCAGCGGGCTGGAATCAAGAAGTTATAACAGTAGTTACGTCAGCAACTACACGCTGGCTGTGGAATTCTATCCCCAGACGGGCAGTGCCACAATCGACGTGTGGGGTGGCAGCCGTGGCTACTTCAGCAACTTTGTCACGACCCAGGGCCACAACTGGCAGGCCGGTAGCGACGACATGAGCGTCAGCGACGAGGCAACGATTCCCAGTGTCATCTCCATCGGCGCCTATGTCACCAAGAACCAGACGACCAGTTACAATGGCACCGTAACCAACTTCCCCCGATACACCATCGGCGACATCGCCTATTTCTCGAGTTATGCCATAGCCGACCAGAGCCCTACCGGTCTGCAGTACCCCTGGATCACTGCTCCTGGCGCCCGTCTCGTGGCCGGTGTGAACCACAACCACACCACCAGCGTGGACAATTACAGTTATTACGGCAACAGTTATAACAGCGACCTGGTGGTCAACAGTTCCACCAACCCCTATGCCGCCATGGAGGGTACCTCGATGGCGACACCTGCCGCGGCTGGTATCGTGGCACTGTGGATGCAGGCTTCACTGGAGGCTAATGCCCAACACAAGAACTTGACCGTCAATGACGTGAAGGAGATCATGCGCGAAACTGCCATCACCGACTCCTACACGACTACCGGCGCCAATGCGAGCCACTTTGGTAACGGCAAGATCAACGCCCTGGCGGGTATCCAGTACATCCTGGGGCTGAATGGCGGCACGATCACCGTCAATCCCACCGAGTTGACCTTTGGCGGCAGCGACTTCTGGACCGGCAGCAGCGAGTCCAAGACCGTCGTGGTGACCAACACCACCGACGAGGCACTGCTCCTGACCATCGCCGGGCTGAACGCCAGCCTAAGCGGCACCCCCTTTAGCGTGACCGCCATCACCAGCAATGGCAACGTGGCGGCTAACGGCGGCACGGTCACCATCACGATTACCTATGCGCCCACGGTTGCCAGCGCGAGCGACCAGGCCACGCTCGTCATTGCCGACGGCGTAACCGTCGCCCTGACCGGATCGTGCATCCAGGCTCCCGAGCCCTATGACGCCAGCGTCTATCCCGTTGAGGGCACACTGGCCTACGGCACCGTGACCACCGGCAACACCGTGACCAAGACCATCACCATCACCAACGAGGGCAGCCAGTCGTTCACCCCTGTCGTGAACGTGAGCGCCCCCTTCGAGGCCAACTACGACAACTCACCGCTCGCTCCAGGCGAGAGCCGCACCATCACGGTCACCTTCACTCCCACCCAGGAGGTCGACTACAGCGAGCAACTGACGATTACCGCCAGCGAGAGCAGCGACATCAGTTTCAACTTCACCCTCACGGGTACTGGCGAGGCTCCCTACATCGCCGCGACGGTAAGTCCCCAAGCACTGGACTTTACCGACCGTGTCGTGGGCAACACCTACACCGCCACCGTGACAATCGCCAACACGGGCACCATGGTGTTCACGCCTGTCATCAATACCGATAACCTGCCCGGCGTTTACACCGTCAGTGGAGGCGGCCAGGTGGCCATCGGCGGTTCCATCAACTTGACTGTGACCTACTCGCCCACCACCGCTGGCGTCCACAACGGCTCGTTCACCGTGACCATCGGCGACCAGACCTATACTGTGGTCATCACCGGCTCGGCAACCGAAGTGAGCGAAGCCACTGTTGCCGATGGTACCGAGACCAATTATTACTTGCCCATCTATGGCAATCAATATGCTAACAAGCAAATAAACCAGATGATTTATCCAGCCAGCATGTTGACCGAGATTCAAGGCAAGAAGATCAAGTCAATGAAGTTCTATTCAACAGGATTGAACTTCTCCGGCGGCCAATTCAACGTCTCAATCGGAACCACCACACAAACCACGTTTGTTCAAACACGTTATACTCGCCTGACGGGCCTCACTACGGTAAAAACCGGACAAGTGGCCGTGAGTGGTGGCACCGAACTGGTTATCAATTTCGATCAGCCATTTGAGTACACGGGTAATAATCTGGTCATTGAATTTGAGGTTACCTCTGCCGGAAGCAACAGCACGACTTATTTCTATGGCATAAATCCTAATGGTTACACCTCATTCAATTCCTACGGTACGACTCTTAACAGTTATAACCGTTATGGCTCCGGAAGCCGTCGCCAGTTCTTGCCCAAGGTGACCTTTGAGTGGGAAAATGAGGTGATTCCCGTCACTGCAGGAACCGTCAGTCCCAGCGAAATCACTTTCACCGACACTCGCGTCGGCAAGAGCGACACGCAGACTGTCACTATCATCAACACGGGCAACCAGCCCTTCACCCCGGTGATCGACACGACCAACCTGCCCGGCGAGTTCACCGTGACCGGCACTGGCGAGGTTCTGCCCGACGGCACCCTTGACCTGACCGTGACCTATTCACCCACCGACGAGGGTCCCCACAGCGGCTCGTTCACCGTGACCATCGGCGACCAGACCTACACCATCACCGTCACCGGCAATGGCCTCGTGGTCAACAGCACGCTGTACAGCGCCGTGGTCGATGTGCCTGTTTACAAGACCGACATCGAGATCCTCTCGCCCTACACGATGGCCGAGTTGGAAGCCGACACCAGCCACGACCTCCCGGCCAATGTCACCAACAGCGATGTCAACATCAAGGTGACGAGCAATAGCAGCGCCATCACCCGCTATGACGTCTATCACAACGTCGGCGTCAAGGAATCACAGGAGAATTGGGCAACCGGTGACCTGAACCGCGCCGTGTCCTATGCCAGCGCCGACTATGACTCCTACGTCTATCTGCCCCATGCCAAGGATGAAGACCTGACCAGTTGGGTGCAGCAGCCCAGCGTGCCCATGGGTCAGAGCGAGATGTGGATACATCTCAATGACTATGTGACGGTTCAGGGCAACGCCACCTGGTATGTACCCGTTGTTGTCGCCAATGGTGTCCAGTCCACCGGCAACACCTATGGTGCCCCCATCAGGTCGAGCCAGGTGAGCACGATGACCGCCACGGTAAACTATGACCAGTCCGACATCATGACCGATGCCGCAACCGGCCTGCAGTACTACTACATGGCAGCCGAGGTGGCTATGCACTGCGTGGTTCCTCCTGTGGATGACGATGCCGACTACCACTACGAGTTAGTTCTGGCCCGCGCTTGGCGCCAGTGGACCCCCTATGTGGTCGGCCAGGGCGCTCTGCCTGCCACCGAGACCTACATGGGCCAGAAGGAGATTGACGGATCCCAGACCGACGTCATCATCGGCTGCAAGGACTTCCAGAGGGACGAGTCGGGCCGTTGGAGTTATGACGAGCCCACCTTCTGTGCCCTCGCCGGAACGACACCGATGTTTGTCAGCCGCTTCTATTATCAGCGTGTGCCCAACGATGCCAGTGCAGGCGCACCCCGCCGTGCAGGCGGCGGTGGCGGCGGTGGCGGTGGCGGCGCCGGTGCTCCTGGCGACGGCCCCAATCCTCCCGGCAATGCCACTGGCTTGGGCAATTTCACCGTGGACAAGCAGATTGTCAGCGTAACCTACGTCAACCCGCTGGGCATGACGTCAACCTCGCCATTTGACGGCATGAACATCATCGTGACGCGCTATGACGACGGTTCGGTCCAGACCACCAAGGTCCTGAAGTAATCATCACGTCAGGACATCAGAATCCAAACGAGGGAACGCCTGCATGGTGTCCCCTCGTTTTTTTCTTACATTTACCCGTAATCAATGGTTTGTCGGGTGCAACAGCAGTTGGTAATACCGCGACTCTCCCTCGCCGAAGCCGCCGCCCTTGGTCTTCATGGTCCAGCGCGACTCGTCGCCCCACACCTCGGGGTCGGCCTCCCTGTCGCCCATCGTCATCGACTTGATGTACTTCCATGCGGGCACGATGCGCTCCTCGCGGTACAAGCCATTCCACTCGCGGGAGACGCTCAACGCCTGCTTCGGTGCTAGAACAGCCGTCAGGATGCTGTCATTCCCCTCCGTGGGGTTATAGTCGGTTGTCACACTGTCATTTTCCTCAATAGAGTATCCCTGATAGGGTGAAGTCATGATTTCCTTGTAGAATGACACCGCCACCGTGTCCTCGGTCATATTGTATATCTTGTATTCCACCGACGACAACGGGTCACACGACGTCAGCGACATCGCTGTCAGGGCAAGGATGGGCAGCCAGAGCGGCATTTTGAGATATCTCATCATGGTCACAGTACTGTTGTTACTTTATCATTTTCTATTAATAACGGCACCAGGCCTGATTTCTTGCACACCCGAGCGTAAAAACCCTCTAAATCGCCAAGTCGCCACTCTTTTTCCAAAAACAAGATGTCATGGCGGGGTAAAATCGTTAATAAACCTTATAGATGGGGCGGCGAGGGGCGATATTTGCGGGATTTTTAGTAATTTTGTAGGTTAAAACGCAGATTTTCACTCGAAGTATGTCAAAAGACAAACAGAATCAGATAGAAGAGCCCGAGGTGAACGAGGGTCAGCAGCAACCGCCCGTCGAGAGCGACTTTGGCGGCTATGACCGCCTGGTGACGCTCTCACCGCGCGAGCACATCCGCCAGCGCCCCGGCATGTACATCGGCAAGTTGGGCGATGGTTCCCAGGACGATGATGGCGTGTATGTCCTCATCAAGGAGGTCATCGACAACAGCATCGATGAGTTCAACACGGGCTATGCCAAGCCGACCATCGACATCGATGTGGTGGACGGCACGGTGACCATCCGTGACTATGGCCGCGGCATTCCCCTGGATCAGGTCAAGGCGGCGTCCAGCAAGATGAACACCGGCGCCAAGTATGACACGCAGACCTACAAGCGCTCGGTGGGACTGAACGGTGTGGGCATCAAGGCTGTCAATGCCTTGTCCACCGAGTTCTACATCCGCAGCGTGCGCGACGGGCAGTGCTCGTCGGTGCTCTACCACGAGGGCATCGTGCAGCAGGAGAGCGGCATCGTCCCTGCCGACGAGGGTGAGGACAACGGCACGCTCGTGCGGTTCACGCCCGACGCCTCGATCTTCAAGAACTACCAGTTCCGCGAGGATTTCATCGAGGCGATGATCAAGAACTACTCCTACCTGAACACAGGCCTGACGCTCGTGCTCAACGGCAAGAAGTACCACTCGCGCAACGGCTTGAGCGACCTGGTCAAGGACAAGATGACCAACGACCCGCTGTACCCGCTGATGCACTTCACCGGCGACGACATCGAGGTGGTCATCACCCATGCCGCCCAGTTGGGCGAGGAGTTCTACTCGTTTGTCAACGGACAGCACACGACCCAAGGCGGAACTCATCAGAGCGCCTTCCGCGAGGCCCTGTCGAGGACCATCAAGGAATTCTACGGCAAGAACTTCGAGTATAGCGACATCCGCAACGGTATCGTGGCCGCCATCAGCGTCAAGGTCGAGGAACCCGTCTTCGAGTCCCAGACCAAGATCAAACTGGGCAGCAGCATCATGTGGAAAGACGGTCCCACCATCTACAAGTACATCAACGACTTCATCAAGAAGGAACTCGACGACTACCTCCACAAGGTGCCCGAGACCGCCGAGGTGCTGCTCAAGAAGATCCAGGACAACGAGCGCGAGCGCAAGGCCATCGCTGGCGTGAGCAAGCAGGTGCGCGAGAACGTCAAGAAGGCAGCCTTGCACAACGACAAACTGCGCGATTGCCGCGTGCACTTCAACGACAGCCGCGCCCCCAAGGACAATGACCGCCGCGACGACACCTCGATTTTCATCACCGAGGGTCTGAGCGCCAGCGGCTCGATCACCAAGATTCGCGACGTGGAGACCCAGGCTGTATTCTCGCTGCGGGGCAAGCCGTTGAACACCTACGGCCTCGACCCCAAGAAGGTCATCACCAATGTCGAGTTTGCCCTGCTGCAAGCCGCGCTCAACATCGAGGACGGTATCGACGGGCTGCGCTACAACAAGGTCATCATCGCCACCGATGCCGATGTGGACGGCATGCACATCCGCCTGCTGCTGCTGACCTACTTCCTGCAATTCTGCCCCGAACTGATCAAGACGGGACACCTGTACATCCTGCAGACGCCCCTCTTCCGCGTGCTCAACAAGAAGGAGGCCAAGCGCAAGAACCGTTCCACCAAGCGCGAGGCCAAGCCGCAGAAGGTCGAGACCTACTACTGCTACAGCGACGAGGAGCGCCTGGCAGCCCTCAACAAACTGGGTGACGCCGCCGAGATCACCCGATTCAAGGGACTGGGCGAAATCTCGCCCGACGAGTTCAAGGACTTTATCGGTCCCGAGATGCGTCTGGACCGCGTGTCGCTGCGCAAGGAGGATTCCGTCAAGCAGATGCTGGCCTTCTTCATGGGCAAGAACACCATGGAGCGCCAGAACTTTATTATCGACAATCTAGTGAATGAGGACGATGAAGACATCACAGTGCATTGATAGCGAGCGGTGCCGTGTGGCACTCTTTCCCGGTTCATTTGACCCGTTTACCCGTGGTCACGAGTCTATCGTGAGGCGCGCCCTGCCGCTGTTCGACAAGTTTGTCATTGCCATCGGCGTGAACGCCGACAAGCGGGCATTCATGACCATGGAGCAGCGCCAGGCATGGATCGAGAGCGTATTCAAGGACGACCCGCGAGTCGAGGTCATTACCTACACGGGACTGACCGTCGACGTGGCCCGCGAGGTGGGCGCGCGGTTCATCGTGCGCGGCGTGCGCCTCATCCAGGATTTCGAGAACGAGAAGCACCTTGCCGAGGTCAACCGCGACTTGACAGGCATCGAGACCATCCTGCTCTACACCCTGCC
>CAMKOE010000024.1 GCA_946414395.1 uncultured Porphyromonadaceae bacterium | reverse complement strand
ATCACCTTGCCCGTGTAGATCATCTCCTTGGCATAGCCCTGGCCGATGAGTTTGGGCAGGCGATAGGTTCCCGAGAAGCCGGGGATGATGCCCAGGCCCACCTCGGGCTGACCAAACTTGGCCTTGCTCGATGCGATGCGGATGTCACAGGCCATCGCCAACTCGCAACCTCCACCCAGGGCAAAGCCGTTGACAGCGGCGATGACGGGGATAGGAAGGGTCTCGATCTTGCGGAAGACCTGGGCGCCCAGTCGGCCGAACTCCAGACCCTGGGGTTCGTCGAGGTGGGCCATCTCACTGATGTCTGCTCCGGCAACAAAGGACTTCTCGCCATCTCCCGTGATAATGAGCACGCGGGTCGAGGCAAGTTCCTGACCGATGCAGGCATCCAGTTCCTTGAGTATGGTGGAGTTGAGCGCGTTCAGCGACTTGGGGGCCGAAATCTTGAGGACGGTGATGCCCTCATTGTGCTCAACCTTCAGGAATTGATAATCCATAATACAGGCAGGACTTAACGATTAAACGTCCATGGGTTTCAAGTCGGGCGAGATGATGAGTTTGGCCTCGGTTGCGGCCTGAACATCCTCGACGGTGAACTCGGGATGCAACTCGCGCAGGACGATACCCTCGGGGGTGATGTCCATAACGCCCATCTCGGTGATGATCATATTGACCTGACCGGCTGCGGTGAGGGGCAACGTGCACTCCTTCAAAATCTTGGGGTTACCCTTCTGGGTGTGCTCCATGGTGAGGATCACACGCTTGGCACCCACAACGAGGTCCATAGCGCCACCCATGCCGGGAGCCATCTTGCCGGGAATAATCCAGTTGGCGAGGTTACCCTTCTCATCGACCTGCAGAGCACCCAGGAACGAGACGTTCACGTGGCCGCCGCGGATGATGGCGAACGAGGTAGCCGAGTCAAAGGTGCAAGCACCGGGGTTCAGCGTGATAGCACCGCCACCGGCGTTGATCAGGTTCTTGTCTTCCTTGCCTTCCTCGGGCGTGGGACCCATGCCCATAGCGCCATTCTCGGTCTGGAGGGTTACAGATACACCCTCGGGAAGGTAATTAGGAATTAAGGTGGGGATACCAATACCCAGATTCACAACATCGCCGTTGTGCAACTCCTTGGCGGCACGCTTTGCGATGACTTCTCTCATTTGATATTTATCCATAATAGTAATACGGTTTTTGAGATTAATTATATGTTTTTTTAAAAAGTTATTTCATTCCTCTCTTGACCATCTCCTGCACGACAAACGATGCCACGTCATCGGCATAGGTGTTCATGCCAAAGCCGGCGTCAAAGCCGAGTTCCTTGGCCAGTTCGTGGGTGATGCGGGCGCCACCGCAGCAACAGATCATCTTGTCACGCAGGCCCTCAGCCTCCATGAGTTCGATAAATTCTGTCATGTTCTTGATGTGAACGTCCTTCTGGGTCACGGTCTGGGAGACCAGCAGGGCGTCAGCATGCAGTTCGATACCCTTGGCGATAAACTCGTCGTTGGGAACCTGTGATCCCAGATTGTAGGCCTCAATCATCTCGTAACGCTCCAGGCCATAGTGGCCGGCATACCCCTTCATGTTCATGATGGCGTCGATGCCCACGGTGTGTGCGTCGGTGCCGGTCGATGCGCCGACGATGACAATCTTGCGGCCGATGTTCTCCTTGATGTACTCGTCGGTCTCATACATGTCCATCGTGTTACTTTCAACCTTGGGCACATAGATGGTGCTGTAGTCCACCGTGTGGCTGCAACTGCCGTAGCAGTTAAAGAAGGTGAAACCAGGCGTCAATTCCTTGTAATATACCACGCTGGGATTCTCCAGACCCATCTTGCGGAGCAACTGCTTGGCCGCTTCCACGGCCTCGGCGCCACAGGGCACGGGCAGGGTGAAACTCAGTTGCACCTTGCCGTCGTTCATCGTGTCGCCATAGGGCTTTATCTTGGTGAAGTCTAAGGTTTTGTCAAAATCCTTGGCTTCCATGCTATATAATCCTTCGCTCATAATTGTATAGTAGTAACCTTATATAAAGATATTGTTAGTAATTATCTCTTGCCTTTCATCAGTTCCACAAACGGGTTGTAGTAGTTCTCTCCCTTCATGGTCACACCCTCGAGGCCTTTACCGCCGTTCTTGGGACGCTTCACGTCACCGAAGATACCCTTCTCCAGAGCGGTGAACAGGCCTTCCTTGGTAATATCCTCGAGCAACTTGATCGTGTTACCCAGCACTTCCTTGACGCGGTTGCGGCAGATGCCTCCCTCGACAAACTCCATCTCCTCGCCGATGCTCTTCATGTTGTTGAAGATATACTTGGCATTCTCGATCGAGAGGTAACGGTCGCTCATGAAGGGGGTGTGGATAGCCTCGGTGGGCATTCCCAGCAACTGGATGCCCTGGTGGGTCCAGATGCCGATCATGTTGAACAGGGCGTCCTGGATGTGGCCGCGGAAGATGTTGCCCGTCATGAACTTGGTGGGGGGCATGTACTTCAACGTGGCCTTGGGGAAGATCTCACGGGTCATCTGTGCCTGGGCCAACTCCAGCAGGAAGCCGTTCTCGAGCATGGGATCCATCTCGAAGGCGTGTCCCAGACCCATCTGCTCCTCGGGCAGGCCGGCCATGAGGGCCAACTGCTCGTTGATGAGGTCCGACGCGAGCACCGTGTGGGCGGCCTCGACAGCGTCGGCGGTCGTCAGGTAGTTGTCCTCACCGGTGTTGATGATCACGCCGGCAAAGCCGTTGATGATGCGGCTCATGTACTGGTCAATGAGCGTGCGCTGCATGTTGATGTCGCGGAACAGGATGCCATACAAGGCGTCATTCAGCATCACATCCAGGCCCTCAAAGGCGCCCATGATGGCAATCTCGGGCATACACAGTCCCGAGCAGTAGTTGCACAGGCGGATGTAACGGCCCTGCTCCTCGCCCACCTCGTCGAGTGCCTTGCGCATGATGCGGAAGTTCTCCTGAGTGGCAAAGGTGCCGCCAAAGCCCTCGGTCGTTGCGCCATAGGGCACATAGTCCAGCAGACTCTGGCCTGTGGTGCGGATAACGGCGATGACGTCGGCACCTTGACGGGCTCCTGCCTGAGCCTGTACCACGTCCTCATAGATGTTACCCGTTGCCACGATGATGTAGAGGTAGGGCTTGGGACCCTCTCCGATGGTCTCAAGATAATGCTCGCGGCGGGAACGGCGGGCGCGGATGCGCGCCATGCTCTCGTCGATGACGGGTTGCAGCGCATCGGCAATCTGCTTGGGGTCACGCGTGACAACCTGGGTGATGTCCAGTTCCTCGGCTGCCACCTTCTCAGCAATCTGCTGCGGGCTGAGTCCCGTCTGGATCATGGCATTGGCAATGAAGAACAGGGCGCCCTCGTTCAAGACTCCCTTGTCCTTTAGCGCCTCGACAACCACATTGGGCAGGGGCACGTCATTGTCATCAACACCGTCGATGCCCATCAATCGGCACAGCGTGCGCTCGACAGCCACCGTCGTGTATTGCTCCACAAAGGACTGAACGTCCTCGGCGATGCCTTTGGCCAGACCTCTGGCGTACTCAACTTTTTCAAAATCTAGTCCTAACTTGCTCTTTTGCATAGTGTATTATAGTATATAGTGTGATGATAATCAAGATGGCGGGCAAGATTCCAGCAGGCTCCTCGCCGTGTTAATCCACTCGTTGTCAATACCCAGACTCTGGGCGATGTTCAATGCCTCGTGGGGCACCTCGCCGCTCTGCACCTCGACCAGTTGGTAATCCATCTCGCCATTCTCAAAGCCCTTTACCCTCAAGCAACGGGCATCGCCTGGTTCAATATCATAGTGCGTTGTCATGACGAGGCTCATATCCTTGTCTGCCAGCACCTTGAGCAGGGCCGTCACGAGTGCGGCACCCTCGGTGGGATTGGTCGTGCGGGCAGGCTCGTCAATCAACGCCAGTAATTTCTTGTTCATGCGCGATGCCTTGATCACGGCATCGATGTTCTTCATCTCGGCGGCAAACGACGACAGGCCCTTCTCGACCGATTGCTCGTCGCCGATGCAGAAGTATATCTCGTCCTTCACGGCAATGCGGGCCTCAAGAGCCGGGATGCCGAAGGCAAATTGGAAAAGGTATTGACACAGGGTCAACGTCTTCAACACAACGGTCTTGCCACCCATGTTGGCGCCAGTGATGAGCGTGGGATGGTGACCAAAGCCGATGTCCACCGGCTGGAACTTCCTGGCACGACTGGCCAGCGCATCCTTGACCTGGGGATGGAACATGGCACGATAGTGGCTCGTGCCGTCGGGGGACATGGTGGGGAATGAAAGCCCCAACTGTTTTATCTGCAAGGCCTTGGCCAGATTGACATCAATCAGCGCCAGGGCGGCTTGTGCCTGGCCCATGGCATCGGCAAACGGATGCAACTGGCGGCTCAGGTCTTGTCTGACGCCCTCCTCCAGTTCGCTGGCTTGGGCCAGCAGGTCGTCCTGCTGATCGGGGTGCTGGCGCATCTGTGAACGCAGGTCCTTGAGTTGGGCGCAATAGGAATCATATATATAAAATGTGGCAATTTTCATCCCGTCGGGGTCGAGAATGGCGATGACCTCGTCCAGCGCGGGTATTTCTACCACCGCATCCATGCCATGCTGCTGGAGCAACCTTGCCACATCGGTTGCCAGGATGGCGAGGTGCTTCACCTCAAACAGTTCGATGTCGTCGAGCACGGCGTGCTGCGACAGGTTGCGGATGGTGGTTCGTATGTCCTTCAGTCCCTGCAACTTGAACAGCAACGTGTCGATATAGGTCTTCTCGACCTGGTCGATGAATTGCGAGAAACGCCGCAGCACGCCATAGGCCGCAGCAATCTCCTCCTCACTCGTCATCATGGGCGAGTCGAGGAGCCAACGGCGCGCATAGCCCGACTGCAATTCCAGTTGGTCGAGCATGTAGCGTAGCCCGCAGGGCGATTCTATGACATTCTTCAGTTGCACTAACTACTGTTTGTTTTTTAACAGGTCATACACGGGAAGCCCGATGGCTTCGCTCAGTTTGCCGCACAGCATGTCCGAGTCGAGGACATAGCCGCTCGGTGAGGTCGGGTTGACGGTCACGGCGATGAGTCTGCTCCGCTGCAGCACGTGGATGCGGCCGCCGCCCTTGTGGAACAGTCTGAACTGCTGCGGAGACACAAATATCTTGGTGAAATCCCGCACCACCAGTTCCACTTGCTTGAGGCTCTTGTTCTTCCTCACCTTCTCCAGGAATCCGTCAACCAGCGCGCCTGCCACGTAGAGCGTCTCGCACTGCTCCATTCCCTCAAAATGGATATCCCTGGACAGGGACGTCACGGCTTCCAGACTACTCAGGTTGCCGTCCTTGTCGATCGACCACACTCCCTTGTCCAGCGGCATGAGGCGGGCGATGTTGCCCTTGCTGGTCAGGTCCAGGTTCACGAGGTCCACCACATGGGCGGTCTTGCTCACCAGGGTCGAGATATTGGCCGAGTAGGCCGCTCCGGTCGCCAGAATCATCGACTGGCTCACCGCGGGCGAGGCCGAACTCATGCGAGACAACGCTCCGTCGATAACCACCAGGTCGATGTCCAGACGCCGCATCTCGCCCATCCAGCGCCTTAGGCTGCTGGCCGACGAGGGGCCCGAGAGCAGGATTTTGCCTCCTGT
Source organism: uncultured Porphyromonadaceae bacterium (assembly GCA_946414395.1). Classification (GTDB taxonomy): domain Bacteria; phylum Bacteroidota; class Bacteroidia; order Bacteroidales; family Muribaculaceae; genus Sodaliphilus. The sequence continues at coordinate 32,426 of CAMKOE010000024.1, read as the reverse complement.
CAACGCACGGGCGGTCACTACCCTACCGAGCGATGTGGTCTCGTCGCTCACGTCGATGAGTTCCGACACCAGCCGCCGCTGGCGGTAATGCATCTCGCTGGTGCCGAAGTACATGCCCTCACGCAGGACGATTTCGGGCTTCTGGGTCCGGGTCACCTGGTCCACGGTCTCGCCATCGATGCCGATCGACGTCACGGCAATGCGTTTGTCCTGAACAGGCAGGCGGTCGAGCACATACTTGAGGCACTCGGTCTTGCCTGTGTTCTTCTCCAGGCCCACGATAGACAGGCTATCGTAACGCAATATTTCATCGATGAACGGGAGCACTGCGATCAATAGAAGTCAGTCCCCGATGGAGAAGGGCCATGACGGCCTTCTCCACAGGAACCAACGTCTTTTCTTTACTTCTTGTTGCGGATCTCGTTGCGCTCATGACGCTTCAGCGCCTTGGGCTCAATGTTCATGCGCTCGCCCTCGAGCAGCGAGATAACACCGTCCACGGCCTTGTCGGCAGCCACTTGCTCGCGCTTGCGGGCGGCCTGGCACTCGGGGCAGTTGCACTCACTGTGGTAGTCGGTGGGCTCGGTATAGGTCGTGATCACGCCCTCGAAGTTGCGCAGGACGACCTTGCCGGGAGCCTGAGAGATGACATACTGGGGCATGACGGGCGTCTTGCCGCCACCGCCAGGAGCATCGACCACAAAGGTGGGCACGCAGTAGCCGCTGGTGTGGCCACGCAGGCCCTCGATGATCTCGATACCCTTGCTGACGGGGGTGCGGAAGTGCTCCAGACCCATCGACAGGTCGCACTGGTAGATGTAGTAGGGACGCACGCGGATCTTGACAATCTCCTGCACGAGTTTCTTCATCACGTGCACGCAGTCGTTCACGCCGCGCAGCAGCACGCTCTGGTTGCCCAGGGGGATACCGGCGTTGGCCAGCATCTCACAAGCGCGGCTCGACTCGGCGGTCACCTCGTTGGGATGGTTGAAGTGGGTATTGATCCAGATGGGATGATACTTCTTCAACATGTCACACAACTCGGGAGTGATGCGCTGCGGGCAAACGACGGGAGTGCGGGTGCCCAGGCGGACGATCTCCACGTGAGGAATCTTCCTCAGTTCCGAGATGATGTATTCCAATCGCTTGTCGCTCACCATGAGGGCGTCACCGCCCGAGAGCAGGACGTCACGCACGGTCGGCGTGTTGCGGATATACTCCAGCGCCTTCTCGATGCGGTCCATGCCACACTCGTTATCGGTCTGGCCGGCAAAGCGGCGACGGGTGCAGTGGCGGCAGTACATCGAGCACATGTCGGTGATGAGGAACAGCACGCGGTCGGGATAACGGTGGGTCAAGCCGGGCGTGGGTGAATCCTCATCCTCATGCAGCGGGTCGAGCAGGTCGGCAGCGGCCTGATGGGTCTCCAGGCCGGTGGGGATGCACTGACGGCGGATGGGATCGTGGGGATCATCGGGATTGATGAGGCTCAAGTAATAGGGCGTGATTGCCATGCGCAAGGTCTTGAGCGTCTGCTTGACACCCTCTTCCTCCTCGGCGGTGAGGCTCACATACTTCTTGAGTTCCTCAAGGGTCTCGATACGGTTTTTCACCTGCCACTTCCAGTCATTCCACTGCTCGTCGGTGACTTCGGGGAATAATTGTTTTCTTCTTGATTCAGCCATATAAATGATTATGATGATTGATTCGTGTCGCAGGGGCACGCTGTGGTATCGCGCATCCCCTGCGACTGAAGAATCATTATTGATTAAGCGTACAGTTCCTCAAAGATCTTGCGCAACTCGGGGCACTCGCGCAATTCCTGCAGGGTGAAGTCGGCATGGCCCTTGGTGTAACCGTTGCCGATAATCATGTTCACGTCGGCACCGATGCCCTCGGCACCCAGGGCAGCCTTGGTGAAACTGGTGGCCATCGAGAAGAAGTAAACCACGCCGTCGTCCTTGGTGCACAGCACTGCGGTCATCTCGCAATCGGGCACGTTCACGCAGTTGATCGTCGTGTCGGCCATCTTGCCGTCGGTCAACTTGTAAACCAACTCGTAAACCTCAACGGGAGTCATGCCGGCAACGCTCTCAACAACGTCACAGAAGCCCAGGTCCTTGATGCGCTGGGTCGACTTGGGGCTGTTAGCCAGGCCGATAACCTTACCGGTAATGCCCACGCGCTTCTTGGCCTCGTAGCAGCACAGCATGCCGCTCTTGCCACCGGCACCCAGGATAACAACGTTCTGGCCATACTGGCACAACTTGGCGGTCTGGGCGGGTGCGCCAGCCACGTCGAGGGCGCTCAGAGCGAGTTTCTCGGGCATGTCGTTAGGAATCTTGGCATAGATTCCGCTCTCGAACAGGATAGCCTTACCCTTGATGTCAACCTGGTCAACATCGGCACGGATGTCCAGAATCTCATCGATGCGCAGCGGGGTGAGCGACAGCGAGACGAGCGTTGCGATGCGGTCGCCCTCCTGGAGGTCGATCTTGCCCTTCAAGGCGTCACCGATCTTCTCTACCTTGCCCAGCAGCATACCACCCGAACCGGTGCGGCGGTTGCGGTGCTTGCCCTGCAACTCAACGTTCAGGAGCATCTCCTTCTTGATCTCCTCCATCACCTCGGCCTCGTTGTTGGGATCCTTGGCCTGGGCCTTGGCATAGTTGTGGATGTCGGTAAACGATGCCGAGTCGATGTTCAGGGTCTGCACGTCAATCAGGATCTCGTTGTCATAGATCTCGTCCATGTTGTTGTCCAACTTGTTGGCGGGCTGGGGAAGAACGCCCTTGGGCTCGATTACTCGGTGCGTACCGAATCTATTTCCGTGTTTCTGCATTGTTTTAAATGTTTTTTTATTGTTAAACGTTTATTGTTTTTAGTTCTAAGTTCTATGTTTATTAGTTTTAAGTAAATCACTTAATCCTAATTCGTTTAGTTGCGCTTGGGCAGGCCCAGGATCTCGCGGGCCTCGTCGCTGGTGGCGATGGGACGGCCCAGTTCATTGGCCAGGCGAACGACCTTCTCAACGAGTTCGCCATTGCTCTTGGCGAGCACGCCCTTGGACAGGTACAGGTTGTCCTCAAAGCCCACGCGAACGTTTCCGCCCATGGCGATAGCGGCAGCGGCCATCGGGAAGGCATGACGGCCAACGCCGGTCACCGTCCAGGTCGAGCCGGCGGGAATGCCGTTAACCAGCCAGCACAGGTTGGCCACAGTGGCGGGGGTGCAACCGGGAACGCCCAGCACAAAGTTGAACTGCATGGGATTACCGGGGACCTCACCCTTGCGGGCCATGTTCAGGATGGTATCCAGATGACCCATCTCGAAGCACTCATACTCGGGCTTGATGCCGCGCTCCATCATGCGCTTGCCGAAGGCGCGCATCGTGGGCATCGTGTTGTCAAAAATCTCGTCGCCAAAGTTGCACGTGCCGCAGTCGAGCGTTGCCATCTCGGGCAGCGGGGTCGTGTCGGTCGATTGCAGGCGCTCGTCGGGAGTCATGCCCACGGCACCGCCGGTCGACGGGATGAGAATGACATTGGGGCACACCTTCAGGATAGCCTCTTCACACTCCTGGAAGCGGTCACGGTCCTGAGTGGGGGTGCCATCATCCCAGCGGACGTGCAGGTGCACGATAGCGGCGCCGGCGTCAACAGCCGACTTGGCCTCGCGGACGATTTCTTCAACAGTGTAGGGCACATTGGGATTCTGCTCCTTGGTAACCTCGGCGCCACAGATGGCGGCAGTGATAATCAGTTTATCCATTGATTGAGTTGTAAGTTTCTAGTTTTTAAGTGTGATTACTGTTGCCTCATATCCTGAAGTTCACTTGCGCTGGCAATTCTTGGGCGTCACGCATGTGCCTGATGCACGGCAAACCACGACGGGCTCGTCCAGGATGTCGGCAGCCGAGGCCGAGATGTCGGGACGCGCCTGGGCCACCTTGCGGGCCTCAAACACCATGTGGCGTGACGTGTTGCCCTCACGGTCGATCCAGCCTTCTGCCTCAATAAAGTCTCCGGCATACACAGGAGCCAGGAACTCGATGTTGTCATACGCGCAGAAGAGGCCCTCGTCGCCATCGCGCATAATCAACAACTCGGTTGCCACGTCACCAAACAGGTGTACCATGTGGGCACCGTCAACCAGATTGCCACCGTAGTGGGCGTCCTTTGCGCTCATGCGCAGTCTGATCATTGTCTTGTATTCCATTATCTGATTAGTTTTAAGTTATAAGTTTCAAGTATGATTACTACAGCGCAATGCCTTATTGCTCAACGTAGATGCCATCGACATAGATGCCCGAGGCGTGAACGTGCTCGGGAGCGATTTCACCGACGGGAACCAACTTCTCGGCCTCTACCACCACATAGTCGGCAGCGGTGGCCATCAGCGGGTTGAAGTTGTTGGTTGTGCCCAGGAATACCATGTTGCCAAACTCGTCAACAATGTTGGCGCGCAGGAAGGCGATGTCGGCACGCAGGGGTTTCTCCAGCAGATAGTCTTTGCCGTCAACATTGACGATCTCCTTGCCATCGGCCATGATGGTGCCCAGACCAGTGGGGGTCAACACGCCGCCCAAGCCAGCACCTGCCGCACGGATGCGCTCGGCCAGAGTACCCTGGGGAACATACTCGACAATGAGGGTGCCCTCATTCTTCTGCAATGCGGTCTGCTTGTTGGTACCCGTGTGGCTGACGATAGCCTTCTTCACCTGATGATTGGTAACCAACTTGCCATGGGCCACCTCGTCATAGGCGGTGTCGTTAGCGATGATTGTAAGGTCCTTAACACCCTTCTCTACAATGGCGTCAATGATCTGGGTGGCGCTACCGTTACCCAGGAAACCGCCAAACATGATTGTCATGCCGTCCTCTACCTTCTCGACGGCTTGCTGCAATGTGATTTGTTTGTTCATAATGTTTATGTTTTGGAGTATATTGGTTTATGTCTATAATTGGGTGCAAATATAGGAAAAAATCGCCAATTCTCACTCCCATTTTCCGTTTTTTTTACTAATGTGTCAATAACATTTGCTGCAGTTGCATCAGGGCGGCTAGATTAGGCCGTGGACATCAATGGTTTTTCCTCTCGAGGCCTCTCGGCCAGCAATCGCACGACCCATTCATGGGATAACCTGATACTGGTGACAAAAAAATCATCTAATGATTGTTTATTCACATTGATTGTGTATCTTTGCAAAAAAAATAATGGTAAGCCGCCATGCGGCCACGCATTTTTCCTATGGATTCCAGCGGGAATCGACGTCATCTCGATTTCACTCTATCTTTATTGTTTAACCTATAACTATAATCACATGATGAAACAGTTACTTATTGCATTTATCGCCTTGTTTACAGGAATTTACGCAACAGCCCAAACACCTGCGGTCGACTATACCGTCGATGAGGTGGGCACCGACTTTATCACCATCTCGTTCACACCCAACGCCGATGCTGCGGGTTATGCGTTCTGCCTGTTTGAGGCCGGCACGGCCGAGCAGCAGTTTGCCATGTTTGGCCCCTGGATGGGCTTCCAGACCATGGCCGACATGATCAAGGCCTGGGGCATCACCAAGAACGAACCTTTCCAGTACACCTGGACCAACCAATCACCTGGCAAGGACTATGAAATCTATGTCCAGTGCTGGGACGCCGCCGGCACCGATGCCGAGATGATCATCATCCCCGTGACGACTGCCAGTATGGGCGGTGACGGCGAAGCAGTGATGAGCATCGAGATTGGCGAGTTTGGCGGCAACGAGGAGTCCGGCTTCTACCAGTGGGTAGTGTACACGCCCAACGAGAACGTGGCACTGCACCGCGACATCATCATCTTGAAAGAGGCCTACGAGTCACCCGAATGGGGCATGGACAACCTGCTCGAGTACCTCAAGCAGGACAACCCGTATGACCCCTACTGGGACCAGTATGGCGTGGATGAGGCACAGTGGACGGTGGAGCCCGACACATGGTATATCGCCTGCTCTATCGCCAAGAACGCTAACGGCGAGTGGGGCCCCCTGGCTATGGTAGAGTTCCAGACCCCGGGCAACACCGCCATCGACGAGACGGTTGCCGACAAGCAGGTCGCCGGCGTGCGCTACTACAATTTAGCAGGCCAGGAGATGCAACAGGCTAACGGCCTGACCATCGTCGTGACCACCTACACCGACGGCACCACCAGCACCGCGAAGGTGATGAAGTGATCCGCGTGACTTAACCAAGAAATCGGTTCTCAGCCCAGGGGTTGAGAACCGATTTTTTTTACGATATGACGCGCTCCTACTCTTACTTCAAGTAGTCGTCAAAGTAGCGGGTGATGCGCTCGTGCAGGTGCACGCTCTGGTGGCCTCTCATGTTGTGGCCCTGACCCGGATAGACATAGAAGTCGGGCTGTGTGCCGGCGGCAATGCAGGCCTTCAGGAAACTGTAGGCATGCTGGGGCACCACGGTGGGGTCATTCAGGCCGATGATGATCTGCAGGCGGCCCTTGAGGTCCTTGGCTTTGTTCAAGAGGCTCGTTTGCTCATACCCCTCGGGATTGGTCTGCGGGGTGTCCATGTAGCGCTCGCCATACATCACCTCATACCATTTCCAGTCAATCACGGGGCCACCGGCGACACCCACCTTGAACACGTCAGGATAGTTGGTCATCAGGCTGATGGTCATAAATCCGCCGAAACTCCAGCCATGGACGCCCAGGCGAGCGGTATCGACATAGTTGAGCGTGCGCAGGAAGTTCACGCCACACATCTGGTCCTGCATCTCCACCTGACCCAACTGGCGGAAAGTTGCCTGCTCAAACTCACGCCCACGGTTCTCGCTGCCGCGGTTGTCAAGGATGAAAAGCAGATAGCCACGCTGCGCCATATAGGTTTCCCAACTGCGGCTGGACCAGTGCCAGCGGGCGTCCACGTTGTGGGCATGGGGACCACCATAGACATAGACTACCGTGGGGTACTGCTTCGACGGGTCAAAGTCCACAGGCATGACCATGCGGTAATACAGGTCGGTGGTGCCGTCGGCAGCCTTGATGCTGCCACAGCGGTACTCGGGCACGGTGTAGCCCTGCCAGGGGTCGGGAGCGGTGAAATAGCGGTACTGCCTGTTGTTGCGGGTATCCACGACAGCAATGTTGCGGGGCACATCGGGCTCTTGATAATTGTCTATCAGATAACGGCCGCTGTCGCTCAGGCGGCCGCTGTGCCAGCCCTTGCCGCCCTCGTCAACACGGGTCATGACACCCGTGGCCACGTCAACGCGGTACAGGTTCTGCTGGATGGGGTTATCGGCGTTGGCGCTGATGATGACAGCCTGGCGCTCGACATCAAAACCCAGCAACTCCATGACCACCCACTTGCCACGGGTGAGTTGCTTCACCTGATGGCCCGCCGTGTCATGGATATAGAGGTGGTTGTAGCCGTCCTTCTCGCTCCACAGCAGGAATTTCTCCTTGTCCCAGGGCAGGAAGGTGATGGGATGCTGAGGCTCGACATACTTGGGATGTTCCTCATGATAGAGCGACTTGATGCGGTTGCCCGTCACGGCGTCATAGGCCACCAGGTCCACCTCGTTCTGGTCACGGTTGCCCTCCATCATATAGGCGACATCGCCGTCGGGGCTCCACGAGATGTTGGAAAAGTAACGGTCGGTGGGATCGCCGGCCTTGAGATAGACCGTGTCGCCAGTGGCCACATCAAGGACGCCCACGGTCACCAGGTGGGACGTCTGGCCGGCCATGGGATATTTCTCGGGGGCTGGCGTGGCAATCACCTGGGTGGTGTCGTCCAGTTCGGGAACAGTGATCAGGGGATAGTCGGTCACCATGCTCTGGTCCATGCGGTAGAATGCCAGGCGTGTGCCCTGGGGATTCCAGAACAGACCGCCCTCGATGCCGAACTCGTTGCGATGCACACTCTGGCCATAGACTAGGTCACGCGAGCCGTCACTGGTCACCTGGATGGTCTTGCCGGCACCATCGATGACATAGAGGTTATCGTCCTTGACATAGGCCGTGGCGCGGCTTGCGGCGCTCCATTCCTCGGCCTGCGTCGCGCCCAGCGAGGGCTGACTCCACTCCACCTTGCCCGTCTTGATGTTAACGAGCATGCGGCCCTTGTTGCGGGCCATGACCAGCGGCTTGTCGGCATAGGGGAAGGACTCAACCACAGCGATGCGCTGCGAGTCGTCCTTCAATCTGCCGCCCTTCTTGTCCAGTTGATTCACAGTAAACAGCAACTTCTCCTTGCCGTTCACGGGATTAACCGTCCAGCAGGTGTCCCTGTGGCTGGAGAAATGCACCAGTTGGTCGCCCCACCACATGAGTGTCTTGCTCTGTGGTATCATGTTGCGGTAATTGGTTCCGCCAAAGTTCAAGTCCTCGAGCGTGAATTGTCGCTGAGCGGCCACCGGCAGGGCCAGCAGGGCCAGCAGCAATAACGTCATGCACTGTTGTTTTTTCATTTTCATTATTGAGGTTATGTTATGGTTTATTTTTTTGTTGCAAAGATATGCTTTTCTACCGAGAAAACCTAAATACAGGCCTAAAAACACCGTTTTTACCCACTCCACACGCGGGTGCATGTGGGAAAGATTTTGTACATTTGCGGCTATGAAAAAAATCATCTTTTCGGCCGGCATAGCCCTGCTGGCCCTCTCAATGGCCGATTGTGACCGTCAGGACCAGGGCGTTGACTATCGTGTTAATATCAGTCTTGACAGCAAGTTGCGGCACGACAGCGCCACGCTGCTGGTTCTGGAAGAGCAGTACAACAGGTTAAGGGTGTGTGGCAGCGCCCGGTCCTCCAGCGGGACATTCACCTTCACTGGACAGACCGACGGCCCCAGGGTGGCCCTCATCCGCTGGGACAACGACACCACCCAGCCCTTCCACTTTGTCCTCGAGAAGGGCGAGACCAGCATTTCCATCAAGCCGGGAACATGGATCATCACCGGCAGCCCACTCAGCAGCGCCTATCTGCACTACATCAACCAGCGCAACAGCATCATGGACTCTCGCGTGGCCACCTGGCAGGAATACCTCAACATGGCGGCCGACTCTTCGCTCAAGCGGGACGACGAGTTGCGCATGGTGAGACAGGACAGCCTGCTCAACGACTCGTTGCAGCGCCTCACTGTGGAGTACATCAACCGCGGTGACCCCGTCGGCCTCATCATCAAGGAGCGCTACGCCAAGCAACTCGATCAGCAACACATGCGCCTCCTCGAGAAGTAATCCCCCGCAGAGGTCCAAGCCCCTAAGAGCACATACTTCCATAAAAAATCAACCCCGCTGGTATTGCGTCAGCGGGGTTGATTTTTTAGTTAACCGATTTGATTCGATCAACTCTATCGTTCAGCAATTACTTCTTAACGATGAGTTCGCAGATCGAAACGCGGTTCCAACTGAGTTCCTGGAACATGTCGGTGGTGCCACAGCCCTGAGCGTTGATGCGCTTAGCATCAATCTTGTACTTGTTGATCAGCATGTTCTTCACAGCCTCGGCACGGCCATTGGCCAGACGGATGTTGTTGTCCTTGGGACCCTCGGGAGAAGCATAACCCTTGATGTCAACAGTGGCAGTGGGGTTGTTCTTGAGGTACATGGCAACGCGCTCAACATTGGGCTGCTGGTCAGCAGTGATGTTGGTCTTGTTAACCTTGAAGTGAACGAGGACGTTCATGTACTGAGCGCTCTTGTCAACCACCTGAGTCTCGGGCTTGGGAGCCTTGCGGGCAGCATCCAGGTCGCGCTGCAACTGAGCGTTGCGTGCGTTAGCAGCATCGAGGTCACCCTGCAGGCCATTGAGTTGGCTGCGCAGGCCGTTGATCTGACCATTGAGAGCATCGATGTCATCCTGGCTGTACTTGTAGGGGCAGAAGGTCATGTAACGCTCGCCGTTGCTACCCTTGAAGTGGTAGGTGATACCAGCCTCAAGTTCTACAGCAGCGTGGTTGGCGTTCATCTGGCTCTTGCCATTGTGGGGCTCACCGTTCCAGCGGGCACGAGCGTTGGTGTTGTCACGATAAGGAATCATGATGTCACCGTTCATGTCCCAAACTACGCTGGGCTTCAGGCTGAAGGTCCAAGCGCGGCTCTCACCAAAGTTGAAGTTCAGGTTGGCACCAGCCTTGGTGTACCAACTGTTGTAGTCGTTGCCATACATATTGGCAGCCTCAGCGCGATGGAAGGCGTGCAGCCAGCCAGCACCGATAACACCCTCGAGTTCAAATACACGGGGCTTGCCCTTGTAACCACCGAAGAGGTTGCTCAGGTTAACGGTACCGAACATACCGGCCAGAGTGTGGTCGATGATGTTGGGACTCTTGGGACCCCAGTACATGTCGGGCTTTTCCCAACTGGTAGTGTTGATGGTTGCTTCACCCTCAACGCCCAGACCGAAGACCGGAGTGAGTTGCTTGCGGATCTCAGCACCAAAAATACCACGGGCATTGGGCCAGAAGGCATAACCCTGGAAGGGCATGATAGCGCCACCCTTCAAGGTTATCGACCAGTTGTCAAAGAACTTGTTCTGCTCCAGAGACTGAGCCTGGGCAGCAAATACGCCCGTCAGAAGGGCTAAAGTCAAGATAATCTTTTTCATTTTAAATAAATTTATAAAACACTATTAGACATATTTTGCGGCAAAAGTAATACAATTTTCTAATACGGCCAAAAATTAACGTTCATTAAGAAAAAAAACTCGACTAATCGGCAATTTTTAGTGAAAAATGGCACACTTTACCTTAATTGCTGTCTCTTTTCAGCACAAACGATTAGAATTCAAGCAAAGGTAAACCAAAAAAAACAATCAACCAAATTTTACCGCTCTTTTATTACGATTCATCACTATTGCGAGCCCACTGGCGGGCTCCGGAAGCGGGGCAAGGCCGTTTAGTGGCCCAGTATCACGTCTATCACGCTGTTGATGTCGTTCACGGTGATTTCCCCATCCTGGTTGACATCGGCCCGACTAAGGATTTGCTCAGCCACATTGCCGCCCTGGATGACGTCGATCAGGACATTCACGTCGTTGACGTTCACTTCGCCGTCATGGTTGACGTCGGCCTTCAGGTCACTGACCATAACAATCTTCTTGACGGCGCCGCAACTGTTGACGTCGGCCTTCCACGAGGCGAACCGCAGCCGGGCCCTCGTCATGCCACGGGGAACGGTAATCGACAGGTTCACGCGGTTGGTGCGCGACACGCTGGTGGGATTATAGGTGACCGAGTCCACGGTCACACCAGCGTCGTTGAGCAGTGCGGCGGTCAGGGCGACCTTGCTCGTGACAAAGCCGTCGTTCTGCCACTGGTCGGTGATCCAGGTAATCTGCATGTCGATTACATCGGTGGGATAACAGTTGAATAGCGGCGAGATCAGCACCTGCTGCAGGCCCGTGCTGGTGGTATAGAGCAGGATTCGCTCGTCGAGGATGTTGTCGGCGTTCAATTCCGTCGCCGGGTTGGTATAAATCCAATCGGCGAAACTGCTGGGAGAGAATTGCGGCAACTGGGCCTTGCCGGCAAGGCTCAGCATCATGGCAACAATGGCAATAATAGACCGTTTCATCATAATAATTCAATTAAGGTTTTCCAGATGTCCATATTCCTGTGAGTTAAACACAAAAAACTTAGGGCAAAAGTACACACTTTTACCCTAAGTCGCAATATTATTAATAATGTTTTTTTACCGTTGCGCTGCCCTCAGGACAGGATACCACGACGGGAGCCTATTACTTGAGCAGGCCGATGGAGCGTTTCAAGAATTTCTCCAATCCCTCACCCTTGAGCATGCCATTGCTCAGCAAGGCGATGTCGATCAGTTGGTGTACACGGCTCTCCCCGGCGGCATAGGCCGTCACCAGGTTCTCTTTCTTCTTGTGCAACTCCTCGAGGCGCTTCTCGTTGTCCTCGAGGTCTTTTTTCTTGTCCTCGGGCACGCCCTTGTTGTCCTTGTCCAGGTCACGGATGGCATTGACCACGTTCTGCGTGGCATTGATTTCCTCGTTCACTGGCTTGAGTTCGGCCTCCAGGGCTTGTTCGGCCTCTTCCACCACCTTCTGGACCAGAGGGTGCTTGGTGTTGAGCACCATGCCATACATGTCGGGCATCTCGCCATAGAAACTCATTCCGGGCTGGAAACGTGCCATGTCCTTCATGCGGCGCATGTACTCGGCCTGGGTGATGACGACGGGCTTGTCGTCGGGCGACATGGCGGCGAAACTAACCATAAACTCGGCTTTCTCGACATGGGGAATCTGAGACTTGAACAGGGTCTGTGCGATTTCCTGCTGCTCCAATGAGAACTGCGGCTTCGTGTCGTCCTGCTTGCGGATGAGGTTGTCGAGCACGTCGCTATCGACGCGTACAAAGCGCATCTTCTCCTGCTTCTGCTCCAGCATGCCCACGAAGGGGGTATCCAACTCGCCGTTCATCAGCAGCACGTCATAGCCCTTGTCGGTGGCACCCTTGATGTAGGAATACTGCGCCTCCTTGTCGGTGGCATACAGGCAGATGAGATTGCCGTCCTTGTCGGTCTGGCTGCCCTCGATGAGTTTGCGGTAGTCCTCGATCTTGAAGTACTTGCCGTCGCAATTCTCGAGCAGGGCAAACTTGAGGCCCGACTCGCAGAACTTCTCATCACTCAACATGCCATACTCGATAAAGATCTTGATGTCGTTCCACTTCTTCTCGAACTCGTCGGGCTGGTTCTTGGCGATTTCCTCGAGACGCGAGGCCACCTTCTTGGTGATATAGGTCGAGATCTTCTTCACCGCGCGGTCACTCTGCAGGTAACTGCGAGACACGTTCAGCGGGATGTCGGGACTGTCGATGACGCCCTGCAGCAGCATCAGCCAGTCGGGGACGACGCCCTCGACGCTATCGGTGACATAAACCTGGTTGCAATACAACTGGATGCGGTCCTTGCGGATGTCGAGATTGTTCTTGATCTTGGGGAAATAGAGGATACCCGTCAACGTGAAGGGGTAATCCACATTCAAGTGAATCCAGAACAAGGGGTCGTCCTGGCCAGGCTCGATGGCGTGGTAGAACTTGAGGTAATCCTCATCCTTGAGGTCGGCGGGCATGCGGGCCCACAGGGGCTCCACGTTGTTGATGACCTTATCCTTGTCGGTATCGACATACTTGCCGTCTTTCCACTCCTGCTCCTTGCCGCAGATGATGGGCACAGGCAGGAAGCGGCAATACTTCCTGAGCAGGCCCTCGATGCGGGCATTCTCAAGGAATTCCTTCTCATCATCGTCGATGGTGAGGATGATGTCGGTGCCGCGCTCGGCCTTGTCACAGTCTTCCATCTCAAACTCGGGCGAGCCGTCACAGGTCCACTTCACGGCCTTGGCGCCCTCCTGCCAACTCAGGGTGCGTATCTCCACCTTCTTGGCCACCATGAAGGCCGAGTAGAAGCCCAGACCGAAGTGGCCGATGATGGCATTGGCCGTGTCCTTGTATTTCTCGAGGAACTCCTCGGCGCCCGAGAAGGCGATCTGGTTGATATACTTGTCAATCTCGTCAGCCGTCATGCCGATTCCGCTGTCGCTCACGGTGAGCGTGCCGGCCTCCTTGTCAACGCTGACGGTCACGCGAAGATCCTCGGTCGAGCCCTTGAACTCGCCGGCTCCCGAGAGGGTTTTCAGTTTCTGCGTGGCATCAACGGCGTTGCTCACCAGTTCGCGCAGGAAAATCTCGTGATCACTGTACAGAAATTTCTTGATGACGGGGAAGATGTTGTTAGTCGTTACCCCAATAGTTCCTTTTGGCATAGTATCTTTTTTTTTGGGTTGTATTAATATTAGTGAGGTGGAGGGAGGTCTCTGCCCCACTCCACCTCAAAAAATATGCCATCACATAACAAGGTGACAAATCGTCACCCCCGACTGACAATCCGGGGCCACTTTGGCCACTGGCCATGGTGCCTTGGTAATTGAGAAAGGATTGTTCGAGGCAGAGCCTCGAAGTACTGGACAAGCAGGGCGGGGCTAGTTTCCTGACTGGAGACCGCCCACGAGGTCGTCGTTCTCGACGGTCTTGTCAGTCTTCTTGACGCTCGTGTTGCTGGAGCCGAAGGCATAACTCAACGACAACTGCACATTGCGCTGGCTGAAGTGGCCCACGGCGTGGTTCACATAGTCGCCCTGGGTAATGTAGCCCTTAGACACCTCGTACTTGTGCATGATGGAATAAGCGCTCAGGCGCACCGTCAATCGGTTGTCCTTGAGGAAGGAGCGTGACAACCCCAGCATGATGGTCGGATGGGGTATGGTGCTATAGCCGTACACGTGGCGCAGGTCATGGCCAATGCCATACCACATGCAGGTCGCTGTCGCGCGCAACCGCCACGGCAACTGCTGCGTGAGTTGGGCATACAGGTTGCCGCCCCACCCGCTGTTGGTCAAATCCTGCGAGGGGTTGCGGTAGCGCTTGTAACAAAATTCCCCATTCATGTATAAGGTTGTCTTGCTTGTCATCATCCATTGCACGAAGCCGCCCACGCCTGCCATCAGGTAATGGCAGTCATTGCTGTTGGTCAAGTGGACAATGCCGTCCTGGACTGTGCGATAGGTGCCAATGAGGTTGTTAGTGATGGTCACCGTCGGCTTGACATTGAAGGTCAAGCGGTTGCCCGTGTGCTGGAAGTTGATGCTCACCATGTTGTTGCGGGCACTCGACAGGTGCGGGTTGCCATATTCTATCGTCGTGGTATAGCGCCTCACGGCAGGGTTGAGGTATTGTATGCCCGGGCGGTTAAGGCTCGTCGCCCACGACAGGCGCAGGCTGTTGAACGGCGACAGTTGCCAGTGCACGCTCGCCGAGGGCACCACGTCGTGCAGGTCGCGCCCGAAGGGCTCGCCGTCGCCATTGGGGTAACTGGCGCGGTAGTGGCTGTACTCGTAGCGCAGCCCGGCACGCAGGGTAAATTCGCCCACCTGGTAGCGCCATGAGGCATAGGCGGCACCCACGTGCATGTCGTGCCTGAAGCGGGTGTCGGTGTCCAGTTCAGCATCGCTGTTATACTGCATGCGGTTGTGGCTCTTGTTCAGGCGCAGGATGTACTTGCCGCCCACCTCCAGCAGGTGATGCGTCCATAGCGGCAACTGGTAGTCGAGTTGCCATGTGTGCTCGAAGAAGCGTTCCTTGCCCCACTTGCTGTAGGCCGTGTAGTCAAACGGCGGATTGACCAGGTTGATGAGCGAGTCGTATTGCTCCTCGTGCTGGCCCGTTGTCGAGAACATGTAGGAGGTGGTCAGGACTTCGTCTTTGCGGCTGGTGCGGTGCTCCCAATCAGCACGGCCGTTCCACGACATGAAGCCATACTGCGGCACGTTGAAAGGGTTGTCATAGGACGTGATCAACTGCCCTGCCGCATCATGATACTCAATGTGGCTGTCGCCGTAGATATTCAGACCGTAGCGGTAACCGCCGAAGGACGCCGTAATCAGGTTCAGCGAATCAATTTCAAGGCTGGCATTCAGACTAATGTTATAAACCCAAGCGGGTTGCTCGTTACGGTAGCGATTATACATCGTGGTGCCCGTGTCCTTATAGGTCGTCCAAGTCTCGTCCACACCGGAAAACTGGCGATGCATCTGTTTCTGGTAAAATGCTGTTGTTCCGAGGGTGAATTTACCCGCCCGGGCGGCGACATAGGCACTGGCGTTGGGCGATCCGAAGGTGTTGATTGACGCTGACGCGGTGCCGTTCACACCCTCGATGTGGACACCCTCGACAGTGACGATATTTAAAATTGCCGTCGCGCCCTCGGCATCGTAGCGGGCTCCAGGCTCGGTAATGACCTCGATGCGCTTGATCATGCTGGCGGGCATGGCACGCAGCACTTCCTTAGGGTTGGATGATAAAGCAGGGTCAGGGTGGCCGTTCTTGTATATTTTAAAACTTCCGCTGCCATTGACCCGCACGTTGTCCTGGCCGTCAACGCTCACCAGCGGCACACGGCGCAGCATGTCGAGCACGGTGCTCGTGCGCGCCTCGGGGTCGGCCTGAACATTATAGGCTACCCGGTCGTCCATCGTCTTGACCAACTGGCGCATCGTCACCACCTCCACATCCTGCAACTGCAGCGTGTCGCTCCACTCCACAGCCACACTGTCCTGCCCAGTAGCCTCCTGGGCCACGGCACTAGTCACTGTACCCATCAGGGCAACCAGCAGCATCACAATCTTTACCATTCGTTTCATGTCCTGTTGATGATTTAATTCGTTTTTTCGCGGCAAAATTACCCTCATCGTTCCACTCTGTCCCCCTCCCGCGACTTACCAAGTCTTAACCAAAAACTTATTTAGTCTTAACGGCCTTGCCCATTTATAGGAATAATGTGTACATTTGCGGGTGATGAACACGAGGTTAAAATATATCGGAGCGCTGGTGATGGTGGCACTACTTGGTGTAGTGGTCTATCAAGCCTACTGGCTGGAGCAACTGCACTTCACCATCGGTGAGCAGATGGACAACGACATCCGCGAAGCCATGCGTGTGGCCGACCTCAAGGAAGTGTTCCTGCGCCTCAAGAGCATCGAGGAGGGTGGGCCTCACGGCGTGATGGACGTGAGTGCTGGCATAGAGGAGGATGGTAGCATCACAACCCAAAGTGTCACTACAACTCAGGTCACTGTTGGCAACGACACACTTCAACAAAAAACGGGCGTGGTGTTGCGTTCAAGCCCACAGGCCGACACCGACAGCACGGCAGGTGACGATGCCTTCATGAAGATGCTTGAAGACCAGATCTCGGTTACCGAACTGGCATCGATGATCCAGAAGGGGCTGCACCTGGGCGTTGACCGCTTTGAGGGCACACGATACGAGAAATACGATTCCTTGCTCACGGCGGGACTGCAACAGTTGGGCATGAGCGGTGAGCACCAGTTGTTGTGCATCAAGACCGACACCGTGTTTAAACACACGACTCCAGGCTACATTCCCAGCGAGGTGGCGCGACATTATGAATATGACTGGGACAATTACGGCCGATATGAACTGACCATCGAGCCAACAACGGGATTGGTCCTGCGCGAGATGACAGGAATCCTCATCGCATCAGGATTGATCATCTTGCTCTTGGGCTTCGCTTTCTACTATCTCATCAAGACCATCCTCAAGCAACGCACGCTCGACGAGATGAAGACCGACTTCACCAACAACATCACCCACGAGTTGAAGACGCCCATCGCTGTGGCCTATGCCGCCAACGACGCCTTGCTCAACTTCGGCCAGCAAGCCGACGAACAGAAACGCCGCCACTACCTGACGCTGTGCCGCCAGCAACTGGAGCGGCTGAGCGGCATGGTGGAGCAAATCTTGTCGATGAGCATGGAGCGGCGGCGCCAGTTCCGCCTCAACATCGAGACGATTAATCTTGCCGACTTGCTGCAACCCGTCATCGAGCAACAACAATTAAAGGCCGACAAACCCGTGACCATCACGACCCGCATCGAGCCAGAGGATCTCACAGTAGATGCCGACCGAGCCCACCTGAGCAACATATTGAACAACCTCATTGACAACGCCATCAAGTATTCACCCGTCGAGGCCCGTATCGAAATTGCAGCCACTCCGGCAGCCATTAGCATCAGTGACCACGGCATGGGCATTGCAGCCGACGAGTTGCCGCACATCTATGACAAATTTTATCGGGTGCCCACAGGCGATGTGCATGATGTTAAGGGATATGGCCTGGGATTGTTCTATGTCAAGACCATGGTCGATAAGCATGGCTGGAGCATCAGTGTCGAGAGCACAAAGGGCAAAGGGACAATTTTCACAATCAAACTGGCATGAGCGAGACAATCAACATATTGCTGGCCGAGGACGAGCGAACCCTGGCAATGATCATCAAGGACACGCTGGATGGCCAAGGCTTCCATGTCACCGTGGCTGACGATGGAGAGCAGGCACTCAGGCTCTTTGATGACCACAAGCCCGATGTGCTCGTGGCCGACGTGATGATGCCCCGGATGGACGGCTATGAACTCGTGCGCCGCATCCGCAAGAGCGACCAGCAGACGCCCGTCATCTTCCTGACGGCGCGATCGGCGGTTAACGACGTGGTTCATGGTTTTGAGATGGGGGCCAACGATTACCTGAAGAAGCCTTTCGGGATGCAGGAACTCATTGTGCGCATCAAGGCATTGCTGGGCCGCGCCTGCACCGTCACACAACAGCCTGTTGAGGCCGAGCGCTTCACAATCGGCCAATACCTGTTTGATGCCGTTGTCCAGCGGCTGACCCATGTGCCCACGGGCAACCGTACCGAACTGTCCTACCGTGAGAGTGAAATCCTGCGGCGCCTGTGCCTGCACCCCAGCGAAGTGGTCACCTCGCAGTCGCTGTTGCTGGAGTTGTGGGGCGACGACAGTTTCTTCAACAACAAGAGCCTGCACGTGTTCATCACCAAGTTACGCCATCGCCTGGGCCAAGACCCATCGCTGCGCATCGTCAACGTGCGCGGCATCGGCTACAAACTCCTCACCAGCGACTAGCCTTCAAGCAAGCGCACATAGGCCATGATGCCAGCCTCGCGGTTGATGACGCTGTAGTGGTCAGGCTCATCAATGACCTGACTGGCTGCGGCATCGGCGACATGCTCGAGGCTGTCGCGCAACTCGGCAAACTTGTCAAGCGCTTGTTGCTTGTCGCGGCAGTTATACACGTCGCTCATCGCGCCGTCCTCACTCTGATATTCAAAAACCACACGATATTTCATAGCAAGAAAAGACATTATTGTTATTACCGGGCAAAGGTAATCCACAATTCCAATTTCCACAACCATTGTGAGGCATTTTTTCACTAATGGCCATGGCTGAGCCATGGCACAGGGGGACCGGCCTGACGCGCGATTTTTCTTGACTTTTTCTTGTCATTCTCGCTGTGGGGCTGTAACTTTGCCTGGCGATGAACCAGGATGAGTTCTTGAAGAAAAAGCAGTGGGCCGGGGAGTTGAGGCCATCCATGAAGCGGCGGCGTGTGGGGCATGACTACCATGGCCGTTGCATCTATATGATCACGCTCGTGGTTGATCAACGCCGCCCCTTGCTTGGCACGGTGACAGGCAACGGTACCACCCAGACGGCGGTTTTCTCTCCCTACCCATTGGGCAAAGCCGTCATTGAAGCCTTGCACGACATTCCCCGGTTCTACCCGGACATCGACATCTGGGGCGCCCAGCCCATGCCCGACCACCTCCATTTCATCATCTTTGTCAAGAAACCAATTCCCGTGCACCTGGGGACAGTGATCAATGGATTCAAAGTGGCATGCAACCGCATTTACAGGCAACTCATGGCCGATAACGACTTGCCCGCGCTATGGGAAACGGGATATAATGACCGCATCATCGATCATAAAGACCAACTGCCGCGCTTGAAGGGGTACCTCCAGGACAACCCCAGACGACTTGCCATCAAGCGATCGCAGCCACGCTTGTTCAGCGTGCAGCACAACGTGCATGCCGCTGGGCATAATTTTGCAGCCCTGGGCAACATTTTCCTGCTTGATGCGCCACAACGCGTGGCTGTGAAATGTTCACGCCGCCTCACCCAGGAAGACATCAATCGCTATTGCCAGCATTATCTGGCATTGGCCAGAGAGGGTGCCGTGCTCGTCTCGCCCAGCATCAGTCCTGGCGAGAAAACTATCATGCGGGCCGCATTTGATCATGGGTACCCGGTTATTATCCTGCTGGAAAACGGATTCGCTCCACTGGCCAAGCCCGGAGGAAAACGATTTGATGCCTGTGCCAACGGCAAACTGCTCCTTCTCGCCCCATGGCCTCATCACAACGACCATCGCACCATCAGCCGCCAGCAGTGCAATGACCTCAACGACATGGCACGTGACATCGCCTGCCACAATGGCCATGGCTGAGCCATGGCACAGTGAACCGGCCTGACGCGCGATAGAAGTCGCGCGTCAGGCCGGTCCTCTGTGTCGAGGCTAGGCCTCGACAGGCTTTTTACCGATTGCCGTACATTTCCTCATAGTAGCGCTGGTAGTCGCCGCTGGTGACACTCTGCACCCAGGGCTGATGGTCGAGATTCCAGCGGATGGTCTTCTCGATGCCCACGGTGAAGGGGGTCTCGGGGTACCAACCCAACTCGCGCGCAATCTTGCTGGGGTCGATGGCGTATCGCATGTCGTGGCCGGGACGGTCGGTGACAAACTCGATGAGATTATCGTTGATCACGTCAAGGTCACACTTCAACAGTTGCTGGTAGCGGGGCTCCTCGCGCATGATGCGGGCGATGATGGCGATGACTTGCTTGACGATGTTGATATTGCTCTCCTCGTTGAAGCCGCCGATGTTGTACACCTCACCGACGGTGCCCTGGCGCAGCACCAGGTCGATGCCCTTGCAGTGGTCCTCGACGTAGAGCCAGTCGCGCACGTTCTCGCCCTTGCCATACACGGGCAGTTTCTTGCCCTCAAGGATGTTCTTGATGATGAGCGGGATGAGTTTCTCGGGGAAATGATATGGGCCGTAGTTGTTGCTGCAACGGGTGATGTTGACAGGCAGGCCGTAGGTCTCGTGATAGGCCATGGTGATGAGGTCGGCACTGGTCTTGCTGGCCGAGTAGGGCGAGCGGGGTGCCAGCGGGGTCTCCTCGGTGAAGAACTGGCGGCCGTAGGTCTTGAGGTCGGTGCGGCCCTCGATGACTTCCCTCACGTCGTCGCTCACCTCGAGCGGGTGAGGCTCGTCATAGTCCTTGCTGAGCGAGCCATAGACCTCGTCGGTCGAGATCTGGAGGTATTTCTTGCCGGGAGCGTATGTGTTGCGTCCCTGGGCATCCTTACCCGTGAACCATGCCTCACGAGCGCAGTCGAGCATATTCTGGGTGCCGAGGATGTTCACTTCAAGGAACAGGCGCGGATTGGTGATGCTGCGGTCCACGTGGCTCTCGGCGGCAAAGTTGACGATGTAATCCACATCGTTGTCCCGCATGATGCCCTGGACCAGTTCGCGGTCTCGCACGTCGCCACGGACAAAGGTGACGTTAGAGCGCTCGATTTCCGTCTTGATCGAGGCCAAGTTGCCAGCATAGGTCAAGGCATCGAGGATGATGACCTCGATGTTGTCGCCATACTTGTCGAGGATGTATTTCACAAAGTTTGAGCCAATGAAGCCGGCGGCTCCTGTCACGAGATAAGTCTTCATCTTGCAATCATTTTACTAGTTATTGCGCAAAGGTAGCAAAAAATGATGTAAATTTGTGGATTATTAAAAAAAACTCGCATGAAAAGAGCCTTATCCATACTGCTCTTGTTACTGACGGCCCTTGGTATCGTGGCCCAGCCAGCACTTCAAGAGCGCAAGAAGGTTGCCGTTGTCCTGTGTGGTGGCGGCGCGTTAGGAACCATACACATCGGAGCCCTCAAGGTGCTGGAAGAGGCCGGAATACCCATCGACATGGTGACCGGCACCTCGATGGGTGCCATCATCGGCGGCCTGTATGCCGTGGGATATGATGCGACCGACATCGAAACCTTTATCAACGGCATCGACTGGGGCGACATGCTGCGCGACCGATTGTCGATGAGAAACCAGACCCTTGACGAGCGAGAGCGTCAGAACATCTACCTGCTGGACTACCGCATCTTCCTCGACCACAGCAAGGACTCGCTGGCTGGAGGCCTGATACGCGGCACCAACATCGAGAACACCCTGCGCCAATACCTGCGCCAGAGTGATAACATCGACTTCAAGTCGCTGCCGCGCCCCTTTGGCTGTGTAGCCACCGACCTGGTCACCGACAGCGAGGTAGTGCTCGACCATGGCTCCCTGGCCACTTCGATCCGTGCGAGTATGGCTGTGCCAGGCGTGTTTGCCCCCGTGAGGATGGAGCCCTATGTGCTGGTTGACGGCGGCACCAAGAACAACTTCCCGGCCGACCTGGCCCGCAAGATGGGTGCCGACATCGTCATCGGTGTCGTGACCGACCTGGGCATCAACAACAACTACTTCTCCTTCTCGGACATCCTGGAGCGCTCCATCGGTGCCGACATCCACCAGCGCATCAATGATAACGAGAAACTCTGCGATCTGGTCATCCATGTTCCCACCAGGGGATACTCGGCGGCCGACTTCTATCGCTCGGCCATCCGCAACCTGATCTCGCGCGGCGAGAATGCCGCCCGGGCCCAGATGGAGTCCATCAAGGCGCTCAAGCGGAAAGCCGGCGTGCCCGACGACTATCGTCCCGACTACAGCATCATCCACCTGAGCGATATCGAGAAGGACGAGGCCGCCCAACTCGCCAACGAGGAAAATGCCCGCAACACCATCAAGGTGAGCCTGGGCGCACGCTACGACAACGAGGAACTGGTGGCCGCCCAGATTGGCGCGACCTACTACTTCGGCAACCGCCTGGATCATCAACTGGACCTGACACTCAGGCTGGGCAAGCGCACCATGGGGCGCCTGGAATGGAGCACCAGCATCAGGCCACACCGGCGCATCGGCCTGTCCTACGAGATCTGGCACAACGACGTCAATCTCTACCAGTGCGATCACCGTAGCGATAACCTGCTGTCCTTCTACCAGCGGGCCAATGCCACCCTGCTCTCACTCGACGCCCTCAACGTGAACCTGGACCTGGGCATCGCGTGGGACTACTACCGCAACTATGATGTGCTGAGCAATGCCTGGAGCCGCAGCAACTTCTGCAAGAATGAATACTACTTCAGTTACCACGCCCGGGCCCAATACAACACCGAGGACAACTGGTACTTCACCCAGAAGGGTATGCGTGCCGACGTCTCCTATGCCTACATTACCGACAACTTTGCCCGGTGGAAGGGCCACACCGGCTTGAGCGAGGTGACGGCCCACTGGCGCATGACCGTGCCGCTCTCACGCACGACCCACGTGCAGCCCATGGTCTATGGCCGACTGATGTTCGGCAAGGGAGTTCCCGCCACTGCAGCCAATATGATGGGAGGCAACCGCTTCGGCATCTACTACCCGCAGCAACTGCCCTTTGCGGGCTTTGGCCACTGCCATGTCATGGACAGCAAACTGCTCGTTGCTGGACTCAGGTTGCAGCAGCGCGTGTTCCAGGAGCACTACCTCATCGTCAAGGGCCAAGTCGCCGAGCAGAACGACAAACTGGGCCATATCTTCGACCGCAAGCCCATCTGGGGCGCACAACTCGGCTACTGCTACAACAGCATCGTCGGCCCGCTGGGTGCCTCGCTGAGTTGGAGCAACTTCACCCACAAGGTCTATCCCTACATCTCCCTGGGCTTCGACTTCTAACGGTCAAGTCCATAAAACATAAAAAAGGATAACAATAAATACTATAATTACAATTCTATCCAAGGAATATATACATGAGTGTAAAATAATTTGACGATATAGTGTAAAGAAAATAGACAATCTGCATTTTTCCGGGCAAAAAAATTGACTTCCATGTGAGTTGTGCTTTACTTTTGCATCAACCAAGCGGGAAGCACTGCCTTCCTGCCCCAGAATGAGATTATTATTATCCATTAAACCGTCACGACTATGAAAATAAAGAGTTTTATCATTGCACTGCTGCTATTGACGGCAGTATTGAGTGCCAACGTGATGATGGCCGATAACGTAGTGCAAAAGTCATTGATCTCCAAATTGCCCAAGAAGGGGAAAATCGTCAAGGAAAGCAGTATTGAAGCGCTGGGCGCCAAGGACCTGGAGTTGAGTAATGGCGTGCGAGTGCTGTTCAAGCCCACCGATTCAGGGCTGGATGAGGTCATGATTACCGCAACTCAGCGCGGTGGCAGTTCGCTCTATGGCGAGAAGGACTGGGCCAATTGCGAACAGTTCAACACTGTCTTCAGCCGGTGGAGATGGGCGGGCCGCAACAATGAGTGGACACAGAACTTCGCGGACAATAAAATAGAGGTTAACCAGTTCATGGATACCTATGAAGACCGTGTGGACGGCAACTCACCGGTCAAGGATTTGGAGACCCTGTTCCAACTCATATACCTGCAGTTCACCGATGTGACCATGGACAAGAATAACTACGACACGCTCATCCAGGCCATGGAGAAGGAACTCAAGGAGGACGAGCAGGCAACAGATAACCTGTTTTTCCAGGAGAATGTGTTTATGGACTCCATCATGAGTGTCTTGTATGACCACAACTGGCGCTACAAGATCTTCAAGTCAACCGATATAGCACGGCTCAACTATGACCGCATCCTCGAGATTGCCAGGGAGCGCACTGCCAATGCCGCAGGCTATACCTTTGTCATCGTCGGCCCAGTGGACGAGGCGACTATCCGCCCACTCATCGAGCGATACATCGCCTCGCTACCAGCCCAGAAGGGCGTAAAGTCCAATTGGGTCAACGTCACAACCCGCCCCCAGCGGGACGTCATCTGCCACTTCACCCACAAGATGGAGACTCCCCGAGCCTCGATCAACATCAGGTGGATCAACACCCAGATTCCATATAGCGATGAGAATGAGATCAAGGCGAGGTTCTTGAGCGACTACCTCAAGTTTGAACGGCACCGCGAAAGGATCAGAGTGGACAACGGCGATGCCTATCACCCCGTGGGAGGCAACCACCAGCATTACCTGGAAGGTGACAGACCGTTCACCGAGGTACACGCCTTTGTCACCGTCAAGCCAGAATTTGCCGACGAGGCAGTCCACATCCTGAAGGAGGAGATGGAAAAAGCCTGTGAGCACATCGATGAGGCCAGCATTGAAGAGTTCAAGAAGGAGATGATCCAGTCCCGTGAAAATTACAAGAACAAGACCGGTGACTGGAAATGGGTACGTACCCTCCAGCACTATGCCTCGACCGGTGAGGTTGACATCGACCAGGACGACGTGCCGTTCATCAAGTCCCTCACTGCCGAGGACATCTCAGCCTTTGCCCGCGAACTGGTGGCAACAGGCCACATGCTCGAGATTGTCATGACTCCCGAGTGACCATGCTATCCAGATAGGTGCTTCTGTTTTTGAAGACACGGAAGACAAGAAGGACAATTTATTTATTATCAATCAATTATTGTCCTTCTTGTCTTCTATTCCAGGGAATTGTCGTCAGGACTTGCGCAGGAGTTGGACGATGCGGCTCATCTGGTTGGGGATGCGTATCTGCTGCGGGCACTTGGACAGGCAGGCCTCGCAATCGACACACTGGTTGGCCCGGGCATCGGCAGGCAAGGCCTTGAGATAGCCGGTGAGGAAGCGCTCCTTGCGCTCGGCATAGTCGGCTGCGGTGGGAACGGGCAAGGGCAGAGTGTGTTCATTGATGGCCTCGTTATAGAAAGCGAAGTTGCCCGGAATATCCACGCCATAGGGGCACGGCATGCAGTACTCACAGGCCGTGCAGGGTATCACGGGAACGCCGGCCATGCCATCAGCGATTTTCTCGAGCAGTGCATTCTCGGCGTCGGTGCACGGGTCGAGAGGCGAGTGGGTGCGCACGTTCTGCTCCAGGTGCTCCATCTGGTTCATGCCGCTCAACGTGGTCAAGATGTTGGGATGGGAACCCACCCAGCGGAAGGCCCACTCGGCAGGCAGGGCATCGGGACGCATGGACCTCAACTGGCTGGCATACTCGTCGGCCATCTTGGCCAGCGATCCGCCGCGCAGGGGCTCCATCACGACCACCTGGATGCCCGCTTTCTCGAGTTTGTTATAGAGGTACTCGGCATCGGCGTCCTGTTTCCAGCCATCCTTGTTGAGCGAGGCATGGCGCCAATCCAGGAAATTCATCTGTATCTGCACGAAGTCCCAGTGATACTTGTCGTTGTGGTCGATGAGCCAGTCAAAGACCTCCACGTCGCCATGATAGGAGAATCCCAGGTGACGGATTCGTCCGGCCTCGCGCTCCCCGACGAGGAAGTCGAGCAGTCCGTTGTCGATGAAGCGGCGGTTCAGGTTCTCCATTCCACCCTGCCCCACTCCATGCATCAAGTAGTAGTCGATGTAGTCCACCTGCAGGGCCTTGAAAGAGTTCTCATACATCTTCTTGGCCTCGTCAAGCACCCACAAGCGCTCGTTGTAGTTCGACATCTTGGTGGCCACATAGTATTTCTCGCGGGGATGACGGCTCAAGGCGGCGCCAGTGATACCCTCGTTGAGGCCGCCACCATACATGGGCGCGGTGTCAAAGTAGTTCACGCCGTGGGCAATGGCATAGTCCACCAGTTGATTAACCAATTCTTGATTATCGCGAGGCAGTCGCATCATGCCGAAGCCCAGCAGCGACACCTGCTCGCCCGTGCCACGCTGCACACGGTAGGTCATGCGTGCCGTCTGGTCGGGAGCACTGGCCGGAGATTGATGACTACTAGCAGCGCCAGCCAGGGCGGTAAACGGTTCCAGGGCCGCCAACGCCGCCGCAGAACCTGTGGCAATGCCCAGTCGGCGCAGGAATTCACGTCTATTGATGTCCATAGCAAAAAAACTTTTGGTGATATAACGAGTGCAAAAATACAAAAAAAAACTTTCTTTCATAAAAAGTATGCGGGAGAGTCGATTGGGTGGTGACTCTCCCGCATGTATTGTGCGTGTATTCTCTTTAAAAGATACAGTTTCTTAACCTATCATCTTAGTCGATCGGGTTGTTCTCGGCAAAGATGGCCATGCGCTTGTCGAGGATGTCGTACTGGTGATCCTGGATGAACGAGGTGCACACGCGCAATCCCTGCTGCCAAGAACCGGTAGTGGCCAGGCAGATGGCGCTCACGCCGTAGTACATCAACTCGCGGGCCAACTCGCCGCTGGTCATGTTGCCATAACCGATGGTGAAGTAGAAACCGTCGGCGATGGGCTTGTCCATGTCCATGCTGTAAACGATGCGGAAGTTGTGACGCGTGAAGATCTCCTTCAACTTGTGGGCGCGCTCGCCATAGACGATAACGTCGTCACGGAAGTGATACTCGCCATTGCTGGCGGCATCCATGATGGCTGCCAGGGCATACTGGGCGCTGTGGCTCGTGCCTGATGACAGGGCATACAGGGTGCGGGTGATGAACACCTTGCCGAAGGGCAGGCCGTCGTAGCGTGCCGACAGGTCGGGATAGTGGCGGTTGAAGATGGCCGGGCTGATGCAGGTCATCGCGATGCGCTCACCAGCATAGGAGAAGGCCTTGCTGCCACTGATGTGCATGATGTAGTTGTCGGTATACTTGGCCACGCTGGGCTGGAAGGGCGGTTCAAAGGGCTTGCTGATGTCCAGGCGGAAGTCCATAGCAAAGTAAGCCAGGTCCTCGAGCACGATCACGTCATACTTGGTAGCCAATTCGCCAATATCCTTCAACTCGTCGTCGGTCAGGCAAATCCAAGCGGGGTTGTTGGGGTTGCTGTAGATGAGGCAGCAGACGTCACCCTTGGACATGTACTCCTCGAGTTTCTCACGCAACTTGGGACCGCGGAACTCGTAGATGTCAAACGTCTCGTAGGGGACATCCTGGATTTCCAACTGCAACTTCTGCACGGGGAAACCGGGGTCGATGAACAGGGCCTTGTTCTTCTTCTTGTTGCTCTGGGTGATGGTGAGCAACGAGGCAAAAGTGCCTTGCATCGAGCCGACAGTGGGCACGCAGCACTCGGCAGGGATGTCAATGTCGATAAACGCCTTGATGAAGCGCGACGTGGCCTCCTTGATCATGGGCTCACCGGGCAATGCGGGATACAAGCGTGCACAACCGTTCTGCAGGGCCTTGATCTGGGCGTCAACGCCGATTTGGGCAGCGGGCAAGCCAGGGATACCCATCTCCATCTTGATGAACTCCTGGCCAGACTCGCGCTCGGCGCGCTCGGCGATGGCTTTCACCTCGCGGATGGTAGCGTTGGCATAGTCAATGATGCCATACTCGTCAATCGCGCGGTCGATGACCTCACGGGGAATGGGGGTGGGCTTCATCGCTGGGCCTCCTTTCCGATAGCGAGCGCCTTGAGGTTGGCATCAACGACGGCATCGCCCTTGCGTCCAAAGACGCGGCGGATGGCGTTCTCCAGTTTCTCATACTCGATGCCGAGGGCCTTCTGGGCAGCACCCAGCAGGATGACGTTGGCCGAGCGGGGGATACTGTTATCCTGTGCCAACTGCTCGATGTCGAGGATGATGACGTTCTTCACCTTGTTCAGGTCGGCCATCACCTTGTCCACGTCGGGATAGTTGGGGATGTTGACAAAGGGCTTGCTCGAGGTGATGATCCAGCCGTCCTTGCTCAGGAAGGGCAGATAGCGCAGTGCCTCCATCGGTTCCATCGAGATGATCACGTCGGCCGAACCGAGGGCAATCAGGTCGCTGTTGATGGGGTTGCTGCTGATGCGCAGGTTGGACTGCACGTCACCGCCACGCTGTGACATGCCGTGTACCTCGGCCTGCTTGATATAAAGGTTCTCGTGCATGGCTGCTTCGCCGATGACGGTTGCGATGGAGAGGATACCTTGTCCGCCCACGCCGCACAAAATGATATCAGTCTTCATTTCTTTGCCTCCTGTGCTTTCTTTTGTTTGAGATGACGTTGTAATGTTTGCATGCACTCGCGGCGCGGGATGATCACGCTGGTACCGCGGTACTCGATCTCCTCACGCATGACCTTGGTGATCTCGGGCATGTTCTTGGGCAGGGGAACCACCACGCGCAGGTGCTCCTCGGGCAGGCCCAGTCCACGGCAGATGTCCTCAAACTTGCCGGTACCTGCCGAATCCTGACCACCGGTCATACCCGTGGTGAGGTTGTCGCTGATGATGACGGTGATGTTGGCATTCTCGTTGATGGCATCGAGCAGACCGGTCATTCCCGAGTGGGTGAAGGTCGAGTCGCCGATGATGGCAACGGCGGGCCACTGGCCGGCATCGCTGGCACCCTTGGCCATGGTGATGCTGGCGCCCATGTCAACGCACGAGTGGATAGCCTTGAAGGGAGGCATGAAACCCAAGGTGTAGCAACCGATGTCGCCAAACACACGGGCATTGGGGTAATCCTTCAGCACCTCGTTAAGTGCAGTATAGACGTCGCGGTGTCCGCAACCCTGGCACAATGCGGGGGGACGCGGAGCGACATCCTCACAACTGGCGTAGCCCTCGCGAACCTCGACGCCCAGGGCGCGCTTGAGCGCGTCGGGACTGAGTTCGCCGGTTCGGGGCAGTTCACCGGTGAGGCGGCCCTTGATAACGGCATTGCCGGGCATCACGCCACGCACGAGGTCCTCGATGAAGGGCTGACCCTCCTCGGCAATGAGGACAGCGTCACACTCGGCGGTCATGCGGCGGATGAGTTCCTTGGGCATGGGATACTGGCTGATCTTGAGCACGGGATAGGGGCATCCGTCGGGATAGCACTCCATCAAGTAGTTATAAGCAATGCCCGATGCGATGATACCCATCGAGTGATCGGCGGCATCGACATACTTGTTGTACTTGCTCTCGACAGCACGCTGCTCGAGTTCGGCCTGCTGTCCGGTCACGGTAATGTTACGCTTGATGGCGTTGCCCGGGAGCAGTACCCAGTGGCTGGCCTTGGCGTCATAGTTCAACTCGTTCTCGGCACGCGGGGTTTCCTTGACCTCGACAACGGCACGACTGTGGGCCATGCGGGTGGTCACGCGCATGAGCACGGGCAGGCAGACCTCCTCACTCAAAGCGAAGGCCATCTCCATCATGTCGTAGGCCTCCTGCTGGGTGCTGGGCTCCAGCGTGGGAATCATGGCAAACTTGCCGTAGAAGCGGCTGTCCTGCTCGTCCTGGGACGAGTGCATCGAGGGGTCATCGGCCACGAGGACCACCAGACCGCCATTGACGCCGGTCATGCCCGAATTGACGAACGGGTCGGCGCACACGTTAAGGCCCACATGCTTCATGCAGACCATGGCACGCTTGCCCATGAAGGACATGCCCAGTGCGGCCTCCATAGCCGTCTTCTCGTTAGTACTCCAGCGGCGATGAACGTTGCGTTCCACCGCTAACTTTGAATTCTGAATGTACTCCGTGATCTCGGTCGAAGGAGTACCTGGATAGGCATACACACCACTCAGGCCCGCATCGAGCGCGCCCTGGGCGATTGCCTCATCACCTAAGAGTAACTTTCTCATTATTATAAGGTTTAACTTGTATTATCGTTCTCAAAAAATGTATTAGAAGTCTATTTCAACCCCCAAAGTTACACATTAATCCTCAGACCACAAAATTTTTAAGTATTTTTGACCAATATAATATAGGAAAAGAGGGCAGACATGCCGCCCCCTTTCCTTGAATGACTGATGTCAATTGAAATTTATTTCAGTGCTTTGTCCAAGCGTTTCTGCTCGTTGTCAAGGTACTTGTTCATCACTTTGACAATCTGAGGATTGAAGTCGTTGATTGTCGGGTACTTGTTGTGGTGACAGGAATAGTCAAGCAGGGCAGTGACCATCTCGGGCATCCAGTTGAAACCCGATGACATCTCCCTCGTCAACTCTTGCTCCACTTGACGGACAGAGCCCCCATTTTCCATCAGGAACACGATATTGGCAGCCTTCTCGATGCTTGAACAAAATAGCGCAGGATTGAATCACATATTTTAACGGCTTGATGACATGGCGGCGATTGTATCGAAATGGACCGACGACCGGCAGCATTTTGAATTATCGCGAGGCGCATTTGCGGGATATTGGATTATTTTGATTACCTTTGCGGCAAATATCACATAATTAACATATAGACCTTATCACTTTTTATCAAGAAAAAAATGATTAACCAGCAATTACTGAATCCCAAGAGTATTGTCGTCATTGGCGGCAGCAACAACGAGAGCAAGCCCGGCGGTGCCATCGTGCGCAACCTGAAGCAGGGCGGTTTCAAGGGCGACCTGTATGTCCTCAACCCCAAGGAGGACGTGGTGCAAGGCATCCAGGCCCATCACGACATGAAGGACCTGCCCAACGTCGACCTGGCCATCCTGGTGGTGGCTGCCAAGTACTGCCCGGAATATGTTGACTACCTGACCGAGCACAAGGGTGTGCGCGCGTTCATTATCATCAGCGCCGGCTTTGGCGAGGAGACTCATGAGGGTGCCCTGCTCGAGCAGCACATCCTGGACACCTGCGAGAAATATGGCGCGGCCCTGATCGGTCCCAACTGCATCGGCCTGTTGACCACCAACCACCACAGCGTGTTCACGCTGCCCATTCCGGCCTTGAGCCCCAAGGGAGCCGACTTCATCAGCGGCTCGGGCGCCACGGCCGTGTTCATCATCGACAGCGGCGTGAGCAAGGGTCTGCAGTTCAACAGCGTGTGGTCGATCGGTAACGGCAAGCAGATTGGTATCGAGGACGTGCTGGAATACATGGACGAGCACTTTGACCCCGAGCACGACTCCAAGGTGAAGTTGCTCTATATCGAGAACATTTCCCACCCCGAGCGTCTGCTCAAGCATGCCCGCTCGCTCATCAACAAGGGTTGCCGCATCGCTGCCGTCAAGTCGGGTTCCAGCGAGAGCGGTAGCCGCGCCGCATCAAGCCACACCGGTGCCATCGCATCGAGCGACACCGCCGTTGATGCCCTGTTCCGCAAGGCCGGCATCGTGCGCTGCTACTCGCGCGACCAGTTGACCACCATCGGCTGCGTGCTCACCCTGCCCGAGATGACCGGCAAGAACGTGGCCATCGTCACCCACGCCGGCGGCCCTGGCGTGATGCTGACCGACGCCCTGAGCAAGGGCGGCATGAACGTGCCCATGCTCGACAAGACGATCGGTGAAGAATTGAAGGAGCAGCTCTATCCCGGCTCGTCGGTAGCCAACCCCATCGACTTCCTGGCCACGGGTACTCCCGAGCACCTGGGCATCTGCATCGACTTCTGCGAGAAGCGCTACGACAACGTGGACGCCATCGTGGTGATCTTCGGCACGCCGGGTCTGGTGCCCTGTGACGACGCCTATGCCGTGCTACACGAGAAGATGCTCACCTGCAAGAAGCCCATTTATCCCGTGCTGCCGTGCTTGAACATTGCCGGCCGCGAGGTGAAGGAATTCATCGACAAGGGTCATGTGAACTTTGCCGACGAGGTGGCTCTGGCCGAGGCACTGGTACGCGTGGCCGACACGCCCAAGCCCGCATCGACCGACAACCTGTGCCCCGAGGTTGACGTCAAGGCCGTTCGCGCCATCATCGACGGCATCAAGGAGGACGGCTACATCTCGCCCGACAACGTGCGTGCCCTGTTACAGGCCGCCGCTATCCCCGTCGTGCCCGAGAAGGTGTCCAGCAACCGTGACGAACTCGTCGCCGCAGCCCGCGAGATGGGTTACCCCATCGTGGTCAAGGTCGTTGGCCCCGTTCACAAGAGCGACGTGGGCGGCGTGACGCTCAACGTCAAGGACGACGCGCAACTGGAGGCCGAGTTTGACCGCATGATGCAGATTCCCGACGCCACCGCCGTGATGATCC
>CAMKOE010000023.1 GCA_946414395.1 uncultured Porphyromonadaceae bacterium | reverse complement strand
AACACGAGTTCTTCAAAAATATCGCTAATTTTGCACTTGCTAGTTGAACCTGCGTGGAATTGTAAGAAATCACATTTTGTGCGCTTTTGTGTTCGAGTTGTTCAATTTTTATAGTAATTTTGTCGGCATAGAACAAAACGACTTTACAACAATATCATTAACATCTTTTTTAATAACTTATTATGCCTAAGATTTCACAACGCAGCGTTGACATGCCCGCTTCTCCCATCAGGAAGTTGGCCCCGTTTGCAGCCGACGCCAAGAAACGCGGTATCAAAGTGTATCACCTGAACATCGGTCAGCCCGACCTGCCCACTCCCGAGGAGGGTCTGGAGGCCCTGAAGCACGTTGACCGCAAGGTGCTTGAATACAGTCCCTCACAGGGTTATCCCCAGTATCTGGAAAAACTGGTAGGCTACTACAAGCGCTACGACATCAACCTGAGCGTGGACGACATCATCGTGACCTGCGGTGGCAGCGAGGCCGTGCAGATGGCCTTCATGGTGTGCCTGAACCCCGGTGACGAGATCATTATCCCCGAGCCCGCCTATGCCAACTACATGGGCTTTGCCTGCGAGACCGGTGCCGTGGTACGCACCATCACCACCCACATCGAGGACGGCTTTGCCCTGCCCCCCGTCGAGGAGTTTGAGAAGGTGATCAACGAGCGCACCCGCGCCATCATGATCTGCAACCCCAATAACCCGACCGGCACTCTCTACAGCCGCGAGGAACTCCTGCGCCTGCGCGACCTGGTGAAGAAATACGACCTGTTCCTGTTTGCCGACGAGGTGTACCGCGAGTTCATCTACAGCGATGCTCCTTACACCAGCGCCATGCACCTGGAGGGCATTGAGGACAACGTGATCATGATCGACAGCGTGTCCAAGCGCTACAGCGAGTGCGGCATCCGCATCGGTGCCTTCATCACCCGCAACAAGGAAGTGCGCACCGCCGCCATGAAACTCGCTCAGGCCCGTCTGAGTCCCCCCCTGCTGGGCCAGATCGTTGCCGAGGCCTCGCTCGACGCGCCCCAGGCTTATCACAAGGCCGTGTATGACGAGTACATTGCCCGCCGCAACTGCCTCGTCGAGGGTCTGAACAAGATTCCCGGCGTCTATAGCCCGATGCCCATGGGTGCCTTCTACACCGTCGCCAAGTTGCCGGTGAAGGACATCGACGACTTCTGCCGCTGGTGTCTTGAGGAGTTCAACTATGAGGGCGAGACCGTGATGATGGCACCTGCCAGCGGTTTCTATGCCACCAAGGGTCTGGGTAAGGACGAGGTGCGCATGGCCTATGTGCTCAAGATCGATGACCTGAAGCGCGCCCTCGTGGTGCTCGAGAAAGCCCTCGAGGCCTACAACAAGAAGTAAAGACCGATCCATATCAGTTTCACAACCGCCAGCCTGCTCAATGGGGCTGGCGGTGTTGTGTAAATGGGGAGAAAATTGTAACTTTGCAGTCTCCAAAATTGAGAAATGGCAATCATGAAGCAACAACATCCCGCCAAGCGGGGACAAATGGTACTCTACATCGTGCTGCTCGCAGCGGTGGTGGGGTTCATGGTGGCGTTGAGCATGTGTGACAAGCCTGTCGAAGTTCCAGGATCACAGCCCAGCGGCGGCGACACGCTCGACATCGCCATCGAGTACTCGCCCGTGACCTATTACACCTATGACGACACCCTGGGCGGCTACAACTATGACCTGCTGCGCCTGATATCCAGCAGGAACGGCTGCCCCATGAAGTTCCACCCCGTGGTAACGCTCGAGAAGGCGCTGGCAGGTCTGGAGAGCGGCCGGTTTGACGTCGTGGTGGCCCAGTTCCCCATGACGGCCGGCGACACGTCGCGTTTTGCCTTCACCCAGCCCATCTACATCGACCAGCAGGTGCTCGTGCAGCGCCGTGGCAGCCAGGCCATCCATTCCCAACTGGACCTTGCCGGCGACACGGTGTGGGTGGTCAAGGGATCGCCCATGATTGGCCGCATTGCCAGCCTGAGCCGCGAGATTGGCGACACCATCTATGTCCACGCCGATGACCTGTACGGTCCCGAGCAGTTGATGATGATGGTCTCGGGCGGCGAGATACGCTATGCTGTCGTCAACCGCTCCATCGCCCGGGCGATGGCCTCGCGCCTGCCCAACCTGGACCGGTCGGTAGCCATCAGCCTGTCGCAGTTCCAGTCATGGATGGTCGCCAAGGACCGTGAGAGCCTGTGTGACAGCCTTGACCAGTGGCACAACCAGGTGAAGCAGGACACGGCTGCCTACTTCGGCCTGCAGCGGCGCTACTTTGGCGGCACTTTCCCCACTTTGGCACGATAATTGCAGTAATGGGTTACATTTTACCCACATGTTTCCCATTTTAAACACATTGACTATACACAATATGCGCATCATCAGGAAGAAAAAAGAATCGGCAAAGGCTGCTTTTGAACAATTTCTCAAGCAATACAACTGCGACTTCTCGACCAGCGAGGAGGATGCATCGGTGACCTACTCGTTTGAGTTCCAGGCAGGCCGATTCATCGCGGCTATCCGCAAGCAAGACGATTGTGTGGAGGTGACCTTTCCCTCGATGGCCACAGCACCGATGAGCCAGATTGACCTGGTGCGCGCCAAGTGCAATGAGCGCAACTATAACAATATCCTCTTCAAGTACACCTACACGGTGGACCATGAGGAGGGCATGTTGCACATGCACCTGTCATTCTTCAACAACAAGGTGACCCCCGACGAGATTGCCCACGAGTTGAAGGCCGCATTCCACTTCCAGCGGGAGTGGTACCGCGACTATGACGAGGCCCTGTCGTCGGCCAAGGACAACGGCACCAGTGACCTGGAGAGCGAACTGTACAAGCATCATCGCGAGATGTTCCTGCTGCGCCGCATGGAACTGCATCACCAGATGGGCGAGGCGGCCGGGAGCCCCATGGCTGGGACTGGCAGGCTCCCCTTGGGGAACCTGCTCGACACGGTGACCCCGTTGCCCGACTCCACCCTGCTGTTCATGACCGTCAACACCGTGGGCGGGCAGCAGCGCCTCGAGGATGCCGACGGCATCCGCAACTATGACCTGCGCCACGCGCTGGTCGAGGGAGACGGCAAGGAGGCCAGGCTGGTCAGGGACTATGCCGTGCTGGACCTGCACTACAAGCAGGGTGGCGACGAGCAGCCCCGCATGCTGACCATCGCCCTCACGGCCGAGGGCCAGGACGACCACTCCATCTACACCCGCGTGACCGTTACCGTGCCACCGCGCAATGCCAGCCGCATGAACTCGCTGAGCAACGAAGGCCGCCAGCCTCACAGCGTGAGCCTGCTCATCGCCCTGGACCGCAGCAGCGACAAGCAGCGCCAGCAGGAGTTTGACTACATGTGGAGCGATGCCCAGCTCAAGGCGCGCAACGGCGAGAAAGACAGCCTTACCGAAGACCAGCTGCTGCTGGGCCAAGTCAGGGTCGCCGATGTGGCCTACAACATGTACTGGGGTGTGCAGGCGTTCAACAGCAGTCGCTACTATGAGGCGATACTGTATCTGGAGAATGTGTTCAACAGCTACCGCTGCGACTTCTTTGAGATGGGTTCCGAGGGCAAGCGCATGTTCATGGAAACGGCCTACAAACTGGGCTTCTGCTACAATGAGTTGGGGTTGCACAAGCAGGCTTTCTACTATCTTGACCTCATGGCCAGTGACGGCAACATCCGCCACACGATGGAACTGGTCAATGCCATGGCCAACAGTAAGGACCTGCGCCTGTTCAGTTACACCGAGGAAGTGATGGACGAGGTGAAACGCAATTTCAACGAGGATGACGAACTGCCCGACAACATCAAGGATTTCATCAACTTCTTGAGACGCAGGCGCGGATATGCCTACATCGACTTCAACCAACTGGACAAGGCCGAGAAAATCTTCACCCAGATGCTCGACGAGGAAGACAATGCCGACTATGCCATCAACGAACTGGCCTACATCAAGAGACTGCGCCAGGAGCGCGGGGAGGAACCCACCGACCAAGGCAACGACCTGCCTCAAGACGGCCCCACCAACGACCACCCATTCTAATCCACACGCCAATAAGGAAGACAATAAGTACAATAAACACAAATTACTGATTCTCAATAGATTGTGTTTATTGTACTTATTGTTTTCCTTTTATTAGTCACCAGGCGGAATTGTTGTTAGGACGTGTGGTGGAGGACGGTGCCAAAGTAGCGCGGGATGGGAGTCTCGAAGTAGAGCGGCTCGCCAGTCACCGGATGATGGAATGCCAGGCGGAAGGCGTGCAGGCACATGCGGCTGCCAGGGTCGTCCTGACGGCCATACTTGCCATCACCCACCACAGGGTGCCCCACGTCGGCCATGTGGACACGTATCTGGTTCTTGCGACCCGTCAGCAGGTGCAGGTAGAGCAACGCGCGTTCGGGTGCCTGCTCGGCGACTTCCCACTCGGTAGCGGCCCACTTGCCACCATCGTCAACGGGACTGCTGACGACCACCATGCGGTCGGTATCGTGCAGCCAACTCTCCACCCTGCCCTGCGGCTCTTCCATGACACCCTCGACCACGGCGACATAGCGGCGGTCGATGATCGTCTCATGCCAGTCGGCAGTCATCTGCTGCTGGATGTCCACACTCTTGGCATACACCATGAGGCCCGAGGTGCGGCAATCCAGGCGGTGCACCACATGGGCCGTGCAACGCTGGTGAGTCTCGGCAAAATGACGGTCCAGCAGGGATTTCATGTTCAGGCTGCCAGCGCCCACGGGCATCGACAATACCCCCTGTTGCTTGTCCACAACCACAATCCACCGGTCCTCATAGACGATGCTGTAGTGGGGATTGTTGGCCGATGAGGGTCGGGCATGGCGCCTGATCTGCACCACGCATCCCGGGACGAGCGGGTAATCGACATGGGACTGCACCTGGCCATCGACGGTGACACCGCCATGGGCCAGAATGGAC
Source organism: uncultured Porphyromonadaceae bacterium (assembly GCA_946414395.1). Lineage (GTDB taxonomy): Bacteria > Bacteroidota > Bacteroidia > Bacteroidales > Muribaculaceae > Sodaliphilus. The sequence continues at coordinate 34,554 of CAMKOE010000023.1, read as the reverse complement.
TTGGCCTTGTTGCGGCTGATGCCGTCAAGGGCCCGCATAACAAAGTCGAGCAGCGTGCTGGACTCTTTCACCTCGCGAGTGACGGCCTTGTCGCTACTGCGCGGCACTCGATGGTCATGACGTCGGTTGGACATGCTGTTGAAGTGTTGCTTTATCGGTTATATTCTTGTTCTAATCAAAGATGTGACGCAGGCGCGAGAAGATGCGGTTCTTGTCGCCATCGCTGGGCTTGACGTGCTCGCCGCTGTTCTGCAGCATCATGATGGCCTCTTTCTCCTTGTCGTTGAGTTTCTCGGGCATATAGACCATGACATTGATGAGCAGGTCGCCCGTGCCATAGCGCTCGGGTGAGGGCAGACCCTTGCCGCGCAAGCGCAGGATGCTACCGGGCTGGGTACCGGGCTTGATGGTCACGCGGGCCTTGCCATCGACGGTGGGCACCTCGACCTTGCCGCCGAGCACGGCCGTGGGAATGTCAAGCATCAGGTTATAAATCAAGTCATTGCCATCGCGGGTGAGTTGTGCGTCACGCACTTCCTCGATGACAACGAGCAGGTCGCCAGGCACGCCGCCACCCGGGGCATCGTTGCCCTGGCGCCCCATGCGCAGGGTCATGCCGTCTGCCACACCAGCCGGGATGCTGATGCTCACGACTTCCTCCTTGCGCACCAGTCCCTTGCCGCCACAGTGGGGGCAAGCCTCCTTAATGCGCTTGCCGCTGCCACCGCAGGTGTGGCAGACACTCTGGGACTGCATCGTGCCGAACATCGTGCGCTGCATGCGCACCTCCACGCCACTGCCGTGGCAGGTGGGGCACGTCTCCATGGCAGTACCGTCCTTGGCTCCCGTGCCGTGGCAATGGTCACAGGATTTCATGCGCGGTATGCGCAGTTTCTTCTCGGCTCCCTTAGCAATTTCGTTGAGGTTCATCTTGACGCGCACACGCAGGTCACTGCCGCGGTTCACGCGTTGGGACTGTCCCCCACCGCCGCCAAAGAAGTCACCAAAGCCGCCGAAACCGCCAAAACCGCCAAACAGGTCACCGAACTGGCGCAGGATGTCATCCATCGACATGCCACCGCCATAGCCACCGCCGCCCATCTGCTCGCTGGCAAAGCCATACTGGTCATAGCGGGCGCGCTTGTCGGGGTCGCTCAGCACATTATATGCCTCGGCCGCCTCCTTGAATTTCTCCTCGGCGGCTTTTTTCTCGGCATCGCTCTTGCCTTGCTGCTTGTCGGGGTGGTACTGAATGGCCAACTTGCGATAGGCTTTCTTCAAGTCATCGGCTGTGGCATTCTTGGCCACTCCCAGCACCTCATAGTAATCTCTCTTCTGAGCCATAATATCACTTTTTAGTTTTTTAATCCTTAGGTTGCTAGTCTGTCATCAACTGCCGACGACCACCTTGGCATGGCGGAGCACCTTGTCATTGATCATGTAGCCCTTGATTGTCGTGTCGATGACCTTGCCCTTCATCGAGGGGTCGGGAGCGGGGAACATCGTCACGGCCTCGTGAACATCGGTGTCAAAGTCCTTGCCCGTCGAGTCGATAGCGGTCACATGCTGGCTCTCGAGATACTTGACAAACTTGTTGTAGATCAGGTCAACGCCTTCCTTGAGGCTCTGCAGGTCGCCCCCCTTGTTGATGGCATCCATGGCACGTTCCAGGTCGTCCACGACGGGCAACAGGTCGCGCATGGCGCTCTCGGCGCCGTTCTTGAGCAGGTCGGCCTTTTCCTTGAGAGTGCGGCGACGGAAGTTCTCAAAGTCGGCCATCAGGAAGAGGTATTCTTTCTTCTCGTGCTCGAGGCTCTCCTCGAGGGCGGCAATCTTCTTGACGGGGTCGTCGTCTTTCTCGTTCACTTGTTCCTGAGCCTGCTGCTCGACGGTCTCTTCGTTGTGGAGTTCGTCCTGTGCGGCCTTCGGTTCTTCGTTTTGATTCTTCTTGTTCTTTTTAGACATATCGTAGTTGTGTTAAAATCGTTATTACCTCACCCGATGCTGCAAAAACCAGTCCAACGGGTGACACTGCCCAGTAAAATCGGCTATCGGGCGCCAATCATCGCCACTGCCGGCGTACGCGCCCTAGAGATGAAGGACAAACGTGGCGCAATCGGCAAAAGTGTCAGCAGCCTCTTCTGCCAGTTTGTCATTATCAAAGATGCCAAACACCGTGGAGCCCGATCCCGACATGGCGGCATACTGTGCCCCAGCATCGAGCAGTCGTGCCTTGATGAGCCACAACTGGGGCAAGGCGGCAAACACGCTGGCCTCAAAGTCGTTGGTCAACAAGCCATCCCAGGCGCTGACCGGCATCGCCACCGTCTTGCCCAGGCTCATGGCGGGCGCAGCGGGCGTGACGCGGCTATAGGCCGTGCGGGTGTCCACCCCCACGGGCGGCTTGACCAGCAACAGGGTCTTTCCCTTGAGACTCAGGTCGATGGGAGACAGGACGTCACCGATGCCCGTGGCGAGCATGGGGCGGTTATAGATGAAGAAAGCGCAATCGGCCCCCAGCGTGACGGCCCTTGCTGCCAACTGCTCGTCGGTCAACCGCAGGTCAAACATCCTGTTGAGCATCATCAGCACGTGGGCGGCATCGCTCGAGCCACCGCCCAGCCCAGCGCCGTCGGGGATGTGCTTGTAGAGGTAGATGGCCACAGGGGGCAGGTCATAGTCCTGCTGCAACAGGCGGTAAGCCTTCATGACCAGATTCTTCTCGGGCGGGCAGTCGACGGGATTGCCATGGCACGAGAGCGACAACTCATCGGCAGGCACAATCTCGAGAATGTCGGTGAGCGGGACGGGATAAAACACGGTCTCGATATTGTGATAGCCGTCGGGACGGCGCTCAACGATATTCAAGCCGAGGTTGATTTTGGCGTTAGGGAAAGTTATCATGTGATATCGTGTTTACAGAATGGGGCTGATGAGGCGGACGACGGATTCAAGGGCCTTCTGGGCGAGGGGGCGCTGTTTCCACTTGCCCATGCTCAAGCGCGTGGACTGCTGCATGTCGTCCTCAAAGGTTTTCTTCATGCTGGTGTTAAATTCCTTGCTGTACACCAGCGCATTGAACTCAAAGTTGTGTTCAAAACTGCGGAAGTCAAAATTGGTCGAACCCTGGGTGACAAACTCGTCATCGACGATGACCACCTTGGCATGCATGACCGTGGGCTCATAAAAATAGACCTTGATGCCGGCCAGCAGGCACTCCTTGATGTAGGACCCGGTGGCCAGGCGCAGCATGGCCGAGTCGGGCCTGCGGGGTATCATCAACCTGACATCGACCCCCGACAGCGCGGCGCCCTGCATGGCCTTGAGCAGGGCATCACTGGGCAGGAAGTAGGGCGTCTGGACATAAACGCACCGCTTGGCCAGCGAGATGGCTTTGAAAAAGACAAACGAGATATTGTGCCAGCGGTTGGTGGGGCCACTGCTCACCATCTGCATGGGATAGCCCTCGCCGGCGGCCGGCGGAGTCACGTGAACAGAGCGAGCCGTCAACAACTTGCGGGTGGTGAAATTCCAGTCGATGGCAAAGGAATACTCCAGCGCCGTCACGGCGTCGCCGGTGATGCGCATGTGGGTGTCACGCCAGGGTTGCCAGTGCTTGTCACCCGTCACATAGCGGCTGGCGATGTTCATGCCGCCCATGTAGCCCACCTTGCCGTCGATGACGACCACCTTGCGGTGATTGCGCCAATTGATGCGCAGGGCAAACTGGGTGAAGGTCAACTTCAAGAACGGGTGCACCTCGATGCCGGCCTCGCGCATCTGCCTCAACAGACGGGGCCTGAAGTAGAACGACCCCACGTAGTCATAGAGCACCCTCACCTGCACGCCCTCACGGGCCTTGCGCTTGAGCAACTCAATCAACTGCGACCCCACGGCATCGTTCTCGATGATGAAGTATTGCACGTGGATGTACTGCCGGGCATCCTCGATGTCCCGCATCAGACTTTCAAACTTGTCCTGGCCGGCAGTGAACACCTGCAGATCGTTGCCCACAAACAGATGGGGCTCGGTCAACTTGTTCACCAGCGAGATGAGTTGCATGGACTCATCGCTCAACCCCTGGACGGGTGCATTAAAGTCCGACACGTCGTTGCGTGACCGCAGTTCGCGCAGGTCGGACCTCGAAATCAGCCTCATACCCCTCAAGTTGCGGCCAAAGATGAGATAGATCACAAGTCCGACGACAGGCAATAGCACCAGCACCAGCACCCATGCGATAGACTTGACCGGATTGCGGTTCTCACCCAGGACCACAACGATGACCGTGAGCACTGTGATCACATACAGCGCCATGAGGACGTTGTAAACGATGTGGGCATATGGAATGGCAAGAAGCACCATCGCGCAGTTTTCGGGTTGTCTGACTCTCTTTAAAACAATAATGGACGTGACCCAGTCACGCCCTACTCATTCATTTCAATTTCCACAAGATGCGTCACAAGCCGACATTCAGGCATGCAGCGGTTTTCACTTCCCATCAACGCACCACCACCTTGCGCGACCACTGGCTGTTGCACTTCACGATATAGAACCCCTTGGGGAAATCCACAGAGGCCCGTTGCTCGGCACTCACGCGCACAACCTTGACCAGTTGTCCAGTGATGGAATAGACGTTGAACGTGGCGTCACTATTTCCAGCAGTGAAAACGATGTGTCCCTCGGCACCCTGTGCCGAAGGCCCTGTCGCAGCTGTCTCGACGCGCTGCGGCAAGAAATTGTCGGGCACTGGGACGGCCTGAAGGCCACCCATTGCCAACAAGAATGCCAATATGTAGAGCATGCGTCTCATCTTGCTGTTCATTTCGTTTCAATCGGCAAAATTACTACATTTGACTCAAGAATCAAACATTTTGCCCGTTTTTTTATCTTTTAGACTCCATTTTACCCCAAAAGTTACATTTCTCACCCATTTTTTTCCTGGCAATGTTCCAGAAATCGGCACTTTTTATGGGTTTCCGCTTATTATAAAAATGAGTGAGCCGACTCGTGCCGGCCCACTCATCTATTGCATGTCACGCGGAGTGAACATCAAGCGTTGCTTAGTCCCACGACTGGCTCAAGACGTAGTCGATAAGAGCCGTCACATCGGCAATCGTCAAGGCACCGTCGAGGTCGACGTCGGCACTTGCAGGAGCATTGCCGTCGAGCAGATAGTCGATAATGGCGGTCACGTCAACGATATTCACCTCACCGTCGGCATTCACATCACCGCGCAGGGTTTCACCCTCCTTGAGGATCACTTCCTTGCTGTTGCTCCAGTTGCTCTCGGTGCCGTTCACATAGTAGGCCTTCACGCGGTAGAGGTATGAAGCATTGGGAGCCAGACCGGTCACGGTGTAGAACTTGTCGGGGGTGATACCCTCAATGAGGCGGTAGCCGCTGTCGCCGGTCTCCTGCGGAGCCTTGAACTGGAAGGGCTCGGGATCGGTGATCTCGCCACCGTAGATCTTGATGCTCTGGATCTCGGGATAATAGCCGGTGGTGAACTGGATGAAGCCATGGTCACCAATCTCAAGCACGACGAGGTAGGTCTGCACATCGCGGGCCAGGGTCAGACTCTGGGATTCAACATCGGTTGCGACATCCAGCGTGGTGGATGAGCCCTTGGTGTAGGCCTTGGCCTTGATGATGACACTCACCTTGTTATAGCCAGCCAGGTCGGTATTCACCTTGATAACGGAGTTGCGGCCAGGCGAGAGGAAGCCACCGTCCAGATAGAGATTGCTGCCCGTGAAGGTCCATCCTTCGGGCATGTAGTTGGCAGCATCACTGGCATGGTTGGTGTTCTCCTTGGGCACGTCGCTCCAGTCGGCCTCGGTCAGCAGGTTCACATCGGGCTTGGTCTTCACCTCGAGGGTGTAACTGGTGACGTTCTCGGCGGGAGTGTTGTCGGTCCACTCGGCAAGGAACGAGGTTGCCGTGATGGCATCCTGGGCTGCAGGCTGCATGACGGGACGATACAACTCATAATCCGACGAGCCGTGCAGGGTGATCACGAAGTCCTCAACACCAGGGGTGCTGACGGTGATGGTAGCGGTATATTCGCCCTCGGCCTTGGGAGCATAGGTCACGTTGATGGCCTGTGAAACGCGGGCCTCCTCGTTGGGAGTCAGGCTGCTCTGGTCAATGCTGAAGACGCCGTTCTCATCGTTGAGTCTCAAGGTCACGTTGCCCTCCAGGTTGCGGCCGGTGAGGGTGAACTTGGAAGTGGCGGTGTTGTTCTTGAAGCAAGTCATCGACAGGTCGTTGACGTCGGTCCTCAAGCGCGGAGCCTTGATGGGGGGCTGGATACCGATAACCATCTGCTGGTACTGGTTGAAACCGTTGAAGGCGTTGAGAGCGTAGTAGTTGTTATCACTGCCACTCCAACCGAAGTTGATGTGGTACTTGTTGGTGGTGGCGTCATAGCCGTCAACATTGAAGGCGTGACCACCGCCAAACATACCGCCAGAGATGGCGCAGAAGACCACAGGACGGCCCTCGATCATCTCGGTCTGGATCAATTCAGCCCACTCAGCGTCGGTATAGAGCGTGGTACCACCGCTATAAGCGCTGGTCTTCTTGACCACTTGAACGGACTCCTCGTCATATCCGAAGAACTTGAATGCGTCAGCGATGAGACTCACACTGTCGGCATCAACACCGCTACCTCCTGCTGCACTGGTACCATAAGCCATGCGCTCGGCCTGACCCACGTAGCGCATCAGGGTTGCCACGGCGCTAGCCTGGGCTGTGCTATAGCCGCTGGTGTAACGGTCCAGCATGTTGTCCCAGTCAAAGGTAACGGGAGGCAGAGCAGCCACGTTGACATAGGAAGATGACCAGTAACCGGTGGACAGTTCGCAACGGTAACCGGGAACCTCGGGGGTCTCAAAGTCGGGATACTTCCAGTAGTGGAACACCATGGCAGCCGATGTGGCGGGGCAGCCCGTCAGGCACTGGCTGCCATTGATGATGCACTGGTTCCAGTAGGGAGCCTCCTGGTCCCACAGGGCTGTCAGCAACGGTTCAACGGTAGGGATGCGGGCGGGTGCATTCATCGAGGGAGTCTCAACCATCAAGCCGGGATTGGCCTGGAGATACTCGATCTGCTCCTTGTAGGTCTCGAGCCAGCCCCTCATGTTGCGGGGCATCGTGTTGATGTCCAGGGGAGCGTCGCCATAACCCAGGATTTCCTCGGCACGGTCGTCACCCGACACGATCACATAGCCGTTCTTGCTATTGAAAATATAAAAAACGGCACGGTCGAGCATCTTGGAGTTCATCTCGGCATGAGCGAGTTTCATCTCTCCGCTGATGGGAGCGCGCAATTTACCACTATACAACTTCTGTTGTACAAAATTCTGTGCCTTTGCCTGGGCCGTCCGCATATCGACAGGCGCAGCCGACAATTGAATTGCCGCAAGCAATACCACGGCGAACAGTAAGATTCTTCTCATAAAAAAACAGTATTTAAAATATTGGTTAGTATTTAAATATTTTCTCGCTTCAGTCGGTTAATGTTGATTACATGAATGGCCGTCACACGTTGATGTGCTAACAACGCACGCAAAAGTACTCCAAAAACAATGAAAACGCAACATTTTGAAGCAAAAAGTTACAAAAAAACAACAAAATGGCTCAGGGCCCCGTCCGACGCAGAAAAACCTATCTACATTTGTGTATATTAATACAAAACCAACCTTCAAACCAATCAACTGAGGATCAAATATTAACAGCAAGGGCCACCACTATTGGGCAGCCCTTGCATCATCATTATATGCAATTTATCACATCATCACGACATTAATGACCAGCAAGCAACAGGTCGATGATTGCGGTCACATCGCTGATGTTGACATAGCCATCGGTGTTCACGTCGGCACACGTGGGGCAGATGACTGTCTGGCCGTCCAGAATGTAGTCGATGAGCAATGTCACATCGCTGATGTTAACATGGCCGTCGTGGTTCACGTCACCGGCCTCATAGCCGTGGCCACCGTCAACCAGGGTGACTATCTGACTCTCGCTCCAGGCACTCTCACTGCCATCACAGTAATGGGCCTTGACCTGGTAGAAGAAGGTGCCGCCGGCAGCAAGATCCCTGACGGTGCAGGACTTGCCGGTGATGCCGGTAATCAAGCGGTAATTCTCATCCCCCTGTTCATTGGCCCTGACGCTAGCGGCGGTGGCATCGCCCGCATAGATCCTGATGGCCTGGATCATGGGATAATAGCCGGCCTTGAACGCGATGCGGTCGCCCTGGGCGCAATCCAGCACCACGCGCATGGTGGTATAGGAGAACGGCAAGGCGAGCGTCTCGCTGGCAAGGCTGGTCGAGATCGTGAGTTCGGAAGGGTCACCCCATGAGCCATAACTGCGGGCCGTCACCTCGACAGTCACCTTATCATATCCGCGCAGGTTGAGGGCATCGGTTGTGATGACACTGTTGCGGCGCGGCATGATGCAGCCGCCCTCAAGGTTAAATTCCGAGCCGGTGAAGGACCAGCCCTCGGGCAGGTAATCGGTGGCATGAGAGGCCTGATTGGTAGGCGTCTCGCGGGGCAGTTGGCTGAAGTCGGCCTCCTCGAGCATGATATAATCCGGCTTACTATATACCTCGAGCGTGTAACCGAGGACATTGCCCGACGGCGTCGCGTCGGTCCAGTCGGCTGTGAACGAGGTCAGCATGACCCGGGACTCGTCGGCGGGCAGCATCACGGGAGGATAGACTTCGAGGGGCGCCGTGCCGTTGAGGGTAATCGTCATGGGATCGGCATCCTGCGAGCGGCAGACGATGGTCGCCGCATGATTGCCGACGGACAAGGGAGTATAGGTCACTGTGATGTCGTGGCCGGCCTCGGCTTCATCCCTGGGCAGCGAGTGGGTGTCGATGGCAAACACTCCGGCGGCATCGTTGAGCGTCAACGTCACGTCACCCGTGAGGTTGGTGCCCTTGAGGCTGACGGTGGCGGTAACGGGCTTGCCGGGATAGGCCCGCATGTCGAGCACATTGGGATAGGCCTGGAGGCGGGGATTCTGGTAACCCTCGGGCGGCTGGATGCCGATAACCATCTGCTGGCTGGTGCCGAAGGTGTAGTCACCATAGGTAAACGCATTGAGGGCAAAGTTGCCGTTGCCCCTGCCATTCCAGCCCCAGTTGATGTGATAGGTGTCGCTCGACGCGTCATAGCCGTCGACATTGAAGGCATGACCCGATCCGGTATAGTTGTCATAGGCGCAATAGACGATGGGGCGCCCGGCAACGAGTTCGGCCTGGATGAGCGCGGCCCACTGGCTGTCGGAGTAGTTGGCATACCCCAGGTCATCGGTCTTGAACAACAGTTGGGCATCCTGGTCATACTCGAAGAACTGGACGGCACGCAGGATGTCCTTGCCATAGGCGCCACTGCCACTGATGGTGTAGTCCATCTCCTCGACCTGGCCGATGTAGCGCATCAGGTGGGCAACAGCAGCAGCCTGCGCGTCGGTGTAGGTCGCCGTGTAATTATCAATCATGTTGTCCCAGTCAAACGTTGTCGGGGCCAACTCGGGCAGGGTCATGCCATAGGTGGGCATCACATAGGACGGCACTGTGGGGGTCTGCTGCTTGGGGTACTTCCAGTAGTAGAAGACCATCGACAATGAAGTGGCCGGGCAACCCGTGGGGCACGTGTCGCCGCCAACGACGGGGCATTCCCTCCAGTAGGGCTCACTCTGGCTCCAGTTGGCGGTGAGCAGGGGATTGACCGACTGGCTGGCACGCTGGGGTGCCAACAGAGAGAAAGCGCTGGGTTGAATGTCGGGATGGCTCTGTAAAAATTCCACCTGTCGCTTGTAGTAGCCCAGCCAGTAACGCATGTTCTCGGGCATGTTGTTCACATCCAGCGTCCCGTCACCATAGGCAAGGATCTCGCGTGCACGATCCTCTCCCGATACCACGACATATCCACTAGCGGAATTGAAGATGTAATAGACCGGAAGGGAGGGCGACTGAGAACTCACCTCGGTGTGCGTCAGGCGCAGGGCACCCTGGCCAGGGGCCATCATCTTGCCCGATGCGACTTGGGAGGAGAGGAAACGTTGAGCCCGGACTTGAGCAGTCGTGGCATCCACGCCAGCCGCCCACGCCTGGGTTGCCGCCATCAAGAGGACGGCAAGAAAAAGGATTTTCTTCATTGAATCGACTATTTTTATTTTAATGTGATATGATTAACAAAGCACAAGTCCTCAAAAGCAGGGGCGAAGAGGAGAGCCTTCGCCTTTTTTACAGAACTCTGATTTTTAGTTAGCCAATGATATAGATGTTGGCCCGAACCCTGCGGGGCTAAATGCGAATTTCACGAATAGTTTTAAATATTATTAGTGAAATACGCTTTCTTTGCGAAATTGCATTAAAAAACTTTTAGGGCCAACTTCTATATCATTGCCTTTAATTATTTGAGAATTGCATCGATGAGCATAGTCACGTCACTGATGTTAATAATGCCATCGCCATTGACATCGGCACATGTGGTGCAGACAGCATCCTGAGTGCCCAGGAGATAATCAATGAGGGCCGTCACGTCACTGATGTTGACCGTAGCGTCATGGTTCACGTCGCCCCGCTCATAGTCATGGGCGTTACCGAACAGGGTCACCTGCTCCAAATTGCTCCACTCGCTCTGGGTGCCGTTGACATAGTGTGCCTTCACACGGTAGTTGAAGGTGCCGCCAGCACTCAGATTCCTCACGGTGTAGAACTTATCGGTGATACCGGTAATAACGCGCGAGGTTGAATCGCCATCCTCGACGGGAAGGGTGAGCAACTGCTTGAAGGAGTTGGCGGTCGCACTGTAGATGTCAATCTGGGTAACGACAACACGCTTGGTGTTGGAGCCATCGCCACCGGTGATGGTCACCTTCTGGTTGGCATCGGCGTCACACTTGAGCACCACCGTGTAGGTACCCTCGGCAGTCACGGTGACACTCTCGACACTGCTGCCACACGAGACAGTCACCGGTATATTGTTATCGGCCGACTGGTAGGGCCTCATGCTGAGCATGACGGTCATCTTGCCACCGCTCTGCGTCATGTCGACCGCTGGAGTGGTCAAGATGCCAGGGTTGCCACCGCCACCCAGGCGGATGCCGCCGCGTGCCTCATAGGCGTTGCTGCTGCTCCAACCCTTGTTGGTACTCAGTTTATCAACGTCGGAGAGAGGGCGCGAACCATTCTCGGAAGCATAGGGGAACGTCTCACTGAAGACCCGCTCGTAAACACCGGGCTCGGTACCGTCGTCGGCTGTCACCTCAAGGGTGTAACTGGTCACATTCTCGCTGGGCGTTTCATCGGTCCAGTCGGCACGGAACGACGTCAAGGAAATGTACTGCTCGGCAGCGGGCTGCATCACGGGAGCATAGGCCTCGATGGGAGCGGGAGGCTCAATGCCCATGACCATGAGTTGGCCCATGTTATAGTTATTGCCCTGGTTAGCAAAGGTATTGAGCGCATAGTACCCATTGCCGGTGCCTGCCCAACCCCAGTTGATGGAAAACATGCCCGTGGCAGCATCATAGCCATCGACATTGAAAGCATGACCATAGAACATATTATAGGCATCGCTCCACGAGTAGCCGCAATAGACCACAGGACGTCCTGCAAGGAGTTCATTTTGTATCATTTGGCTCCACGTCTCGTCATCGATGAGCACGTTATCGACTGTGGACGAAATCAGTTCGCTCTTGTAGGAAACATAGGCACCCACATAGCCAAACAGGTGGCAAGCCCTGACGATATCATCCTCCCAGGCCGTACTGCCATCGTTCACATAGTCCATTTGCTCGGCTTGGCCGATATAGCGCATCAGGGTGGCCACGGCATTGATGTTGTCGGCATTGTAATAGCCCACCCGGTAGGTGTCGAGCATGTGATCCCAGTCAAAGGTGACTGAAGGCAATGCCGGTAGTTCAAAGTGGCGGGTAGCGGTCGTGTAACCGGGTATCGTGGGAGTGGGCTGGGTGGGATACTTCCACTTGTTGAACACCTGGGCCAGAGAGGTGGCCGCACAGCCGGTCAGGGCGCGACGGTCACCATCCATCGGGCACTGGTTATAGAAGGGGGAACCCTGGTCCCACATGGCTGTGATCAATGGCTCGACACTCGTGCCGCCAGCCTTGATTGCGGGTTTCTGAACCTTCATGCCGGGGCGTGACTGCAGCAGTTCCATCTGCCGCTTGTAGTAGCCCAGCCAGTAGCGCATGTTCTCGGGCAGGCTGTTCATGCCGCCGAGCGGACGGTTGCCATAGGCGAGCACTTCCTGGGCGCGGTCGTCACCAGCAACGATGACAAAACCGTTGTCGGTGTTGACGACATAGTAGGCGACCCGGCCAGCGTTGGCCGAATTCTTTTCCTGATGGACCCATTTCACAGCGGGCATGGCCGCGTTGAGCGTTTTAGTACCCGAATGACTCGCCAGGAACTTCTGGGCGATTGACCTTGCGGCAACCTGATCGACATCGGCCGCCATCACTTGTATCGCCGCAAACAAGGTTGCAGCGAGAAGAAACATTTTTTTCATAAAATAGTGTACCGTTGAGTTTATAGTTTATTATTAATGGTCCTGTTCTTGCCTCGTTGAGACTTGACAAAGGTAAAACAAAAATAGCACATTAACTACATTTTACCGTAAATAGCCGCCTGAAACTATCGTTTTTACCACAATCTGGCCAGCAAACATCATTAAAAAAGGCCCAAGCACCGCCTGGCAGCGCTTGGGCCTATTTTAATGTCTAATGAATGAAATTCCTTAATGATTTCCCAGGAGGAAGTCGATAAGGCTAGTTACATCCGAGATATTGATTATTCCATCCTCAGTCATGTCTGCGTTCACGGTGTTGATGGCACCGCCGTTACCCAGCAGATAATCAATCAGGGTGGTCACATCACTGATGTTAACAATACCATCATTGTTAACGTCACCCTTCAGCGAGGCACTACCGTTATCAAACAGGGTAACCTCCTCGACATTGCTCCAAGCACTCTCGGTACCATCGTTGTAGAGGGCCTTCACCTTGAAGAGGAAAGTGCCGCCAGCGGTCAGGTTGTTGACAGTGTAGAACTTGTCGGTGATACCCGTGATGGTGCGGAAGGTCGCATCACCGGTCTCGGTAGCACGCAAAGCCGTGGGAGGCTCAATCTCGCCCGAATAAACGACAGCGTTCAGCAGGCCGGCATAATAAGAATTGGATGCTGCGAAGGTCACCTTGTCGGCCTGTGCGCAATCGAGAACAAGTACAAACTGGGTGAACTCGCCATTGGTCAAGTTATAGGTCTGCGAAGCCTGGCTGGTCGATACGGTGAAGTCGGGGGAACCGCTATACAGACGCTTGGCGGTAACAACCACGGTCACCTTGTCACAACCAGTGAACTCGGGGGTGGAGATGCTGGCTTTCTGGATCGAGATGAAGTGATCCTCGGCCCACAGGTTGTCGCCAGTGAACGACCATCCAGCGGGAATGAGGCCAGAAGTTTCCCAAGTCGAAGCCTTGTTGCCAAATACCTCCTCGGTGGTGCTCCAGTCGGACTGGGCCAGGATGGTGTAGTTGGGCTTGGTGTTCACCTGGAGGGTGTAACTTGCTACGTTCTGGGCGGGAGTCTGGTCGGTCCAGTCGGCACGGAACGAGGTCAGGTTGATATGCTCCTCGTTGGCGGGCAGCATCACGGGATCGTGCTTCTCCAGGGGAGCGGGAGTTGCCTTACCGTTGAGGGCGACAGCCACATCCAGGCCACCAGGGGTGCTCAAGGTAATAGTGGCGGTGTGAGTACCCTCGGCCTGAGGAGCATAGGTAACGGTCACGGTCTTGTTACCAGCCTCATTGACGGCGATGGTAGCGACGTCGGTCGTGAAATAGCCGTTCTCGTCGTTGACGGTCACGGTGATGGCATCGGTCAGGTCAACACCGGCTACATTAAAGGTGGCAGTAGCAGTCTGGCCTGCATAGCACTCCATGCTGAGAGCCGTCGGCGAAACAATCATGCGGGGAACAGCGGCACCCGTGGGAGGCTGCAGACCGGCAAAAAGCAAGGGATAGAAATCATATACCGTCATGCCATTGTCCAGGGTGAAGGCATCGAGGGCGTAGTAAGTGTTTTTCTCTTCACTCATGCCGAAGTTCACATGATACATGTCGTTGTCGGCATCATAGCCATCGACGTTGAAGGCGTGACCGTTGATGGCGGTCGAGTCGGACTGCATGTCGAACGCGCAATAAACCAGGGGACGGCCAGCGATCAGTTCGGACTGGATCAGTTGGGCCCACTCTTCCTCGGTATAGTTGATGGTGCCATCATCATAGTCCCACTTCATCTCAATGCTGTAACCCGGGTCAAAGCCGAAGGTGCGGATGGCCTGATCAATCTCTTCATACTCGGCACCGCTCCTGTCAGTAACATAGTCCATGTTCATGGCATAGCCCGTGTAGAGCATCAGGTAACCGATAGCATCCAACTGGGTATCCGAATACTGGTCGGTACTGGTCCTGTAAGTGGGAAGCAGGTTATCATAGTCAAAGGTGTAGGCAGGCAGGGCGGGCATGACATAACCCATGGTCTCGGTGGTGTAACCGGGAAGCGCGGGTGAGGAAACCGGGAAGCGCCAGTAGTTCATCACCTGTGACAGCGACACTGCCGAGCAACCCACCTTGCAATAGGGATCGCTGCCGTAGCCCACCTTCGGGGTCTTCATGTTATAGGGCTTGCCTTGAGACCAAGCGGTCTTCAACATCGGCTCAACGGAAATGCCACCCCTTGTCACGCCAGTCTTCACCATTACACCGGGATGAGCCTGGAGGTACTCCATCTGCTTCTGGTACTTGTTGAGGATGAGACGCATGGCGTCGGGGATATCATTCAAGTTGTCAATGTTTCCGCTACCATAGGCGAGAATCTCGCGGGCGCGGTCATCACCAGCGACGATGACATAGCCACGGTCGGTGTTAACGATGTAGTAAGCAGTCTGGGCTGCATTGCTGGAGTTCTTCACCTCATGGGTGCCCTTGATGGTGGGCGCCGAGGTCATGAAGCGGGCATTGGGTGCGCTCTGACGCAGGAAGCCAGCGGCCTTGGACTGAGCAGTTGCCAGATCAACATTGCCAGCCATTGCCTGCATCGCCGCCATCATGATAGCGGCAAAGAATAACATTTTCTTCATAAACAAAAAATTTATAGTTAATAATTGAAGTAGTGGACGTTAGTTAATGAGTGGTTTATGCTAGAGTTAGTTCTACTTGATGTTGCAAAATTATACAATTGTTCACAACCATACAAATTATTTCGATGAATTGCCAACAAAAGAAGACAAAAACGCCCAAACTGCTACCATTATCGGCAGTGCGCCAAAATGAAGAAAGGGCCTGCACAACGGCAGCACCCTTTTTCTTGTGATTCATATTGTAATATGGTTTGTCTCTCAATTGTCTAGAGCCTGAAGTTGACAGGCAACACAACCCTCACGGGGACGGCATGCTTGCCCACCTTGCCCACGCTCCACTTGGGCATCGCACCGATCACGCGGATGGCCTCACGATCAAGGCTCTCGTCACCGGCTCCGCGAATGACCCTCACGTCGCTCACACGGCCATCGGTGCCCACGATGAAACTGCACAGCACGCGGCCCTGGATGCGTTTCTTGTAGGCATGATAGGGATACTCGCGGGTCTTGTTGATGAAATTAATCAGGCCTCGCTCGCCACCGGGAAACTGAGGCTGAATATCCACGTAGTCAAACTCATAGACCTCCATATAGGACTGCTTGGACTGTGGATTGACAGTCGTGACGTGGCGCACCTGTGCTGCCATGGGCAACACGGCCACCAGCGACAACAATGACAATAATCCAAAGCGTAATTGTCTGAGCATAGGCACTTTTATTTAATAAATTCAATGGAAACGGACACTAGCAAGTCACATTTCACGGCACAAATATAGAGTTACAAAAGTAAATATCAAAATCAATTAATTTAATTTTGCAAACAATTAGCATTGTTTCAGTCTTTTTGACTAAAACAGGATGATTTCAAAAAAAATGTAAACTTTTTCAATTCTGCCAGAGGTCATTACCGCCCGTTTGCAGAGCAAGAGGGCGGCCTGTGGCGGGATGGACGATGGTGAGAGACTGGGCATGGAGCATCAGGCGGGAGGAGGCGCGGCCATAGAGACGGTCGCCCACAATGGGGCAGTTCAAGCCCAGCGGGTGGGAGCAATGGACACGCAACTGGTGGGTGCGGCCCGTCAGCGGTTGCAGGGCGATGAGGGTGTGACCGCCACGACGTTCCAGCACATGGTAGCGGGTAATGGCTGGCTTGCCGTGCTCGCGATCGACACGCTGGCGGGGGCGGTCGTCCACATCGGGGCGCAGGGGCAGGTCGATGACGCCCTCGTCACGCGTCACGATACCGTCGAGCAGGGCGATATAGCGTTTCTTGACGGAATGGGCCTCAAATTGCTGCTGCAGGGCCTTGTGGGTCGCTTTGTCCTTGGCAAACACGACCAGGCCAGACGTCTCTTGATCCAAGCGGTGAACGACGATGGGGCCGACAGCCTCGGGATGGGCCTCGCGGTAGCGGCTGAGCAGACTGTCATCCAGCGCCTTGCCGGGCACAGTGAGCATGCCCGACGGCTTGTTGAGCACCGTGATCCACTGGTCATCATAGACGACTTCCACCTCGCCATTGTCCATGGGCTGTTCTAGCCTGTTTGGCTCCACATCAAGCCCTTGGAGCATGAATTCCAGGATGGGCTTGCACTTGCTGCGGCAGGCAGGATAGAAATGACCATGGTGACGCACCTCGCCAACGGGTGAGGCGCCCCACCAGAATTCGGCCATACAGACGGGCTGCAGACCGTTGTTGAAGGCGTAATTGAGCAGTCGCGGGGCGCAGCACTCCCCTGCCCCAGCAGGCGGCAGTGCCCCCAGAGGCCTGAACACCTCGACCAGGTCGCACCGCTCGCCGCGGGCGTTGCTCACGACAAACAGCCGGAAGATGCGTTCCTGCAGGGCTTCGCTCATGACCTTGCGCTGGGCCTTCAACTCATCGATGCGCTGTTGAGAAGCCGCTATTTCATCTGCAATCTGCTGGATTTCGGCTTCATGACGCTGGCGCACCCGCTTCAGTTCGGCTTTTTCAAAGCGGCTCTGGTTCAACAGTGTTTCCCGTTCCTCATCTGTCAAGTCACCAGCCAGCCGGCGCTCGTCGCGCTCGTGCTTGTGACGGGCCATCAATGCCTTAAACCGATTGATTTCATCGCACATCTTCTGCTTTGCCGCTATTTCGCGCTGATGCAACGCCACCAATTCGGGGGCCCGTTCCAGCCGTTCCACCTCGTGATTGATGGCCGTAATCTGTGCCTCGCCCTGCTTGAACTCGCCCTGCGGGTCGAGCAGATTATAGACGGGAGGCACAAAGTAGTCGTGCCTGACACTGCCGGCCAAGTTGCCCGAGAATGCCGCCAGGAAGCCCAATCGCCCCTGGCCATCCCTGGCCACCAGCACACCCAGCATTTTTCCGGCTGCCATCTCGTCGGCCCAATCGGTCCGGGAGGCGACGTATTGTTGCACCTGCCCGACCGCCACGAGCGCCAGCGGATGGGGCTCATACAGGAACGGGCATGTGAACTGCCGCGGCAACTCCACTGTCGCCACTTCGTCTCCCAAGAGATGGAATTTGTCAATCATCCCTGCAAAATTACAGAATTTCCTTTTGTATTTAATTGTGTTTACAGTAAATTTGCAGGTTAAATAATAAAGACAATGATATAGATGTTGTCCTTAACCCGCTGGGCAATGAAGATTACGCGGATTCAACTTAGTGCTATTGCGAATTGATTCTTTTCGCTTGTTAAAGCGAAATCAACAAAAAATAATCATTGCGGCCAACTGCTATATCGTTCCCTAAATAAAACAGATACTAGAACAATATGAAGTTTATCTCGTGGAATGTGAATGGCCTGCGGGCCGTGGTGGGCAAGGGATTTGGCGATATCTTCAAGGAACTGGACGCCGACTTCTTCTGCCTGCAGGAGACCAAGATGCAGGCGGGGCAGTTGGACCTGGAGTTTGAAGGCTACCGCTCCTACTGGAACTATGCCGAGAAGAAAGGCTACTCGGGCACAGCGATTTACAGCCGTCATGAGCCATTGAGCGTGGAGTATGGCATGGGCATCGAGGAGCATGACCACGAGGGCCGCGTCATCACGCTGGAGATGCCCGGTTTCTATCTCGTGACCTGCTACACGCCCAACAGCCAGGACGGCCTGCGGCGCCTTGACTACCGCATGACGTGGGAAGACGCCTTCCGCAACTACCTGCTGGAACTCGACAAGAAGAAGCCCGTCATCGTGTGTGGTGACCTGAACGTGGCCCATCAGGAAATAGACCTCAAGAACCCCAAGACCAACCGCAAGAATGCCGGATTCACCGACGAGGAGCGTGAGAAAATGACCGTGCTGCTCAATGCCGGATTCATCGACACGTGGCGCTTCTTCAATCCCGACGTGACCGACGTGTACTCATGGTGGAGTTACCGCTTCAAGGCGCGCGAGAAGAATGCGGGGTGGCGCATCGACTACTTCCTGGTGAGCAACCGCCTCCAGAGTCAATTGACCGATGCCAAGATTCATACCGAGATTTACGGCAGCGACCACTGCCCGGTGGAGGTCCAGTTGGACATGAACAGTTAATCGAAACAATCTATTTATAATCGCTTCCTACTCAATATCATAGAGACAATGGCACAGACAACCGTACAAAAGAAATATGACTTTGACCGCGTCTTTAGAATGGTGCTGACCCTGGCCAGTGTGGCCGTGGGCGTGTGGCTCATCAATTACTTGAGTCCTGTGCTCATGCCTTTTGTCGTGGGCTTCATCCTCGCCTATATCATCGACCCGCTCGTCGAGTGGCTGCAATGCAAGGCCCGCATCCGCTCCCGCGGCATCGCCGTCGTGCTGGCGCTCGCTATCGTCATCGCATTGATTACCGGCTTGTGCTGGCTCATCATTCCCTACCTGATTGAGGAGTTCGGAGCCATGTCCAAACAGTTGGCGGCCTATGCCAAGTCGTCGTTGCGCATCCCCTATGTTCCCGCCGAGATCAATGAGTTCATCCAGCGCTACATCGACCTGAACAAGATCAATGAGATCTTCAGCAAGCAGCAGTGGATGGAAATCATCAACAAGGCCGCGTCGGGAGCGTGGTCGGTAGTGGGTGGCACGATGAGTGTGATCTTCAGCATCGCGTCGTGGTTCATCGTGCTGCTGTACATGTTCTTCATCCTGCTGGACTTCAACAAGTTGTCCCATGGCTTCAAGGCCGCGATCCCCAGCAAGTACCGCCGCATGGCGTTGCGCATCTTTGGTGACGTGGCCGACACGATGAGCCGCTACTTTCGCGGTCAGGCCGCCGTGTCGTTCTTTGTGGGCGTGATATTCGCCATCGAATTCTATATCATCGGGCTGCCCATGGCTATCGCCTTCGGCATGTTTGTGGGCGTGCTCAATATGGTTCCCTATCTGCAACTCATTTCCATCCCCATTGCCGCCTTCCTGTGTCTGGTGGCCACTGCCGCCACGGGGGCTAGTTTCTGGGTGATGTTTTCCTGGGTCATTGTGGCCTATATCGTCTGCCAGATCATCCAGGACATGGTGCTCATCCCCACCATCATGAAGTCACAGATGGGCCTCAATCCCGCCATCATCTTCCTGTCATTGTCGTTGTGGGTCTATGTGATGGGGGTCATCGGCCTGATTATCGGCCTGCCGCTGACGACACTCATCATTTCCTATTACTGCGAATTTGTCCTGCACCAGCCCAATCCCTTGCAGAAGGGCAAGAAAAAGGAGGTCAAGGACAAAAAGACGCCCATTACCATGTCGGCCTCGTTGTTCAATAAATACCGCAACGAGGAGGAGAAGAAAAAGGAATGAGCAAAACGCTGATTGTTATTACCGGCCCGACAGGGGTGGGCAAGACCGCGACGGCCATCGGTCTGGCGCAGCGCCTGCATTGCGAGATCATCAATGCCGATTCACGACAGATCTACCGCGGCATCCCCATCTGCACAGCGGCCCCCACTGCCGACGAGTTGGCTGCCGCCAGGCATCACTTCGTGGCCTTCAAGGATCTGGAAGAGCAGTACAGCGCGGCCCAGTTTGAGGCCGACGTGCTCCAGCTGCTGCCCACGCTGTGGCAACAGGGTGACTATGCGGTGATGTGCGGCGGGTCGATGCTCTATGTTGACGCGGTGTGCCACGGCATCGACCAGTTGCCCGACATCAGCCCCGAGGTGCGGACAGCGGTCAAGGACAAACTGGCGCGCGAGGGCCTGGAAAGCCTCGTGGAAGAACTCGAACGGCTCGACCCGCAATATGCCGCTGCCATCGACCGCAAGAACACCAGCCGCGTGTGTCACGGCGTGGAAATCTGCCGTCAGGCGGGTGTTCCCTTTTCCTCCCTGCGCACCGGCAAGGCCAAGCAACGGGATTTTGATATCATCAAGGTGGCCCTCAACATCGAGCGAGACCAACTGTTTGCCTGCATCAACAGCCGCGTGGACCGCATGATTGAGGCCGGGCTCGAACAAGAGGCCAGGAGCGTCTATCACCTGCGCCACCTCAACTCGCTCAACACGGTGGGAATGAAGGAGATGTTTGCCATGTTTGACGGCACAATGGATCGCCACACGGCCATCGAGCGCATGAAGAAAAACACACGCGTGTATGCTAAGAAGCAACTCACCTGGTACCGCCGCGACCCCGACATCACCTGGGCCACCCCTGGCGAGGCCATTCCCCTAATTCTCAACTTATTGTCAATCGAGTAGCCGGGCTATCGTGGCCTTGACGCGGCGAGCGGTGGTATAGTCAAGCGCGGCCTCGTTGGCGCCAGGACGGCCCATGTACAGGTTGGGATTGACATACTGCATGGCGCTGGGCTGGGACTCGCGACCCGAGAAATGGAATTCGTGCAAGCCTGTCACATCGCGGATTTCAGCGATATTCTCCTCGTTCACGCCACTGCCGGCCATGAGAATGATGCGGCCTGCCGCCTGGCGGTTCAACTTAGCCAGCAAGTCCACACCCTGTATGGCCCGTGGCTGCTGGCCCGAGGTGAGGATGCGGTCAAAGCCCAGGTCGATGATTTCTTCTAGTGCCTGCTCGGGATTGGCCGTACGGTCAAAGGCTCGGTGCATCGTCACACTCATGCCCTTGCTGCACTCCACGAGGTAGCGGTTGCGCTCGAGGTCAATGGTGCCATCGGCCTTCAAGCAGCCGAACACCACACCATCCACGCCCAGGTCACGGCACACGGCGATATCGGCCGCCATGCGCTCCACCTCCAGGTCGCTGTACAGGAAATCACCGCCACGGGGACGGATAATCACATGCAGGCGGGTCGCCGTCAACACGCGGCGCGCCACCTTGATCTCGCCATAACTGGGTGTCGTTCCACCCTCGGGAATGCCGGCACACAGTTCCACGCGGTCGGCGCCCCCATCTTGTGCCGCGATGCAAGACTCTACACCGTTGGCACACACTTCTACCATAAATTCGTTACGTTCCATGTTTTTCATCTAACAGACGTGCAAAATTATTGAAGATTCTTGACATCGCCAACAATAAGTCGAGTCTGTGTCATAAATGGCGACTGGAACTATTCATCGCGCTACGCGCGAGAAATCAAGAAAAATTATAACTAAAATTGAAATAGAAATTTATTTTGTTTAATATTTATACAAATTTTTGATTTCTCGGCCGTAAGGCCGATATAAAACAAGCGAGCGAATTATGACACAGACTCGCACAAGTCGATACGTTAAGTTTCTTTATTACAGGCTCTTCCGCATCATTATTTCAATATCAGGGCAATGAGGGCATTGATGTCCGAGATATTCACCTCGCCATTGCCATCGACATCACCAGCGGTGTCGGCACGACCCGAGAGAATGATGTCGATAATCGCATTGACATCCGAGATGTTCACCTCGCCATTGCCGTCCACGTCACCAACCACACCAGGGGTATCATCATCGGTGACATTGGGACCGATCTTGTACAAGGCCATGCCATTATAGCACTTGAAGATATAGAGCAACACCTCCTCGTTGCCCTGGGCATCGGTGCCATATTCCACCGACAGGCTCTCCACGCGGGTGCCGCCGTCACTGATGCGCCCCAACTCGTTGGGCACCATCCAGTAGCGTTGCATACCCTCCAGTGTCATGCCCTCGCCCAACTCACAGATATAGACCTGACAGGCCTTGTTGATCATTGTGGCCTCGACAACGCCGTCATACTGAGCGGCCACATAGGCGATGAAGTTGCGGCCGTCGATGGTGAACTCACACACGCCATTGGCACCCACGTCCATTGGCCACAGGCTCGGGTCAACGTTCTCAAAACTCTCAACCATCGTTCCCGTCACGTCATACAGAATGGGGGACGTCGTGAAGCCATCCACATAGAACAGTTCACCGCTGTAGCGGTTCTCCTCGTTCTCGCCCAGGATCATCTTTGCCAAAGGAGCAAAGCCCCAATTGGTCACAGTCTCGGGATAGAAATCGAGGATGGCCAGGTAGGGGTCACCTTCAAAGCCGCCCTCAAAGTCACCACCCTGGTCGGCGTGCCAGCGATAGAGCAACTCCGAACTAGCGCCCACCGACATGATATTGCACTCGGCCTGCTCGCGCGTGAGGTCACCCATCACGTCAATGTAGTCGCAGCGGGCCAGCGCGTCGCCCTTGTCCATCGAGGCCACAAGCGTCAACGCGCCCGTCTCGCCATCAAGCAAATACACATTCTGGATGGTAGCCAGTTCGCTGGTATAGGGGGCTATGTACAGGTGACCGAAGTTGTCCACGCCCACCGTGTTGGCGTTCAAGACAGCGTTGCCGTAGATTTCGCCATCAAGCGTCAAGGGCAATTCCTTGACCAAAGTACCGTTTTCGGCATTCAACTTGTAAACGACACTCTGGGCCAGCGTGTCGGTTCCCTGGATGATGGTCTTGGCATTAGTGCGGGAGATGTAGATGAAGCCATCGGCCAGCACCGATGTGCGGGCACTGGTGTTACAGTAGGGCTGTGCGGCCCACTGCTCAGGGCTGTGTACCCTGTCCTGGATCCACAGGTTCTTGATTCCGAGACCATTGACTCGCTCATATTTCACGCCGTCGGTGACGGCTTGGGCATTGATAAATACGATTGCCAGTAATGACAAGAAAAGTAATAATTTCCTCATAATCTGTCGGTTTATAATTAATAACATCCAATTACACTTTGGTTATTTTATAGATTTAGCAAAGTAACGAAAAAAAAACTTACTTTCAAAGCGACTATAAGATTTTATTTTTTAAATAAATCTAAATTTGTGTTTACAATCCATAAAATCGCATTCTTTTTAAGGGATATTATTTACCTTTGCCAAGATTTAAGGTTTAAAATTCAATTTCACAATAAAGTATTTGCGATATGGGACAAGGGTTGAAGACTCCAGTTTTTCCTATAGACATGCTGCAGGGACAGCACACTCCGTTCTACTACTACGACCTGGACTTGCTGCACAGGACGCTTGACGAGATTTCACGCATGACTGCTGGCGCACCAATCACGGTGCACTATGCCGTCAAGGCCAACGGCAATCCCCGCATCATGAAGGAAATCTCCAGCCGAGGGTTCGGTGCCGACCTGGTGAGCGGCGGCGAGGTTGCTGCAGCCATCAAGGCGGGCTTCAAGCCCTCAGAGATGACATTCTCGGGCGTTGGCAAGACCGATTGGGAAATCAGGCTGGGGCTGGAACACGAGATAGGCTGCTTCAACGTCGAGTCGGTTCAGGAACTGGAAATCATCAATGAGATTGCCGCCGGCATGGGCAAGACCGCCTCTATCGCCATCAGGGTCAACCCCGACATCGACGCCCACACCCACAAGTATATCACCACGGGCACAGCCGACAACAAGTTCGGCATCGGCATTGAGGTGCTCCACGATGTGGTCAACCTCGCATCAAGCCTGCCCCACATCCACTTGAAAGGCCTGCACTTCCACATCGGCTCCCAGATTACCGAGATGAAGCCCTATGCCATGCTGTGTGACACGGTCAACAGGCTACTTGACGAGTATGACCGCGAGGGCATACATTTTGAGACCATCAACATGGGGGGCGGCCTGGGCATTGACTATGACAATCCCGATGAGTGCCCCATGCCCGACTTTGAGCAATTCTTCAACCTGTTCAAGCAGGGCCTGAACCTGAGGAACAATCAGCGACTGCACTTTGAATTGGGCCGCTCGATTGTCGGCGGCTGCGGCACGCTCATCAGTCGAGTCGTCTATGTGAAAGAGAGCAGAAACAAGAAATTTGTCATCCTTGACGCCGGCATGACCGACCTGATACGCCCGGCACTGTATGGCGCCCACCATCAGATCCAGAATCTGACCTCGTCCCAGGAAGAGATGGCCACCTATGATATCGTGGGGCCCGTCTGTGAATCCAGCGACGTGTTTGCCAGCGACTGCCGCCTGCCCGTAACCCGCCGCGGGGACATGATTGCCATCCGCTCGGCAGGCGCCTATGGCGAGTCGATGGCATCGACCTACAACATGCGGTCACTGCCTGGCAGCGTTTTCTCGACACCGGCCAACGGTTGAACCCATCTCCATCATCCAATAACATCATGGCTGGGGGGCTGACCTTCAAGCCTTAACCCTAATGCGCTTCACGAAAGCCCAACTGGGCATCCATCCAGGCGATACGGTCTCTGATCCATCGCTTGAGGTAAGAAACCTCGTCGTCAAAGTCACTGGCAATGTAGTAAATGGGCCAAACATACTCGCCCCAGTGTGGCCAGGCCTGGCTATCGCGCTGCATCGCCCCGTGGCAAGTCAGCACGGTTGCCAGCGAGTCGATGACCGCCATCAAGCGTTCTTCCCGCAGGTTGGTCGTGCGGTATTGGGCCCATCGGGCCTTGAGTTGCGCCACATAGGCCTCGTCACTATTGAGGCGGCTCCACCAGAAGGGGACCAGGAACTGCTCGTTGCGGGCCTGTAGCGTGTCATTATTCAGGTAGGCCCAGGTGTCGGTGCGCCACGACTGCGCCAGTTTACAGTTGCCATAGGCCAGGTCATTATCCCAAACCACCATCTTGAAGCGCCCGTCAACACGGTCCCTCCGCTTGTAGAATTTGGCGCTCTTGCGGTAGGCATCAATATTGTGTCCCAATTCCATGGCAATCTGGTAATCGATAAACGACATCACGTCAATATACTTGCTGTAGCCCGTGTGGGGGTCAGCATACTGCGGAGAGGCCAGCACACGCTCCATCTCGTCGATGCGGCGGTTGATGTAATTGACCTGGGACTGTTCAAGTTTGTCATAATCGGGATACTTGTACTGGAAATGCACAAACTTGTCCTGCAGCGTCCTGCCATCGTTGCCGATGGGATGGAACCTTGACATGTGGTTCACATCGTCGTCATAGTCCACTTCCATCAGGTAATCGCCAGTGATGTCGTCACCGCTGATTCCGGGTTTCTGCAGGTCCAAGCGGTGCTTGCCCTGAGACACCACCTCACACAGGATGAACACGCCATAGTAGGTGCCATCCAGGAAAAGTTCGCAATAACGGCCCTGCGGCGTGTATTCCATCCAGGGGCGCGACACTTCAAAGGCCAGCAAGTCGCGCATCATGCTCTTGTCGGAGTAAGGGGCCAGCAGTGCCCAGTCATCGTCCTTGCCCATGCCCAGGATTTTGACTTTCTTCTTCTTGGAACTCTTCTTGTAGGGCTGTTGCAGGGTGCGCAGCGAGTAGGGCTTCTTACTGGCGACATTGTAGGATGAGTTACCGCGGTAGCGGATGGATATCGGCCCCTCATAGTCAACGCATTGTCCAGGATGGGCCGTGGTGTCGGCATAATTGAGGGCACCGTCGCCATTGTGGATGACCTTCATGCGGGCACCGATGCGATTATCACGGCTTATCTCCTGATGATCGACCTCGATCCACACGATGGGCAAGTTGGTCGAGGTCAATTCCACACGGGTATTGTTCGGCGGATAGTTCACCACAGGCCTGGTGCAGGCCGCGGCGAGCACCAGCACCAGTATTGCAGTCATGAGAATCGGCCGTTTCATCATCTTCAGGGTCAATTAGTCATCCATCGGCATTGTCCATCGCCTTTTCTCGTCTCACGTGTCAACAGGCTAGGATGATAGTTATGATCACATTCACGTCGGCAACATTCACCTCGCCGTCACCATTCACATCGACACCCGGCAGCATGTCGTCCCGCCGGTTGCCCATGATGAAATCGATAACGACATTGATGTCGGCGATATTGACCTCCCCGTCACCATTCACGTCACCAGGAATCACTACCGGGTCGGGCACAAAGTCCAACTGCTCGTCCATCCAGGCCAGGCGGTCAAGAAGCCACTGCTTGAGATGAGCGATCTCGTCATCATAGTCCACAGCGATGTAGTAATTGGGCCAGACGTACTCGCCCCAAGTGGGATAGGCCAGCGAATTTCTCTCCTCGGCGCCGCCCACGGTAATCAGGTTCACCAGCGAGTCGACAGTCGCCATGAGGCGGTCGGTGCGTATGTTGGCGCGGCGGTACTGTGCCCAGCGGTCCTTGAGGTGCTGCACATAGGTCTCATCGGTGTTGAGCCTGTACCACCAGAAGGGGACAAGATGGGACGTGGGTCGATCGGCGATGATGTCGTTGATCTGGTATTGCCAGGTGTCATATCGCCAGCCATCATTGTAGTTGGAATTGCCGTAAGCCAGATTCATGTCCCACAAAACCATCTTGAAGCGAGGATCCACGCTGTCGCGCCACTTGAAGAACTTGCCGCTCATGCGGTATCCGTCCACATTGTGTCCCAGTTCCATGGCAATCTGGTAATCAATGAACGACATTTCATCCAGATAATCGCGGTAACCGCCCACCGAGTCCCGATAATGGTCCGATGCCAGAGCAGCCTCCATCGCGTTGACCCGCTGCCGGATATAATTGACCTGGGTCTTTGTCAGGTCTTCATACTCCGGTGATTTGTATTGAATCTCGATATAACGGCCAGTGATGGGAGTGCCGTCACTCAGGACAGGCGGGTACTTGGACCTGAAGGTGACCTCATCATTGCGGTCCACCTCAAGCAGGTAACCACCCGTGAGTTCGTCGCCCTCCTCGCCGGGATCGTCAAGGTTCAACCGGTTTTTGCCGCCCGAGACGACTTCGGTCAAGACATAGACGCCATGGTAAACGCCATTGTAGATGACCTCGCAATACCGTCCCTGGGGCGTGTAGTCCATCCACGGCCTTGAGATTTCAAAGGCCAGCATGTCGCGTATCATGCTCTTGTCGGCATAAGGTGCCAGCAGGGCCCACTTGCTGTCCCGGGGCATTCCCAGTATGGACGCCTTTTTCCATTCCCCACCCTCCTCGAGCGGCTTGTCGAGCGGCCTGAAGGAATAAGGCTTCTTGTCGCTGTAGAGATAGGAGGAGTTGCCCCGATAACGCAGGCCGATATAGCCTTCAAAGTCAATGTGCTGGCCGGGATAGGCCACCGTGTCGGCATAATTGAGGAGCCCCTCGCCATTGTCGATAATCTTGATAGTAGCGGTGACTCGGGTATTCTGGTTAATGTTTTTAGGTGCCTGTATCCAGACAATGGGCAGGTTGGTCGATGTCAAGACCACCTTAGTGTTGGGTGGCGCACAAGCAGGCATGGCAAAGGTACGAAAGGCCCCTGCCAGCACCATGACCAATAACAGTATTGCACATTGTCTCATTTCAACGCGCAAAAGTAGTCAAAAGTTTAATATGTCGAGTCCCTCCCGTAAAAAAACTTTAATGAATGATTCTGTGTTCTGGTTGCAGTTACCACTTCTAGAACAACTGGGTCAAGCGCGGATTGATGCACACGCCCAGGATCTTGTCCTTGTTGCCATTGAAGTTATAGACCTTGCCATCCTCGGGATTGAAATAGTAGAGGCCTGTGGTGTAGGTCTTCTCGGTCGCGGCGGCACGGAAGCCGAAATAGACGTAGTGGGTCTGCGCATCAACGGCCATCTGGGTGGTATAGACGCCCTCGGAGTCGGTCGTGTTGACGGGATCGGCCTCCATGGTGATGAAGTTGATGTAGTTGTCGTAGGTTACCGTCTCGTTGTCACCGGGGATGGCATACTGGGTGAAGCCCACCCCAGGCGTGGTTCCCTTGGTCATCCACACATACATGTAACCCAGGTCCTCGTCCAGCGTGAAAGCGCGCGGCTGGGTGGTCTCGAGCACAATGGGATAAGGTATCTTCACGCCAGTGCCGGTCTTGCCGATGTCGCTGGGCCTGAAGCGATAGATGCCATTGCCCGAGTAGTTCTTGGCCCACCAGAATTTGCCCGTGCGGTCAAGATACAGTCCCGTGTGGATGGCACCGTAGGCAATGCCCTGGCCGTAGTAACTCAACTGGTTGTTGACCACATAGTATCCTGCCGTGCTGTTGAAGTTGGTCTGCTCGGTCTCGCCACGAGCGCTGAGCAGGAGTGCGCGGATGCCCGTGTTGCGGTCGGTGTAATAAAGGAGATTGCCATCGGTGCAGCCCTGGAACGGGTCGTTGAAGGCGGGACCACCCACGTTGGTAACCATGATGTTGGTGGTCTGGCCATCGGCACTCATGACGGTAATCTTGCCGTCACCCAGGTTGCCGGCCTCGTCGTTGATGTAGTAATACTGCTTGCCACAGTCCAGGATATAAATGTTGTCCTGCTCGATGGTGGCACTGTCGGTCACCGACCGCTCGGTGGCAAACACGAGCGTCGTGGGCATGTTGCCCGAGTTCACACCCATGTCAAAGGGCATATTCTTGGTGCCGGGGGGCAACTGCGACATGTCCACGAGTTTCACGGCCATGATGTTGCCGCCCATCGCGGCATAGTAGAGCGTGGGGGCCGGAATCGATGATCCCACCTGCACGTTGACATAACTGTCCTCCAGGCGGCGGTTCTCGCCGTTGATGTCAAACCAGGTCTGCAATGTGATCTTCTGCGACCCGATGTTGCTGAAGGTCAGTTTGCCGGGATTGTCGATTGTTCCGTCCTCGTGGCTGTAGCCCTCAAAGGTGGATATCAGGTTGCCCTGTGCGTCGCGGGTGCCGTCGGGGAATGTCCATAGATACCTGCACGTCAGATTCTCGGGGTTAGGCAACTCGATGTCGAGTTTCACGTCCACATCGTTGATGACCACGGGAGTGGCGCTCTGCTCGGCCACGCTCAGCAGCGGTGCGATGTCATAGATGAGCAGCGGATAGGTGCGGCTGCCCACACCATCGACCGTGAGTGTCACCTGGTAGAGTCCCGCCCGCGCATACTTGTGCGAGGGGTTCATCTCGGTAGAGGTGGTGCCATCGCCAAAGTCCCATGTCGCCTGGCCCGATTTGGAGGAAGTGTTGGTAAACTCAACGGTCGATACCACATAGAAGTCCAAGCCGTAGCGGTCGTCATCCACCCTGTAGGTGAAGTCCACATCCCTGGTGGCGAAGTTGCCATAGTCGGGCGTCTTATCGACACACGAGACGGCCGTCAGTACCACCAGCACCATGAATGCTATTCTATTGATTGTCTTCATCTTCTTACAATTTTCAGCATTAACTGTCAAGTGTTAACTAATTAAGTGTCACTTCCTTGTTATCGGTCGTAACGCCCACCTTCCCGTCGGTGTCATAGACTCGGAACTGGGGTTCCAGGTAATAGGTGCGGTTGAAGTTCACCGTGAAGACCTTGTCGGCCGTGTTATAGATCCACGAGGTGAAGGGTATCGTCTCGAGCATGCTCTTGAAGTAGGGCATGTACTGGCGGCGCACCGACGTAATCTTGCCTCCAGTGTCGTCGCTGTAGCGCGAGAAGAGCCAGAAGGCCGACCCATAGACCGGCTGCACATTCACGCCGGCAGGAGCATCGCTCTCGCTGGCAATCTCATGATAGATAGCCGTGCCGTCGTCCCCCACGGTGATGTAGTAGTAGTGATCTATCTCGTCGCTGGTGTACCAGGCGTTAGACTTATCGGCACTAGCGGTCTCGGTCGGGAAGTCGATGCCATATCGGGCATTCAATTGCTCAAACACCTCGGCAGGGAAGTCATAGTTGATATAGACGTTGCGCAGGTCGTTGTAGTAGGTGCTGTCCTTGGTCAACGCGTTGACCATGTATTCCTTGAACTCCTGCTCGAACGTCGAGGGATAATAACTGTCAAACTTCTCCTGGTCCCACTGTTCGGGATTGACCCATGCCACGGGAGCCAGCGTGCGTGAGGTGGGGAAACTGTCGGTCAAGACATACTCATAGCCATCCCAGGCCGCCTTGCTGTGGGGATAGGTGGCGACCATCTGGCTGGAGCGCACAGTGTCGGTCAAGGAGTAGTTCTTGGTATAGGCCAGCGAGGTGGTCAACTTGCTGGTTGCCGTGGCCGTCTGTTCCCGCTTGATGAGGCACCACACCTCGCTATGGTCAATCGCCTTCTCGCTGGTGGTGTAGTATTTGCCCTTGAAGGTGGCATAACGGCCTGCCTTGACTACCGTGGAGCCTTGTTCCCAGTCCACCGTGGGCAACACCTGCCCCAACTCACCGCTGTCGGCAAACGGGTCATGTATTGCACACGAGGTAGTGAGCAGTACCATCATGGCTATCAGTCCATATTTTATCTTGTTTCGTTCCATAATTGTTTTTTTCTTTATTAAGGCGCTTGAGGTCTTTATTCTTGTGTTAATGAGGAGATTACACCATAATCATGAGCCCAAATCATGGGTTTCTGCAGCCACTTGTAGTTCTTGTAGGCCCCCAGGCGTTCCAGTTCCTGACGGTTGTACTTCTCCTCGGTCTCGGGATCATAGTTGATGCGCTGTATCCAGGTATTCTCCTTCTGCTCCTCGGACAAGCCGTCGATCCAGTAGGCCGCATACAGGTTATAGGGACGTCGCAGGGTCGGATAGACAATCTCCTGGTTGTCACCGATGCCGTAGTGGTTGCGGTTGTTACTGTAATGGTAGCGGCGCATGTCGGTCCACTGCTCTGGCTGCAGGTACATGGCGATGTACTTCTGCTGCATGAGGTCGCTCAACGAGAATTCGCTGGGATTGAAGAACCAGTGCTTGTTGCCACGGTCTGTCACCTTGTGGGGCGAGAGTGTGCGGCCATGGTAATATTCCTCGTTATCGAGGAATGCCGACACCTGCTCGTGCCAGTACTCGGCAGCCTGATATCCGGGCTTGCCGCCAGCGATGGCGTTGCCGGGATACTTGTTGTCGGTATTGGCATTATAGTTGGGATTGGGATAGTTGCGCAGGAATGCGGCCAGGTGGCGCTCGATGTTCCACCGGGTGGCCTCCTTGGCCAGGGCGCATGCCTCGGCCTTGTTGCCCATCCAGTACAGGGCTTCGGCCTTAATGAAGTAGAGTTCCTCCATCGTGAAGATGGGGTTGTAGGCATCGGCGGCACCGGCATAGGCGCCCATGTACATGTTGGGATAGTTGGCAATCTTGAACGACGTTCCCATGCCGATGTTGTTCTCGAGGTAGCGCATCTTGATGCGATCACTGGTCGCCGATGCACTGGCGGGACCGGTGCGGGCGATCATCAGCAGGCCGCAACGCGGGTCATTGGCAAAGCCGTCGTGGGCGCCCTCGGCGTTGAACACACCGCTGGTCATCTCGTTGTCGGGTTTGCTGATGCCCAGCAGGTCAACCATGAAGAACTTGCTCGGGATAGCACTGCCCAGCAGGTTGCCGCGGGACTCCCAGGAGTTGATGACGGGCTGGGCAACGCTCCACACGGCATTCTGGGTGCCCGTGCCGCCGTCCCAGTAGTAGCGGGGCTCGTTGCCGAACCACGCGTCACGACCGCCCTGGTAATCAAAGATGTCGCCCTTGCGCCACTGGCTGATGGCGGCATCGGCAGCGTCGATAATCTGCTGGCACATCGCCGGCGAGCGGTCCACATTGGGGATGTTGCGCAGCAGCAGGCGGGCCTTGAGTGCCAGCACCAGACCTTTCCATTTCTCCAGATCGCCGCCATAGACGCGGTCTTCCTTGACCGTCAAGGGCTGGTTGTCGGGGTTGTTGGCAATGGCGGGGTCGTCATACATCGCTATCAGGTCGTCACACTCCTGCATCATCCAGGCATAGACCGAGGCCTGGGTGTCATACTTGGGAGCGATGCTGTTGTAGGCCTCGCTGCGCGGAATGTCGCCAAAGGCGTCGGTCGTCAACTGCGTGGACATGAGCATGATAGTGCGGCCGATGAGTTCATAGTTGGGTGAATTGATGGCCCGTGAATTGTTCACCAGGTTATCGGTGTTCTTGCCGATATCATAGAAGTGACGTCGCCACATCGGGTGACGGTTCATCGTCAGCATCTCCCACTCGCACTTGTAACTGTAGGCTCCCACCGAACTCTTGCCGCCGGTGGTGAGCATCTGGGAGAAGTAGGCGTAATACTCGCTGTGGTCATACACAATCTGCTGGGCATAGTAGATGATGACCGGCAGACCGTCCTTGGCATCAATCTCATGGGCCCTGTCGGGGTTGACGTTGTCGTCAAGCACATCGTTGCAACCCGTCGACACCAGGAGGGCCAGCATCAATAATGCGATAAATCTGATCTTTTTCATAGTTGTCGGCCTCCAGTTTTAGAATGTTGCTTTAACCGTGAAATTGAAACTGCGCGTGCTGGGCACGTTGTAATTGTCGATGCCCGCACTACCCGTACCACCGCCGGTGCCAGCCAGCACGGCGGGATCGTTACCGCGGTACTTGGTCAAGAGCAGCAGGTTGCGACCAGTAGCGGTGAGTGTCAAGCCCTTGACGGGCCAGGTGCGCTTGAAGTGCTTGCCCACGTCATAACTCAGCGTCACGTAACTCAAGCGTATGTAGGAACCGTCCTCGATGAAGTTGGACGAGACGGTCGAGTAATAGGTGTTGATAAAGTAAGAATCAAGCACGATGGGGGTGGTATTCTTCACGTAGGTCGTCGTGCCATCGGGAGCAACCACCGCCTGCACGCCGTCGATGATGTACTCGCGGTTGCGGTACTTGTCATAGAGGCTGCTCATGCCGTTGGTGATCTGACTGCGGCCCGTGACGTTGACCACGTCACCGCCCTTGCGCCCGTCAAACAGGAACGACAGCGTCGCGTTCTTGTAACGCAGTGTGCTGCCCACACCCAGCAGCCAGTCAGGCTCGCGGTTGCCGATGTAGAGGCCCTTGGCCGCATTGATGATAGGATAGCCGTTCTCGTCACACACGACATTGCCGTCAGGGTCGCGCACGTAGTCCTTGCCCGAGATACCCGTCGAGGACTCGCCCAGTCGGGCAACAGGGAAGATGTCGCCATACTGGGTGCCCTGGATCTCGGTGATATCGTTGGGCAGGTAGAGGACCTTGCTGCGGTTGAACGAGAAGTTGGCCAGTGCTGTCCACGAGAAGTCGGCAGCCTTGATGATGTCCTGGTTCAACGAGATCTCCATACCGTGGTTCTTGAGGCTTCCCTCGTTGCGGGTCTGCAGGATGGTGCCAGATGCGGGCGACACGCGCACGCTCACGATCTGGTTATCGACAGTAGTCGAGTAATAGGCGATGTCAAGGCGTGTCCAGTTGCGGAAGAAACGCAGGTCGGCACCTATCTCCCACGACTTGGTCATCTCGGGCTCCAGATCGATGGCGCGCGACGTGGTGGGATCCACGCCGTAGCCCCCGTCGGGGAAGAGCGTCCACTGCTTGTAGGTGTCGGTGAACAGGTAACGCGGGCTATCCTTGCCCACCTTGGCCCAGTTGCCACGCAACTTGCCGTAACTGAACCAGTCGTTAGACAGGTTGAACAACTCGCTGAAGATGACACCTGCCGTCACCGAGGGGTAGAAGTAATTGGTTCTGGTAGCCTGCTTGAAGGCCGATGAACCATCCATGCGCCCCGTGACCGAAATCTGAGCCATGCCCTTGTAGTCAAACCTCAACTCGCCGAAGTGGCCATACTTGTTGTAGGTCGAATGGTAGAGTGTGGGATGATTGCTGATGAGCAAGTCTCCGTCGGTGAAATCGGTGTTGTTGAAACTATAGAACTCACCGCCCAACTGGAAGTGCTCGTTGTAGATCGACGACTCCAGTCCGTGAGTCTCCTTATACTCCAGACCGTAGAGGGCGCTCACGGTAAATGCCTCGGCAAAGGTATGCTGGTAGGTAGCCAGGAACTGCATGTTGAGCAGCGAACTGCGCGAGGGCTGGAAACTGTAGGAACCGTAGCGCGACTGCATGTCGCTGAGTTTAGTCTGCACATCCTCGGCATTGGGATCCACCAGGTCGCCGTCGTAGATGCGAGGGACAGTATAGGAATCATACATCGAGTACCCCTTGTCATAGCCTATCTTGCCCGTGAACACGAGGTGCTTGATGGGCTCGTAACTGATCTGGCCATTGAGGATGAATCGGTTGCCCTCGGTCTCGCTCCAGTCCATGTAGCGGCCAAAGTAGGGCGACACGG
>CAMKOE010000022.1 GCA_946414395.1 uncultured Porphyromonadaceae bacterium | reverse complement strand
TTGGCTTGCCGTTTAAAGAAAAAGATGTACCTTTGCACCGCTCAAAACGAGAGCAGCGGGGTGTAGCGCAGTCCGGTTAGCGCGCCTGCTTTGGGAGCAGGAAGTCCCTGGTTCGAATCCAGGTACCCCGACTGAATGGCGGCCCGCGTGCATGCCTTGATAAACGAGAAATCGGGATCAACCTTTACATGGAAGGTTGATCCCGACTTCAGTTTAATGTGTTCCCCTCCTGCAGCGGGGTGTGCGATTACCAGTTGCCTGACAAGAGGCGGTCGATGAGTGTGGGAACATCAGCGATGTTCACTTCGCCGTTCTGGTCGCAGTCGGCAGCCACGATGTCAACAGTTGTGGCTTCCGGGTCAAGAATGTAGTCGATGAGCATGCTGATATCGGCGATGGTAATGTTGCCGTCGCCGTCAAGGTCGCCGCGCATCGATGTGGGCTCGTCAAACTCGCCGAGTTTGCGCTTGTTGGCATTGGTGACATAGATGTCGGTCAGGGCATTGCCCAGCGGGCGGCTGACGAATGCCACGATGTTCAGATTGTCGGCCTTCCAGTCACCGGGGATGGTGACGGTGAACTCGTTCTTGTAGGCGTTGCCGTTCTTCTTGAGGGCTACGCCCTTGACGCTGACGAGTGCCTGGCGCAATACATTGTTGTGCACATAGTCGTTACCGCCGCTCACCTGGGGTGCAACCAGGCCGTCCTCGGTGATATAGACGGTGAGTTTGCTGTCGTTGCCCATGAAGTCCTCATAGTTGGGAACCAACTCGCCGTCGATGGTGATGACAGCCTTGCGGGTCGTCTCGTCAAAGGTACTGTTGACGTTGACCGTGGCCCATGAGGGAGTTTCCGAGATATTGTCCAGGAAGGTGCTCATCCTGCTGGGCTGGAGAGCCGTGAGGACTGCGTAAACACGGTTATTGGCCTCGATGCCCACTGTGCGGTCAAATGAGCCCTCGGGGAATCCGTCGATGCCCTCAAGGGAGGTGATGGAGTCGGTCTGTTCGGTCCTGAAGGGGTCGGTGTTGCCCATGTTCTCGTGGATGGATACCCAAGCGATGTCATTGCGCATGTCGCACAGGCTCTGGATGTTGGCCGTACCCTGGGGACAGTAGGTGCAATAGGTCGAGGTGAACTGCTCAACCAGGCGCATCTGGCGGGAGTAGCCATAGTCAAAATTCTTGAACTGACCTGTCAGCACGATGGGATCTTCAATGGGCTGACCGTTGAGTGTTGCGGTGGTTACCGTGATGGTGTGCAAGCCGGCAACAAGTCCCTCGCTGCTGACCATGTCGCTGATGGTGACTTTCTCGTTGCCGATGGCGGCGGGATTGCTGATGGTCTTCACCACATTGCCGTCGATGGCGACATCAAAGGTGAGCGCGCCGGGATTGATGGTGGCCACACCCAGGTTGCGGGTCTCAAACGAGAACGTGACGTCGTCACCGGTCTTGATGCTAGTCCTGTTGATGAAGTTGTCGGCCCTGAGGATGTACTGCGGGAAGTTGTCGTTCTCGGCAATGCACTGCAGGCTGAGGTTACCATAAACGTCCACACCCAGGTTGCTCCACTTATTGCCGAAGTAGCACAGCGTGGGGTAGATGTTGCCAACCTTCACGGCCGAGATGGGCTTGGCTGAGCCCGACTGCAGATAATCAAAGCCGATTCTCAGGCTGTAGCCCTCGGGCAGGTTGATCTCATAGGGTGTCTCGAGTTGCACGAGGTTCCATCCCTGGTCGCTGACGTTGCATGACCATGATGTCTCTTCCATCAGGTTACCGTTGGGGTCAACGGGGATTACAAACACTCGTGACACAGGAGTGGAGAGCGACAGGCCGACGCGGAAGGCCACGATCTTGCTGCC
The DNA here is from genome assembly GCA_946414395.1 of uncultured Porphyromonadaceae bacterium. Lineage (GTDB taxonomy): Bacteria > Bacteroidota > Bacteroidia > Bacteroidales > Muribaculaceae > Sodaliphilus. The sequence goes on along the minus strand of CAMKOE010000022.1, from coordinate 38,633 downwards.
CTGGAACAGGGCGAGTTCATCGGGCGTGATGTCGGTAGCGATGGGCGTTACGCCGTTGAGGAACGATTTACCCCAGCAACCACCCAACTTGATGTCGTCGGAGGCGTAGTGACCCAAAACAAGTTGGTTCGGCTCCAGCGTAATGGCATTCAGTGCCAGTGGTAGCAGCATCATGCCCATGAAGAGTGATAATAACTTTTTCATAACATTAATTGATATTAAAAAGTGGATAATGAAATTTGGTTAGTTAATACTTGATTGATTAGTTGCTTGATAACTGCCGCAAAAGTAACAAAAAAAATGGGAATTTGTAAAAAACGTTATGTTTTTTGCGTTTTTTATAATCGGGAAAAGAATAAAGGAACGATATAGCAGTTGGCCCATTAGTGGTTTTGATGCTAATTTCACTAATGAAAACGTATTTCACGAAAAAAATCCAAAACTAATTCGTGTAATTCGCATTAGCCCCGCAGGGTTAGGGCCAATATCAGTATCATTGCCAAAAATAAACGGGAGAAATCCTTGCGGAAATCTCCCGTGCGGTGTGTACGTGACTCGAACACGCGACCCCCTGCGTGACAGGCAGGTATTCTAACCAACTGAACTAACACACCTGGTTACACCTCTGACGAAATGCGGTGCAAAGATAGTGCAAATGTTTTTAATCTCGCAAATATTTGGGCATTTTTTTAATAAAAAGCGTCATTTTTCTTTCAAGAACGGCTGTTCTTGTCCTCCTCGCCGGTGATATCGACGCGGATGAGTTCGAGACGGGCAGCGGTCTTGCGCTCGATGGTGAAGCGGTAAGGAGGCAGGTCAATGACCTCGCCCACGTTGGGGATAGCCTCTTCCTCGGCCAGCAGATAGCCGGCCAACGTCTGGTAGTCGTCGCTCTCGGGGATGTCGAGGTGGAACCGCTCGTTGATTTCCTCAATCTCCATGCGGCCCGAGAACTCGTAACTGGTCTCGCTCAGGCGGCGGGCGGTGAGGCGGTTGCGGTCGTGCTCGTCCTCGATCTCGCCGAAGATTTCCTCTACCAGGTCCTCGAGGGTGACCATGCCGCTGGTGCCGCCAAACTCGTCAAGGACGATGGCCATCGAGCGCTTCTCGCCCATGAGTTGCTGCATCATCTTGCGGGCCAGCAGGGTCTCGGGGGCAAACACGACGGGCTTGAGCCGTGTCTTCCAGTCCACCTCGGTGACAAACAACTCGCTCACCTGGATGAAGCCGATGACGTTGTCGATGTTTTCACGATAGACGACAATCTTGGACAATCCCGAGCGGGTGAACAGTTTGACCAGGTCGTCGCGTGTCGTGTCCTCGACATCGACGGCGACAATCTCGTTGCGCGGCACCATGCAGTCGCGCAGCCTGGTGTTGCTGAAGTCGAGCGCGTTCTCAAAGATTTTCACCTCGCGCTCCACCGTCTTGTTCTCGTCCTCGTGCTTGTCGATGTTTTCCTGCAGGTAGGCGTCGAGTTCATCGACGGTGAGCAGGCGCACGCGTGTGGAGTCGATCTTGATGCCGAACGCCTTCATCAGCACTGCCGAGAGCCACTCGGTGAAGCGTGAGATGGGGTAGAGCACACAGTAGATCATGAACAGCGGGATGGATGCCGTGCGTATCGACGCATTGGGATTGATGCGGAAAATCGTCTTGGGGACAAACTCGCCGAAGATGAGGATGATGAGCGTGGCGATGATCGTCTGGGTGAGCAGCAGCAGCGCCTCGTTCTGTATCCACTGCTGCAGTGGGATGGTGAGCAGTCGGGCCATCGCCATCGAGTAGACAATATTGGCGATGTTGTTGCCGATGAGCAAGGTGGAAATGAACATCTCGCGGTTGCTGTAGTAGATGTTGAGGATGCGGTTGATGATGCCGCCCCTTGCCATTTCGATTTCGGCCCGCACCTTGTTGGAGGAGACAAATGCGATTTCCATGCCCGAGAAGAATGCCGAGCACAGCAGCGCGATGAGTGCGATGATTAACGGTGATGAGTAATTCGGATCCAAAATGAGTATATTACTGTGTCTGTCGTTGTTATTGCATTGTCCTGGGTGCGGCATTGCCGCTACCGGGATGCGGCATGCGGCTCTCGTCGATGGGGAAGATGGCTTCGACTTGCCTCAACTGGTAGGTCGTGAGTCGTTCGTTGGACTCATATCCATATCCCTCGATGATGCGTCCTTGCTTCTCGATGTGGATAAAGGCATCGCTGAACAGTTTGTGGGCCTGCTGGTCCCACATGAGTTGGTCGGTGAGCACGATATCGCCAGTGACATTGGTGATGCGCACGTTGCCCGTGAGGGTCCACAATGCCTTGTTCTTGTCGAAGTAGGCCGAGTCACACTTGATCGATGACACCATGTTGAAGCGGTTGTCCAGTTCCTCGCAAGTCACCCCTTTGGGGAAGGTCCAGTGGGGCAATGCCGCCTCTTCATACATGTTCCATAACTTGGTCACGATGCGGTAGCGGGTGTGTCCCGAGTCGCTGATGACGGTCTCCACATCCCTCGAGGTCATGGTGGGCACTTTCTCGGGGTTAGTGGGATGGCTCACCACGCTGGTGCTGTCATCCTTGCAGGAGGTGGCAGCGGTGACCAGCACAGCGGCCATGAGGACTATGTGAAGCAGTCGTCTCACGGCACTCGGTTAGCGGATGCGGCTCTTCCAGAACCACATCTCGTTGAAGTTCACACCCAGCGTGATGTTCAAGTAGTTCTCGGTGATGAGATGTGTGGGGCTGGTCTCGCGGTGGCGCCATTCCAGGCCCAGGTTGACGGTCGTCTTGCCGCTCGGTGCGGGGAGTCCCACGCCGATGCTTGCGCCGTAGTCCCGCACGTTGTTGCCGTTGAAGTTGAGGTAGTCGTGATTGTAGAATACTCCCGCACGGAAGAGCATCGCTCCCACATAACTGCCGCGGCGGTTGGGGGTGTACTGGACACCGGCAGCGAGTTTCCAGCGGTCGTCAAACTGCATCTGCTGGGGCTCAATGCCGCCGATGGGCAGGTACTTGGCCTTGCTCCACTTCTGGTAGGTGTAGTCGGCCTCAACAGTGAGGCGGTGATTCCAGGTGTAACTCAAGCCGGCGCCGATGGAGGCTGCCTGCTCATAGTTGCCCTTCATCGAGGTGTAGCCGACGGTGTCCACGTCGGTGTCCTGCGTGTCAAATGTGGTGCCCCAGGCATTGCCGTGGAAGGCTTTCTTGGGCTGATAGGTAGCGCCCACGGTGAGCAGGTCGCGGCCACCGGCCAGCGGCAGGCTGTACTGGGCTCCGATCTGCATGTTCCAGTCCCTCAACTTCATGTTGCGGGTGAAGTAACTGGTCGAGGTAGAGGTGACGAGCGTCGTGTTGGTGATGGTACCGAACAGGTAGGCGAAATTGAAGCCCACGCTCAGGTTCTTGACAGGCTGGTAACCCGCGCCGACATACAACTGGTTAAAGCCGCCGTTGCCGCTGCGCGACTCGTCGCCGCCGCTGATGGAACCGCCATAGGAATATCCCACCGAGGCATAGGGCAACAGACCGAAGGAGGCGCCCAGGCCCTTGGCCACCTTGAAGTGGCCGGTCAGGTAATCCAGGCCGCCGCCAAAGTTGTACCCCTTGTTGCCGTTCTCGTTGCTCCACAGGTTGGTCAGGTCAACGCCCACGTCCCACAGGAAGGTGAGCGAGTCCACGTCGGCATAGGAGGCCGGGTTCATCACGTTGATGATGCGCCCGCCCTTCATGGCATAACCCACGCCGCCCATCGAGCGCTGGATGCTCGACACGTTGTCGTTGAGCAGGCCATAACCCATCTTGGAGTAGGGCGTGGTCACGATCTGGGCATGGGCGGCAACGCAACCCATGGCCGCAATCAGTAATGCTGATAATATCTTTTTAAAGATTCTCATTGGCTTGATTGTATAAGTAGATGCGGTTGAGACCTTCAGCCGCCAGATGTTCGTAATAAATGATGCTGTCGTCATCCAGGCGGGCATGGAGCAGTTTGCCGTCGCCGCCGGTGATGAAAGTCATCAGGTTGGTGTGAGATAACTTGAGGTCGGCAATGTAACTCTTGATCTCGCCTATCAGTCCCAGCATCACACCGCTGCGGATGGCCGTCATTGTGTCATATCCCACAACGGGGGTGTCACCGTCGGTGTCAACCAGCGGCAGCAGGCCCGTGTGCTCGTGCAGCGACTTGAAGCGCAACGCGAGGCCGGGAGCGATGTTCCCGCCCACAAAGCAGCCGTTGGCGGTGATCAGGTCATAGGTGATGGCTGTGCCGGCATCGATGACCAGCACGTCGCAGGCGTTGTCGAGCCGCTGGGCAATGCCCCATGCGCCCACGGCGGTGGCGATGCGGTCGCGTCCCAGCGTCTGCGGGGTGTGATAGCCCAGGCGGATGGGCATCGGCGTCTCGTGTGAGAGGTGCATCACCTTGCGGCAGCGTTGCTCGACGAGTTGCTCGATGCGCTGGCTGGCACTAGCCGACGCTGTGCTGCACACGATGGCGGTCTCGGGTTTGTAACTGCTGATAAATCGGTCCAGCAGGCGCACGTCGCGACGAATGAAACGGTTGGTCGCCACAACCTGCGTGCCGATAAAGTAGGCCACCTTGATGGAGGTGTTGCCGTTGTCTATTGTCAAGTTACCTTTCATTAACCCGCAAAATTACTCAAACTTTGGTAATTACAAAAAATAATCCGCCAGGATAAAGTTATTTTTCAGTTTTCTTTTCTTCACGCTCAATCATCCATGAGGCATACATCTGCATCACGAGGCCTGCCAGCAGGAACGCTATCCAATCGTTGGTGCCCCGCGAGATGAACATCATCAGTGCGCTGGCGCAGTACAGGATTGCGCTGGAAATGAGAATGCGGTGCAGGCGCTTGACACGCAACGACGGGCCCTTGTAAATGCCGATGATGCGGCCCACCAGCACCAGGAATGCGCCGGCGGCAAATGCCCATCTCATCCACATGTGGTTGATGTTGAGCAGTGGCAGTAGCGCCATGACGGCCATGATGAGCAGGCCGATGACCAGCATGATGCCCGAAACTGAATTCTGACGATTGTTGTCGCTCTGTGTTGTTGATGCCATATTTGTGCTTAGGGAATATCGGTGGTGAATACTTCCTCGTTGATGCGCTTCATGCCGTATTTCTCGCGCACGAGACGTTCGAGGGACTCCTTGTCGGTGTTGAGTTCGTTGATCTTGGCCTCATACATGGCTGCCGAGTCCTCGTTGTTCTTGATTTCACTCTTGAGTTCGTTGATCTGGGAGCGGTACTTGCTGATGCGCATGTAGTTGTTGTCGCCAAAGAAGAGCAACACTACCACAAAACCCACAAAGATGAGCAGTGGGATGTTGAGCCAGCGCGGTATCCACTTGGGACGTTGAAAGTTGAAAAGTGCCATATTGAGTAGTTGAGTTTTAAGTTTTAAGTTTTAAGTTTTAAGTAAGGATACTACAGTCTGAAAAAAACTACTGACTTCTGATTTCTGATCTTTACAGTGTTCACTCATCCTTTAGCAGGTTGGGGCGCAGGCGCCGGGTGCGTTCCAGCGATTGCTGCATCTTCCACTCGGCGATCTTGGCGGCATGGCCGCTCAACAGTATTTCGGGAACATGCCAGCCGTTGAAGACTTCGGGGCGTGTATAGACGGGTGCCTCAATGAGCCCGTCTTGGAACGAGTCGCTCAGTGCGCTCTGCTCATCGCCGATGGCTCCGGGCAGCAGCCTCACCACGGCGTCGGCAATGACCGCCGCGGGCAGTTCGCCGCCAGTGAGCACATAGTCGCCGATGGTGATTTCCTTGGTGATCAGGTGCTCGCGTATGCGGTAGTCCACGCCCTTGTAGTGGCCGCATAGGATCATCAGGTTCTCCTTGAGGGACAGGGCATTGGCCATGGGCTGGTCGAGTTGTTCACCATCGGGCGAGGTGAAGATGATTTCATCATACTCGCGCTGGCTCTTCAACTCCTCCATGCAGCGCCACACGGGCTCGATCTGCATCACCATGCCGGCCTCGCCGCCGAAGGGGTAGTCGTCCACCTTGCGGTGCTTGCGCAGGCTCCAGTCCCGCAGGTTGTGCACGTGAATCTCCACCAGGCCCTTGTCCTGGGCCCGTTGCAGGATGGACGTGTGCAGCGGCGACTCGAGCGCGTCGGGCATGACTGTCAAGATGTCTATTCTCATTGTTCGGTTTCTAGTGTCTGGTTTCTATTCAATACAGCAGGCAGATGCCAACTCCTAACTCTCCTTGTCCCAGGGATAGGTGCGCTTGGGGTTGCGCGGGAACCATCCCTTGCGGACGCGTTCCTGCTGTTCCCCCATCTCCTTGATGCCCCAGAAACTCGAGAAGGCGCCCACACCCATCAGTGACGAGAGCATCACGCCATCGACGAGCAGGGAACCGATGCACAACAGGATGCCGAGCACCACAAAGAACCACTTGAAGCGCTGCCCATAACGATACTCACCCTTGATGACAATGGGGTGGAAAATGCCGATAATCAAGAACGAGCACAGGCCCAATACCAGGCCCTGCAGGTGATATGTCGATAAAAAATCAATCATTATTTCTGTTAGATTTTGCCGCATGCCAGGACGCATGCATTATCCTGGCCGAAATGTCCCGCAAAGTTACAATTTTTTGCCCGACATCCGGCATGAAATATCCTTAAATAGTGTTATATCGTTCTTAAAAGAGGGAAGGAGGCCGATGTGTGAAATTAACGCGGCCACTCAAGCGTGAATGGTGAAAAAGGTCGTTGAAATGGGCGTTTCCCCCGTCATTGCATGGCATCGATGAGGAGGCCCAAGAAGACGTAGGCCGCAAACAGGACGAGAGTGAACACAATCGTGCGGCCCAGGCATCCCAGGGCGCTCATGCCGTCGCTGTTTTTCTTCTTTTTTCTGGATTTCTTCCTGGTGGCGCTTATCTTCTTCCTTGTTGTTGACGTGTTGTTACCGCTGCTGCCGGTCAAGCCGGTGTAGCGGTAGGATGTGGATGCCTGTTTCATGCGGGGCTTGTGGGGAGGGGGAGTGGGAGTGGTGCTTGTCTGCTTGTGGACTGGCGGCATGTCGCTCTCGTCGTCAAAACTGATGCTCGGTTGCTGTCGCCTGGTGGGCTCGGCACTGCGGGGCTTGACGCGCGCCTTGGGCAGGGGCAGGTGGGCCTGCAGCAAGCACTGCGGGCACACGATCACGCCATCGTTGGCAATGAGTTGCTCGTTGCTGACGTCGAGTTTCTTACCACACTTGGGACAGGTCCAGCGCATTCTTCTTGCAGTTAATAGTTAATAGAGAATAGAGAATAGAGAATAGTTGACATGGGCAGGGAGGCTCCAAACACTATTCTCTATTCTCTTCACACTGTTGATCAGTTCTCGTAGTGGATGATGGCCTTGACCACGATGTGCCACTTGCCGTCGATGAACTCGGCTTCACCGGCGCGGTCGGTCACGATGTGGGTACCGCTGGGAATCTGGATGGCATTGCCCGAGCAGGCGCGTATCAGGTTCTCGGCAGGCATCATCAGGGCAAAACTGTGGACTTCGGGCTTGTCGATGACCTCAAAGGTGCCGTGCTGGCCGTCAAACGTGGTGAGCACATAGATGGAGTTGCCCGGCTCAAAGGTGTCGCTCACGCGGGTGAAGTCGTCATTCTCGTCGGGCTTGCTCATGAACAGGTTCATCAGTTCGCCGTCTTCCTCGCCGTTGTCATCGCTGGCCACCACTGTCTCCTCGATGGCTTCGGGCTGTTCGGCAATAGCCTCGCTGGCGATGGGCTCGATGTCCTTGTTGCGGATGGCCTTGCCAGTCAGTCGGATGGACAGCGCCTTCATCTGGTCGGCGGCGTCGCTCGAGAACTCTTGCAGGTTGGCGTTGGTGCGGTCAATCTCGCGGGCCAGCATGCGGTGGGTTTCCTTGATCTTGCCGCGGTTGCTCAATGCAATCAGCAGCGCGCACAGGCCCAGCAATGAGCCCAGGATGCCGAGCCACAGGGGCAGGTTGGCGGGACATGCCATGCCGGTGCCCTTGCTGCTGGCTTGGGCGGCATTGTCCTGGCCCTCGGCCTGCTGGGATTGCTCCCCGCCATTCTCGCCCTCGACCTGCTGGTCGGCGGGCTGGGCGGGCACTTCGTTCATGGCCTCGGGATGCTCGGTGATGTAGGCCTGGAACTCGGGTTCGACGAGTTTCCAGATCTGGGGAGTCACGAGTTCCTTGAGGTCGCTGATGCTGCCGTTCTTGCCTTCTTCCTCCTTGAACTCGTTGTAGATCTTTTCCCACTTGCGGCCCTGGTTGCTGTAAACCTCATTGAGGTCGTCCAGGCTGTAGCCCTGCGGATACTTTGCCTTGATCTCGTCAATCTTCTTGGCAAAGCCACGGGCATGGGCCGTGTAGTGAGCACAGGTGGCGATACCCTGTTTCCACAACGTGGTCGAGAGTGTCTGGTTCTCGGAGATTTGTGCCAGTGCCGAGGTGGCGAAGCAGATGATAACTGCCATGATTAAAGTAATGCGTTTCATAACTTTAAATTGTTTGGGGGTTATGGATGATTTTTATTGGTTAAACTTGCTGATGACGTCGTTGCGCATGTTCTTGAGCAGGTTGTGGCGGATGACGCCGATGATGGGATAGAAGAACGGGACGTCCTCCACGACATCGGTGGCATTGTAGCGGCCTTTTAGGAACGTGTTGATGCCGGCCGTCAGGTAGTTGGCCAGGTTGTCGCTGAGCACACTCTCGAACAGGCGCAGCACGTTGTTCTCGATGCCAAACTCGTCCTTGATGGTGGCGTCACACAACTCGACGAAGAACTGGTTGAACTCCTTGACCTTCTCCACCAGGCGGTCGCGCACCTCGATGGACTCGACTTGGGCCATCGTCAGGTCGTCCTCGCCCAGCATGGAGCAGCAATAGCGCATGCGCTTGACGCTGGTGGCGTTGTAGCGGGTGACGTCGGCCTGACCCTCGAGGCGGCGGTTCTCCAGTTTGATGCCGCCGCGGCAGGTAATCTGCTTGGGACTCTTGAATTCCTGCTTGATTTCAAAAATCTCCTTATAGGGCTTGCCGTACACACGCTCGATAATCGTCTGGGTGAGCATGTTGATGCGGCTCTGTGACCCCAGGATATTGAGAATCTTGCTGCCCGTGCCCGAGAAGTATATCTGCTTGGGCATCTCATAGTCGCGCTGCTTCATGGCCTGGGCAATGTAGTAGATGATGGCCGAGTAGAAGTACATGAAGATGAGGCGGCGCTGGCTGTCGTTGCGCAGCAGGGCGTTGTAACTGTACAGGTTGCGGTCGATCTCGCGCAGGTTGCGCAGTTCCTCGACATTCTCGATCGAGAACAGGAAGGCGTTGATGTCCTCGCTGCGCTTCTGGGCCATGATGTCGGTCAGGATGCTGCCCAGATAGGCGATGTTGTTGCCCTTGTCGTTCTCGATGAGCTGCTTGAAGTAGCGGGTGTAGTGCTGCAGCAGCGGGTTGTTGTCGGCGTCCTTGTCGGTGAAGCCGTCGCCAAAGATGGCGTTGCCGGCAAAGCGGAACGACGAGATAGCCACCGGCTCGCTGCTCATGCGGTCGGCGCTGGGCTGGTAGATGACCGTGTCACAGGTGCCGCCGCCGATGTCGATCGACACGTAACTGCTGCCAGCCACCTCGGCACCGCTGTAATAGTAGGCAGGCGCCAGACTCTCGGGATAGGAACGCAGGTGGTCCTCATCGGCGCCGATATAGGTGTTGAACAGTTCGGTCCATGTGCGTTCCAGCGTGTCGCGGTCGGCACCGCCCATGCTCACGGGATAGAAATAGACGACCTCGGTGCGGCGCAGGTCGGCATTCTCGAGCAACGCCTTGGCCTTGATGAGCAGCGTGAGTTCGCGCAGGAAGGACTTGGCCAACTCGGTGTCGCCTTTCCACTTGAGGTTGGTCGTCACCTCATAGCCATGGAAGTAGCGGCGCTCATACAGGAACGGGATGTTCACGTCGCTGAACAGGTTGCTGCCCATGCCGCTGTTCTCGTTGCGGGCCAGCGTGGAACGCAGGGGGAAGCCATAGACGTTGTCGATCTCGCGAGGCACAAATTCCACGCGTTGCACCTGTTCGGCATACTCCAGCGACTTGGGCTTGTGCAGCGAGGCGACAAGCACCTGCTGGGAGCCGTACTCAAAGGTGAACGGCCGTGAGGGCTGGCCACGCTCGGCCCACTCGACGTGGGTGTTGGTGGTGCCGAAGTCCACAGCAAAGATCAGTTCCTTGGCGCTGGGGGTGTAGGGTTTCCATTGCGGGATGATCATGCCGCCGAAGCGTCCCAGGTGGTTCATCACGCTCACGTCGATGAAGTCAAACGACCCGTCCACGTCATAGTAGGTCGTGCTGTAGCCCGAGTGGGAACGGTCGGCGTCGCGCACGTTCAGCCCCTCGGTCTTCATGCCCTCCTTGTAGAACCGCAGTGTCGCGCCGCCATTCTCGATCATGGTGAACAACTCGACGGTGTAGTCGTCGTTGGCATCGGTCTTGACAAACGGGAATATCGAGGTGGACAACGTGGCGCCCACTACACGGCCAGTGCCGCGCCGCTCGTCAAAGGACCACGTGTGGTCGCTGATGGGGAAATACTTGCGCGACAGTTCGATGTATCGGTTCTCGCCCTTCTTGACACGGATGCGCAGGGTGACCATCACGCTGCCGTCGGCAAACTCCTCGATGTCGATGACGTGACGACCGGCGATGGTTCCTTTCAGGTAGGCGGTGTCAAAGTAGGTGAACAGCAGGGGCTTCAAGGGCAGCAGGTAGCCGCAGGTGGGCTGCGGCGTGCGCGGCTTGAGGTTGCCGTCAAAGAAGTGGTCGGTGTCAATCACACAACCGCTGCCCAGCCTGACGATGGTGTCGGACAAGAAATCGTCGGTGGTGACAAACGGGTACTGGATGGACGTGTCGGGCAGTTTGCGCTCGCTCAGGGCAAGCCCGTCGGCAAACACTTGCGTGGCGCTGTCCCATTCCTTATCAATATAGCGGAAGTGCTCCACGCTGCCGTTGAAGCCGTTGACAAGCACCAGTGGCAGGTCTTTCTTGGCCTGCTGCAGGGTGGGGCTGATGACGAAGTCGCTCTCGCTGGCAGCCGTCTGGATATCCAGGGCTCGCTTGTGATAGAAGCGGGCACCGAGCACGCTCACGTCGATACCGCCGCCAAAGGGGTCGCACGTATGCTCCAGTTGCTCCAGCACCGTGCCGGCGCGGCTCTCGTCCAGGGCATCGAGGTTGGGGATGACGGTGGTGATGCGGCGGTACAGGTCGGGACGGTTCTGGCGCAGGGGCTCCAGGTTCTTCTGCATGTAGGCGTACACCTCGCCGCAGTGCAGCCTCAACTGGGGATAGGCGTTGAGCAGCAAGTACATGTAGAAGACAAAGTCCTCGTCGCGCTGCCACAGGTGCCTGACCTCACTGAAGAGGCTCACGCCCTGCTCGACCTTGATGTCGTCGATGACACCCACGGCAGGTGCTGCCATGACAATCGAAGCGGGCGATGTGCCGCCCAGCACCTTGCGGTCCCACATGATGATGTACCAGTCCTTGAGCAGGTCGAAGTTATAGACCTTGTCGCTGCGCAGGAACAGGTCCAGCGTTTCACCGTAGAGGCGGTGCTGGGGGTTGGCCTTGAGTTGCTCGATGTTCTCCTCACGGTTCCAGCGGATGATGCGCAGGTAGTCCTTGTGGTTCTCGTAGTCAAAGAACAGTTGCGCCACGTCGAGCGCGTTGGACACCAGTCGCTCGTTCATGCGCGCGCCGCGCAGGCAGTCGTTGGCCAACTGCTTGAAGGCATTCTTCACCAGGTCCAACTGTGCCAGCGGGCTGGGAATGGCGGTGCGCGGATTCTCGCTCAGTCCACCGTCAGGGTCCTTGATGCGGGCGATGTCGTCGTCGCTGTAGGGGGCATGGGCAATCCAGTCCTCCTCGCCGTTCTTGCTCGTGTTGTTGCTATATGATAATATCTCGCTCATATTCTTGTTTTTCTGGATTCACAACAGGCGATCCAGATGTTGGGGGGAGTTGTTTACTAGTTGATATTCTCGTATCGTTCCACAAAGATGTTGTGGGCGGCCTTGTTGAACAGGTCCAGCAGTTTGTATTCCACCGTGTGGTCGCTGTAACTGGGGTTGTTCTTGCTCAACTTGTTCATCTCGCTCTTGATCACGTCGTTGTCCACCTTGTAGTGGCCCAGCAGGCGCTTCTTGACGCCGACGCCCTCGATGGCGTGGGCCATGTCGATCTCGCCGGGCTTGAACAGTGCCACACTGCGCATGTTGTCATTCATCTCGGTGAGCCACTGGGCATATCCCTCCATGAAGTGGTCCACCAGCGTGCGGTAGAACTGGGAGGCGAGGAAGTCGCTCTTGATCTTGGGGGCGTCCTCGGTGAATCCCTGGCCGATGATGTCCTTGAAGCCGGTGGTCAAGAACAGGAACAGCAGGTGGAACTTGCTCAGCGGTTCATAGATGAGTTGCCGCGTGCGGCGCCCCAGGGTGAGGAAATTGACGCTCAACTCGTCCTTGGCCAGGGCATATTCAAAGGCCGTCGTGGGCAACGGGAAACCGTCGGCGTCGGTGAGTTTGCTCTCGGGGATGCCGGCAAAGTCCAGCGGCGCCAGCGCACCGATGAGTTCGATCAGGTGGGCATTGTTGCGCTGGCCGTGCTCGCCCGGGTCATACAGGTAGGGCTTGGACCTCACCTGGTCGCCCAGGTAGTAGATGCAATTGACGTTGCTGTCGTTGGCTCCGGTGAGCGTGTTCTTGTAGTAATAGAGCGCGCTCTGGGTCTTGACGATAAAGTCGCTGGTGGCGATGCGCTGGTCGTGCTTGTTGCCCTCCAGGGTGAAGTAGGGGAGCACCGTCAGTCCGCCGATGGGCGCGCGGCTCAGGGCGTCACGGTTCTCAATGCCCTCGAGGTTGGCCGCCTGGCGGATGTTCTTGACCATGATGGGGAAACCCGCGGCTCCCGTGCCGCCAAAGATCGAGCTGATGAAGAAGATGCGGTCGCCCTGGCGGAAGATGTTGCTGAAGGCCTTGAACTCGTTGCTGTCCTTGATCTCGTTGAGCGCCACGCTGCCGATGTTGGGACTGCCCACAAAGCCGATGTTCATCTTGTTCTCCAACTGGTAGTTGGCAAACAGCAGGGACGTCAAAGCCTGGTTGGCCTCGTTCATCGTGTCATAGCCGATAAACTCGCGGAACTTGGCGTTCTCCACCGCGCCCAGGTTGAAGATGAACGTGTCGCCCAGCGTCACGCTCGTGTTACTCATGATCTCGCGCAGGGTCACGATGCGGTTGGCAAAGAAGCCGTCGGCATTAGGCTCGTTGCCATAGAGTTTGCGCCTGATTTCGCGATAATCGTTGAGCAGGGCCTCGGTGCGCTTGAGGTCCTCATTGGCCTTGTGGGGGTCGATGATGACGGGCACGATTTCCAGGTCTCTCAACGGCTTGCCGTTCTCGTCAAGGGGTCTCGCTCCCGCTGCCGACAGCATCAGCAGCGACTTCAGTACCCTCGACCCGGTACCTCCGATAGCAAATAGGAATAATCTCATTTATATATTTTAATGTAGTTTCTTTAAATCTATGGTGACTCTAGGAAGTTATTGCGGTAGCGGCGTGTGGCGGCAGTTGCTGCTCCACCAGCGCATCGAGAACGACGCCACGATGAAGAGCAGGGCGGCAAACAGCACCGTCTGCATCTCGAACTGGATGGACTCGCCGACGTACATCAGGCCGTTGCTGGCAAACACCGAGTCGTTGTAGATGTAGCACACCACGGGTGTCAGCACGGCGACCACGCCCAGCACGGCCAGCCAGTGATACCAGCGGTCGAACTTCACCGAGTTGATGGCATAGTAGTAGATGGCGGCGCCACCCCATGCCACGGCAATGGTGATGGCGGCAATAACGGGATACATGTTCAGGTTGTACATCTTGTCGTTGAAGCCCTGGTTGAAGAACAGTTGCTCATAGATGTTAAACCCGTCGGTGCAACTGAGGATGAAAAACACAACAGTCACCGCGATGCCGATAATCAGATAGGTTATATGTTTCATTTCATTTCATTTTTTTCACTTAGGGTTGTACAGGGTTCTCTCTCTCCATCAGCGCTGGAGTTGGATGGTGATGTCAAACAGCGAGTCGCCGCCCCTCATGGCGTCAAACATGCCGCCCAGCAACTGCTCCAGGCCCAGCGTCGTCGTGGCAAACGACCCGGTGGCGCTGATGTCGCTCGTGCTGGATGACTGGCGCACCCAGGCCGGCAGTTCGTTGCGCAGCGTGATGCGCACCTCGTCGCGCGGGCTCTTGAGGTCGCCCACAAGGGTGAGCACGTGGGTCATGCCCTCGAGGTACTCCTTGTTGTTGGCCGTGAACATGCCCGGGTCGATGGGCTGCACCGTCAGGGTGTAGCCGTCGATGCTCTGCACGTTGTAGTTGGCCGCATTGGTCAGCAGGGCGTCGTCCTTGAGCAAGGTGCCCAGGTTGGCAGCCAGCGAGAAGCACAGTTTGCCCGTCTGGCGGTCGCCGTCACACTTGGCCAGCACAATGCCCTCGCCATGCTTGACGCGGAAGCGTCCGGCGTTATCCTTCCACTCGGGCAGCACGCGGCACTCCACCTCGCTCGTCCCCTGGTTGAAGCGGTAACTGTTGCGCACCGCCGGGGCGTCGAGCACGCCGCTGTAGCGCTTGTCCTGTGCCAACTGGTCCATCACGTCGCTGTCGGCGATGATGACCAGGTAGAACGGGCGCTTGCCCTGGTACTCAAAGGGGATGCCGTTATAGGGGTAGTACTTGCCGCTGTAGTCGCCCATGAATTGCTGCACCACCACGCTCTTGCCCTTATAGCGGGCAAACACGCGCGTGGCCAGGCTGTTCTCCTCGTTGAAGATCTTGTCCAGGCTCACGCCGCGCGTGTCCTGGGGCGAATAGATCAGGTCGCTCACCAGCACGCTCACGTTGCCGGGGCGCTGGGCCTCGAGTATCTTGTTGAAGATCAGTTGGAAGTCGGTGTAACTGGCGTCGCCCGTGCCAGCCGTGCTCTGGTAGATGTCGCGGTCCTGCAGGAACTCATCCACCGTGTGCTGGTAGGGGTAGATGCCGTCGTTCACGATGTTGATATCGACCTTGCTGCCCGCGGGGAAGTGGTTGATCAGGTCGTTGACGGCCTTCTTCAACTGGCCCCCGCCGCCGCGCTGGTCATAGGGAACCATCGAGCCACTGCGCTCAAAGTAGACCGTCAGCGATAGGTCGTCCACGCCGCCATAGGGGCGTGTGTCCCAGTGCATCGGCGGGCGCAGCGCCGAGCCGATGTGCTCGATCAACTCGGCCATCCTCTTGTGGTCCACGCGGCCGTCGGGCGTGAGCATGTCGCCATACCTGCCGGGGTCGCCAGTCACGATCGAGCACAGCGAGTCATAGGACGCCCGCGTCGTGTCGCCGCTGACGAGCATGCCGCGCACGGCCTTCTCGAGCGGGCCGTGCCCGCCGCATGCCGCCAGGGCGGCCAGCAGCAGGGCGGTGATGAGCATGATGGGTAATCTTCTCATGTTTGGTGTCATTGATGTTGTTGTTTGTCTGTTCTAGTGTCCGATAAAATCGGGGAGCATTTCCCCATTAAATAGCAAAATTAGTGCCTTTTCGCCATTTGAGGCCAATTCCCGCGTTAAAAAGTGTTACAACCATGCCCCGTCATGCAGAAACGCCACACAGTCTCACGCTAAGTCGCCAAGCCGCTAAGTTTTTTAAAAATAATTGTCCTTGTAGTCTTTCTTGTCTTCCACCCCCCCTAAAAAAAAGGAAAACAATAAGCACAATTGATACTATGGCATCAGCGATCGACGTTCCGAACCTCACGCAAAGCCGCGAAGGCGCAAAGTTTTTTTAATAACTAATTCGTGTAATTCGCATTAGCCCCGCAGGGTCAGGGCCCAACATCTATTATATCGTCGCCAAAAAAAGCAGTCAATTCTTTTGTACGTCGGTGATTTGTTTGTACCTTTGCGGTCAAGTTTCGCGATCCCCGCCACCGTCTTGACGCGGCGAGGGGGACGGGACTTTTCAACTGTGGTTACTCTGGTATGGACTTTAGGGTTACAGTGGTGGGATTTCCTGTCTGCCGTCCGTTTGGCATTATCGGTCAAGCGCGATGGAGGGCCATCAGCGCCCTTGTTGCCACGCCTATTATCCATCCATCTACCGCCATGCGCTATGCCCAGCGTGTGGCGTTTTTTTATTACTATTGCTTGAAAATTACAATTTTCATTATCAACATTATTAACTCATTCATTTCAATGAAAAAATTACTAACCTTTTTCTTAACTGCCCTGCTGGCTTTCTCCGTCGGCTGGGCAGGTGAAGTCACTGATGTATTGGACGTGGATTTCACAGGAGTGACACAAGTCTCATACATTAACTTCGTTGATAAAACTGGCACTTCTGGCGCTGTTTATGCTGGCCAATGTGCTAATTACTACGATGAAGGCATCCAGTTGCGTTCAAAGAACAGTAACAGTGGTATTGTGACCACTGGCTCAGGCGGTAAAGTCAAGAGCATCACTGTTGTGTGGCATTCTCAGACTACGCCTGACAGGACACTGAATGTGTATGGCAAGAATTCTGCTTATACAGCAGCAACTGATTTATACGGTAATAATAGCGGTACCCTTGTGGGCACGATCGTTTATGGTACCAGTACATCGCTAACGATCAATGGCGATTATGAGTACATTGGTTTCCGTTCTGCTGATGGTGCTTTATATCTCGCGTCTGTGTCGATCGTTTGGGAAACAAGTGAGAGTGATGGACCGGCAAAGCCCACTTTCAGCATCGGCGGATCGACCGTGACAGGCAACCAGGCTGTGGATCTTGGCACGGTTGTGACAATTAGTGCTGAGGCTGGCAACACGCTGGCCTATACGGTCGATGGCACCGACCCCTCGACCAGCAACACCGCTGTAATGACTAGTGGCAACACGGCCGAGGTCATGATTACCGAAGGTTGCACCATCCGTGCCATCGCTAAAGATGCTGACGCCAACGTGAGCGGGGAAAGTTCAATCAATATCACAGTCAACGCGCCTGTTGCAGGCAATTGGTATAAAAAGGTGACCAGCGCTAATGACCTTGGTGCGGGAAAGAAATATATTATCGTTAATGAGGCCAATAATGTCGGCATGAGTGCTATCACAACAATCAATGGTACTAATGTCGGCGGTGTTGTTGAAGGACTCGAATTCGATAACGAAAAGGTGAATATCTCCAATACCGACGTTGCGGAATTGACCCTCGGTAAGAATGGCGATAATTGGACGTTTGTCTACGGGGGAACGAATTACCTGAGTTGGAGTAGCGGCAACTCGTTAACAACTTCGGGCAACGTTAATGATGCATCCAGTTGGACTGTAGCCAGCAAGTCGGTTGGCGGAGTTACTGGTTTCTCATTAACTAATGTCGGAACTCCTGCCAGAACGCTGTACTATAATTCAGGAAGTCCCCGTTTTGCTTGCTATCAAAATAGCCAATCTTTGGCTTGCCTTTATGTGCAGGATACCAATGACCCGTACTTGACGATTTCTCCCGAGAGCAAGTCGGTTGAACTTCCCGTGGGTGACAGCAGCATCACGGCACAGTTTACCGTCAATGGCGGTAACTTGACTGGCGATGTGACCGTTACTGCCAGTGGCGACGGCTTCACGGCCTCTCCTGCCACATTGACCGCTGCCCAGGTCCAGGAAGGCGCCACCGTCACCGTGACCTATAACGGCACGGCTGCCGCAAACGGTACTGTCACCGTGACCAGCGGCACCACCCAGGCTCAGGCCACCATGACCGTGACCCAGGCCGTTCCCACGGCTCCCGTGATTACCCTGGCAGCCGATCCCTGCTATGACGACCAGACCGTGACCATCACAGCCCAGGAGGGCACCACCATCTATTACACCACCGACGGCAGTGAGCCCACAACCGCCAGCGCACAGTACAATGGCGAGTTCACCATCGCCTACAATAGCGAGAACACGACCGTCAAGGCGATTGCCGTTAATGGCACGCAGCAGAGCACCGTGGCCACCAAGTCCTTCGCTTGGGGCACCGTGACCATCAGCCTGAGCCCCGCCAATGGCAGCACCTTCCAGGGCAGCACGATGACGGGTACTGTCACCGTCAGCCCCAGCGATGCCCAGGTGACCCTCACCGGCGCGGATTATCATGCCGATGACCACACCTTCACTGTCACCGCGGGCACCGTCGGCGCCATGGTAACCGTCGAGGCTACCGCCACCAAGGGCCAGTCCACCGCAACGGCCAGTGCCACCTATACCCGTGTGGCCGCCGATGCCCCCGCCGCTCCCACCTTCAGCGTCGCTGCTGGCGCGGTCGCCGCGGGCACCCAGTTGGTCATCAGCGCCCCCGAGGGATGCACCCTGTTTGTAAACGGCCAGGCCGTTGAGAATCCTTACACGGTGACTATCGACAACGCCATGACCTTCTAGGCCTACTGCGTCAACGACGAGAACCTCTCCAGCGCCACCGTCACCAATTTCTACACCATCAGCGGCGGCAGCGGTAGCAGCAGTGACATTTACGAGAAGGTGACCAATGCTGAACTCGTGGATGGCGGTACCTATATTTTGGTTCATGAAAATGGTGCCAATGGCTCTATTGTAATGGGCGCCCTAAATAATAGTAAGGGTACGGCTGTAGAGGGTATAACATTAGATACCAGCGCAAGCCCCTATCAAGTTAACTTGAACGGTGCTTCCGCTCTCGAACTGACTGCCCATAAAACTAGCACCAGTGGTGTGTACACCTTTGAGGCTGGCAATGGCTATTTCTCAAATACCTCTTCGACAAATTTGAGTATTGCCACGTCATCAAATAACTGGACCGTGGCTGCAAATGGCCAGTCGGGTTATTACATTCATCATATGGTAGGCGCAACCGATCGAGGTGTATTGTATAATGGTACTGTATTTGGCGGTTATGCTATGAGTAATGCAGGTAATAATGGCTATTCTTACGCTTACCTGTATGAAAAGAAGAGCGGCACCCCCGCCGTAGTTGTCGAAGCCCCCGTAATCACTCCGGCCGACGGCACCTATTACAGCGACCTCACCGTGACCATGACCGCCCCCGGGGACGCTACCATCTACTATACCACCGACGGCAGCAATCCCACGACCCAGAGCAACGTCTATAACGGTGAGTTCACCACCCCCTATGAGTCTGGCTCCACGATGACCATCAAGGCCATCGCCATCAATGCCGACGGCGTCGCCAGCGAGGTGACCACCGTGACCTACGCCTGGGCCACCCCCGTCGTGACGATCAACCCCGCCAGCGGCAACTATGCCGACGACCAGGTGACCGTGTCGATGACCGCCACCCCGGCCGACGCCACCATCTACTACTCGACCGACGGCAGTGAGCCCGCCACCGAGTACAGTGGCGCCCTGGTCATCGGCCTGCCCAACGTGGGCGACGCGGTGACTGTCAGCGCCGTGGCCGTCGTCGATGGCAAGCGCAGCGCCGTGGCCACAGCCACCTATACCCGCGTCGAGAAGATCATCGACGTGAACGCCCCCTTCTTCTCGCCGCTGGCCGGTCAGACCTACTATGGCGACCAGACGCTGCAGATGGGCAGCACCACGCCCAACGCCGAGATCTACTACATCATCGACGTGACAGACATCGACGGCAACCCCACCAAGTCCTCGACCTACTATGACGGCAGCCAGATCGACATGACCGTGGGCAACACCTATCATGTCAAGGCCATCGCCTACATCGGCAACTTTGCCAGCACCGTGAGCGAGGCCACCTATACCATCAAGAGCAAAGATGAGTTTGAGGGCGTGAGCGGTGTGACCTATGTGGCCAACATTGCCGAATTCAATGCCTTGGGCAAGACATCAGCCACCATCGGTTTCATGAACCCCATTCAGGTGGTTCACATGTCCACCTATCAGAACAATGGCAGGACTGCTGAGTTCTGCTACATTCGTGACAACAGTGATTATGGTTGTGTTTACTTTGGCAAGAACAATACGACCTATACGCGCAAGATATTTGAAAGGGGTGACTGGATCGACGGCACCCAGGTTCGCGGTCTTGTCAACGTGTGGGAGAACAACTTCCATAACCAGATGGGTTCATCTGATCATTCTGCCATCAAGTCATGGCCGTCAAACCGCCTCGGTTGGAGCGAGATTATTCCCGAGACCACCACTACCGACGTGATCACCGAGGGCACGGCAACCGGTGACAACAAGTGGGGCCACTATGTGCACCTGCGCAATACCAGTGTGGACGTCAATACGGTTGATGACGACGGCAAGTACAAGGGCAGCATTGTGGATTTGCAGGGCACAACCACCTATTATGACAAGTTCTACCGCTGGAGCGGCCTGACCCATAGCCTGGGCAATTATGACCAGACATTCTTCGGCGAGAAGGAAGAGAATGGCGCAACCTTTGACGTGTATGGCATCGTGGATTACTACAACCCCGACGCTTATCCCTTCCAGTTGTGCCCCATTGACTTCCTGTGGATCTACAAGCCTGTGATTTCGCAGGTGGGTGGCGAGTATGCCACGGCCCAGGAGGTGACCATCAGCGTTGCCGATGTGGAATGGGCCCCCGCTGGCGCTCAGACCCCCGTCATCTACTACAAGACCAGTGACATGGAAGAGTGGGCCGAGTACACGCCCGGCCAGGTCATTCTCGTGAACTCGACAACGACCCTCTCGACCTATGCCGAGATCCCGTCGCTCAAGTCCGATGGCACCAACTACAATGACTATATCCACTCGGTGACCGTCGATTCGACCTACACCATCGTGGGTGTAAACGCACCGTCGATCGACCAGCCCACCCAGGTCATTGAGGTGAAGACCGGCAACGAGTCGCTGCACGTGACCGTGACCGACAACAACCAGGCCGGCAGCGGTGCCGTGACGGTTTACACCATCAACGGCGTCACCAGTCCCGACGTGATCCCGGCTGGCAGTCATGCCCAGATGGACATCACCCAGACGACCACTATCACCGCTATCAGTTACAAGGTGATCGGTGAGGGCGACACGCTGTGGAGCCAGCCCGTGACCGAGACCTACACCTTTGCCCGTTCCAACGGCATCGAGTACACCCTGTTGAAGAGCGATCCCGTGGAAGGTGACATCTATGTCATCGTCAACAAGGCTGCCAACATGGGCCTGAGCAACACCCAGAATGCCAGCAACCGCGCCTCGACGGCCGTCCTGTTCAAGGAAGAGGACAAGAACGTCGTCTATGGCAACGACGAGTTGGCCCAGTTTGTACTGGAGAAGGTTTCGGAGGGCCGCTACTACTTCAGGAGCCTGACGGGCAACGGCGGTTACCTCACCGTCGAGACCAACGACCATGCCAACCTGGTGACCAGCGCGGTTCACGATGCCAGCGGATATGATGTGGCAGGAGTGACCGTCACCGCAGGCAGCGCCGACGTGGACAAGAGTTATCCCGCCACGATTACGTTTACCTATGAGGGCACGAAGCGCTACATGCGCTACTATGCCGGCGGCCGCGTGTTCTCGACCTATGCCCAGGGCACACTCAACGACGACGTGTTCCTCTATGGCGCCCACGTGACGCCGCTGCATGTCATCGAGCGTGACATGGCCCCCTCGACCGACGTCCAGGTGACCGTGAGCGACAAGTTGGTCGGCGTGTGGGCTGCCAAGAACATCCTGTGGGCCAAGGACCAGGGCTACCTGTCGATCGACGCCACCCAGATTCGTGAGGGCGAGCAGCAGGACTACGTGAAGATGGCCAAGTTGAAATCGACCACCCGCGCGTTCCAGACCGACGAGTGGGACCAGAGCAACTGGGTGATGCTCGACTTCACGGGCACCGGCGAGGACGCCAGCGAGTATGTGGGCTATGAATTTGCCAACAATTCGGTAATCGGCTACTACGTCGATGACCTGAATTACCGCATCGAGTTGGCTCAGGCCCCCACGCGTGCGGGCAAGATGGACGGCTACATCGGCTACAACCAGGATCCCGTTGACATGGCCGACGCCTATCGTCTCAACCACTACGTGAGCATCAACTTCTATGAGCCCAACCTCAACTGGGGCCCCTACAGCGGAGCCCACGTGGGCGAGGGTGCCGATCCCGTTGTGGGCGACACGTGCTTCTTCTTCATGAACCCGAAGGTCGGTGAGATTGCCCAGGTGTTTGCCGTTTGGCACGATGCTGGCTACTTCACCATCTTTGAGCCCCAGGGCGTTAGCGTCAACGGCTATGACCTGACGGGCGCGTTCAATGTGGACTGGACCTACAACCGCAGGGCCGACAGCGGCGGCGACGAGGTGATGTTCGGTCCCGCGAGCGGCCTGGAGCGAGGAGCGGTCTATCTGTTCCACGTTGCCGTGATGCGTGACAACTACAATTATGGTCACCGCAAGGCCACGACAGGCACCAGGCTCAATGCCGTAGGGCCCGCAATCAAGGAAACGGGCTTCAGCAACAGCATGAGGGTATATCCCCTTGACCTGATGTCCAATGCCGAGCCCAATCCCACCTCGATAGAGGAAGTTGCTGCCACCACCGCAGCCGCCCGCACTGTCGAGAGCGTGCGCTACTACAGCGTCATGGGCGTCGAGAGTGACCGTCCCATGGAGGGCATCAACATCGTTGTGACCCGCTACAGCGACGGCAGCGTCACCACCGCCAAGGTGCTGCGTTGACTGCCGCCCCGCGAGTAATCAGCATTTGACCCCTTGATAACCCGAGGGCGCCGCTCTGCAGCAAGGGCGGCGCCCTCTCTCTTGTCCGCATCATGGTTAATGACGGGCAGCGGGCGCGAGATCACAGAATCTGTTCGGTGACCCTCAATTCGCGCCAGGTCACAAGCCGCTATTTATCAGGGTGTTTGCATTGCATTTTCCTAGTATTCATTTATTTCTTGATGCCGACGCGTGGGCCCCTGCGATTCCTGTTTGAGGTCAAGTGATAAAATGCTTAATATTAAACACTTAGTGGTTTTGCACCCTGGCGTGGATTTGTGATCGTGCGTTTTGGGTGAAGAATCTCGAAACGCAGTAAATCTCAAAAAAATAGTTAAATGTCTTTGTGCCAAACAAAAAATGAGTAAATTTGCAGGTTTAAAATCAGGAAATAACTACTAAAATTAAGAAATACAAAATGCGCAAATTGTTTTTAACGTTACTGGTATCGGTACTTGCCACCGCCAGCGCCATGGCCTTGAATGTCAACAACACAGCGGGCCAACTGGCTCAAGCCGTGGGTGACAACGTGAATATCAGTTCGCTTGTCGTGACGGGTACGATGGATGCCCGTGACTTCCTGTTCATTACCAACGACCTGGATGAGTTGACAACACTCGACCTGAGTCAAGTGACGATTGCCCCCTACAACCAGAACCGGGTGCTCTATGGCACGGTGACCAACTATGCCGGCAATGCGATTCCTCGCACGGCCTTCTTCGGCAAGAAACTCACCTCGGTCGTGTTGCCCCAGGGTCTGGAGGCTATCGGCTATGCCGCGTTTGCGGGCTGCTACCAGTTGCGCAGCATCACCATCCCGGAGTCGGTGACGCTGATTGGCGACTATGCCTTCTCGGGTACTGCCCTGACCAGTGTGACGCTGCCCTCGAGCATCGTGGACATGGGCAAGGGCGTGTTCTCGCGCTGTGAGGATATGACCAGCGCCGACATCAACTGCAATTACATTGGCGAGTTTGCCTTCCTGGGCGATATCAACCTGAGTGACGTGAAGGTGGGACCCCGTGTGAACAGCATCGGCGAGGGTGCCTTCAACGGCTGCGCGGCCTTGAAGACTGTCGAGTTTGACCCCGCTTGCCGCATCGCCATGATCGATGGTGAGGCCTTCATCAACTCTGGCCTGGAGAGCATCGATATCAACTCGTTGGGTACCGTGGCCCTGGGTGACTGGGCTTTTGCACAGACCCGCCTCACGACCCTGAAACTCGCTGACGGCATGACCCGCATGGGCGAGGGCGTGCTGGCCCACAACCGCCTGCTCGAGACCGTGACGCTGCCCAATATGGCCCATGCCAACAGGCCCAACGGCCGTGACAGCATGACTCCCACCATGAGGCAAGCCCCCGGCCGTTACATGACCATCGGTGCCATCAGCGATTATGCCTTTGCCGGCGACGAGAACCTCAACCCCGGCAACATGCTCAAGAAGGGCGTTGCCACCATCGGTGACTACGCTTTCTACAACGTGTGCAACGAGATTGACACCATGCGCCTGCCCGAGACGATTGTCTTCCTGGGCGACTCGGCCATGGCAGGTATGACAGGCATGAAGGCCCTGAAGACCGCTGCCGCCGATGTTCCCGAACTGGGCCAGGGCGTGTGGGCTGGTGTGGATCAGCCCTCCATCCCGCTGATTACTCCCAGTGACGAGAGCACGGAACTCTACAAGGCTGCCGACCAGTGGATGTACTTCTTCTTTGAGGCCGATGACTTCGTGTTGGGTGA
Source organism: uncultured Porphyromonadaceae bacterium (assembly GCA_946414395.1). Lineage (GTDB taxonomy): Bacteria > Bacteroidota > Bacteroidia > Bacteroidales > Muribaculaceae > Sodaliphilus. Next base: position 14,097 of record CAMKOE010000022.1, on the reverse strand, counting down.
CGTGAACGGTGACGGCATAGTCAACATCAGTGATGTGACGATGCTTATCGACCACCTGCTGAGCGCTGGTACTGAAATCAACGAGCGTGCCGCCGACATGAATGGTGACGGTGTTATCAACATCAGTGACGTGACGGCACTCATCGACTACCTGTTGTCTGGCAGGGCTTCCAACATGACACTGCGCACCAGCGCCACCGAGAAAGGCCGATTTGCCACCACTGGCGATGCTCTGGTTATCCCCGCTACCGGACTGCGTGCCGGCCAGACCCGCACAATCGACGTGGCCCTGAATAACGACGAGCGAGCCTACGTCGCGCTGCAAGGTGATATCGTGCTGCCCGAGGGCTTGACCCTTGATGCCGTCGAGGGCATTGACCGTGGCAGTGATTACACTTACTACATGCGCCAGCATGAGGCTCAGGAGAACATCTACACGATGATAGGTGTGTCGATGTCGATGACCCCCTATACCGGCAATGAGGGCAACGTGATGCGCCTGACTGTTACCGCCGGTAAGGACTTCCAGGGCGATGATGCCGAACTGGTGATCACTGGCGTGATGCTCGTCAGCCGTCAGCACGAGATCTTCCTCTCGGGCGACGCCGTCGGCAAGTTCAATGACGCCACGGCAGTCGAGCAACTCAATGCCGACCGCGAAATCGCCAGCGTGCGCTACATCAATGTGGCTGGCCAGGAGAGCGAGACTCCGTTTGACGGCATGAACATCGTTGTCACTACCTATACCGATGGCACGATGACCACCGTCAAGGTGATGAAATAAAGTAAAAAACAAATTCATACCGTGTGTCAGCGCCACCGCCTGCGGGCTGGTGGCGCTGTTGCATCGTGTATAAGGACTGATGGCGCCTTTCATGGGGCCTTGTGAATGACAGGAGGTGGAATTTTTGTTAAATGATGTGATGGTTTCATGAAAATGGACTATATTTGCATGTTTAACACGATATATTATTGAGAAAACGATGAACAGAATACTAGTATTGACCATATTGTCGTGGCTGGCCTGCCAGGTTCAGGCGCTCGACGTCGTGACCACAGCCGGCAACCTGTCTAGTCAAGTGACGGACACTGGCATCACGTCCCTGAAGGTGACCGGCACGATGGACGCCAACGATTTTTACTTTATTGGAGATAACCTGCGCAAACTCACGTCGCTCGACATCGAGGGCGTTACAATCCTGGCTTGCAAGACGACAGGCTTCCACTACTGGACCAATGAGTTCAAGGCCGATGAAGTGCCACTTGCCGCCTTCAGCGCCATGAAGTTGACCAGCATTAAACTGCCTGCCGGGGCCAGGTCTATCGGCAAGGCTGCCCTGGCCAGTTGCGACCGGTTGACGAGCGTGAGCCTGCCCGCGACGCTAGACAGCATCGCCGACTTTGCCTTTGCGGGTTGCTCCGCATTGACGTCGATAACGTTGCCTGCCAGCGTGACGACGGTGGGATGTGGCGCCTTCATGCGCTGCACGGCGTTGACCCGCTTTGAGGTTGCGCCATCGAGCCGACTGGCCCGCCTGGATGCCACGGCGCTGCTGGATTGCCCCTCGTTGAAGACAATCGCACTCGGCAAGCGTGTGAAGAGCATCGGAGAGCGTGCGCTTGCCGGAACAGGCCTGAATAACGTGGACTTGACGTCCAGTACCAGCCTGGCCGAGATTGGCGACTGGGCCATGGTCAAGACGCCCGTCGCAGCGGTGAAATTGCCGTCGAGTGTCACCCTGGTGGGTGATGGCGCGTTCCTCTATGACGCCGGGCTCAATGAGATTGCCCTGGGTGGCAAGGTCACCACCCTCAATGATTACCTGCTGGCAGGAACCGGACTGAATGTACCCGTTGACTTGACCGGTGTTATCCGTTTGGGTGACTACGCGCTCTATAACGTATCGCGCTTGTCGGTCGTGGAACTGCCTGAAACCGTGACCTGGCTGGGCACACGCTCCATGGCTGGAATGACGGGCTTGACAGGCTTGACGAGCAATGCCGTTGAAGTGCCCGGGTTGGGCGAGGAGGTCTGGGCCGGCGTCAACCAGGGCAAGGTGCTGCTGGAGGTGCCTGCCGCAGCGCTCGACGATTACAAGGCCGCCGAACAGTGGAAGTTGTTCCTCTATGAGGCATCGTGGGTCAAGGGTGACGTGAACGGTGACGGCGAGGTGAATATCGCCGATATCAACATGCTGGTATTCATCATCCAGGGATATGTCTTTGGCGACGATGTCATGCAGCGTGCCGATGTCGATGGCAATGGCGAAATCAACATTGCCGACATCAATGCGGTGCTGGCCATCATCATGGGAGGCGGCGCACACTCGCCTGCTCACACGCCCGATACCGATAACATGCTGCGCCTCGACGACTTGTCGATCAAGCCGGGTGAGGAGCGCACGCTGAACATCGTGCTCGACCATGCGGGCGACTACAGCGCGTTGCAGTGCGACATCACCCTGCCTCAGGGTTTGACAATAGTGGGCAGCGCCGTACGCGGCCAGCATGTGAAGGAAACCAGCAACATGGACGACAACCAGACCCTACGCACGGTGGTTTATTCGATGAATAACCGCTACTTTGACGAGGACGGCAAGGCCGTGATGACCATCACCGTGCGTGCCGATGCCGCATTGTCCAGCGAGAGTCAGATTGTGCTGAGCAACGTTGTGCTCGCCGACAACGATAATGTGGGATGGCATGCGGCCGACTATGTGGCCCGTGTCAACAACACGAGTGGTGTCGAGGACCTGAACGCGATGGCCAACAGGGTTTGGCTCGAGGGCCGCGTGCTGTGTATCGAAGCGCTCAACGATGGTGTGGCCCATCTCGCCGCCATCAACGGTGCCGTTACCAGCCTGCAACTTGTCGCCGGCGTGAACAGGTTTGAGATGGAAAGCGGCTTCTATGTTGTTTCGATCAATGGCAAGAGTTACAAGATTGCCGTTAGATAATTTTATTGAGAACATTATTATACTGTAATGGGAAAGAACAAACTCAAGAAGTTTGCCGACATGGAGCGCATGCAGTGTGTGTTCCAGTTCCCCTTTGCCGTCGTGCAGCAGGAGGGCGGTTGCCCCATGCGTGGCAAGTGGAATGAGCAATACTTCAAGAATGATAACCCCATTGTGCTGGAACTGGGTTGCGGCAAGGGGGAATATGCTGTGGGACTGGCCAGGCGCTTCCCGGGCAAGAACTACATCGGTGTGGACATCAAGGGCGCGCGCATGTGGACCGGGGCCAAGCAGGCCACCGAAATGGGCCTGACTAATGTCGCCTTCCTGCGCACGAGCATCGAACTGATTGATCGCATGTTCGCCCCCGATGAAGTGTCCGAGATCTGGATCACCTTCCCCGACCCGCAGATGAAAAAGGTCAACAAGCGGCTCACCTCGACCCGTTTCCTGGGCAATTACCGTCACATCCTGCGAGATGGCGGGCTTGTTCACTTGAAGACCGACAGCCCCTTCCTGTACACCTACACCCACGCCCTTGTCGAGGAGAACCATCTCCCCGTCGAGGCCGACACCGATGACCTGTATGCCAGCGGCCTGGCCAATGACATCCTGGACATCAAGACGCACTATGAGATGCAATGGCTGCAACGCGGCTTGACCATCAAGTACATCCGTTTCGCTCTGCCTCATGGCGTGGAACTCATTGAGCCGGACATCGACATCGAGCCCGACACCTACCGCAGTTACAACCGCGGCTACATCCAGATGCCAGATAACAATTAACAGTAATGGCGCGCCGCTAAAAAAACTTAAAACTTACAACTTACAACTAAAAACTAAATATAATGACTATTTATCCGAATCTGATACTTGACGCCCTGCGCACGGTGCGCTATCCCGGTACAGGAAAAGACATCGTGGAGATGGGCATGGTGAATGACGACATCCGCATTGACGGGAATCGCGTCAGTTTTTCGTTGACCTTTGAGAAGCCGACCGATCCCTTTATCAAGAGCATTGTCAAGGCTGCCGAGGCCGCCATCCTCGCCCATGTGGGCAGTGAGGTGGATATCAAGGGCAACATCGGCATCAAGACCGCCCAGGACAACCCTGTGCGCAAGATAGAGAAGCCGCTGCCCGGCGTGAAGAATATCATTGCCGTCAGTTCGGGCAAGGGCGGTGTGGGCAAGTCCACGATCGCCTGCAACCTGGCTGTGGCACTGGCATTGCAAGGCTACCGCGTGGGTCTGCTCGATGCCGACATCTTCGGCCCCTCGATGCCCAAGATGTTTGGCGCCGAGGATGAGCAACTCTACATGCACGAGGTGGACGGCAAGAACCTGATCATCCCCCTGGAGAAGTATGGCGTGAAGATGCTCTCGCTGGGATTCCTGGTGGACAAGGAGAAGGCTATCCTGTGGCGTGGCGCTATGGCCAGCAACGCCCTGCGCCAACTCATCAACGAGGCCGACTGGGGCGAACTGGACTACTTTGTCATCGACCTGCCCCCTGGCACCAGCGACATCCACTTGACCCTCGTCCAGACCCTGGCCATTACGGGCGCCATTGTGGTCACTACACCGCAGCAGGTGGCCCTGGCTGATGCCCGCAAGGGTATCTCCATGTTTATGGGAGAGCATGTCAATGTGCCCGTGCTGGGAATCGTCGAGAATATGTCATGGTTTACGCCTGCCGCTCATCCCGATGAGCAATACTACATCTTCGGTCGTGACGGCGGCAAGCAGTTGGCCGAGACCCTGGGCGTGGAACTGCTGGGCCAGATTCCCCTGGTGGCAGGCATCTGCAAGGGCAGTGATGACGGCCAGCCCGTCGTGCGCATGAGCGACGTGAGCGGCAATGCCTTCAAGAAACTCGCCACTCGCGTTGTCGAGGCCATCGACCGTCGTAACGAGACCCTGCCCCCCACCGAAGTTGTGCAAACTCATTAATTCCTCTTTATATCAACCAAAATTTAATCGATTATGAAAAAGATTATCGCAATGCTGGCTGTAGCAGCAATGTTGCTCACCAGTTGTGGATCGGTTCCCATCACGGGCCGCAAGCAGTTAAACCTGGTCAGTGATAGTGAAGTGCTGCAGGCAAGCCTCCAGCAGTACACCAGTTTCATGCAGACGGCGACCATCTCGACCCAGAAGACCCAGAGCGCCCAGGTGACGCGCGTGGGCCAGAGAATCGCTCAGGCAACCGAGGCCTATCTGCGTGCTGCGGGATTGGAAAGCGAACTGCAGAATTTCGCCTGGGAGTTCAACCTGGTCAAGAGTGACGACGTCAATGCATGGTGCATGCCTGGTGGCAAGATCGTGGTCTATGAGGGTATCATGAACCTCGTGAGCAGCGATGACGAACTGGCCGTGGTCATTGGCCATGAGGTGGCTCACGCCGTGGCCAAGCACAGCAACGAGCGCATGAGCCAGCAGGTGCTGGCACAGTATGGCGCCAGTGCAATCGGTATCTTCACCAGCGGCAAGAGCGCTGCCACCCAGCAGATTGCTCAGCAGGTCTATGGCCTGGGTGCCCAGTATGGTGTGATGCAGCCGTTCTCACGCAAGCACGAGAGCGAGGCCGACAAGATGGGTCTGGTGCTGATGACCATTGCTGGCTACAACCCCGACGTGGCTGTGACCTTCTGGCAGAAGATGGCCGCCACCTCGAGTCAGGAACCTCCCGAGTTCATGAGTTCGCACCCGAGCCACGCCACTCGCATCGCTGACATCCAGAAGTGGCTGCCCGAGGTGAAAAAGCAGTACGGAGCCAAGAAATGAAGCGATTCTTCAGCATCTTGATCCTGTCGATGGCCATGCTGCCGTTGACAGGCCATGCGCGCACGATAGTTGACCTGTTCGCTACCGAGCCAGGTAACATCTTCCCGCTGCTCACCCGCACCAGCCGCCTGGACATGGTGGATTACTACAAGAGCGGGCAGGTTGTCGCCATGCGCAACAATCTGACGGGCGAGAGCCGGCTGCTGGAAATGGACAGTGCCTACCTGAAGGTGCAAACCAGTGGAAGCCGCGTGGTGGAGATGCTCATGAGAAAAGCGGGCAAGGATACCGTCATCACCGTCATCGAGACGGTGATGACTCCCGTGCCCGATAGCCGGCTCACGCAGTGGAACGTGCACTGGCAGCGGTTCACCAGTGAGAAGTTGTTCAAGATGCCGGTCATCGATGACTTTGTCATCGGCAGGATGCCGGAGCAGTTGCGTGCCGACCTCGAGGCAGCGGTGATTTTCCCGCTGGTTGAACTCACCTTCGGCGGCAATGACCATCAAACCGTCCAAGCAAGGCATGGCATCGAGCGGTTCCTTGTCCCCGAGGAGTATAAGCGCTTTTCCGATTACCTCAAGCCGTTGCTCGAGTACCGCTTCGACGGCCTCAAGATCAAGCCAGCCAGGAAGTAACCATGCCGCAACCATCGCTTTTTTCCCAGCAGTCACAGGGCGTGACATTGAGCGAGTTCAATGCCCGCATCGAGGCGCACCTCAACGGCAAGGCGGATATCCAGAACCAGTGGGTCATCGCCGAGACCAGCGACCTGCGCCTGAACCGCAGCGGCCATTGCTACACCGAACTCATCGAGAAGGATTCCAGGGGCACGACCATTGCCAGGGTGGGGGCGGCCATCTGGGCCAATACCTACCGGGACCTGTATCACAAGTTCTTGAGGGCAACGGGTCAAGTGCTGTCGACCGGCATGAAGGTGATGGTCAATGTGACGGCGTCGTTCCACCGCTTGTATGGCATCAAGGTGGTGATAAACGACATTGACCCCAACTACACGATGGGCGACATGGCGCGCCAGCGTCAGGAGATCATCAACCGGTTGAAGGCCGAGGGACTCATCGACCGCAACAAGCAGCAGCCGTGGCTTGACGTGCCACGGCGCATCGCCATCGTGTCGGCAGCGGGGGCGGCCGGTTATGGCGACTTCATGAATCAGTTGACCGGCAATCCTTACGGCCTGCAGTTCTATACCTGCCTGTTCAATGCCGTCATGCAGGGAGCACAGACCGTTCCCAGTGTCATGGCTGCCCTGGGGCGCATCAATACCTATGCCGACATGTTTGACTGCGTGGTCATCATCCGTGGCGGTGGAGCCACGTCCGAACTCAATTCGTTTGACAACTACGACCTGGCCGCAACGGTCGCATGTTTCCCCCTGCCAGTCATCGTGGGCATCGGCCATGAGCGTGACGAGACGGTGCTGGACTATGTGGCCGCCATCAGGGTAAAAACGCCCACGGCCGCTGCCGAGTGGCTCATCCAGCAGGGTGCCAACGCACTGGCCCGCCTCGACGAGTTGCAGGATGCCGTGGTGACTGCCGTGCGCGATACCGTTGCCAGTGCCCGCGAGCACCTGGCCTACTTCAACAGCATGATTCCCGCTACTGCCCGCCGCATTATCGACACCAACCGCCTCCGCCTCGACAACTATGCCGCCAGTATCCCCTTTGCCGCCACAGGCCTCATCACGTCACAGCGCACGCGCCTGGAACGGGCTGCCGAGAGGATGGGCGAGAGCGTGGCCCGCACCATGCAGCGCGAGCAGCAGCGCCTGCAGGCATTGTCCGACAAGGCGACCCTCCTGTCGCCGCTCAATACCCTGCGCCGCGGTTATGCCCTGGTGAGGGCCGCCGACAAGTGCGTCACCTCGGCCAGCCAACTGCAGCCAGGCGACAGCATCACCATCCAGTTTGCAACAGGAACCACCGCCGCAACAGTGGATGAGGCATAGGGTGGCTATTCTCATAAATAAAAACTTACAACTAGAATGACAATGGAAGAAAACAACCAGATGACCTACACCCAGGCCGTGACCGAACTCGAAGCACTCGTCCAGAAGATGCAGGATCCGCAGTGCAGCATCGATAACCTCACCGACTACACCAAGCGCAGCAAGCAGTTGCTGGACATCTGCCGCCAGAAACTCACCGCAGCCGACGAGCAGTTGAAACAGATTCTCGCCGACATCCAGCAGCAAGGCTAATCAGTTGCTTGATTGAGCACTGATTATCGGAAAAACAAACTATTCTCGATTAACTATTAACTGTTAATTAAAAAATTACTATCTTTGCACCCGCAAAAACAACACCGCCCGCGCCTGTGGCGAAATTGGTAGACGCGCCAGACTTAGGATCTGGTAACTCCGGTTGTGTAGGTTCGAGTCCTATCAGGCGCACAGAAAAACAAAAACCCGCTGAATTCCAGCGGGTTTTTGAGTGAATATAGGCCTTGAAAAACAAACTAATTGTGGTTACTATTTTTCTTCAAAGAACCGTTCATTTTTATATTTTATTCTCTCCCATAATTACAACAGATCAAGAAAACCAATCATTTTGTACAAGTTAACTGTTATATTCCCTATCGTATCTAGTCTTGTCATGGCTACAAGAAAAAGAGGCAGGTTGACCATCCTCAGCCAACCTGCCTCAGCCACTTTTTCCCTTTAGGGTGCGTTCCTTTTTTAAGTAATCATGAGTTCATGTTACTTAACGTTGTTCTCGCCGCTGCCGGAATTGTGCAGGTCCTTAATTGCACTGATGGCAACCTGAGCAACCGTACAGACAGCCGTGACAACTCCTAAGATAATCCATCCAAGATACTGCGTATCAGTCTTGGGCTCAGGTGCATTGTTTGCTGACATAATTAAGTTCTTGTTAAATTAAACATTCTAGTTATGCAGCAAGTTCACAATCAACCATGCTGCCAAAGATTTCATAGACCTTCATTTTAGCCTTCTCCTGAATATCAGGAGTGACATAGGCACGAGCCGTCAGAACGGCAAAGGAGATGGCCGCAAGGTCATCGGAGAATCCCGCGATGGGGATAAAGTCTGGGATCAAGTCCAGAGGAGCGATAACATAGCCCAAGGCACCGATAATCTCGAGCTTTACCTTAATGGGCACGTCAGAGGACATGAGCACGAGGTACAACACATAGGCATTGTAAAGGAGTTTGGCTCCCATCTTCAGGCCGAAGCGCGTCACCTTATTCACAAATTCCTCACTTGAATAATGCGCAGCATACGCTGCATTTTGATTGAATGTTTTCATACAATTAAAATATTAAAAAAAATAATTCACCTATAGGCAGGCACAAAACATGCCAAAGCAAAGCCATTTTTTGGGTCAAAACATGTTGATACACTGTGATTTATGTTTTTGTTGATTTTTTGTATCGAAATAGTAATTGGTTACTAATTCAGCTCAAAAAATAATCATGATGAATCAGTATTTTTTCTGTTTATGTCTTTCTATATTGCATTTAAATCAAGCCAAAGAATCGCGCATAAATGACAAAATGTCAGTGAAATTATCTACATAACACTATATTTATTGTAATTTTGTCTTATTAATAATTTCAAATTCATAATAGAGACCGTGGCTAGAAATAAAGAGTTATCAAAAGTAGAGGTTCAAAAACTGAAACACGTTGAAAAATACCTCACCGTTATTGAAACACACAGATTGCTTTTCAATACGGCTGAAGAGTTAAGGCAATATGTTGGATACTCTAAGAACAACAGCCTTAAAAAGAAGGGAGGGAACCTCTTTATGAAGGATGCCATCTTGCAAAAACTTGTACAAGATGCACGAGAAAGCACCGACGAAAGAGTGAACCTCATCGATGTCATTGACACCTATGAGAAAGCGACTTCAATGCTGGACAGCATCAAACCACGGCACAGGAAACTGATGACTTGCGTTAAACTGCTTTCTTATTTCTATGCAAACAGAAAGGCTGATGACGAGATTGTAGAAGTCGTGAAACATGCCAAAGTGGAACATGTGCCGTTTCTCGTCTTAATGACGCTCGGTGCATTGCCCCGGTTCGGACATGCACGCGGAGATGCCAAAAACATCAAAAGGCATTATGACACATTGTTTAATATGTTTGATATGACTTTTAATGGGAACCTGCTCACTCAGAAGATGGCTCTTAAAGAAGCAATAAAAGAAGATATTGAAGAAGATCCGAGACTTATGAACCGTTGGCATCTTATTTACACAACCATGACTATCCTTGAAGAATTTGGGAACTTGTGTTCTCCAGAAAAAAGAGCAGAGCAACTCAAAAAGACTTACAAGATAGCATATCAACCCACTGATATTGAAACAAGTTGGGCTGACTATAAGCGTGAGGACATTTTTTGGAATTTTGAACGAGTCGGTGATGACTATTTGCTTTGTCAGTTTCAACTTGACAAAGAGAACCATCAAATTCGTTATATACGGTATGAAATGTTATTTCTCTCTGAAGAAGACAACTCATTGATTATGGCTTTACTGACACACCCCAAGGCAACTCGCAATATGCTGAAAGCATCTGCAACCCCTTTATCTGAGAAATATTATGCGTATTTGGGAGTCGAAAGAATAGATGGGGACCTTCTCTTCGAACATTGGTTCCCCAACAATAACAAGTGGCACACTTTGGAACGCTTGACCCGTAATGAAAAGGTCAAGGAACGCATAGCGGAGTTTGAGGCATGTTTTGATGAAGGAAGTTTTGAATTGATTAACGAGTTTGAGGAGGAAGAATATAATTTCACTGCCCCCATGGCGGCAATCACCGGTACCCATATATATCTTGAGACTAATGATGGCCATTACTTGAAGGTTCCCAAATCACTTGATAAGTCCCTTGATTCCATCAGTTTTAACCATAATGTGTTTATCGTAACATTTCACGATGCAAAGTGGATCCACTTCAAAGATTTTGGACTATCCTATGATGTAACAACACCAGAGATGTTGTCAAGTAATGGCATTGAAACGGTTAAGGATATTACTCCTGATGCAAGCTTCAATGAACCATAGCATCTTTCTACTTTCCGCCCGATAGTCTGCATTTTGATTAGAGTTAGATAGTTACATTCATCTTGATAATAATCACATTCTCGCGGGGTGCGTGCGCTCTCCCTTTGCGCCGTTGGGCGCCTTTATGGGCTCTGGTAGAAAATAGTGTGCGATTTGTGCGGGATGGGGCTTTTGTGTACCTTTGTGGTTTAAACATGTGATTGATTGATGATGAGACGATATTTACTGTTGATGGCCGCGTGTGTGGCGGTGGCGTTGGCGGCAGTGGCTGGCGCGCCGCACAAGACGTTGCGGCAGTGGGGCTTCCCGACGGGGATTTTTGCTCCGGGTCCCAACAATGCGATTACCGACGTGCCTGGCGTGACCGTGGGCCATGTGACGCTGATTGAGGGTGACAGTGTGCGCACGGGCGTGACGGCCATTGTGCCGCACCAGGGTGACATCTTCCGCAAGAAGGTGCCTGCTGCCATCCATGTGGGCAACGGATTCGGCAAGTTGGCGGGCGTGACCCAGGTGCGAGAACTGGGCAACATCGAGACCCCGGTCGTGCTGACCAACACGTTGAGCGTCGCGGCAGGCATCGAGGGAGTGGTCCGCTACACGATGATGCAGCCGGGCCATGAGGGCGTGCGCTCGGTCAATGCGGTCGTGGGCGAGACCAACGACGGCCGCCTGAACGACATCCGCGGCATGCACGTCACACCCCAGATGGTCATCGATGCCATCAACAATGCCCATGGTGGTCCCGTTGAGCAGGGTAACGTCGGAGCGGGAACGGGTACGATCTGCTTTGGCTTCAAGGGCGGTATCGGCTCCTCGTCGCGCGTCCTGCCCCAGTCGTTGGGCGGCTATACCGTCGGCGTGCTGGCCCAGACCAATTATGGCGGTATCCTCGAGATTGACGGCGTGCAAGTGGGCCAGCGACTGAACAAGCACGACTTCATTGACCATGTCAAGAAAGTAGAGAATCTGGACGGCTCGTGCATGATGGTCGTCATTACCGACGCGCCGCTCGACTCGCGCAACCTTGAACGCCTGGCCAAGCGTGCCATGATGGGCCTGGCCAAGACTGGCGGCATCGCCAGCAACGGCAGCGGCGACTATGTCATCGCAATGTCGGTGGCTCCGGGTAATCTCATTGACGCCGATGCCAAGACCATCACCTCGACCGTGCTGGCCAACGGCGAGATGTCCCCCTTGTTCGCCGCTACCATCGAAGCCACTGCCGAGGCCTTGTGGAACTCCCTGTTCATGGCCGAGCCGATGACGGGCCGCAACGGTAACCATGTCGATGCCCTGCCCGTCGAGCAAGTGCTCGACATGCTGCGCAATCGCTCGCCGGTGCGCGTGGGCATAGCGTGGCAGCGTTCGGCTGACAACTACCGGCGCGCCATGATGGCTATCCGTGCGGCGGGTGGCGAACCCGTCCTGCTGGACCAGATGCGTCCTGTGGGTTTTGAGTATGATAGCACTGGGATAAGCGACCGCTATGTCGATCGGGACGGCGTGCTGCTGCAGCCCTATGCCGACATCGTCAAGCGCGACACTTATCACGGCACCGCTGCCGACGAGGTGATGCAAGGCGTCGATGCCGTCGTCTTTCTGGGCGGCGGTGACGTCAGTTCCACATTGTTTGCCCAGCCGCAACCCTGGCATGCTATTGCCGAGGAGGGTCGTGCCGACGCCACACGTGACGTGTCGGAATACTTGACAATGGCCTATTGCCTGGACCATGACGTGCCCGTGTTGGGCCTGTGCCGCGGCATGCAGATGCTGGGCATCGTCTCGGGCGCGCCGCTCATCCAGGACCTGGACACTTATTACCGCACGATGGGCAAGACCTATCACCACCAGCACCGCATGCCGCGCGATGCCCAGGGTAATCGTTACTATACGCCCCACGATGTCACTGTCACCGATCGCCATTCGCTGCTCTATTCCATCACCCTTGCCGATACCATCCGCGATGTGCCCTCATGGCATCATCAAGTGCTGGGCGACGTGACGGGCACGCCCTTGCGGGTGACTGCCGTCACGCCCACCGACGGTGTGGACATCATCGAGGCCATTGAGCGCACCGACAAGCGTTTTGCCCTAGGTGTCCAGTATCATCCCGAGGAGGCGGTGCGCAAGCATCTTGACCACAAGCCCGATGCCACCCGTTTCATGCCGCTCGACGAGGCGCTTGCCTACTTCAAGGCCCTCATCCGTGCCGCCCGTTGACCCAGTCGGTAACAGATGATAAAAAACGAGCCGGAGAGTGTATGCCCTCCGGCCCGATTGTTGATGATGCGCCCCTCGGCGATGCGACCGCAGTCTCCATCAGGAGATGGCTCCATGACGAGGAAACCGTGGTTCACACCATGGGGTGGGCTGCGATTCTCTTGATTGCGTTGCCAAGCAGGCGGTCGATGGGATTGAAATCCTCATGTCACCTGGCGATGACAGCATGCCCACGGGCGTGGTGTCGCATCTACGCCCCCCCTTGTTAATGCCTTGAAGGCTTGATTGGTTAATGGGTGCTGGTGTAGTAACCCTCTGCATCGAGTTCTTCCTTGCTTCGCTCCTTGCAGTGCAAGCCCACGCGCTCCAACTCATAGGAGCCGTCCTGCTTGACCGTGATGCGCACCAGCAGGCCATCGCCACCGTTGGGGTGGTCCACAAAGTTCATCGACGGCATGGTGATGTGGCGCACGCCGCCAAACATGCGGTCGTCCCACGCATGCACGTGGCCGCAGAACATGATGGTCGTTTTCCAGTCGGCCAGTTTGTCGAGCAGGTAATACAGTTCCTCGCGGCAGTATGTCGAGGCAAACTCGTTGTAGGAGGGGCGGAAGATGTTGGTGTGGGTGAACACAAACGTGTTGCGGATCTCCTTCTTGTCACGCTGGAACACGCCGTTATCAATCTCATCAATCTGGAATTGACCCAGGGTGCCGTTGGCCGAATCGATGAAGATAAAGCGGTCAAATGCGTTGCCCACCTTTACCGTGAACTCATAGAACGAGGTCTTGAACAGGTTGCAGAACAGTGCCCAGCCGTTGTGGGTGATGTCGTGGTTGCCCGCCACGGGGTAAAACGGCGTGCGGAATTCCTGCCATGTTCCGGAGTCGCCTGTGCGCTTGTCGATATAGTAATCCGTTCCATCACCGACGGCCTCGTCGGTAACGGGTGTGGCATATTTCTCCATCCATTTCTCCTTGAACCACTCCAGGGCCCTCCCGGTGTTATAGTAGTACTCTGCCTTGGTGTCGGCCAGGTCGCCCAGGTGGCAGTAGAACAAGTCTCCATGTTCCA
>CAMKOE010000021.1 GCA_946414395.1 uncultured Porphyromonadaceae bacterium | reverse complement strand
AGCATCGACTTGCAGATGTGGATGCCGCGGTCGTTGACGATGTTGGTCTTCACCACCTTGTAGCCGTTGGCTTCCATGATGCGCGACAGGCTGTAGCCCAGCAGGTTGTTGCGCACGTGACCCAGGTGCAGGGGCTTGTTGGTATTGGGCGACGAGTACTCGATCATCACCAGTTGGCTCTCGTCGGTCACGGGGGTGAAGCCATAGTTGGGCTGGTCGGCGACATGCTGCAGCACGCCCGTCCAAAACGACGGCTTGATGGTGATGTTCAGGAAGCCCTTGATGACGTTGAACTTCTCGACGGCCTCGCAGTGGGCCACCATGTGCTCACCGATTTCCTGGGCCGTCACGTCGGGCGCCTTGTGTGACGCCTTGAGGAACGGGAATACCACAATCGTCTCGTTGCCCTCAAACTCCTTCTTGGTCGTCTGGGGAACAATCTTCTCGGCGGGGAAGTCCACGCCATACAACTCCTTGACCGCAGCAGCGGTTGCCTGAGCCAAAATATTATCAATCAACATAGTATATATAGTAGTTTTATGGTTATCTAACCGGTTTAAACCGCAAAATTACTAAAAACTTTGCAAGTTCACCCCCTACTGCCCCCAGTTTTTGCTCATCTCACTGTCATGATGGCTTCTACAGGCGGTTGCGGGGGCGCTAGAGGACCTTGCCGGTGTGGTCGAGGATGACGTCGCGGGTGACATACCAGATGCGGCCGCGGATGTCGGCACCGGGGAAGACGAGGCGCAGCCTGTCGATGTAGCGCTGCACCTGGCGGCAGTATTTCTTGTCGTTGCGCTCGCCACTCTTGTAGTCGATGACGAGGATCGTGCCGTCGGGACGGCGCACGATGCGGTCGGGGCGCAGGTTCTCGATGCCGTCCTCATCCCACAGGTTGTCGCTGGCGCTGGTGATGGTGCGCTCGCTATAGACCTTGTTGGCAGGGTCAAACCAGGCGGCCACGCGGCTGTCGGGATCCATGATGACCTGGCGCACGTGCTTGTCAACCATGTCGATGCCACAAGGGTCGTTGGCGTCGCTGCTGATTGAGCCATGCTTGAGGCCCCGGCTGATGGCCCGGTCCACGTCGTTGCGGTCGTGGATGCCGCTCAACAGGCTGTGCAGCCTGATGCCCGCCTTGATGTGTGAACTCGCGGCATGCTCGACACGCACGTTGATCGTCAGGGGAATGGGGTTGACCTGATAGGTGTCGATGCGGTGCTGCGGATCGGCCTCTTCCTCGAAGGTACCCAACGAGAGGGCAATCTGCTCACGGGTTGACAGTTGCCCAGTCTCAAACCAGCCCGTTGACTCGCCACTGGCCTGGCTGATGGGGGTCATCTGTCCGGGATGGTCATTATCGCCCATGGCAAACGTGGCGAGCAGTTCGCTCACCGTTCCGTCCTTGACACCAGAGGTGAAGATGTGCATCTCGATGCGGGGTCGCGTCAACGCCACATAGGTCTTGTTCAGGTTGTCAATCAGCACGTCGGTCTGCTGCTTGTCGAGATAGTCACGGGCCTTGCCGTCCAGCATGCCGTTCTCGCCCAGCGACCACAGGTGGGATTTCTTAACATTGACCAGCGGCGGCACGGTGTCCCGCGGGCAGTCGCTGCAGTCAACGGGTATGGAACCCATCGCGTCAACAAACACGTCACCGGGCAGCCAGTAGGTCTGCGTGGCGCTGGACACGTCCTCGAGGCGCCACTCGGCAAACGGGATGATGACACAGCCAAATTCCAGACCCTTGGCCTTGTGAATGGTCATGATGTTGACGGCATTGCCATTGTCGGCGCTATTCACGGCCAGCCTGTCCTTGTTGTCGTCCCAGTACTTGAGGAATTCCCTCACGCTGCCGCCGTTGCGCTGCGAGCAATATTGCATCACCGTGTCCTGGAAAGCCATCAGGAAGGCCGTCTCGCGGTCCACATCGCCACCGGCCAGCGAGGCGTCGCGCTTGAAGTAGCCGATGATGGTCTCGACGATGCTCACGAGCGTGGACAGTTCGCCTGCTGAGGGCAACAACCGCGCCAGCAGCGAGTCTATCGATTGTACATTTTCACCGTTCCCATTATCGTCCTCTCCTCCCTGCGCCAGGCTCTCGACAAGCAACTTGCCGTTGTCGAGCGGGGTGCCGTCGGGCCGGGTGGATAGCGCCTTGATGAAGCGGCTCATCGCCGAGTACAGGCGCTGGTCGCTCTCGCGTTGCCGCTGGATGCGGTCCATCCGCCGGGCCAGGTTTTCGTCGGGTGCCGCATCGGGATCATCCTCTTCCCTGCCAAACTGGCTGATGTCGATAAAGCGCAACATGGCGATGATGCGCCTGATGATGGACGAGTTGTTGAGCAGCAACGACTCGCCCGACACAATGCTGATGGTCTCTCCCGTGGTGTGCTGGTTATACTCCAGGATGCGCTCGACGATGCTGTTGCCCTCATCATTCTTGTTGACCAGGATGCCGATTTTGCCCCACTCATAGCGCTGGTGCAACTTGAGCAGATAGGCTGGCAGCACGGCGAGTACATCGACGTCGCCCTCGGGCACATGGTCCATGGCCCCCTTGATGAATTCGTCCTCGAGCAGCAGGTTATAGTTGCCGGTGAGTAATCTCACGTAGCCTGGCGGTTTACGGTCGATGTTGGCTGGCATTCCCTGCTTGACGTCACGATAGGTGGCGGTAACGACGGGGTTGCCGCTGTAGCGGTCCTGAACAAACCTGAACAGGCTGTTGTTGAACCCGATGATGTTGCGCGAACTGCGGTAATTGGTCGAAGTCGGGGCATGCTCGTCCTGAGTGGCAGGCAGGCCATTGTCGATATCATCGGCAAAATCGGCCTCCACCTTCTCGCGGAAGACCGTCGGATCGGCATTGCGGAAGCGGTAGATTGACTGCTTGGCGTCGCCGATGAGCATATTGAAGTTGCCGTTGGCCAGGCTCTCCTTGAGCAGGCCGCGGAAGTTCTCATATTGCTTGGTGCTCGTGTCCTGGAACTCATCGATCATGAAGTGGGAAATGACCGTCCCCACACGCTCATAGACAAACTCCGAGCCGCTATCCAGCACTGTGCCGATCAGGTCGTTGGTGTCGCCGATGAGGATGGAGTTGGTCTCATGGCGGTAATCGTCCAGGAACAGGTCTATCATCGCCAGCAGCCCTAGCAGGCCCAGGTTGTCGTCGATGTAGGTATAGAAGTCAACCACCGACTGAAGACTGAAGTAGCGCGCTATCATTGCCGTGATGCGAGAGACGGTTTCCCCGTCGGGGACCGCGCCCTTGAGGAACTGCGAGGCGACCTTTGCTTCGTCGGCACCCTTGAGGGAGGCGGTCTTGAAGCCGCCGTTCTTGAGCACGTTGTTCAACGCGCTGTTCCCCTTCAAGCCGGTGGCGAGCGTCTGCAGGGTATGCAGGAGTTCATCCAGGGTCTGCTCGACGGCGTCGCGGCTACGCTTCACCATCTCGTGCATGGCCTGCTTGAAGTCGCGGATGCGGCCGAAGTCGCTGACGAAGTTCCCCTGCTCATCGACGTGGCCCAGATAGGAGCGGATGTCGTCCATCTTGCTGCGGAAGACCTCGGTATTGATCTGCTGGGCAAAGTTGTTCAAGTCACCCCCGTCGTTAAAGAATTTCCACTCCTTGGTCTTGGCATCGCCCCTGAGCAGGTGACGCTGGTACTCCTTCACCCACTTGTCCACCTGGGTGAGCGAGTCATGCTGTCCCAGCGAGAGCAGGAAGTTGTGGACCGCGACACGCACGGCATATTTCTCCTCCAACTGGATCTCGTAGTTGAAGTCACGGTCCAGTTCACGGGCAAAGTTGCGAAGGATAGTCTGGAAAAACGAGTCGATGGTGCTCACGTTGAAGTTGCTGTAATCAAACAGCAACTCGTTCAGGGCATGCCGGGCCAGGTCGCGCACCTGCCCCTCGTCAAGACGGCTATCGCGCACGAATTCTTCCAGATAGTCACTCTCGACATTGGGCTGAGCCAGGTTATAGAGTTCGTTGACGATGCGGTCCTTCATCTCGTCGGTGGCCTTGTTGGTGAACGTGATGGCCAGCAACTGGCGGTGAGCGTTGACGATGCGGTCGTCGCCACGGTGGCGGCGAGGCCTCAGGGCGCCGTCCTCGTCGGTGGAGAAGAGCAGGTGCCTGATGTATTGCTTGGCCAGGTTATAGGTCTTGCCCGAGCCCGCCGAGGCCTTCATCACCAGCATGTTGCGGCGATGAGTAGAACCGGTATTTTGCTTGATTGTATCCATAATCCCGTTTTTTCCCTGTTCTAGATGTGGTTAGATAATGCGCGCCTTGAATCCCATGGTGACAAGTTCGTCGAGCACGCGCTGCCTGAAGTCGCCCTGTATCAATATCTCGCCGCCGCGGGCACTGCCGCCCACACCCAGGCTGCGCTTGAGCCGTGAGGCCACCTGCTTGAGCGCCTCGTCGTCGCAGGCAAATCCCGTGACGATTGTCGCCTGCTTGCCGCCGCGCCCCTTGCGCTCGAGCACGATGTCGAGCCGGGTTTTGCCCTGCTGGGCCACGGCATCGCCCTGGGCAGCGGGCTGCTGCTCGGCGTTCTGGTTATCGCTCTCCTCGGGGACGGGCAGGTCAAACGCCTTGCCCAGCACATCTTTCCAATCGGTCGTGTTCATAGCAAAAAAAGAAAATTTTCGGGGCAGATTAAACCTTCCTGCTCTACCCACATCAAAGGTACAAAAAAAACGCGAAAATCCACCATCATTCCATAAAAATCACGTCAAGACAAAGAAAAAAAGGCAAAACTTGCTACCAATTCAAATAAAAGCATTATTTTTGCCGAACTGTTTACTTTAACATTATTTACTAATTCATTTAAATTTGATATCAATATGGCTTATGTAATTTCTGACAGCTGCGTGGCATGTGGTACTTGCCAGTCAGTATGCCCTGCCGACGCTATTAGCGAGGGCGACATCTACAAGATTGATCCCGACACCTGCTTGGACTGCGGCACTTGCGCTGACGCTTGCCCCACTGGTGCAATCGCTCCTGGAGAGTAATTGTTCAAGAATACAGCAACTGCGGCTACACGATTACTATCCGTGTGGTCGCATTACTGTTTTATAACCCGTCCACACCACCATAGCCTTATAACATCGCCCATTGGGGCCAGATAATAAAAGTGCCGCGCTGGAGATTGATTGTCCAGCGCGGCGCTTTTATTGTTCGCGGCCAATTCCCGTCATGACCGACGGGACAGGGCCATTATTTACCTCATGGCAGTCTTGAGCGGGTCAAGCACGATGAGTTTGTTGATGGACGTTCCACCGCTGTTGGTGCCGTCGGTATAGGTACCGAAGTAGCGGTACAGTCCAGCCGGCACCTTGTTGCCGTTCATGTCCTTCAGATCCCAGGTAACGGGGAAACTGCTGGTCGTGGTCATCCACATCAACTTACCGGTGGCATCGGTCACGCGCAGGATCATCTCGGGAGTGCGGGTCATGTTGCTCTCCATGTCAAAGACAACCTCGCCGTCCTGATAAGCAGGCCACTTGTCGGCGGTCAGGGTGACGTCGCCACTCTGGCCCACCATGAACGAGATGGTGCGGGTGGCGCTGTTGCCCATCAGGTCATAGACGGTATAGGTGAGCGTGTGCAGACCCTCCGAGAGGTTGTTCAGCGGGTACTCAATATAGACGCCCTTACCGCCCTCTGAGGTTTCGGTGAAGCAGGTCACGTCGTCATAGGAGGGCTTGCCGCCATCCAGGAGCAACGACATGCTATGCTCGATGGAATTCTCCTTGAGGTTGATACCCTCGTTGTCAATTGCATTGATGTAGAGGGTAGCGTTGCTGCCGACAACGGCACCATCGGCAAACGTTGTCTCGTCGTTGATATACATGCCGGTGATCACGGGATTCTGGTCGTCGGTGATCGGGGTCAGTTCGCCATCGGCAAGCATGGTGATCTGCTTGCTGAAGCCGTTAACCATGTAACTGGTATTGTCCTTGTGGGCATAAACACGCAGCAGCACGTTCTCGTCCACAGCCTTTACCGACTTGGGAACAATCATCTCGCCGGTGAAGACGCCATTGACAACGCGGCCGGTGATTTCCGACAGTTTGTCGCGGTTGAAGTAGATGTCGCGGTCGGTGGTCACACTCGACTCGGTCTGGGTGATGGTGGTGAAGAGTTCCTCCTTGTCATAGAGGGTCACGGTCGCATCACCGTTGAAACTGCTGTCCAGATTACCCTCGGCGTCAACAACCTGGGCCTCGATGTTGAACTTTACGAGAGGGCCGATCTGCGCGTTGGCATTCTGGGCGGTCATGTCGGTATTATTCACCTTGGTGATATTGAAACGGCTGACGGGGAAGTTGAGTTTGATGGCAGGGTCACCCAGCAGCAAGAATGACAACTTGTTGGAGTTACCCGAGGTAAAGCCCTGCTTGGACAACATGTAGGCCTCGCCCAGGGTGCGTGCCTCACCATTCTCGTTGCGCGTGAACAGCGCGTTGATGAAGTAGCGGTTCAACTGGTCGTTACCGTTGGCATACACCATGCGCGAACTGGTCAACAGGGCTATGGCGCCACCGTCACGCTTGTGGAACATGCGCTCGGCAATACCGCGCGAGTCGCTGTCGAAGTGGGCCACGTCACAGCATGCGGTGGACATGATGGGCCAGTAGGGATAGGACGTGCCAACGACATCGGCAGTCACCCACATATTATTATACTTGGTAAACGCGGTGGGGCCAGCGTGACCAACATAGGAGGCAAAGTACACACCATCCTTGAAGAACTTGCTCAGCAACTGCTTGCCCACGGTCGAGGTCTTGCGCTCTACCGACTTGGCGGGCTCGGTTGTCGAGCGGGGATACATTGAGTTGTGAACCGTGTTGACGTGCATGCCGGTACCCAGTTCGTTATCGATCATGTTCTTGTAGCCTTCACCCTGATACATATACAGGCCCCTGTCGGGAGAGTCACTGAAGATCATCGTGTTGTTGCGCCACACGCCATAGTCGGGAGTCGCATAGTACTCGACAATCTTGTCAACGTCGCTCTTGGCCTCGGCAACGTCGGCGCTGGTAATGCGGCCCACACCGATTCTCAAGATATCCGACGAGATATTAGCACCTGAATTATCGTCCAGGAAGCCGAAGAAGTCGTCAGAGACAAACGAGAAGTCCTCATAGTTGCTGTTGTCACTCTCATAGGTCAACAGGTTGCCCGGGTGCTCACCCATCAACTCACGGTTGTCAAACGAACCGGGGCCAAAGATGAGCAGGTTCTTGAATTTCTTCTTCTCCACGTCACGGTCATAGAACATCTTGCACATCAGGCGGAAGGCCATCGCGTCGCGCGTGCCGCTCGAGAACTCGTTAAAGACCTGGCCCTGATCAACGACATGCACGTCGATGCCGTCGATGGCGCGGTGCAGGTCGGCAAGACGCTCGGCTTCCTCATGGAAGACCTTCTCGGTGATGATGAGCAGGTCGGGGGTTGACAGCGCATGCAGGTTCTGGTTCTCCACGCTCTCGAAGGAAACGATCTTCTTCAACGTCTTGGCCGGGTCAAATGCGACATAGGACGAAGTGGCGGCCGAGTTGGCGGTGAAGTAGAGACCCTTGCCACTCTCGTCGTCATAGGGGGTCAAGGTCATCGAGATGGGATTGTTGGTGTTATTGATGTACCAGACGACGGTGTTGCTGGAGGCATTGGGCAACAGGAAGCGCTCATTGCCCTTGGTGGAAACATAGCCCATGAAGATCTGGTTGTCCTCGCCCTCATTAATGACATTGTAGCGGGTATAGGTCAACGTGAAGTAGTCCAGACGGGCCATGGTGATGGTCAAGTCCTCGGCATCGGGGCTGCTGTAGGTCAGCATCGGCTCGAACTGTCCACGCTCGGCGGGATCGGTCAGCGTCATCTTGGCAAACGGGGTAGCGAAATTGTAGAACACATAGTCGCCCGTGGGCCTGTAGATGCGCGATGCAGCCTGCGTGTAAGTGGTGGTGTCGTGGCCGCTACCGCTGTGAATAACGCCGCTGGCATAGGTCATCTGGTTCACATTGGCAGCAATAGCGGTCTGCACCATGACCTCGCTGGAGGCGATCGACGGCATGTAGTAGTCAACCATCACCTTGCCGCCAGAGATATCCTCACCCAGCATCTCCTTGCCCGAACCGCTGACGCTCGTCATCTCATACTCGTGATGACAGTAACTGAGGCTGGTCGGCTGGTTGACATAACTACTCAACGTCACGGGCGAGCGACGGCTGGGAGTGAGGTCGGCATCGGCCTCCTCGGTCAGGAAATAGCAGCCCACCTGGGAATAGGCGTTGAACACGCGCGTGTAGTGGGGATTGGTGGAATAGTTGGTCATGGTGAAAGTGACAGGACCGTTGCCATAGAAGCAGATCTTGTTGCCGGTGCGCAGGATGGGCACCTTCTGCAAGTCGTCCATGGCCGAGCCGTTGAGCACCTCGTTGATGCGAGCACCACCGCAACCATACAGTTTCACCTGTGCGGGATTGCTGAAGCCCATTGCGGTCAACTCGTCATAGGTGATTTCATAGACGCCATTCTCGGGAATGGAAATCTTCACCCACTTGCCGCTGGCAAGTTTGGACGTTGTCGCATACTTGGAAGAATTAAACGCGCTGGCACAGGTGACACCGAACAGTGCCACGATTGCAGCGCATGCGAGTTGGAGTTTTGTCAGTTTACGCATATTTAATGATTTTAGTTTATTTCTGACTTTTTGTTTTATCTCGTTTCGTTGTTATTCTACTACAGTCTCACTTTCACGTCGAGCACCTGCTGGCCACCGATGGTTGCCGTCAAGCGGTCCTCGGGCTTGAGCATGTGCCCCTCGCCGGCGTCACCGGTCAGCAGCAGGTCACCCATCTTGATGCTGCAACGGGTGCTCACCGCTGCCAGCAAGTCGTCAAGCGGATGAATCATGTCGGCCAGGCAGCAATGGGCTGCCACATGGTCGTTGACCCTCAACTCGACGGCGGTGTGGAGCGCGTCATCGACGCTCGTGGCCTGCACCCAGTCACCCACGATGGCCGCGCCGTCAAAGGCACGGTCCAGCGCCTGCAGGCGGGCATCGTCGCTGTCCAGGGCCTGAACCGACCAGGCGGCCGTGAACGCGTCCCAGTAGCGGTGGGCAAACTTGGGCGCGATGCACTTGCCCAGCCTGCCGGTACGCACCACGATGGTGGGCGTCGCCACAAACCCTCTAGCGTAGTCCGGCACAAAGAAGGGCCGGCCGGTATAAAGGATCGAGGAGTCGGCCATGAGGTAACTGCGGGGGGCCGCATCCTCCTTGCCGTAATTGCCTGTAAAGCCTATCACCTTCATACCCTTAACGCTATCAGTTGTCAGTTATTGTGCCTTGACTCGGCGGTCGTGTTGTGCATCCTGTTATAGATGATGGCCAGGTGGGCATAGATCGACGTGTTGGCAATCACCACGTCCTCGGGTGCCTTGATGCGGTAGGGAGTGAAGTTCCACAGTGCCGTCATGCCGCTCGCGATGGCGAGGTCGGCGGTTTCCTGGGCGCGCTCCACGGGAACCGTGAGAATGGCGATGGGCACATGGTGCTCACTTTGCCACTGCGAGAGCCGGCTGATGTCATAGACGGGGACGCCGCCCATGCGCTGGCCGATGACCTCATCGCGCACGTCAAATCCCGCCACGATGTTCAGCCCGTAATGCTCCAGTCCGCGGTCCTGCATCAATGCCATGCCCAGGCTACCGGTACCGATCACCACGGCGTCGTGCTGCCGGTTGAAGCCCAGGTAGTTCTCCAATTCGCTCAAGAGACTGCGCACTTCATAGCCGATGCGCGTTTTGCCGCGGATGTTCAGGAATGACAAGTCCTTGGCAATCTGGGACGACTGCACGTTGAGTTCCTTGGAAATCTGGGTCGAGGAGACATATTCAACATGCAGGCGGTCAAGCATACGCACATACGACAGGTACCACGGGAGCCTCCTGATGGTGGGCTCGGGCAGTATCGTCCGGCTATCAATATTCCTATCCTTGTCCATCGTATAATGATGCAATTAACCTACAAAATTACCTCATTTTTTCTAACTCCAAGCATTTTAGAACCTGATTTATTGAAAATGGCACTGATTTTAACAAATGTTATGTCTTTCATTCACTACGGGCGACTATTCACCGAATCATCTCAGCCACAACCTCACACTAAGGCGCCAAGGCGCTAAGAAGTTGTCTGCAAGATTCAAATTAGGCCCGATAATTTGCCCGATTCAAACAATTGTTATACCTTTGCGTGTTAGCCCATGCGGCCACGGGCGGGAAGCCACAGTGCCGAAACGCCCCGGCCCGGCCGTCAATTATAGATTGAACCTCAACCCATCACAGCCTATGCGGCAGACAAGGAACATCACAGTCACTATCATCGCGGCCTACTTCACACTGCTGGCCATCTTCTTCCTGCTGGCAGTCGTGACAGGCCTCATTCCCCGTCATGCCATCGAACAGCACCTGGTGCAGTCGGTCCAGACCATCGGCCAGGAGGGGGAATATCCCGTCCACGGCATCTCGCTGCTGACCCAGGACAACTTCACCGACTGTGTGATGCTCAACATCGCCGCCGGCGCCGATGACGGCCATCCCGTGGCCAGCGCCATGGACAACACGCTGCACATGAGTGGCCGCGACATCATCGCCAGCACCTCTCGCCTGCTCGACGGCGACCCCGTCGAGGCACGCAGTTATGCCCGCTACTGGCACGGCTACCAGGTGCTGCTGCGCCCACTGCTGTGCCTCACCGACTATCGCGGCATCAGGGTAATCAACGGCGCCGTGCTCGCGCTGCTGGCGTTGCTGTGCATTATCATCGGCTACTGGAGGGTATCGCGGCCGTTTGCATTGTCGCTAGCCGCCGGGCTGCTGCTCACGGGCTGCTGGATTGTGCCGCTCAACATGCAGTTCACCTCGTGCTTCGCCGTCATGCTGGCAGCACTGCTGGCGGTGATGCTGGGTCAGCGCGCGCTCCACTCGACCGGCGCCGCGAGCGTCGCCTTCTTTGTTATCGGCGGGGTGACGCAATACCTCGACCTGCTCACCACACCGCTCATCACCCTGGGTCTGCCCCTCATCGCGTGGATGCTCATCCACAAACCTAGGCGCGCATCCCGCACGGTGGTGCTCCTGTCCCTGATGTGGGGGCTGGGATATGCGTCGCTGTGGGCCTCCAAATGGCTGATTGCGGGCCTCGTCACGGGCAACGACGTCCTGGGCGACGCCATCAACAGTGTCCGCATCCGCTCGGTGGGCGGCGAGATGGCCGAACAGGGACTCACCGCTGCCGACATCCTGCGTGGCTACTGGGACCGCTTTGCCGCCCTGGGTCTGGCAGGCTGGGGCGCACTTGCCGCGCTCGCCATTGCCGTCGTGGCGCTCTACAGGTGCTGCGGACGGCCTTACCGCGTCATCGGTGGCAACCTGTGGCTGCTGCTGGTCGCCGCCATGCCCCTGGTGTGGGCACTCGTGCTCACTCAGCACACCTTCCTGCACCACTTCTTCACCTGGCGCATCGTGCTGGTCACCCTAGTCGCCATCATGCTATTCATCAGTCACACCATCACACTATCAAGAAGGATATGAAACAAGTCGCTGTATTGATTCCGTGCTACAACGAGGCCATCACCATCGGCAACGTCATCGACAAGGTCAAGAGCACCATGCCCCAGGCGCTGGTCTATGTGTTTGACAACAACTCGACCGACGACACGGCGCGCATTGCCGCCGAGCACGGCGCCATCGTTGACCACGAGTACCGGCAGGGCAAGGGGCACGTCATGCGCTCGATGTTCCGCAAGATCGAGGCCGACTGCTATGTCATGATCGACGGCGACGACACCTATAGTGTCGAGGAGATGCCCCTCATGTGCGACATGGTGCTCGACCAGGGCGTCGACATGGTCGTTGGCTGCCGCACCAACTACCTCAACGTCAACCAGCGTCCCATGCACAACTCGGGCAACCTGCTCGTCAGGTTCCTCATCAACCGCCTGTTTAACAGCAACGTGCCCGACATCATGACCGGCTACCGCGCCATGAGCCGCGACTTTGTCAAGACCTTCCCCCTGCTGAGCAACGGCTTCGAAATCGAGACCGAGATGACCATCTATGCCCTCGACAACAACTACCTCATCAAGGCCATCGACACCAACTACCAGGACCGTCCCCAGGGCAGCACGTCCAAACTCAACACCCTGGCCGACGGCTACAAGGTGCTCAAGACCATCCTGAAACTTTTCATCAACAACAAGCCGCTATTGTTCTTCTCTATGTGCTCGCTGCTGGCACTGATGGTCGCCGCTATCGCCCTGATACCCGTTTTCACCGAGTATCTCAACACGGGACTCGTGCCGCGCTTCCCCACCCTGTTTGTGGGCTGCATGCTCATCATCCTGTCCTTCCTCTCCCTCTCGGTGGGACTCATCCTCAAGTTCATGAACCTGCGCCACAAGCAACTCGTCCAACTCATCCGCAACACCATGCACTGACCCCATGGCCTATGGCCTGTGGTAATGTCGCTGTTATTGGCCCCATCCAGGGTCCGAGTCCGGTAGCGACGTGTCTCAATGCAGAAAACAGGAAAGACCACTAGGGGGCCACACAACATTGGGACGGGTCGATGTGAAGACAGGAGCATATTGCTCACTTCACATCGACCCGTCCCAATTGATTTATTGAGTGCCGCAGTCCTGTGGCAGTTATTCGCCGGTGACGGCGAGTTTCTTGGCCTTGGTGGCTTCCTTGATGCCGTCGGTCGAGATGGTGGCGCGATAGACGTAGATGCCGCGCGGCACACGACGGCCGCCGCCATCGGTGAGATCCCAGGTCACCGGCGTGGAGGTGTACATGTCGCTGCGGCCCGACTGGGTGGTCTTCCACACCAGCCTGCCCATGAGGTCATAGACCTCGATGGTGACGCTCACCACGGCCTCGGGACGGTTGTGCTTGACATAGAATGAGGTCTCGACACTGGCAGGGTTGTTGGCGCAATAGACGTCGGCAATCTCGGGCGCCAGCCCGTTGACGACGTTAAAGGTGATGGTCTTCTCGCCCATGTTGCTATAGACGTCCCACACGCGCAGGCGCAGCGTGTGCTGTCCGGGCGTCAGGTCGCTCAACTGGTAGTTGATGTTGCCCAGGGTGCCCTGCTCGGCAAACAGGGGTGTGTAGTAACTCACCAGGTCATTGAAACTGGTGGTGCCGTCGAGGGTGAGCGACATGCTGTGGCCGATGCCGGCCGACGAGAAGTTGACGCCGCTCTCGTCACTGACGGTGGCCAGCAGCAGCGGGGACTCGTTAACCTGGGAGCCATCGACAAAGTTCGCGTCGTTCAGGCCCATCGAGACGATGAGCGGGCCGATGGTGTCGGCCACCGCCTCGTCCTCATAGCCATAGATGTAGAAGTCGCTGTTCGAGCCACTGGCCTCGAGCGTGTCGAGGCTGTCATAGGCATACAAGTTGATGAGCGACGGACGGTAGTTGTCATACTCGTTGTTGACCTCGCTGGGAATGATGACGCGCACGTTGAAGCGGCCGTCAATCACCGTGTCCACATTGATGGCCAGGCGGTTGGGACGGTCCTCATAGGTCACCGGGGCGCCCTCCGGGCCGTAGCCGTTGGTGGTCACCGACTGCTCGGGGCCGAACAGGGTCGAGACGATGGCGCCGTTGAAGCCGTTGACGTCGGCACCCTTCCAATCGACAATCTTGCCGCTGAACTCTACCGACTCGCGGGCCTTGAACACGGGCATGTTGTCGGGATCGACAGGACGCCCGTTGATGGTCTCGACACGCACCTGGTAGGGGGCATAGGCAAGCCTCATGGCCGGATCGCCCTGGCAGAAGAAGCGGCGGCGGTTATTGTCCTGAATCGAAACATCGTTCTTGGCCAGTCGCACGATGTCGCCGATGCGGCGCGGCATGCCCTTGTCGTCACGGCCGAACATGTACTTGCCCATCATGGTGCTCATGTCACCGTTCTGGGGAATAAAGGCCAGGCGGGCCGGGCAGATGACAGCAATGGCGCCGCCGTTGGCATTGAGGAAGATGCGCTCGCCGCTGGACATCACCGAGTTGTCAAAACGGCAATACTCGCACGTGGCCGCATACAGCACGGGCAGGTGACGGTAGAACAGTTGCGTCTCGACGTCGGAACGCATCATCAGACCCTCGCCAGTCCAGTTCTGGGTGCTGGCGTGGCCGATGTAGTTCCACCACAGGGCACCCTCCTTGAGGGTAGAGAACAACTTGTTGCGCGCGTCGGGATAGGTGCGGGCACCACCGGCGCTCACGGCATTGAACGCGTCGATAAACACCCTGTTATAGACCATGTCACCACCGCCGTTGCTCTGGGCAGCCGCAATCAGGTCGTTGGACTGGGTCATGTGGATGCCCAGGTTCTCATCGTCGGCCACGAGCAGCACCTGGTTCTTCCAGGCGCCGTAATTGGGTTTGGTCACATACTTGACCAGTTTGTTGACCGCCGTGCGGGCGTCGGCGACGCTCTTGACGGGCATGCGGCCCACGGCGATGCTCAACTTGTCCTTGGCGTCCTGGCTGGAACCGTCCTCCAGCGTGCCATAGAGGTCATCGGTCGTGAAGGAAGTGTTCTCGTTGGAACTATCGAGGCTCTGCCAGGTGAGCAGCGAGGGGTAGTCCAGCGACGAGACATTGGTGCCCACGAGGCGGTTGTCATAACTGCCCGCGCCCATCAGCAACAGGTAGCCCAGGCGGTGGCCCTCCTCGTCGGCGCCGCGGTCATAGAACATCTTGCACAGGCGGCGATAGGCCATCGCGTCGCGCGTACCACTGGAGAACTCGTTGAAGACTTTCTCGTGATTGAGCACAAGCACCCTGAAGCCGTCGCGCTCCTCGTGCAGCGTTGCCACGCGCTGGGCCTGCTCCATGTAGGCGTCGGGCGACAGGATAATCATGTCGGGCGTCGGCTCACTGTGGATATCCTGGTTGTCCACATCGCCCACCAGGGCGGGATGATTGTAGGTACCCGATTCGTCAAAGACCACCAACTCGCAGCGTCCCCCGTAGGGCGGCGTGAAGTCCAGTGAGCCCTCACTGGAAGCAGTCTTGAGTTGGAGGGGGATAAAGGGTGTGGTAACGTCCCACACGCGCGTTGCGCTGCCGGCGCCCGAGACGCGGTAGCGCACCCTGGGGTTGGAGTTCTCCAGACCCATGGTGAGCCCGCCACTCTTCAGGGCCAGTTGGCGCTCGTAGTTGACCGTGATATAGTCCAACCGGGAGAGATATACCGTCCCGCCGCAGGAATAGGATACCGTGAAGTTCAGGTCTGTTGTCCCGTCGAGGGTGAACGACTTGAGGCTGGTCGTAGCATTATAGTGCTCATGGGAGAGCGACGACACCACGGGAATGATGTCGCTGTTGGTGGTGGTGAGCGGGGTATTGTTGTAGGAATAGGAGACCGTGCTGGCCGAACCCGTCGTCTGGGCGGCAAACACGGTATACACGTTCACCTGGCTGCCGGGGACGAGCCCGTCGAGGGCAAACTTGAAGGTCTGGGACTTGCCGTTGCCCAGGCTCTCGCCCAGGAACTTGCGGCCCGTTTCACCGGGGTTGATGAGGTCCTGCTCGTGGTAGAGGCGTGCGGTATAGGTGGTCTTTACATCACCTTCCGGCTCATTACCGATCACAGGGATGTCGATGTCGCTGAAGCGGCTATCGTTGGTCACAAAATAGGTACCCTTGACATCATAGGGGTGCTGCACCTGCATGTGAGGTATCTTCTGGCTCATGTACTGCCACGTCAACGGCCCCTGGGCATAGAACAGGATGCGGTCGGCAGTGCGCACCAGCGGCATCTGCGGCAGGTCGTCGGCATAGTTGGTGCCGGTCATCGTCTCGTCCAGCGGAGCGCCTCCGTAGCCGAACACGTGTATCTGGGACAGGTCGCTGCCCAGTCCCCAACTGCGGATGTCGTCGGCCGTGATCTGGTAGATGCCACTCTCGGCCACCGACACCTTCACCCACTTGCCCTCGGCAAGCAGGCTGTTACTGGCATAGTAACTCTTGTCCAGTGCATGGGCGGGAACAATACCGGCGCCTAGCAGCATCACCATGCACATGGTGATGCGTGAAAAATATGTCAACATGCTCTTCATCGTTGCAACTATTGTATAGTGTTATTGTGCACTTTACTGCGGGAAAAGCAGTCTGTTTTCCTCACAAAAATGCACACTTCTGCAGTTATATTCTTATTAACGATATTTTGCCTGCTTTATTGCCTTGAACTTCAACTCAAGCAAAGTCGCGAAGCCGCTAAGACATTATTTATAAGGTATTTACATCGCGTTCTCCTGATATTCACTTATGCCTTGATGTTGATACGCAAATCTCCGATTCCCGTTGGAAATTAACGATAAAACACTAAAAATCAGATACTTAGTTACTTAATATGAATTTGTGATTATGCGTTTGGGGGAATAGTCACTTGTCTTGACACCGTGCAGGAAGCCGTCACGGGCATGGCGAGCGTGATAATATGGCCTTCCACGACACGTGCCACGAGATGATAGCGCCGGTCACCGCAACGGGCAGTGAACAGGGTCTCACCGTCACTGGGGATAAACTCATCGAGGCAAATTCCCTCGGTCCAGTCGATAGCGCTGTTGCGCTCGGCCTTGATAATGGCCTCCTTGGCCGTCCAGGCCATCACGTGGGCTACCTGATCATCGGGGTTGATCAACTGCTGCTCGGCGGCATTGAGGAACTTGCCACGCACCCTGATGACCTGCTGGCGATCCATCCGCTCGGCATCCAGGCCGATGACAGCCTGCTCATTCCAGGCCAGCGCGACCAACACGGTCGTGTGCGAGATGCTGATATTCACGTCCACACCCTCGACCGACGGGGCGCCCTGTCCATCATGCAGCAGCGCCACGGGATGCCCGAAGGCCTGGCACAGCAACAGCCGCTCGGCCGCCGTCTCCCGCAGCCTCTTGACCGGCAAGTCAACGATATCCCCGACGGGAATCCCCCGCTCGCGGCACAACGCCAGCAACCGCGGCGCCTCTTCCTCGAGCCGCCACAGCAGCACCCGTGTACCCGCGGGATATGTCATCTCTTGCAACAACATCGATGATGGAAAAATCACTGGACGAGACCGAGAACAAACCGACAAAGCGGGTCCTCTACCCCTCAAGAACAACTGTTCACTGTTAACTATCCCACGCCGTTCTTGGCCAGGTCGATGCGCGTCAGGGCCTTGGGGTTGTCCTCGCTGGCGGCAATCCAGGAGCGGTAACGGCGACGGTTGACATAGCGCTCGACCAGATAGGCCAGAATGAACATCACGGGCACCTGGAGCCACATCATCCAGTAGTGATGCTGCACCTGATAGAGGGTGGCACCGTTGGACTGCATGAGGACATAGCCGTTGCTCATCCACGTGGCGGGCACACAGTCGCCCACGACATACCACAGCGGCGACATCAGGTAACGGGGCCACGAGGCGCCTGCCAGGAAGACAAAAATCACCGACGAGAAGACAAACAGCAGAAAAACGCTCTCGCGCTCGTTGACAAAGGCCTGCAACGTCTGTCCCATGAGCGACACGGCGATGAGGAACGGCACGGCCAGGCACGCGATGTGCAGGAAGTTGCCGTACTGCGGAAAACCGAACATCAACGGCACGTAGTGCAGCACATAGATGACCGGCACGACATAGATGATGAGGTGGCACATCGTCTTGCCGATGATGGTAGCGCCCGCGCTGGCCTCGATGGCCATCGGGTCACGTCCGCCATTGCGGCGACGGCGCTCGATGCTGCCGCCATGCAGCATGGCGATACCCAGTATCATGCTCTGTTGCAGCACCAGCGGCAGGATGAACAGCAGCACGGCACTGGCAATGCCCATGGCTTGATTGCCCACGGGCACCTGACGGCTCTCGATGAGGCTGCCACTCATGTTGATGACAGGCTCGACAATGGCTTCCAGCCGCTCGTTGCCCATGGCCTGGGTCACATTGGTCAGGGCGGTGAACATCGCCTTGTAGCGCATCATCACGCTCATGTCACAATAGAGCGACACATGGCCCTGCTCGCCACGCTCGACGCTCTGGCCGAAGTCCCGCGGCACAAGCAGGATGCCGTAGCACGACTTGCGGTGCATCGCCTCCTGGGCCTCCTGCATGTTGGCGGCATAGCCCACGATGGAGACCTCCTGGGTGGCATCCAAGCGTCGCACCAGTTCACGGCTCATGGCGGTGCGGTTGTCATCGACCACCACAACGGCCTCGTCGCGCACCACCTCGGGATTATAGATGAGGGAATACAGCACGGGGTAAACCGCATTGAGCACCAGGAAGAAGATGATCACGCCCTCGTCGCGGAACACGAGCAGCAACTCGCGTCCGCACACCCTGAGCACCTGGATAAACCACAGGAACAGGCGGCTATGTTTGATCTTGTCGGTCATATTTCATCAAGGCACATACACCGGATTGAGGCACTCTTTCTTCAAGTGCCACGACAGCAGCATGGGCAGTATCGTGAATCCGATGAGCGCCGCATAGTAGAATCGTGAATAATACAGGTCGATGCCGTTGAGCGCCTGGTCGACCATGATGAGGAAGTAGTACTTGATGGGCATAGTGAAGCCCAGTGCCTCGACCCACGGGTACATGGCCTCCTGGGGCAACGAGAAACCCGCAAACGAGAACGACACCATGCCCAGCAGGGTGCACAACATCGTGCCGTAGCGGAAGTTGGGCACAAAGCAGTACATCAGCACCGCGAAACTCTGGTTAGCGACCACGAGCAGGAACATCGCGCTGAGCATGTTCCACGGGTTGCAGTTGAGCGGGAAGTCATAGCAGCGGAACATCATCCACTGGATGAACCAGCCCACGGCGGTAAAGAGCACCGTCTGGGGCACCAGTTTGCCCACCAGGGCCAGGAACATGCTGTCGCCCGAGGTCTTGAGCCACTGGCGGCTCAGGCCCGACTTCAACTCCATGCCCAGCGAGAAAGCCGTCACCAGCAGGATGAACAACGACAGGAAACACGGCACAAAAGTCGAGTTCAAGTAGTAGTCATAGTTGATGAACGGGTTGCCGGGCATGTGCACGTGGGTCTGATAGGGCTGCAGGGTGGCCGCAATCTTCTCGCTGGGGATGCCCACGGTGCGCAAGGCCGTCTGCACGATGGCGCCGTTGGCCAGCAGCGACATGGTCTTGAAACCCTTGTACTGCATCGACGCGGGGGCATAGTAAGCATAGTTCACATAGTAACTCACGACGGGCTGGCGGCCGCCCAGGGCCTCCTCCTCGAGATTCTCGGGGATGAGGAAGAATCCCAGCACCTCGCCGTGCTGCACGGCATCGCGCGCCTCGGCAAAGTTGCTGTAGCAGCGGCAGATGTTCACCTGCTGGAAGCCGTTGAGCGTGCGCGAGACTTGGCGCGACATGATGCTATTGTCCAGATCGACGATGCCCACGGGCACGCGCTGCACGCTGCCACCCTTGATCAGGTCCATCAGGAACCAGCAGCACAGCAGCGGCATGAGGATAATCAGCAGGAAATACATGGGCCGACGCACGAGTTGGATGCACCCGCGCTTGAACGACCGTCCTATGTATTTCAATATCATCATTTTCTATAGTTTCTATAAAGTCAGAAACACTCCCAACTTAAAACCCTCACTTATCGAGCAGCACCGACATGCCGGGACGCAGGTTGGGCACCTTGCTCACGGGACGCATCTTGACCTCAAAGGTCTTGCTGTCATACTGGCCCTGTGCCTTAGCGGCCTGCCAGGTGGCATAACTGCCCATGTCATGGATGTAATAGACCGACATCTTGGTCTGCAGGTTGTTCAGCGCGGGAATGCGCACGTTCACTTCCTTGCCCATGGGCAGGTCGTTGAGCATCTCCTCACGCACGCTGAAACTTACCCACATGTCATCCAGTTTGGCAATCGACATGATGGGGGTTCCCATGGCCACGAGTTCGCCCTCCTGAGGGTAAATCTCGCTCACCTCGCCGTCACAGGGGGCCACGAGCACCTGGTCCTCTAGCAGGCTCTCCACCTCCATGACACCGCCGCGGGCGGCATTGGCCATGCTGCGGGAGGCATTCTTGTCCTCCTGCTGGGCTCCCCTGACGGCCATGTCATACTGGGCCTTGGCGGCCTTGACCTGGGCCGTAGCGGCGTCATAGGCGGCCTTGGCCTCGTCACGCTTCTGCTGGGTGGCGACGCCCTGCTTGTAGAGGTTCTCCAGTCGCTGATAGGTCTTCTCGGCGATGGTTTGGGCCGCGATGGCCTGCTGCCACATGTTGTAGGCGCCCTGCTTCAACTCCTCGCGGGTGCCCTTCTCGGCCTTCTGATTCTGGGAGGCGGCAGCCTCTTGCATCTGCTTGGCCTGATAGTACTTGGCATCGACGGTGCTCGAGTAGATGCTCACCAGTTTGTCCCCCTTGTGCACCGTGTCGCCCTCGTGGACATAGAAGCGCACAATGCGCCCCGGCAGTTTGCCGCTCACGCGCACGGCGTCACAGTCGGCCTGTCCCTGGGTGATGGTGTCGGCAGGATGGATGAGCAGGATGCCCACGATGGCGATGCTGGCCATCACCAGGGCAAACACGGCAAGCGCTGCCAGCAGCGCCTTGTCCTTCTTGCGGACCACAGTTCTCTGTTCGTCTTTTTCCATTTTGCAGTATTCTGTTATTTAGTTTTTTATCGTCGCTTGGGCTAGATTTTCTAGTAGATCTGGATTTTCTAGAGTTTTTTAATACGTCATGTTGCCCATGACCTTGTTGAGGTATTCATGGGTCATCTGCACGTTGATCTCGGCATCGATTTTCTCGCTGTTGGCCTTGAGCCAGGCTGTCTGGGCGGCCAGCACCTCATCGACGGTGCCCATGCCCTCCTTGAAGGCGATGCCGGCGATGCGCAGGTTCTCGTCGGCTTGTGCCAGATTGGCCCGGGTGGCCTCAAAGGTCTTGAACGCCTCCTGGTAACTGAAAGCCGCCTGACTGATCTGCAGGGCGATTTTCTCCTTGGCGTCATCGAGTTCCAGACGCTTGACGCGTGCATCCACCTGGGCGGCCTTGACCTTGCTGCTCAAGCCTCCCCAGTGCCACAGGGGCACCCTGAGGGTCGCTCCCACGCTGAAGGCGGCGCCAAAGCGGTTCTCAAAGCCGTCATAACTGTTAGGATTGGTGGCATGCAGGGCGGCGACAGCGGCCAACTTGGGCATCATCTCGCTGCGGGCGACCTTGACCTGCTGGTCATATATCTTGGTGGCCAGTTCCAGCGAGCGCACGTCGTGGCGCTTGTCATAGACCTCATCCAGGTTGTACTGTGACGGGGCAAGCATGAGGTTCAACTCGTCACGGCCCTCATCGGCAAGGGTCATCATGGTGTTGACGGGCAGTCCGCACAACTGCGCCAGCAGCATGCGCGACAGGGTCACGCCGTTATCCACCTTGGTCAAGTCCACGTTGGCCTCATTGAGTTTCACGTCCACGGCCAACTGGTTGGCGCGCGTGGCTACACCCTCGTTGACCATCACCTTGACATCGTTGTCCAGACTCTCGACCAGGGTGACGTAACTGCGGGCCAACTTCTGCTTGGCACACAGCGACACGACCTGCCAGTAGGCGGCATCCACGTTATAGATGACGTCCTCGATCTTGCTCTCGCGCATCTCGCGGGCCAGTTGTTGAGCCAGGTCGGTAATCTGGTTCATGGCGGTGATCTTGCCGCCCATGTAGATGGGTTGGGTCACCGTCAGGGCTCCGCCCATCAGGTTATGGATGTTGTAGGTGAGGCCGCTCTTGGGTAACAGGGCCACTGTCGAGGGGACATACTGGCCGTTCACCTGCAGGGGATAGCCCGTGCTGGGGTCGATGACCAGGTTGTAATCATAGGCTCCCGTCTGGGGGTTGAACGACTTGGTGGGCAGCATCTGGTCCTCCTTGATGAGCGACACCTTGCGGGAATTGTAGATATATCCGGCCGTGAGGTCAAACTGGGGCAGATAGGCCGCGGCGGCCTCCTTGCGTTGATAGCCGGCCTTATCGATTGCCAGTGCCGTCTGCTGGATTTCCTTGTTGTTGCGCAGAGCCATGTGGCGGCATGAGTCAAGTGACACCACTTGCTGGCCCGATGCCAGCACCGAGATGGCACACAAGACTACTAATAAAATGTTCCTCCTCATAATTTGATGATTTCCTAATTCACTGATTCTGGTCTGTTTTATCGCGCAAAGGTAATGAAAAAAACATGCACATTCACAAGAACTGTCCCAAATTATCATAATAATAGTGAAATTTGGGACAGTTTTGCGTGCTATTGCATGCCGTAGTTAACCTTTATAATAGCATTTCACCTCGCCAACGGGCAATTTGCCCACCAGCAGCAGGGGGATGCGGCTCTGGTCGGTCGCCATCCACACGGTGATGTTGTCGCTGGACTTCTTGCCGCCCTCCTGGGTGAACTTGAAGGCGATGCGATGGGCCTTGCGCTTGGTGCCGTCACGCATCTTGATGGTCTCGATGCCCTTGTAGTTGATGGTGAGGTATTCCTTCTCCTTGCCCGAGAAGATAATGGTCGTGTAGTTCTTGTTGCGGCTCAACTCGCTGTAGTCGAGGTTGCGCAGCATGTAGAACACGCTCACCATGTCATAGGCCTGGGTCTTGGCGCTCAGGTCGATGCTCGTCGTGCCGCTCTTGCGGTAACGCGTGCAGTGGGCCTTGGTGTGGCTGTAGTTATAGGAGAACTTGATCACGTCGCGGGCATAGTAGTCCTTCTCGTGGGTCAACTTCTCGTAGTGCAGCGGCTTGAAGTCCTTGTTCATGGTGCACTTGAGCGTGTCGCGCACGGGATAGACCTTGTCGGCCCACGAGCGGGTCTTGCCCGTGAGTTGCGAGTAGTAGCCGTTGCTGGTCTTGCGGATGCTCAACGAGGCGTCGGCGGCATGTTTCCAGATCACGCCCCAGTGATAGACGATTTCATAGTTGAGCGTCTCGTTACTGAAATCATTTCCCCACAATTGCTGCGGCAGCACCATCGCCACCGCCAGCAGTACCGTTGTCAATAATCTTTTCATCATTGCAAAAAAGCAGTAAAATTTTCCTTTTAGACCGCCGCGGGGCCGCAAGGTTTAATTCCATGTCCCCAGGTCACGGTTGGGCTGGTGTGGGGGCCGCTTTCACCGTCGCGGCGCTGTCATCGAGGATAATGGTGTTGCAGTCCATGGTCGAACCGCGCTGCTTCCACAGGAGGATATTGCCGCCCTTGAAATCGGGGTCGGCAGTCAGGTACAAGGTCATGATCGCCAATTTCTCCTGAGGTTCAAAGCAAACGGCCTCGACGGGATACATGCCCATGGCCCAATAGTCGCCCCTGTCAGCGGCAAAGGGCTTCATCTTACGGGACGTGGCACGCTTGGTCAATTCATAATCCTCCAGCAACAGGCCATCGGGCAGGGTCATGTTGAACTGCACGCCCCTCGTCTCGACGGCATTGGTGAGCAGCATAGCCACCTCCATCGTCTCTCCAGGGCCAATCTCAAAGTCCTCGATATACACATGGCCGGCCTGGGCCACGGCACACACCGCCACCAGGGCCGCCATCATCGTCATCATGAAATGTTTCATCTCTATCATCATTCAACGAGTTACCCCGCAAAGTTACAACAACTTCCCCAATCCCGCAAATCATCCGGCATCACACTTCCCAGGGGAATCGCCGTTGCCGTCAACTGTTCTTCCTGTAACTCATGACGGCCCAGCAGGCCATCAGCGAGCCGATGCCCAGCAGAGCAGCCATCTGGTGCCAGATGCTGCTGATGCCGCCACCGCGCACAAACACGGTGCGCACCGCGTTGATGAAGTAACTCATGGGATTGACATAGGTCGTCGCATAGGCCCACGACGGCATCGACCGCGTGGGCGTGAACAGGCCGCTCAGCAACAGCATCATCACCACAAAGAACCACATCACAAAGATGGCTTGCTGCATCGTGTCGCTGTAATTGCTGATGATCAGGCCGAACGACGAGAAGAACAACGCCAGCAGCATGGCCAGCGCATAGACCAGCCACAAGGGTCCCGCGCTGGTGATGCCATAGACTGCCCAGGCCAGCAACAGGCACATCGAGATGACAAACAAGGCGATAATCCAGTAGGGGATGAGTTTGGCCAGGATAAACGACCACTTGCTCACGGGCGTGACATTGATCTGCTCGATGGTGCCCGCCTCCTTTTCGCCCACGATGTTGAGGGCGGGCAGGAAGCCCGTCATGAGCATCATCACGATGGCAAACAGGGCCGGAATCATGAACAACTTGAAGTTCAAGTGCTTGTTGTAGAGAAACAGGGTGGACACACGCGACTGCATGGCGGCTGCGTCGGGACTGACGTGGGCAGTGACAATCTGGGTCAGGTAGGACGAGCCCATCGAGCCCTTGGTGCCGTTGACGGCATTGGCGGCGACGAGCACCTGGGGCTGGCGGCCCAGGGTCACGTCACGGCTATAGTCCTGCGGGATGACCAGCACGACATCGGCCCTCGAGTGCTCCACCTCGCGCAACGCGTCGCGATAGGTGGGTTGCTGCCCTGTGAAGATGAAATAGTTGCTCGCCTCCACGCTGTGTACCAGTTCCTGTGACATCGAGGAGCGGTCATTATCGACAATCGTGACCTTCACGTTCTTGACCTCCATGTTCATCACCCACGGCATGACACACATGATCATGATGGGAAAGGCCACGATGAGCCGCGGCAGGAAAGCATTGCGGCGAATCTGGATAAACTCCTTCTGTATGAGATATTTCAGTGTCATGACAATTATCACTCTAGACGTTTGTTAAACTTGGCAAGGGCCAGACTCATCAGCACGATGACCATGAGCAGCAGGATGCCGGCCTCGGGCAACACCTGCTCGATGCCCACGCCCATAATCATCAACTTGCGCATCGCCTCGATGTAGTAGCGGGGCGGTATCACGGCCGACACCCACTGCAACACCGTGGGCATCGACTCGATGGGGAAGAGCATGCCGCTGAGCATCACGATGGGCATGAGCAGCACCATGGCCGACAGCAGCAACGCCACCAGTTGGGTCTTGGCGACATTGGAGATGAGCAGTCCCAGCGACAGGGCCAACAGGATATAGAGCGTGGAAATGGCCAGGATCCAAAACAGCGAGCCCGCCAGCGGCACGCCCAGCACGTAGCGGGCCATTAGCAGGATCACCACCAGGATGCCGAACGCGAGCAGCAAGTAGGGGATTGCCTTGGCCACGATAATCATCAGCGGCTTGACGGGCGAGACGAGCAGCACCTCCATGGTGCCCTTCTCCTTCTCGCGCACAATCGAGATCGACGTCATCATGGCACACACGAGCATCAACAGCATGCCCATGATGGCGGGCACGAAGTTGTAGGCCGACTTCAACTGGGGATTGTAGAGCATCTTGGAATTGACGTTCCCGCCATCGGCATTCAGGATGACTGCCGTGGCATAGTTGGTCCACATCTGCGCCATGTTGGGGTCGGCGCCATCGACAATGAACTGGATGCCCGATCGCCTGGAGGCAAAGTCGGGACCGAACACGATGGCCATGTCGGCCTGCTGGCCACGGATGGCCAGTTCGGCCTCACGCGGTGTGGCCACGGTAGCGGTCAGGGTGAAGTATTCCGATGCCGCCAGGCGGTCAACGGCCTGACGGGTGAGGTGATCCATGCTGCTGGTGACAACCACGGTGCGCACGTTCTTGACGTCGGTGGTGATGGCAAAGCCGAACAGCAGCATCAGCACCAGCGGCATGCCGAACAGGATGAGCATCGTGCGCTTGTCGCGCAGGATGTGTTTGGCCTCCTTGATGACAAATGAGATGAATTGTTTCATAACTATCGGTTAATCGCTGCTACGCGTGGCTTGGCGGGCCAGATGGGTGAACACGTGGTCCATATCGGGCTGGTTAAACTTCTGTTTCAACTCGCTGGGGGTGCCCATGGCCTTGATCTTGCCATCGACCATGATCGAGATGCGGTCGCAGTACTCGGCCTCGTCCATATAGTGGGTCGTTACAAACACGGTGATACCCCTCCCTGCCGCGTCATAGATGAGTTCCCAGAACTGGCGCCTCGTGGCGGGATCCACACCGCCCGTCGGCTCGTCGAGGAAGACGATGCCCGGCTCGTGGAAAATCGACACCGAGAAGGCCAACTTCTGCTTCCATCCCAGCGGCAACGAGGCCACGAGCGTGTCCTTGTGCTCGGAGAACTGCAGGCGGTCGAGCAACTGGTCGGTCTTGCGGGCGATGTCGGCATCACTCATGCCATAGATGCCCCCAAAGAGGCGTATGTTCTCGGCCACGGTCAGGTCCTCATAGAGCGAGAAACGCTGGGACATGTAGCCGATGTGCTTCTTGATGTGCTCGTGCTCGGTGCGGATGTCATAGCCCACCACGCGGCCTGTGCCGCTCGTGGGCTGGTTCAGGCCCGTGAGCATGTGCATGGCTGTGGTCTTGCCGGCTCCGTTGGCGCCCAGGAAGCCGAAAATCTCGCCGCGCTTGACCGTGAAACTGATGTCGTCCACGGCATGAAACGAGCCGAAGGCCTTGACCAGGTGCTCCACCTCGATGACATTCTCGTCGTGGACATCCCCGCCCTGGGCATGGTCGATGCCTGGCGGATTGAAGATGTCGGCAAAGCGGGTCAGTATCTCGTCGGGCGTGCCGACACCGCGCACACGGCCGTGGTCGAGAAAGGCCACCCGCCCGCAGCGGCGCACCTCGTCGAGATAGGGTGTCGAGGCCACGATGGTGATGTCGCGCTCCTGCAAACCCTCCAGCATGTCCCAGAACTCCTTGCGGCTGACGGGATCGACACCCGTGGTGGGCTCGTCCAGGAAGAGGACGCTGGGCTGGTGCACCAGGGCACAGGAGAGTGCCAGTTTCTGCTTCATGCCTCCCGACAAGGCGCCCGCCTTGCGGTCCTTGAAGCGCTCGATCTGGCTGTAAATCGCCTTGATGCTGTCATAGCCCTCCTCGACCGTCGTGCCAAACAGCGTGGC
Organism: uncultured Porphyromonadaceae bacterium; assembly: GCA_946414395.1. Lineage (GTDB taxonomy): Bacteria > Bacteroidota > Bacteroidia > Bacteroidales > Muribaculaceae > Sodaliphilus. The sequence goes on along the minus strand of CAMKOE010000021.1, from coordinate 13,817 downwards.
AAAGAACCGCAGGTTCTCCTCCACCGTCAAGTCCTGATAGAGCGAGAACTTGCCGGGCATGTACCCCACCCTGCGGCGGATGCCGGCCATCTGGCTGACCACGTCAAGGCCATCGACCGTCGCCGTGCCCGACTGGGGCAGCAGCAGGGTGCACAGGATGCGGTATAACGACGTCTTGCCGGCACCGTCGGGCCCGATGAGGCCAAAGACCTCCCCCTTACCCACGGTGAACGACACGTCGTCGAGCGCCTTGACCTTGCCATAGGACTTGGACACATGATTAACTTCTATCGCATTCATCACTGGTCTTTTTTTCTAGATTGTCCAGAATCTCTAGAGTGACTAGAACTTCACCTCACCATACATGCCTATCTTGACATAGCCGTCATTCTTGATGGCGACCTTGACGGCATAGACCAGGTCGGCGCGCTCATCGTCGGTCAGAATGGTCTTGGGCGTGAACTCCGAGCGGCTGGAAATCCATGTCACGGTGCCGGCATACTCTTTCTTGTGGCCGTCACCATAGTCGGCAAACACCTTGCACGGCTGGCCCACCTTGATCTTCTGCAACTGGGCCGAGGTGACATAAGCCCGGATGTACATCGTCTCCACATCGGCCATCTTGAACAACGGCTTGCCAGTGGTCACATACTCGCCCTGCTCGACATATTTCTCGAGCACGGTGCCGCGGTAGGGCGCCATGATGTCGGCATTGGCGATCTGGTCATCGAGTTGGCGCTGCTGGGCGTCGATGCCTGCGACCTGCGAGTCGATGCCGTCCATCTGTGCACCGATGCCCTTGCCCTGCTCGGCCAGGGCGGCATTGGCACTGCGTATCTGGTCACGCGTGGCCTCCAACTGGCGGTTGAGCACCTTGATCTGGTTGTCGATGTCATCCAGTTGCTTGCGGGGCACGGCGCCGTCCTTGACCAGTTCGCTGTAACGCTGGCGCTCGCGACGCGCGTTGGCGATCTGTTGCTGTATCGATGACAGTTGCTTGTTCAGGTCCAGTTGCTGGCTGCTGGTGGCCGAGCGGTTGGCCGACAGTTGGCGCTTGCTGGCAGCCAGTTGGCCGCGTTGGGTCTCGAGTTGCTGTTTCTTGAGTTCCAGTTGATAGGTGTCGATGCGTCCCACGCGGGTATTGCCCTCGAGGGTCTGCCCCTCGGTGACGTCGAACGACTTCAACTCGCCGGTAGCCTTGGCGCTGATTGTCACCTCGGTGGCCTCGAACGTTCCCGTGGCGTCATATTCCTTCTCCTTCTTGCTGCAAGCGGTCAGCAGCAATGCCACGCTTGCCGTCATCATGATGATCTTTTTCATCGGTTTCATGCTGGTTGATTATTTGTTGGTGATATATTTCAGGTCATAGATGCCCTTGAGCATCTCTATCTCGTGGATGGACTGCTGCACGCGGGCGGCATTCTCGCTGTTGATGTCGCGCAGCAGGTCGTTCACGTCGATGATGCCGTGCGAGAGTTTGGACTCGGCAGCCTTGCGCACCTGCTGCCGCAGGGCGATGATCTCGTCGTCCTGGGTCATCAGGCGACGGTAACGGGTGATGGCCTCGTCCTGGCGCATCTGGTCCAGGCGGTTGTTGAACAGGAACACGTCACGGTTGTTGAGGGCCGTCTGGCGCTGTGACTCGATCTTGGCCTTGTCGTTGTGGCGGGTATAGAGGGCACCGATGTTCCATGTCAGGCGGGCACCCACCATGCCGTTCCACGACCAGTCACGCCCCATCATGTCCTTGAACATATTATAGCCCGGGTAGCCGTAGTAGCCCTGTGCAAACAGACCCACGCGGGGCAGCAGGGCGCTGTTGAGGGCACGTTCCTGGGCATCGGCCAGGCGCAACTGGCTGTCGATCAACGCCAACTCGGGACGGTCGTTGCCCACGCCCGCCTCGACGGGAAGCGGCTTGGTCACCGTGGTCACCTCCAGGCCGCAGAAGGCCGACAGCATCGCCTGCAGCACGCGGCGCTGCGACTCGAGGGTGGTCTGCTGCTGGACGACGTTCAGGCGCTCGGCGGTGACGTTGTTCAGGTCACACTGGGCCGCCGTGCCGTGCTTGACCATCGAGGTGAGTTTCTTCTCGCTGGCGGCCAGTTGCTGCTGCAGGTCGTTGTTGAGTTTGATCTGGTCCTCGAGCAGCAACAGCGAGAAGTACATCTCGTTCACCCGCTGGCGCACGCTGTAGAGCGTCACGTCGAGTTGGGCCTGCTGCACGGCGCCCTGCTCGCGGGCCACCTGGCGCTGGGCGCTGATGGACCCTCCGTCATAGAGCGTCTGCTGCACGTCCAGGCCCACGCGGTACTGGTCCTTGCCCAGGCCTTTCATCTCCAGGCCCATCTGGCCGAGCATCGCCTGCATCTCGTCGGGCCACGAGGGCACTGCGCTCTGGTAGGAGGCCTGAGCCGTCGCCGTCACCTGGGGGAGCCATCCCTTGGCGATATTGGACACGGTGAGGTCGGTGGTGCGGGCGATGAGGCCGCGCTGGGCGATGAGCGGATAATTGCGCTCGGCGGCCTGCTGGCACTGTTCCAGGGTCTGGGACCAAGCGGCCAGGCTCACCAGGCTCATGGCTAGAAGTAGTGATAATATTCTGTTGATCATAACTGATTAAGAGTTTTGATTGTCGATGCAAAATTACACTCCTCTACCCGATAAATTGCTATCCAAAACAAGAGAAAAATATCCTTTTTGTACAATTCAAGGGGTTTTATGCCGGTTTTTCCCGTTTTTTTACCTACCTTTACGTCCAAAATAAGAAGAAACGCCATGGCCGAAATGCAACAATTCACCCTATCCCAACTGCGGGAACTCGTCAATAGCAACAATGAGCACTTGATGGGCAACTACATCTCGCGCAACCTTGCCGTTGCCCGCAACATCCGGCTCAGTCTCGTGAGGGAGCAATTCAAAGACGTCCCCACCGTCCTGCCCGAAATGCGCATGATGCTCATCAAGCGAGGATGGGCCCACACCACTCTCAACATGATGGAGCACCACATCACAGTCGGCGACCTGGTCTTCCTGGGATCCAACGGCATCCTGCAGTATCACGATGCGGCAGACGACGTGCAGGCTATCGGATTCTCGCTGAGCGACGACCTGTTCCAGTTGGCCATCGGTAACCGCATTCCCGAGGCATTTGACGGTCACCTGCGCGATTTTCACATCCACCTGAGCGAGGAAGAAGCCCGATACTATGACGACCTGCACCTGCTGCTCAACCGGCACATGATCGGGTTGCCGCACAGCAGCCAGGTGACGTTGCACCTGGCCAGCGCCCTGCTGTGGTATGTCAACCACCTGTGGCAGCAGCGCGAGCAGTCCCACCTCGAGAGCCAGACGCGCGAGCAACGGTTGTTTGCCGACTTCATCGGCCTGGTCAACGACTATGCGCCCGAGCACCACACCATCGACTTCTATGCATCACGGCTGTGCCTCACGCCGCGCTACCTAAGCACCATCATCGGCCAGGTGAGCGGCAAGAGCGCCAAGCAGTGGATCGACGATGCCCTGGTCACCCGCATCAAGATCGACCTCAAGCACAGCGGCAAGTCTATCGCCATGATTGCCGACGAACTGCACTTTCCCAGTGCCTCGTTCCTCACCAAGTTTTTCAAGCGCATGACGGGTACCACCCCCACCCGATTCCAGCACTCGTGAAAAAACGCGCAGCAGCCCGAATAGTATAGACTTGAAACAAGAATTCATTTAAATGGTAAAAAACCAACAAATCAAAGGTCTAAAAAGAAGAGGTTATAGACCTTGACAAGACCAGCGGCCTATTTTGATATGCCCGATAAATGCGAAGTTTCCCCTATGCTAAAAACAAGAACAGCATGGCCTGTTGAAAAAAAATCTTGATTTTTGTCGCCAAAACTATTGACAGATTACCAACAATGTTGTAATTTTGCAACGTCAAAATGATTGTATAACCAATTTTTCTTAAATTTATCACACCATGAACGACATGAAATCAACGATTGAACACCGCGAGATGTGCCAGCAGCGCGACAAGGAATTTCTGGCACTGTATCACCCGACCCTGGACGCGCTGTTAAGGCAGGGTATGGAGGAGAGCAAGGCCCGGCGCGCGGCCGTAGAGTTCACCATCGCCAACGGGCATCCGCACTACCACGTGAACCACGAGCGGGCCTACCGCTGTGTGTGCCACCTGCTCAATGCCACCGAGAAGAAAGGCAACGGCGCCCGCACCTATCGCGACCCGGAGGAAATGGGCCTGGCCAAGAGACGCCTGCGCCGCCAGATGTGGTACGAAATCACCCAGCGCGTGAGCCTGCTACTGGCCCAGGGCATGAGCGTCGAGACCGCCATCGACCATGTGCTGGAACACTGCCGCGCCTCGCGCTTCTTCATTTCGCCCGCGACTGCCATGACCAAGATCTGCCCCATGGCCCGCACCCGGGCACTGCGCTGACAGTGAAGAGATGAGGTCTTCATCAGACAACAGCCCGGCGATACAAACCTTACTTAAAACTTAAAACTCAAAACTTACAACTCAAAACTCAAAAACCATGAAATACCGCATTGAAATCTCAATCGACCTGGACGACATCCAGCAAGCCATCTACACCGAGGGGACCTGGCACCCCGCCGACAATGCCACCGCCTGGGGCGTGAACAGCAGCAATGAACCCATCGTGGACCGCCGTGTGCGCGAGGGGCTGGACGACCTGCTGGCACGCATCAGCGGCTACATCGAGAGCAAGAACATCAACTTCAACCTCGATAGTCAAAACATCCTGCTCACCGTGGCTGTCGAGCGACGGCCACTGCTGACGCTGGCCAGCGACCTCAAGCAGGCCATCATCGCCACCCTGGCCAACTACACGCTCATGTCGCTCTACGGCGACGAGGACAGTATCTACGGCACGGCCTGGCGCCTGCATCGTGCCCGCACGCTGCTCCTGCTATCGCGCCCGTGAGGCACCCGCACGATTTTTACTTCATTCACAGTCTCATGCCAAGGATAAGGTTGTCTGGCAGTTATATGGCAAAATCCTGTTGCATTATTCGATAAAAATGCTTACCTTTGCCCACAATAACGTTAATCCAGTCAACCTTATCCATTTTATATACACCTTTATATGAATATGGCAAATCGAAGTATCAAGTCTCTAGTGTTGTTATTGGCCGCATGGACTGTAGCGAGCACAGCCTGGGCCGCTCCCATCACCGAGAATCAGGCTCGGCAAATCGCCGCCAACTTCATGACGGCCCGCCTGATGCAACCCACTGCCACACCCACACTGGCCAGCAAGGCGCCGCGCAGGATTGGCGCTATGGGAGGCCAGGCGGCCTACTATGTGTTCAACGGCACTGGCAATGGCTATGTCATCGTTGCCGGCGACGACCGCGTGCCTGCCGTGCTGGGCTACAGCGACCAGGGCACCTTTGATAGCCAGGACATCCCCGAGGCCATGCAGGAACTGCTCGAGGGATATGCCGCCCAGATTGCCGCGCTCGACGAGGGGGCCACCGTAGCCGCACACCCGAGTCCCGGTGGCGCCATTGCCCCGCTGCTGAAATGTGCCTGGTCACAGAACAACCCCTATAACATCCTGTTACCCTTTGTCGACGGCAAGCATGCCGCGGTGGGATGTGTCGCCACGGCGATGGCCCAGGTGATGCACTACTGGCGATGGCCCGAATGCACCATGGCCGCCATTCCCGCCTACAAGACCGAGACGCTGTCCATCTCCATGCCCACGCTGCCCGTCACCACGCTGGACTGGGAAAATACGGACAACACCTATGAGACCACCGACACGCTGAGCGTCAGGGGCAAGGCTGCTGCCACGCTCTCGCTCTATTGCGCCCAGGCGGTCGAGATGGACTTCACCAAGGACGGCTCGTCGGCCACCATCACCGACATCCCCGCCGCGATGACCAACTACTTTGGCTACAAGGCCGGCGCCCGCGTTTATTCGCGCGATAACTTCACGACCCAGCAGTGGGAGAAGATGGCCTATGACGAACTGGCCGCCGGGCGTCCCGTCATCTACCGCGGCAGCAAGTCCTCGGGTGGGCACGCGTTTGTGTGCGACGGCTATGACGGCAACGGCATGTTCCACATCAACTGGGGCTGGAACGGACGCAGCAACGGCTACTTTGTGCTCAACGTGCTCAACCCCGACGCCCAGGGCACAGGCAGTGCCAGCGGTGCCTATGGCTACATCTACAACCAGCGCCTGATCACCGGCCTCGAGCCCGGAGAGGAAGCCTGCGGCATTGAGGTTTTGACAAAACATCTCGAGGTGCTTAGTTACATCGGCACCCGCAACTCGAGCAGGGGAACCTTCTCGGCATCAATGCTCACCCAGTTTCTCAACATCACCTCCCAGACCATCAGTTTTGACTTTGGCTGGGCCTTGTATCAGGGTTCTGAACTGGTGCAGATCATCGGCACCGATGTCAAGAACAACCTCCAGAGCAACTACTACTTCGGGGTAACGCGCAATCTGACCTTCGGCAGCAACATCACCAGCGGCACCTACCGCATCCTGCCCATCTACAGCGAGCAGAATGCCGGCAACTGGAGGCCCTGTGTCGGCTCCGATGTCATCTATGCCGAGGTGGTCATCGACGGCAACACTTGCACCGTTACCAGCCACGGCGTGGGCTGCACACCCGACTATCAGATCAATGAGATCACCACGACGGGCCACATGCATGTCAACCGCCCCGTCAATATCAACGTCAATCTGACCAACAACGGCAATTCCCGCAACGACTTGATCTACATGTTTGCTGGCAACTCGTTCTACTCGACGGCATTCATCGACCTGGACAAGGGCGAGACCGGCGACGTGCATTTTGAATACTCGAGCGGGACGGCGGGAACGACCCAACTCACCTTCAGCCTCAACAAGGATGGCACATCACCCATCGCCAGCACAGCGGTCACCATCAATGACATGCCATCTGCCAGCCTGAACGGTTCGCTAACGGTTGCTAACGTCACCGACCGTGACAACCACGTCATCACCAGTGACAAATTCAAGGTGCAGGTCAACATCAGCAACCACAGCACGGCGGCCTATGACGAGGACATTATCATCAAACTCTACAAGCACATCTATGGCTCCACAGGCACCCTGGTGCAGACGCAGACCAAACAGTTGACGCTCGACCGCAGGAAAACGGCAACCCTGGAGTTTGAACTGGACAACGTGATGGACGGGTGGTCCTACTTCGCCCTGGTCTATTATTACAGCGAGGGCAAGGAGGTGCGCCTGGCAGGCACCGCTACCCACACCATCAACTTCCCCGACGACACCATTCACCCACGCGGTGACGTGGACGGCAACGGTGAGGTGAATATTGCCGATATCAACATCGTCATCCACATCATCATGGGCGGGAACATTCCAGATGACATGCGGCTGCGGGCCGACGTCGATGGCAATGGCGAGGTCAATATAGCCGATGTCAACGCTCTCATCGACATCCTGCTCAAGGGCTGATGAGTCAACCCTGTCACTATACCCCACATCACATGCAAAACCGCAGCATCACGGCTGCCACAACACCTCGCGCAAAGCCGCAAAAGTATAATAACCGCAGTTGGAGTTAACATCTCATTACAGGGAGATGGCCCAATAATTACACTTTTATCAATAGATTGTAAAAAAACAGCGGCTCTGCGTGAGGTTCTGTTGATCGAATAGTTACTTATCAATCACATAACCAAAAAACAAGTAAAATGAACATGTATAGAAAACGCTTCATGCTGATGCTGGTTTGCTGGCTTGTCGTGACAAGCCTGCAGGCCAGCCCGATTGGCGAGCGCCAGGCCCTGGACATCGCCACCCGGTTCCTGTCAAGCCGCGCCATGGCACCGTCGGCCATTAAGATGGCTCACAAGGGTCCCCGGCTGTCCGCCTCCACGACCGACAGTCATGCATCCTACTACATCTTTAACGCCGGCACCCGCGGCTTTGTCATCGTTGCCGGCGATGACCGCGTGCCCGTCGTGCTGGGCTACAGCGACAGTTGCCCCCTGGACACCGATGACATGCCAGCAGCCATGCAGGAATGGCTTGACGGCTATGCGGCCCAGATCGAGGCCATCACCGGCGGCGCCAAACCCGACGTGCGGTCGTCGTCACGCCCCGCCATCGCTCCGTTGCTCAACGTGCACTGGGGCCAAGGCATGCCCTACAACGTGCTGCTGCCCCACATCAGCGGGAGCAACAACGCCCACGCCTATGTGGGCTGTGTGGCCGTCGCCATGGCCCAGGTCATGTCCTACTGGCAGTATCCCTGCCGCCCCACCCAGACCATACCGGGATACACGTCGGCCAGCGGCAAGACCTATGCCGTGAGCATGCCGTCACTCCAGCCGATGGACTTTGACTGGGAAAACATGCGTGACACCTACTACACCACCGACAGCACCAGTGCCGCTTGCCGCGCCGTGGCCGACCTGATGCTCTACAGCACCACCTCGCTGCAATCCAACTTCGGGCCCTCATCGACGGGCAGTCTCACGCGGTATATCCCCGAGCGGCTGATCACCTACTTCGGCTACAAGAACTCGGCCCATTACATCTACCGCAACACCTTCAGCACCCAGGCATGGGAAGACACCATCTACAACGAACTCGCCGCGGGGCGCCCGGTGGCCTATGGCGGCAACAAGTTGTCGGCGGGGCACGCCTTTGTGTGCGACGGCTATGACGGCGAGGGCCGTTTCCACATTAACTGGGGATGGGCCGGCAAGAGCAACGGCTACTTCCTGCTCAACCTGCTCAATCCCAGCGATGAGGGCATCGGCAGCGCTGCCGGAGCCTATGGCTATGTCTATAACCAGGGGGCCGCTATCGGTCTGGAACCCGCCGGCGGCACCAATGGCACACCGGCCTTCTCCTTCGAGGACCTGAGCATCAGCACCTACAGTTCGACGCGCAGCGCGGCTTCATCCAATTTCTCGGTCAGCGTGTCGGGCAAATTTGTCAACAACACCAACGCGTCGGCCCAGTTCCGCCAGGGCTGGGGACTGTATGACCTCAATGGCGAGTTGCTCGAGGTGCTCTTCACACGCTACAGCACTAGCACGGTGGGCACTGGCGGCTACATCACCGTGTCGAGCAGGGCATTGAGTTTCGGCGCGGGCATCACCAGTGGCACCTACCGCATCCTGCCCATCTATTCCATCTATCCCAGCGAGGATTACAGGCCCTGCATCGGCTCGGACGTGAATTACATCGAGGTGACCTTTGGCGGGAACTATTCCTGCACCATCAAGGGCTACGGCACCGCCGGGTCATCGACAAGATACACCGTGAACAGTTGCACCACCGAGGGCACCTTGAACCACGGCAAGCCGGTAACGGTCACCCTCGACCTGTCCAACACGGGCACCTCGACCAACGACATGGTGTACATGCTGGTCGATGGCGAGTTCACCGCAATGGGGCTGGCCAATATCGCCGCCGGGGCTTCGGGCTCGCTGGTTTACCGCTTCACACCCACCACCCCGGGGACCAAGACCCTCACCTTCTCGCTCAACGAGAACGGTGTGCCCGCGCTCTACACCCACAAGATCACCATCTCGACAATGCCCAGCGCGACACTCGACGTGAACTATCGCATCCAGGGCATCACCGACGAGGAGAACCGCATCATCAGCGCCGACCGCTACAGCATCATCGTTGACGTGACCAACACGGGCACGACGACCTATGACGAGGAGTTCTCGGTGCGCCTTTACCGCGTCAACAACGAGGAGACCAACGTGGGCACCGAACTGCTGAGCCAGACTCAACCGCTCCACCTGGCGGCTGGCCAGTCAACGAGCCTGCAATTTGACTTTGACCACGACCTGATCGACGGATGGAAGTACTTCTGCTACCTGTACTACTACAGCAATGGCGAGACCGTGGGCAAAGCCACCAAGTGGTACCAATTGAACTTGACAGGTGAGCCCGTGGCTCCCGTCACCCGCTATTCCGTGACAACCGACGTCCTACCGTCCCATGGCGGCCGCGTGTCGCTCTCGGGACGCTTCATCAACGGCAAAATCCAGCCTGGAGAGGTGGTCACGGTCACCACATTGCCCAACGTGGCTTGGCGATGCCAGAGCGTCACGGCGAGTGACGCCAGCGGCAACCCTGTCGTCATGACCGATGCGGGCGACGGCGTCCACACGTTTGTCATGCCCGAGGGTGACGTCACGGTGACGGCAGCCTTCGCGCGTTCGACGGGCAGCCGTTTCCGCCTCGTGGAGAGCCGTGCCGACATCACCGAGGGCGACACCTATGTCCTCGTGAGCCGCAACTATGACAAGGTAATGAAACACTGGGACAACAGCGACGGCACCATCCAGGCAACCGACATCGCCGAATGGCTCGACGATGACCACACCATCGTCAGGATAGGCGATGACGCCCTGTTCTTCACCATGACCCAGATGGCCGACACCACCGTCTCGTCCAACGCCCGCACCGCTGCCTATCTGACCAACGGCAACGCCCACATGCGCACCAGCAACTACAACGTCCTGATGCAAGACGGCATCGTTGCCGAGAGCCGTGCGTGGATGTACATCGGCAATGCGTCAAACTGCCTCATCCGCTTCAAGGACACCAGCAGCGGCAGCAATGGCAACTGGATTGTGCGCTATGACAACGCGAATGACAATTTCAAGGTAATGAACTGGAATGTCACCGGCGCCGAGGTCTCGCGCGTGTGGCTCTACAAACTCATGCCCGACGATGAGCCCCAGGTGCTGCCCGGCGACGTGAACAGCGACGGCGTGGTCAACATCAGCGACGTGACCTCCCTGATCGACTACCTGCTCAACAACAATACTGCCGACATCAACACCGCAGCCGCCGACGTGAATGGTGACAGCATCATCAACATCAGCGACGTGACATTGCTCATCGACAGGCTGCTGGGCAATTGAGGCCGTTCAGGCGTTTTTCTCGGCAATGATATAGTAGTTGGCCTGAACCCTGCGGGGCTAATGCGAACCTTTAGTTCGGCTAAGCCAATTTTTCATGAAATTCGTTTCCTTAGCGAAATAGCATTAAAATCTTTCAGGGTCAACTGCTATATCATTACTTTTCTAGTTGACAAGTAATAAAGGGAGTGAAAACCAAGGTAAAGTCTGCGGTTTTCACTACCTTTGCAAGGTGAATACAGTATTATCCATAAACCCATTACCTAAAACCCCTTTAACTATGAGTAAAATCCGCTACCTTTTCCTGCTGGCCTGCTTGTGCGTCATGAATACGGCATGGGCAGCCACCATCAATGAGCAACAGGCCCGTACCATCGCCACCAGGTTCATGGCTGGTCATGGCATGCGCTCAACAAGCCTGAAACTGGCCCACAAGGCCCCCACACTCCATGCGACCGCCGGCAGTGGCCAGACGGCTTACTATGTGTATAACGCCAGTGGCGGCTATGTCATCGTTGCCGGTGATGACCGCGCTCCCAGTGTGCTGGGCTACAGCGATCATGGCACATTTGACAGCCAAGATGTGCCCGAAGCCCTGCAATACCTGCTCGAGGGCTATGCCGCCCAGATCGACGAGTTGGCCCGCGGAGGCAAGTCAGCGCCACAACTGCGTGGCACGGCCCCCATCAGTCCGCTGGTGACCGCCTCGTGGAGCCAGAACAACCCTTACAACATCCTGCTGCCCTATCTCCCCTCGGGAAGCCATGCCCATGTGGGTTGTGTGGCCACGGCCTTGTCCCAGGTCATGTATTTCTGGAAATGGCCTGCCCGCCCCACCCGTCCCATCCTGGCCTACACCAGCGTGACCGCAAGTAATGGTGATACCTTGAGAATTGACATGCCCGAACTGCCGGTCATCGACTTCAACTGGGAGGTCATGAAGGACACCTATGAGACGAGCGACACCCTGAGCGCTGCCGCCAGGGCTGCCGCCACGCTGAGCCTGTACAGTGCCCAGGCCGTGCAGATGACCTTCAAGAAGACCTCATCGGGTGCTACCACATCCAGCATCCCCAACTTTGCAGCCACCTACTTTGACTATGACGCCAGCGCCCACATGGAGTATCGCACCAACTACAGCACTCAGGGCTGGGCCGACCTCATCTACAACGAGTTGGCAGCCGGACGCCCCGTCATCTACAGCGGCAGCAAGAAGACCGGCGGTCACGCGTTCATCTGCGACGGATATGACGGCAACGGCATGTTCCACTTCAACTGGGGCTGGAACGGCAGCAGCAACGGCTACTTCCTGCTCAATGTGCTCAATCCCGACCTGCAGGGAACCGGCAGCGCCAGCGGCACCTATGGCTATATCCTTGACCAGGGCGTCATCGTGGGCTTCCAGCCCAACCAGGGCGGCAGCCACATCTTTGAACTCACGGCGACCGATGTTGCACTCAACAGTTACACCGGCACACGCTACTACTCGAGCGACCCGTTTGAGATCGTTGTCTCGGGCAGGTTCCACAACTATACCTCCGACACGCTCGACGTGCGCTTTGGCTGGGGCCTCTTCAAGGACGGCGTGATGATTGAGAATCTGTACAGTGCCTATAATCACACCCTCAGGCCCGGTTACCGCCACACCCACACCAACCGCGAATTGACCTTCGGCGCCAACCGCACCTCAGGCACCTACCGCATCCTGCCCATGTACACCGAGTACAGCCAGGACAACTGGCGCCCCTGTGCCGGTGCCGACAGGAACTACATCGAGGTGACCATCAATGGCAACACCATGACCGCCACCGGCCATGGCACGGCGGCAACGCGCGACTACACCATCAATGACATCACCGTCACGGGCAACATGCACGTCGGCAGGCCCGTCGATTTCACGATGAACCTGACCAACAACGGCGAATCCAGCAATGAGTTGCTCTACATGTTTGCCAACGGCTCGTTTGTTTCGGCCGGATATGTCGGTCTGGAAAAGGGTGAGACCGGGGACATCCCATTCATGTACATGCCCGGCACGGCAGGCAATCACACCATCACCTGGTCGTGGAAGGATGACGGCACCAACCCCATCGCCAGCCGCAACATCACCATCGCGAACATGCCGGCAGCCACGTTGACCGCGACCATCAAGGTCCTCAACGTCACCGATGCCGACAACCACATCATCACCAGCGACAAGTTCAGCATCGAGGTCAATGTCACCAACGCTGGCAGCACCCCCTATGACGAGGACATCTCGGTGAAACTCTACAAGCACACCAGCGGCAATAGCGGCTCCAACATCCAGGCCAAGAACCAGCACCTCACGCTGCAGCCCGGTGCAACCGCCACGCTGCGCTTTGACATGGACAACGTGGAAGACGGCTGGCAGTACTTCGCCTATGCTTTCTACTACAGCGAGGGCACACAGACCAGCGCCAAGGGCACCACGACCTACACCATCGTGTTCCCCGCCGAGCAAGAGTACACCCTCGGCGACGTGAATAGCGACGGCGTGGTCAACATCAGCGACGTGACAGCCCTGATCGACCACCTGCTGGGCAACAATGATGCTGACATCAACACCACGGCTGCCGACGTGAATGGTGACAGCATCATCAATATCAGCGACGTGACAATGCTCATCGACAGGCTGCTGGGCAATTAACCAACCGGCCTCAACACAGGCCCAGAGACTTCATTCAGCGACGCAGTGTGAATTTGTGATTATGCGTTTGGGCTGAATAGTAATAGCCTACAATATGAGGGCCCGAGCACTCCAGTGGAACTGCTCGGGCCCTTCCCTATGTTCAAGTTATTAAGTTTTAGTGTCCGCTAAAACTTTTTTTTGCGGCTGAAAAAATCAGGCTGAATCCCG
>CAMKOE010000020.1 GCA_946414395.1 uncultured Porphyromonadaceae bacterium | reverse complement strand
AAAATGAAAAACTCCGATTTTCATTTTGTTCTGTTCGCAACTTGCACTAATTTTGGATTAATCAGGCGGCGTCGCGACATAAAAAATGAAAAACTCCGATTTTCATTTTGTTCTGTTCGCAACTTGCACTAATTTTGCGCAGTTTTTGAAACATTCAGAATCAAAATCAAGAATAATAATAGAGATGAAAAGAATCATTTTTTGCGCGATCGTCGCACTCGCCGCTTGGTGCGGCACCCAGGCCCAATCCATGCCTGCTCCCGAGAAATATAATGAATACCTCGAACAAGTAGCCCAATTGGATTCCCTCAAAGCCAATTTCCTCATGTCGGCCACGATGGATGCCTTGTCCAAGGACCCCAAGGCCTATCGCCAGATGATGGAACTGGCCGAGCGCCGATTCAGTGATGCCGCCGACCCGTTGCACAACGAGTCGCTCTACATGACTGTACTCAAACACACGACCGAGAAATATGTGCTCAGCGGTGCCGAGATCGAGAAGCAGCGCCTGCTGCTCGAGGGGGCCAAGAAAAACATGATTGGCACCATTGCTGCCGACTTTGACTACATCACTCCCGGGGACAAGGCCACTCATCGCCTCAAGGAACTGAAGGCCAATCACATCTTGGTTTACTTCAACAACCCCGACTGTGAGTCGTGCGAGAAGGTCAAGGAACGCCTGGCCACCAATGAATATATCAACCGACTCGTCGCCGAGAAAAAACTCATCGTACTGGCCATCTACCCCTATGATGACCAGAGCCTGTGGAAGAAGGCCAAATACCCCAAAATGATGATCAACGGCTGGAACCAGAGCCGCCAGATCGAATATGCCGAACTCTATGACTTGCCCACCCTGCCCTGCTTCTATCTACTGGACAGCAACTACAGGGTTCTCGTCAAGAACGAGGGTAGCCTGAACAAGGTCGAGGCCACACTCAAGAAGTTGTCCGAGTCACAGATTGCCGGCCCCGTTGCCCCTTGAGATTCTAACTCTTAAGCATAAATTAACGCTAAGGCACCAAACCGCTGGGTTTAAGCCTTAGCGTTATTCTTTTGGCCTCAAGGCATCATCGGGACATGCGCTTGAGGATGTTGTAACTGGGCAGCACACCGAGTTCACCGGCTTTACTCAAGTCGGACACGCCCATAGTCTTGTTACCCATGCGCAGGTAGATCAAGCCGCGGTTATAATAGGCCTCGGCCAGGTCGGGCTTGAGTTCGATGGCATGACTATAACTGCTGATGGCGCTGGTGTAGTCGCCCTGCAGCATATAGACGTTGCCCTTGTTGAAATGGGCATACACATTCCTGGGCGATAGTTTGATGGCCTCATCCAGGTCGTGAGCCATGAGGTCGAGCAGTGTGACGTCCTGACGCTGGCGCAACATGGCCTTGGACATGGCATCCGGGGCATCGGCCAGCAGTCCGCTGGCATTTTCATCCTTGGCCTGGGCCATGCGGTAGGCCATATAATGGGCATCGGCACGCAACATGTAGGCCAGCATGAACTGGGGACTCAGGGCGATAGCGGCATCCGCGTCGCTGATGGCGGCATCGGGGTTCTTCACCAGCAGGTAGTCCAAACCGCGCGCAAAGTAGTCGATGCTGCGGGGTTTGGCTTGGGCCAGAACCGAATTGTAGTACTCGATGTCGGAGAAATGACGCTGGATATCGTCCTCGGACAACTGCGGATCCCCGCCCACCAGCGTCAGGTTGCCGGGCAATAGCCTGGAGTCGTTGACATCCACAATCTCACGGATGTAATGGGTATTGCCATTCAGTTTGTTGTCCTTGGCGTAATAGGACAAAGTGAACATGGGCATCGGCTCCACCTCGATATTATCGTTCTGGACATGGCCTCGCTGGCGGTTGGCATACTCGGGCTTGACCGCATCCTGGTCTTTGACGGTGAGCAGGGTGTTGAAGCGGTTCATGATTTCCTCGGCAGTCTCGGGTTCTTCCTCCAGCGGATTCAGGGCACGCTGCTCGGCTTTCTTGATGGCTGCGGTTGCCTCGATCTCGGCAGGGTTGAAGGTGGAGACATGCGTCTTGTTGCGGCGGAAGATGGCCATCGCCCTCTCCATGTCGGCCTCGCTGCCCTTGATGTCGCCCATGCGCCGCTTCGCCTCGCCGCGGGCCATATAGCCGGCCTCAAAGTTCGGGTACTTCTTCAGAATAGCAGTGAAATCGTTGACGGCCTCGCGATACTGGCGGGTGCGCATGTGCAGCAGGGCACGGTTGTAGAGCGCCATGAAGTTGGACGGGTTATTCTTCAAGACAAAACTAAAGTCACTGATGGCCTTGTTGTTATCCCCTACCTCGGCACGCAGCAATCCACGGTTGAAGTGGGCCTCCTGGCTCGTTGGGTCGAGGCCGATAGCGTAGTCATAGTCGGCCATGGCGCCAAAGTAGTCATCCAGGTTATACTTCATGAATGCACGGTTGATGAAGTAACCTGCATAGCGGGGTTCAAGCAGGATTGCGCTATCCATATCGGCCAGGGCACTCTCAAAGTCGTGACGGGTGCGGGTGGCTATCTCGGCACGCATGACATAGGCGCTCGCGTTTTTCTTGCTCAAGGCGATGCCGCGGTTCAAGTTCTCGAGAGCCGTTGCCGTGTCCTTGCGTGCCAGGTTCATCTGAGCCAGGCCGATGTAAGCGCGGTCATGGCGCCGGTCCAGTTGCAGCAGGCGGTCAAAGGTAGCCTGGGCCTCATCATAGTTCTTCAATGCGCTCTCACACACCGCTCGGTTAAATAGCAGGTTCTTGTCCTCGGGCATGAGTTTCAGGCCCGCGTCATAGTCCTCAATGGCCCCCTTGAAGTTGCCCAGGTTCTGCCGCGACACGCCACGCACCTGGTAGGCATCGACGATAAACGGGTTGCGCTCGATGGCCATGCCGGCGTCCTGCTCGGCCCCCCGGTAGTCTTCCAGACTGATTTTGGCCACCGAGCGGAAGAAGTAAGGTTCCGCGAGGAAGGGCTTGGCCTTAATAGCCTGATTAAAATACTGGATAGCAAGGATATAATCCTCAAAGTAAAGGGCATTGCGGCCGATGTTCACCACCTGGTCGGTGTTGATTTGGGCACGAGAGGCTGGTGCTGCGGCCAGAATAACCAGCATCAGCATCAAGCAACGATATATCGTGAGTTTTTTCTTCATTCTAGCATAATTGGTATGGCAAAAATAGGTGAAAACATGATGAAACGGCCTGGAATTAAGTTAATTTAATCCAAATTAAGGATTATCCACTATAGCCGCGGCTACATCATCGACGGTTATCATTGCCAAACACTCTTTATCGGTAAATGGCAGTGAAGAAAGTCGCACCGCCTGGGCCTCGATGGTTTTCTCAAACATGTTGCGCACATAGCGGGCATTACCAAAGTCCTTCTTCCTGCCTGATGCACACGTTTCCAGATGACGGAGCAACGCCTGTTCGGCTTCAGGCTCCACCCTATAATCATACTTTGCCAAGAAACCCTTATATATCTGCAAGAGTTCATCGGCAGTGTAGTCCTCAAAATGGATATACCGGTTGAAACGGGAGCGCAAGCCCGGATTGGACTCGATGAACCGCTCCATTTCCTGGGCATAACCGGCCAGGATGACCACCAGGCGGTCACGGTCGTCCTCCATGCGCTTGACCAGCGTCGCTATAGCCTCCTTGCCGAAGTCCTCCTTGCCTCCCGACACCAGCGAATAGGCTTCATCGACAAACAGGACGCCGTCGAGCGCGCTGTCGATGATCTTGTTGGTCTTCACCGCCGTTTGCCCCACATACTCGGCCACCAGGCCCGAGCGGTCGGTCTCCACGAGATGGCCTTTCTTCAAGATGCCCATACTCTTGTAAATGCCAGCGACAATGCGGGCGACCGTCGTCTTGCCCGTACCGGGATTACCCGTGAAGACGCAGTGATAAGAAACCGGAGGCGTCTTCATGCCAGCCTGTTCGCGCCGCTGGTTGACCTCAATGAAATTTTTCATGGCAGTCACCTCGGCTTTCACTTGATTCAGTCCTATGAGGTTGTTCAGGTCCTCGATTGTTGCCACATGGGATGAGATGGGATGTCCACTGGCCTTGCGTTCAGCCAGTAATTGTAGCCATTTTTTTCTTTCGTCGGTCATTCCCGCTAGTCCAGCCATCTGCTCGGCAAGGCGATTTAGCCACTTGCGCATTTCGGGAATATAGTGCTGACAATCGGTTGCATCCAGCATCATGACCAGCATAAAATCATCGATTGTTTTAGAGGTGATATTGACTTCGTTCTGGTCACGACTATAGATGTACGTTTCTTGAAGAGTGGACTTGATTCCCTCATTGATCTCATCCTTGCCAATCACGACAGACTTGAAATAGCCATAATCCTCATATTCAACATCTTTCTCCCTGAAGATAAGTACCGTGAATTCAAGCAAGGCTTGTCCTATCGCAGTATTGAAGTCCATATCGTCACTGACATTCAGATGGTCACAGCAGTACTTGATATCCTTAAATAAGTAGAGCGTCAATGAGAAATATATATTTTCATCTCCAAAGTCAGATGAAATTGCATCCCTGTCCTTGGCAATGCCCATGACCTGATCAAAAAAAGTCTTGTCACGGCTCATCCGCCTGAGTAATTTCCTGAGATGCTTGATGGTGCCCTTGAAGCCATTGAAGTCATTCTCGCTTAACAGCATCCTGACCGGGGTACTGTCCCCCGCATTGGTAGAAGGGAGAGCATCAGCATTTCTCACAAATCCCTGGTATTCTATTGCTTTCACCTTACCATCATCAACAACAGCATATTCAGGAGCCGAGGGCTCGCCAGTATCGTCCTTATTGTCAGTCTCTAGTTGATAATCACCATTACTTAACGTTGCCACCACAGAAACAAGCAATATAAGAAACTGAAGGCCTAAAACGATAACGAGAAGGTTAGAAGGCACACCCAAAATGAGCAAGAGGATAGCAGAAAAAATCATCACCCCCAATACACATCCCGGTGCTGAATAATTATCTTTATTATTGCTCATATCTCTCAGCGAATGTAAAATGAACCCTTCATGCCTGAAAGCAGAATTACACAAATACAAAATTACAATAATTGTGCCATCGTGACAAGTGAATAGCGCCAGTTATTAAAATCTTTCTTAAAAACGCCCCAAGGATTTGGTGGGGTGAGGAAAAATTGCGAAATTTGAAGTTTGAAACAAAAAACGACTATCCACAGATGAGAAAATATATCGTCATTACCCTGTTGATGGCCCTGTTGATGGCTCCGGCCACGATGGATGCCCGCAAGAAGAAGGACAAGAAAATGGAGAAGCGCGGCGTCAGCGTCGAGAATGTCACCAACGTCGAGCAACCGATGCGCGAAATCGCTATCACCAATGCCGCACAGCAACTGTATGGCGAATGGGACATCGTGTCGATGCGCAAGAAGAAAGTCTATACCCTCGAGCGGGCCTACTTGTACCTCGACTTTGCAGGCGGCAACAAGGTGTATGGCAACAATGGCTGCAACACCATCAACGGCACTTTCCAGTTGAGCGGCAACAACCTGATGTTTAACGAGTTCATCACAAGCGGCAAGTCGTGTCACAACGTCACGGCCGAGAAGACCATCATGCATGCCCTGGCCGACGTGCGCAAGTACACGCTCACGGCCCAGTACAACGCCCAGTACCTCAACCTGATGAACGCCAAGGGCAACGTGGTCATGGTGCTCAAGCGCCACAACCTGGATGCCATGAACGGTGCCTGGCTCGTCAAGGAAATCGACAGCGAGAATGTTGCCCAACTCAACATGCGCCTGGTCATTGATGCCGTGATGCAGACCATCCACGGCGACAGCGGCTGCAACATCATCAACGGCATCATCACCCTCGACCCCACCAAGGACATGGCCATCCAGTTTGAGGACCTGCGATCGACAGAGCACGACTGCGAGCGCATCGACAATGAGACAGCACTGCTCCTGGCTCTGGAAAGGACCGAATCGTGCAAGCGCATCAACCAGTACGAGATGGCCCTGCTCGACAACAAGGGCAGCATCGTCATCGTGCTGCAGCGCATCAACCTGCGTTAACAGGCGATTGTTAAACCCCAGGTCATCAATAGATCGCGCTTATAGCGTCACTTGCCTGCAATAAAACAGAATACGCCGGGAAGTCTGAAATCGATTCAGGTTTCCCAGCGTATTTTGTTATCAGGCTAACGCAGGATTACTTGAGGATGCGCTTGACCGTGGTGGTGGAACCGTCGTTGAGGGTTTTCACCACGATATTCACGCCGTCCTGCGGTTGCTGGCTGACAATGCCCGAGGGGGTGACATATTTCACATCCACCACTTGCTTGTCGGCTTCCACCTCGTCCACACCGCTCATCGAGAGGATTGCGATGGGATAAAGGGTATAGTTGGTGTAATAGTCATCGTCGGTTGCATGGATGCGGCGCATGGGGGCTCCGGCCGCATTTTCCTCCCACGGGTTGTCGAGGGTGAAGACGCACAACAGGCCATAGTGGCTACCTGTCTTGGTCGACATCTCGGCCTCAAGGGCGGGAGCGTAGGCAAAGTCCAACTTCACGACCACGGTGTCCTGCTCGCTGCACAGGCAGGGCACGCCATCCTTGTAGAAGAAATAGCCATTGGCACGACCCACCTCATGGCCCAGGGCTGACACATAATCCTCGCTCAGGTCATACTGGAAGAGCGTCAGCGTGGGCAACTCTATATTCTCGAGAGCCTCGGGTACGCTGCCGAGCACGAGACGGGGATTGGTCATGCGGTCGGCCAGGGTACCCTTGACCGTACCGGGAGCGAGCACCTGCATGTCGGCCACGGCCTGATAGAGTGCATCGTCGCCGGTGCAGTCGAGCGCGATCCAGTCGGGATACCAGTCCATCCACTCGGCATAACCCCACTCGGCATAGGTATCGTAATAGATCTCATCAACGTTGTCGGTAACAAACACCATTTTACCTTTCTCGCTATCGACAGCGGCGGCGACATAGAGGGTGTCATTCAACTTGTACTGATTGCCGTCCTCGCCCTCATAGAGCACCTTCCACAAGCGGGTGCCGGGATCATTGGCGATGCTGATGGGATAAAGTTGCATGTTGCCGTTATAGATGGAGACCATGCCCTCGAGCGCATAGGCCTCGGTGGGGTCGACCTCGGGGTAGTCGATGCCAAACTTGTTGTAACCGGCCATCGTGGCATCGATGCGGTTGCCCTCCTCATCGGTCTCGCTGCTGGTGATGGTGAAGTTGCCACGCTCATCGATAGCGCTCAAGTGAACACCCTCGATAAAGACTTTATAGTTTTCCCAGCCCTCCTCGGGGTCGGCTATGGAGCCCAGGTATCCTGTCACGTCAAAGGGCGAGTAGTAGTCCTCGTCAAGGATATTCTTGGCATTCTGGAAATGGTCGGGACTGGTGACCTCGACCAGGCCCTTGTAAGTAGCCTTCTTGCCTGTCCAGCCTGCAGGGATGACCGCACCCAGGCGATACTCCTTGCCCGTGTCGCCATATACGAGACCCGCCAGGGCATTGCCCTCACCGTCGAGTTGCATCACCCACAGGTAATTTTCCCACTGGTAGTTGACATAGACATCACTGGTGAACTGGAATTCAGTGCCGTCGGCCAGCGCCGCCAGGTGATGAAGGGAGTCGAGTTTCTCGATATTGGGGTCAATGGGGTCCTCGGGCTCATCACCAGGGCCATCGGCGCTCGTGGTCACCACGATTGTGGCCACCTGGGCATTCTTGCTGCCCACGTGGGTCAACGTCACGGCCGACGCGCTACCAGTCCACGTGCCCACCATTCCGGCGGCACTGTAGTCACCGACGTCGGCGATGAGGTCAAAGTTTGACGGGTTGGCCGCATTGACGGTGATACCCGTAATGGAGCCCTCGGCCACCGACAGGGTAATCGAGCCATCGACATAGATGCGCAGCGTGTAATTGCCCTGCGAGTTCCAGATGCGGGTCTCGGTAGAGCCATTAGTCGCCGACAGCGTGACACCGCCGACGGTCACAGGACCCACCTGGGTAAGGTTGGTCGCTGCACTGGGGGCAGGCACGGGATAACCCATCGCGGTGATACCCTCGGCTGTCGAGAAATCCAAGGTCACAACGGCAGCCTGTAATACACAAAAGGCCCATAAGGCCATCAATAAAATCGAGAAAAAACGCTTCATTTGCACATTAATAATTATTATGCTACAAAATTACTACCAAGTCGCGATACACACACAACAAAGGCCCGAAAAAAGTTATCAACAAGGGTAACTTTTTCCGGGCCTTGAAAAATATCACTGACGGGCGCTACTTGACGAAAAGGATTCCCGAAATGTTGGCATAGGACACCGAAGTGCCATTGAGCGTCAGGCTGTAGTCATCCACGACCAGAGCCGCATTGCCATTGCTAAGGATGAGAGGCTCAACAGTATGGTGACGACTGCGCTCGACATCCCGCTCGGCAAACTGGTTGAGCAAGGCCTCAAAGCGATAGGTGCTCATTGTTTCACCGATCCATGCATTCACCTCCAGCACGAGGTGATTACCTTGCTGCTCGACCAGTTCAATGGTATGCACAGCGCTCATGCGTGAATATCCTTGTGGTATCTCAACGCTTCTCAGCAGGTTTTCATTATTATTATAATACCGCAACGCTTGCGATACCTCGTCGGCTTGATCAACACTGCGGGAGTAGGGCCCGACGACCGCATCCTTCTCTAGCAGGCCAAGGGTACTGTCATAGCCATAATCGCGTTCCAGATAGGCCAGTTTGGCATCAATCGACTTGGCGACCTTTTCATCGACCGACTGGAGCCATTTGTCATACTGGGTGCCATTGAGCGGCAGTTGCTTCATGCCTGATGCCCTGAAGGCCTCACGCGCCTCGTCCAGCAAGCGGCGCTCGGTCACGTTGGGAATGCTCCACGGCCCCACCGAGGTGAGAAACAGCACGGCGGCAAACGACGCGGGCACCCACCAGATGCGACGGTTGCGACACAGCAGCAAGCCGATGCACACGACATAGCACCACAGGTTGAACACCACTACATAGAGACGGCTCACCGTGATACCATAATCGCTCACGCGACGGCCGATGGCAACCGACATCAGCACCAGCAGCGGCAACATGGCCAGCGGCAGCCAGCGGGTCAGACGCTTGAAGATGGATTTACCCTCCTCATGCTGGATGGGATAGGTAACGAATATCAGGATGACCATGCCCAGCATGCTTGCCGACACCAGGTAGCACACCCACCCCACTGGCAGTTGCCACGTGAGCAGAATCTTGGCTGCATAGACGTAGAGCGTGCCCATGTAGAGAAGCAACAAGGGAATAAACAGGTATTGCACCACGCCCTTGCCAAACCCGGTGTAGGGCGCGACATGGCGAATGCGCTTCTGATTGCCCTCGGGAATCTGGGACAGAGCCAACAGCGGCGCCAGCAGCACCATGCAGAAGGTGGGTATGTAGGGGAACCAGCCATCGACATTCATGCCGAACAGCCAGTCCAGCGATTGCACGAACAGGACGATTCCCAGCGAGAGGATACCGCCCACCATGACTCCTGCCACAAGGGCCACAAAGAGACGCTGGGCAAAATTCCAGAAAGGCACATCATCGTCCTTGCGATAGAAACACAGCAGGAACAGCGACAGCACCATCGACACAACCGTGGCGCTCACGCCCACCATCTGCTGCATCGAGAATTGGTCAAATTGCGTCAAGTAGAGCGACACGCCCAGCCACAGGGCATGGACCAGCACCTGGGTGATAAAGGCCACCGCACGGTGCTTGAAGTCCTCGGTGAGCAACTGGACCGACACGGCGAGCAGCGAGCCCGTGGCGGGATAAAAAATGAAGAAAAAGTTCCACTTCCAGTCGCCGGGCGTTTCATTGCGATGGATGAGGAGCATCAGGTAGCCCGTGAGGAAAACGAGCAGCAGCACGGCCACGGGAAAACGGCGGCATGCGCCACCCACCTGCTTGAGCCAGTCGGCCAGGGAGAATCTTTTAAGGATGTCCATATAGTCAAGTGTTATTGCATGTTATTACGATAGATTACTATAGTGAAAACGGAATTATAATCCCAAAATTGCGCCATCGGATGCAAAAAGCCTTAAAATCTAATACTGAGCACTTAAAGTGCAGATTTAATAATAAATTATAGGCAAAAGTGTCAAAAAATTTGCACACATTGTTTATTTGTTATAATTTTGTGCTCAAAATAAGTAAGCAGTATGGCGGCTTGTCGCTCGTTAACATCATGGTTGCGAGAGGAAAGTCCGGGCAACGCAGAGCATCACATTTCTTAACGGGAAACTGTGGGTGACTGCAGGGTTAAGGTGACAGAAAATAACCGCCATACCTCTTTTATAAAGGCCTGGTAAGGGTGAAAAGGTGGGGTAAGAGCCCACCGGGCACTGTGGTGACACAGCGCGCCGCACCACCTGTGAGTTGCAAGTTCATGTATACCGGCATTTAAGGGCTGCTCGTCCATTGCCGGGGGGTAGAACGCTATACCGCGCGCAGCAATGCGCAGGACAGATAAATGACAGGCACCTGTCCGTAGTGACAGGCACATAACCCGGCTTATAGCCATACTGCCTTATTTATTTTGAATAGTGTATCGTCCGTGTCACGTGAGTGACCGGAACTGTATCACAAGAATTAAACCAAAATTATGGCACGAAAAGAAGAATTAGCGCGCATGTGGGAGCGCACAATTGACTACCTTTTTAATCAGCGTCCAGCATTTGAACGCGAGGGGGCCAACGGGTACAAGCCTGGACTTGATACCAGCATAGCCCTCGACAAATTATATAAGGAGCCACACCGGCGGTACCGCATTATCCACATTGCCGGCACCAACGGGAAGGGATCAACCGCCCATCTGCTGGCCTCTTGCCTGCAGCAATGCGGCTACCGCGTTGGACTCTTCACTTCCCCACATTTGATTGATTTCAGGGAACGCATTCGTGTAAACGGCCGCAAGGTGAGCCGCAACTTCGTCATGCAGTGGGTGGCCGATTACAGGAAGAATGAACTCAAGGATTTTCAGCCCTCCTTTTTTGAACTGACCTCGACCATGGCGTTTGACTACTTCGCCTGGCGCAACGTCAATGTAGCGATTGTCGAGACCGGACTGGGCGGCCGACTCGACAGCACCAACATCGTGACGCCCGAACTGAGCATCATCACCAACATCGGGCTGGAGCACCAGCAATTCCTCGGTAACACCCTGGAGGAAATCGCCAGTGAGAAAGCCGGCATCATCAAGCACGGCCAGCCCGTCATCATCGGCCATGCCGACGGCGTGGTCAAGGAGGTGTTTGAACAGCAGGCCAAGCGCATGTATTCCGAAATCAGGTTTGCCGAGGACAAGCCCGAAGTCATCAATGCCGAGCATGTGGACGGCGTCCTGAGGTTAACGACCCGGAACTATGGCACAATCGACTGCGAGTTGACAGGCGATTACCAGGTGGAGAACTGCAATACCGTTCTCTCGTCGCTCAACCTGCTCAAGCGCTTGAAGTACCGCATCAAGCCCGACGCCATCAAGAAGGGTTTTGCCACTGTGATCGAATCCACAGGCCTCATGGGGCGCTGGATGAAGATCGGCGATGACCCCAGGACCATCTGCGACTCGGCCCACAATGTGGCCGGCATCGCACAGGTCATGAAGCAACTGAAGCACGAGCAGTTTGACCACCTGCACATGGTCATGGGATTCATGGCCGACAAGGACGTGGAGAGCATCCTCAAGCAATTGCCCAAGCATGCCACCTACTATCTCACCCAGGCCCATAACTCCCGCACGATGCCTGTCGATCAACTCCTGAGGCTGGCCGAGACCTATGGCTTGAAGTGCGCTACCTATAATAATGTGACCGACGCGCTGCAGGCTGCCCGCACAGCGGCAGGTAGTGGCGACCTCGTCTATGTGGGTGGCAGCATGTATGTCCTGGCCGAATTGCTTACCGCCATCGGCTATGATGACAACACCGACAGTTAACAGATTTTTCCACATTATATTATTCCCATCACGTTCCCCACAGCATCCTGGCACGGAAGTTGTGGGGAATCGTTCATGTGGGCCGAGGACAACAATGACACAACGCCACAAGTGCCAAAATGTCATTTTTTGTTATCGCACGACAGTTTAATGTAAAACAATATAAAAAGTGATATATTTGCTATTAATTTAGTTTAAAATCAGTGGCTATAATATTGTTTATGTCATTTTTAGTTGTACTTTTGGCACAGAAATTGAAAAGTTAAAATTAACACTTTGAAAAATTAAAATCAACAATAAATTAACAAACGCAAGACACATGAACAAGAATTTGAAATTAGGACTCATGCTTGTGGCAGCATCCATGCTGGGCTCGGCCGCAACCATGATGGCAACTAGCGAGTTGCAGAAGAAAGGTGTCATTACCGACACATACGTGTTGAACAAAGATAGCAAGACCGCCAACGACGGTTTCGTGCAGACGTCGACCAGGATGGTGGACACGAGTCGCGACTTCACCGATGTGGCCGAGAACACCATCAACTGTGTCGTCAGCATCAAGAGTTATGCGACGCCCCAGCAGAACTACTACCAGGGTGACTTCTTTGACCCGTTTGAGTTCTTCTTTGGCCCCGGCTACGGCCAGGGACAACGCCAGCGCAAGCAGCAACAACAACAGAAGAGCGAACCGCAGCCCAGAGGCATGGGTTCGGGCGTCATCATCAGCCCCGACGGCTACATCGTCACCAACAACCACGTGATCGACGGCGCCGAGAAACTCGAGGTGACCCTCAACGACAACCGCCAGTTCAACGCGACGGTCATCGGCACCGACGAGAAGACCGACGTCGCGCTCATCAAGATCAATGCCAAGGACCTGCATGCTATCACCTTTGGCAACAGTGATGCTGTCAAGCCCGGCCAGTGGTGTGTGGCCATCGGCAACCCCTTCGGCTTCAACTCGACCGTCACTGCCGGCATCATCAGCGCCAAGGCGCGCGGCATGAACACGAGCGACAATGGCGGCATCAAGGCCTTCATCCAGCATGACGCAGCCGTCAATCCCGGCAACTCGGGCGGCGCGCTGGTCAACACCGCCGGCGAACTCATCGGCATCAACACCATGATCTATTCCCAGACGGGCAACTATAGCGGATGTTCGTTTGCCGTGCCGAGCAACACCGTCAAGAAGGTCATCACCGACATCAAGCAATATGGCACCGTGCAGCGCGCCGTGCTCGGCATCCAGTACACCGAGTTGACCGCCGAGAAGGCCAAGGAGGAGAAGATCACAGCGACCAACGAGGGCATCTATGTGGCCAAGGTCACCGACCGCGGCGCTGCCAAGGAGGCCGGACTGCAAGAGGGCGACGTGATTGTCAAACTCAACGGTGCACGTGTCAAGGACAGCGGCGAGATGCAGGAAGAGATGAACAAGTTGCGCCCGGGCGACAAGGCCGAGGTTGAATACTACCGCGACAACAAATTGCGCCGCACTACCGTCACCTTCAAGAACGACCAGGGCAACACCAAGATGACCAAGCAGAGCGACGTCATGTCGCTGGGATGCGCCTTCACCGAGTTGAGCAACGAGGAGAAGGAAGACCTGGCCATCTCCAAGGGTCTGAAGGTCGTAGGCATCAAGGCCGGCAAATTCAAGAATGCCGGCATCCGCGATGGCTTCATCATCACCGACATCAACAACTTCCCCGTTGACTCGCGCGACGACGTGGAGAACATCTACAACCAGATCATGCGCAGCAGCGACAGCGACAAGGTGATGTTCATCACCGGCTTCTACCCCACCGGCAAGAAGGTTTACTATGCCGTTGACCTGAGCGACGAGGAGGACTGATAGCAGTCATCACACACACATACACTTTGACCACACTTTTGTGACCTGGATGGCGGTTGGCGCAATGCTACCGCCATCCATTTTTTATGAAAAACAGAACACAAAACAAATCAAAAAGGAATAAATAGTACATTTTTATTTTTTTTAATAATATTTCTTGATATTAATGTTGTATATATCAAAATATTACAATATCTTTGCAAAAATGATTTTTTATTAATCTGATGCCGCTCAAAAAAACTTTTCATCTCGATGAAGGTAACAGTCTAATAGATGCAGGGCGGCTTCGCAACCCCAGATTAAATTATGAGAGGAGGATCTAGACCTGGTGCTGGAAGGCCCAGAATTTACGGAAAACGAGTGCAATTGTCTATCCTGATTTCGGAAGAGACCAAGACTAAACTCAAGGAACTGGCTATCGCTCAAGAAAAGCCACTGGCCATTATCGTGGAACAATTGATCATAGACCAGCATCACAAGATGTTGCAGTCATCCTGACCATGCATTACGACGGTTGCCGGCAACCCACCCGTTGAGGATACTGGCAACCGCCGGTCAATGCTGGTCCTCACGACATCACACGATCACAGTCCATTATCTCCTTGACTAGGGAAAAAGGTTGATTGCGCTTGAAGGCCAAACGCCCCGCGACTATTTACTTGAAATAGTGGCAGTGCGGCACATGACATCATGGCAACTCCTGCCTTGATGGCACGATTCTTGTAGATTCGGGTTAAAAATCGCTCCGTTAGGACACCAAAACATGTTCCAAACGGAGATTTTGAAGTTTTTTTGAAAGATTGCTTGCAGAATTCAGGCAATTGTCGTATCTTTGCACGCTTAAACTCTACACAAGTTAGATGAGACAACTTAAAATTACAAAATCCATTACTAACCGCGAGAGCGCGTCCCTCGACAAATACCTTCAGGAAATCGGCCGTAAAGAACTGATTACGGTTGATGAGGAGGTCGAGTTGGCACAGCGCATCCGCCAGGGCGACCAGGCAGCACTTGACAAACTTGTCAGCGCCAATTTGCGTTTTGTAGTTTCTGTCGCAAAGCAGTATCAGAACCAGGGATTGAGTCTTCCCGACTTGATCGACGAGGGAAATCTGGGCCTCATCAAGGCAGCGCAGAAATTTGACGAGACGCGTGGTTTCAAGTTTATCTCCTATGCTGTATGGTGGATCCGTCAATCCATCCTGCAAGCCCTTGCCGAGCAATCTCGCATTGTCAGGCTGCCTCTCAACCAGGTGGGCTCGATCAACAAGATCAGCAAGGCCCAGTCCCGGTTTGAGCAGGAGCACGAGCGTCGCCCGTCGGCCGAGGAACTCGCCGAGCGGCTGGACATTCCCGTTGACAAGATCAGTGACACGATGAAGGTTTCGGGCCGCCACGTGTCGGTTGACGCCCCCTTTGTTGAGGGTGAGGACAACAGCCTGCTGGACGTACTGCCCAACAACGACTCTCCCATGGCCGACTCCACCCTGAACCAGGAATCGCTGG
The DNA here is from genome assembly GCA_946414395.1 of uncultured Porphyromonadaceae bacterium. Classification (GTDB taxonomy): domain Bacteria; phylum Bacteroidota; class Bacteroidia; order Bacteroidales; family Muribaculaceae; genus Sodaliphilus. Next base: position 29,057 of record CAMKOE010000020.1, on the reverse strand, counting down.
CCAAGGAGGTCAACCGCGCCCTGGATCAACTCAGTCCCCGCGAGCGCGATATCCTGAAGATGTTCTTCGGTATCGGTTGCCAGGAGATGACGCTGGAGGAAATTGGTGCAAAATTTGACTTGACGCGCGAGCGCGTGCGCCAGATCAAGGAAAAGGCCATCCGCCGCCTCAAGGGCCAGAAGAGCAAACTGCTCAAGGCCTACCTGGGTTAACGGCGACACAAGACATTCAAGAAAATTTCATCATCATGCTGCCTCACAAGGGCAGCATTTTTCTTGCGCAATATCCCCCTTTTTATCGCCGTTTTTAGGCAAAATGCAACTTTTATTTGCGGGTTCGGGAACTTTATAGTACTTTTACAATTTGATTAATGTACGGCAATTCAATTTATTTCAATAAACAACTAAACTAAGACAAGATGAAGAAACTATTAAGCATTGCATGCGCACTGATGCTGGGTATGGGCATCGGTCAAGCGCAGGTGCACCAGGGACAGACCGCTGCCGGCCTCAATCTGGTGTATGGTAGCGAAATCGAGAGCCTGGGCATCGGCGCCAGGTTCCAGTATGGCATCCTCGACCAACTGCGTGGTGAGGTGGGCTTGAACTATTTCTTTGAGCACAACCACATGTCGTGGTGGGACGTGAACATCAACGCCCACTACCTCGTGGGATTGAAGAGTGACCAGTTCTACATCTACCCCCTCGCTGGCCTGAACTACACGATGGTGAACTACAAGGGCGAGAAAGACCCCAAAGGTGAAGAGAACCACGTGGGCCTGAACCTGGGTGCCGGTCTGGAATATGAAATCAACGACCACTTCGGCGTGAATCTGGAGTACCGCCACACTATCGTCCGCAAGGTGGACCAGGGCGTCATCGGCCTGGGTGTCAACTACAAGTTCTAGGCATCACACACCTGTACAACCGATAAACGCAATCAGGGTCCCGCTAACGCAGGGCCCTGATTCCATTTTTCTTGTAATAACTATTACTGGTCGAGATTATTGCATCGGCTGCAACTTGTCGATTGCTCCCGACACAAACGACGAGATGCCATCGTCTTCACCCTCATCCTCGTTGCCGAAGGTATCCTTCACCTTGATGGTGCACAACGAGCGCAACAGTTCGAATGCGGCATTGCTGTCGGGTTGGTCGGTGTAGAAGCGGCCCTTGCCGTTGTAGATGTCCTGAAGGCCAAAGTTGAAGTAACCCTTGACCGAGTCGCTGCGGGTCTGTGCAAAAAGTCCCAGCAACGCACCGTCGAAGAACTCCCTCACGGGCACCATCTCGTAGGCGTAGCCCTCGGTCTGCTCATAGTCCAGCATCTTGACATAGAGGATGCCGTCGATAACACCGATGCGTATCATCTTGTTCTCGTACTGGTAGATGTACTCGCCGTCATAGAGTTCCGGCGCCTGGCCCATGGCATTGGCAAATGTGCTGATCTGCTTGAGCACGCCGTCAGGATTGTTGGAACGCGTGGCGATCACAACATTCCACTCGCCCTCGAGGTGAGGGTCGCGGGCAAGGCCCACGGTGAACGGCCCGTCCACGGTCGAGAGGATGCTGGCCAGGTCGATGCGCCCGATGTAGGGCAACTTGCCGAACATCGCGAGCAACTGCTGTATCTGCTTGAGTTTGACAAAACTGTCGCCCTTGACACACATGGTGAAGACATAATCCATCGAGTTAGGGATGGCCTTGAGCACGTCGCCACTGGGTTTGCCCAGGGTGGAATTGAGCAACTGGGCATACTCGCTGTCCTCGGCGGCATTGATGCGTGCCGTCATTTCAACGTCATCGTTGTCCACGGCGATGCTGCATGTCATGTCGTCGATATCACTCTCGGTGAAGATGTTGATGAGGGGCATCTTCTGGGACAGTTCACGATAGACATCACTCTTGTTGAGGATGGACTTCAGTCCCTTGCCCTGCAGCCAGGCATTGATGGCGGCATCCTTGTTGTGCAGGACCTCCTTGACCGCCTTGTTCTCGACAATGCTCGTTGAGGTCTTGTTGAGGATATTCTTGGCGGCTTTGGCGGCACGGGAGACCTCCATGGCCTTGTTCACGGTCCCGACCAGTAGCACCTTGCCGTCGATAGCATACAGGTTATCGCCCACATACATGCAATTCAGTCCCTCGACCTGGGTGAATTCACCGCCGACACGCAGTTCGAGCGTCTTGCGGGTTTTATCGGGATCATCAAGGGCGGCCAGCAGCACCTTGCCGAAGGTCTTGACAGAGAAAAACGCATAGGCCTTGCTGCCGGTGTCGAGTCCCAACTGCGGCAGGTCACTCAACAGGATGCACAACGGGGAGGTGTCATTGCTGTCGATCACCTCTTGCAACGACTGGGGCAGGACGATGTTTCCGTCATCCAGCATGCCCGCCTTCTTGAGAATCTCGGGCACATCAATGCCAATCACACCTGTTGCATCGGCAGGTATCATTTTTTCAAGGCTATTATCACTGGCACAGCCTGCCATGAAGAGCACCAGCAACGCCAGTGACAAGTACTTCAACCATCTCATGACCTTTTTCTTAATCATTGTGAGAACCCTTTTGTTTAAACCGGTTCTCGGGTAAAACATTCTGCCAAGTGGCAACCCGCCACTATCCAAGCCACAAAATTACGACAACTTGTGGAGATAACAAGCATTAATATGATATCTTTTTTCAGTTTCTCAATCAAATGTCCGCTATCCAGGCCACGAAGTTTCACTGGAGAAGAAGAGCGACTCCACGCCTGTCTGTTTCTTAATAAAATCTAATAGAATGGTCAAAAAAGCCGTTTTTTGACCATATTTGATAGATTATTACAACTTTTATTCCAAAATCGCTTCCAAGTCACAAAAAAGCATTATATTTGGGAATCCAAACCATCAACAAGTATAAACCTACACCACCCGCTCGCGTGGTGGCTGGTGTAAAAAAACAAGGAAGAAGAATATGAATGATATTTCTGAATTACTGAGAGAACTTCTGGACCGTTACAGCAACACTCCGGAACTGGATGAGGAATTTGAGAGGATGCGACGGGAAATCGAAGGGTTTGAGGACGAATACGCCATCTGGTGTGAGGAAAACGGATATAGTATCAAGGATGGCTACCGCGATTTCATCGACGAGATAGTTGAGTCTCAAGATTCCTATTGGGACAACTATCAAGAGTATGGCAACAATATATAAACCGATTTTCACGTTTAATATCATAATAACACATCAACAAAAAAGAACTTTCATTCATACGCCTATTTCATGTATCCGTCAACAAGAAACCAAAGTTTTGCTGCTGAGTGGGATCCGCAGGACGGCGTTCTCATCGCATGGCCCAACATGGGTACCGACTGGGCACGCATGATTGATGAGGTCACTGCTTGCTATGTGGAAATAACACGCGCCATCCTCAACGACGAAGATGAGCGCGTGCTCATTGTTGCCAATGACCCAACCGAGGTCTATAAGGCTTTGGGGCCCGACATCGACTGGAAACGTGTCATCGTTGCGGTGATGGCAATCAACGACACCTGGGTGCGCGACTATGGACCCATCACCGTCTATCACAATGGCCAGCCGGCGTTGGCCAATTTCACCTTTAACGCATGGGGCATGAAATTTGCCGCCGACTGTGACAATCAGGTCAACTCGCATCTTGCAGATGCGGGAATCTTCAAGATGCCGATGCTCGACTACCGTGACCTGGTACTGGAGGGCGGCTCCATCGAGACCGACGGCAACGGCACGGTGATGACCACCACCTGCTGCCTGACTGCGCCCAACCGCAACGACACCCTCACCCGCGAGCAACTCGAGAAGGCATTGCTCGACCGCTTGGAATGCAAGAAGATGCTGTGGCTCGACCACGGTAGCCTTGTGGGCGACGACACCGACGGACACATCGACACGCTGGCCCGTTTTGCCCCCGGCGGTGTGATCCTCTACACGGGCTGTGACAATCCCGAGGATGAGCACTTCCAGCCGCTGATGAAGATGGAGCAACAACTCAAGCAGTTCACCGACGTGGACGGCAACCATTATCACCTCATTAAGTTGCCGTTACCCGATCCGATTTTTGAACACGAGTATTTCAGGTTGCCCGCGACCTATGCCAACTTCCTGGTCACGAACCACCAGGTGCTGGTTCCCGTGTATGGACAAGCCGAAAACGACCTCAAGGCATGCCAACTCATCGGCGAAGCATTCCCTGGCCGCAAGGTCGTTGCCATCGACTGCCGCCCCCTCATCCAGGAGCACGGCTCCCTGCACTGCGCCACCATGCAACTGCCCGTGGGATCCCTTTCTCTAACAAACGCTAATCACAATCAACAATGAAGGTAGGAATCATTCAACAACGCAACACCAGCGACGTCATCGCCAACCGCCAGTCGCTCATCAACAAGATAAAAATGCTAGCCCGGCAAGGCGCCCAACTCGTCGTCCTGCCCGAACTGCACGACTCGCTCTACTTCTGCCAGGTGGAGAGTGTTGACAACTTTGACCTCGCAGTCCCGATTCCCGGCGAGGAAACAAGAGAATATGCCACAGTGGCGCGTGAGTGCGGCATCGTGCTGGTGACGTCCATGTTTGAGAAGCGGGCCACCGGCCTGTATCACAACACTGCAGTCATCTATGACACCGACGGCAGCGTGGCCGGCCAGTACCGCAAGATGCACATTCCCGACGACCCTGCCTATTACGAGAAATTCTATTTCACACCGGGCGACCAGGGATTCATGCCCATCCAGACGTCGCTGGGCAAACTGGGCGTGATGGTGTGCTGGGACCAGTGGTACCCCGAGGGTGCACGGCTCATGGCCATGCGCGGGGCTGAACTGCTGATCTATCCCACGGCCATCGGCTACGAGAGCAGCGACACGCCCGAGGAGCAGGAACGTCAGCGCGAGGCTTGGACCACCGTGCAGCGCGGCCATGCCGTGGCCAACGGTCTGCACGTGATCACCGTCAACCGCGTGGGACACGAGCCCGACCCATCGGGCCAGACCCGTGGCATTCAGTTCTGGGGCAGCAGTTTTGTGGCCGGGCCACAGGGGGAACTCATCTACCGCTCCCCCAACGATGCCGAGGACTGCCAGATCATCGACATCGACATGCAGCGCAGCGAGCAGGTGAGACGCTGGTGGCCATTCCTGCGCGACCGCCGCATCGACCACTACGGCGACATCAATAAGCGCTTTCTCGATTGAATATCAAGCGATAGGTAACAAATGGCAATGATACAGATGTTTGCCCGAACCCTGCGGGGCTGATGCGAATTTCACGAATTAATTAGTTTTTTTCGTGAGAAACAGTTTTTATAGCGAAATTAGCGTTAAAAAACTTTTGGGCCAACTGCGCTACATCAATCCCTAACAAATAACGCGAATCCAGCGAATGGCATCGGCCATGTCTCGCTGGATTCGCGTTATTTGTTGTTTATTCCGGTAAGGGAGGCGATCAAGCCTGTCCCTCGTCCTTGGGGCCGAAGGCGTTCTTCAGGAAATCCTGCACCTTGTCCATCACGCCATCGGCAGCCTTGGCGGCGTCATCGAGGGCGTCCTTAGCCTTATCGAGGACATTTTCCTCGCCTTCCTTGGGCTCAAAGGCTTCCTTGGCCTTCTGGCTCAGGTCCTGAGCGACCTCACCAGCGGCAACCTTTCCTTGCTCCACAAAGTCCTTGGCCTTGTCCATCATCTCGCCAGCAGCGGCGGCACCCTCGCCAAACATTTCTTTAGCCTTGTCCAGCAGACTGGGTTCGCCCTCCTTGGTCTCAAACATCACCTTGGCTTTCTCCAGGAAGTCCTGGCTCATCTCGCCGGCAGCGGTTGTGCCCTTGTCGATCATCTCCTTGAGTTGATCCATCAGGCCGGCTTCACCTTCCTTGCCCTCGAACATTTCCTTGGCCTTATCAAAGATACTGGGGTCACCCTCCTTGCCTTCGAACATCCCTTTAAGTTTATCCATCATGTCGGCACCGTCATTGGCGGCGTCACCGAGCATGCCCTTCAATTCGTCAAAGATATTGGTAGCCTCGTTTTTTGCCTGTTCGGCATTCTTCATTTCTTCATCCATGTTGATCCTGTACTTGATTATTGGGTTCATCGCCTACTCCCTTTCAAGCGTTTCGGCTTCCTCTGTGCCCCCAAAGTTACACATTATTTATAAATAGGCAACCGCTACCAGGCTATTTTTTAGGTTACAGTATTATTTCTTGACAAAGCGGCTTTTCAAGCGTTTCCAGCCCTCCACGCCCAGGATGGTGAGTCCGCCATACTGGAAAGTCTTGGCCAGGCCGAAGAAGATGACCCATAGCGCAGCCTTGGCCCCGTCGCTGATGGGCAGTGCCATCTGGACAAACGAGAAGATATAGCACGGCACACACATGGCCAGCACAATGACGCCCGTGCGGAACGACAAGCGGCTCAGCCACCGCTTGACTGAATCCAGCGCGCGTCTGGCAGCGCCACGCCTAGTGTTGTCCACCTTCTGTTGATTCTCATTCATCGTGATTCAGGGAAAAAGATTGGACCGGGGCAGCAGTAATGTGTGCCTCGGTCCATAATGACTTGGTATAGAAAGAAAGACGCGGATATTATGCCTCTTCCTTCTTGATGATACGGCGCTCCTTGATGCGAGCCTTCTTACCGGTGAGACCACGCAGGTAATACAACTTGGCGCGACGCACCTTACCATGCTTGTTGATAACGATGCTGTCGATAAACGGAGACTCGAGCGGGAAAATACGCTCAACACCGATGTTGTCACTGATCTTGCGAACGGTGAAACGCTTCTTCTCACCCTCGCCAGTGATCTTAATCACCACACCACGGTACTGCTGGATACGCTCCTTGTTACCCTCCTTGATGCGGTATGCTACCGTGATCGTGTCACCCGGGAAAAACTGCGGGTGCTGCTTGTTTGTAGCAAATGCTTGTTCTGCAACTTTAATCAAGTCCATTATTATATCTATTAATGCGTTAATAATCACTTCGTAATATACACAAGCCACACTTTTTCTTGTCAGAGATTACGAAAAGCGGCACAAAGGTAGTACATTTTCCCGACATGGCAATAAAAAATCGCATTTTTTTCTTTTTATGCTATAATTGGGAGGGGTGCGTCAGGAGAGGTATTCCTTGATGTAGAGTTCGCAGTTGGCCACCAGCGTGTCGTACCATTGCTGGCCGTAGCGGTCGATGAGGGGCTGCTTGAGGAACTGGTAGAGGCGGATGTTCTCGCGGCGGCCCAGCACCTCGGCACACTTGCAGATTTTCCACCGGTCATAGTTGACGGCGTCATAGCCCGGATAGCGCTTGATGCGCACGGGATAGAGGTAGCACGAGATGGGCTTGCGCCACTTGATGCGGCCCTCCCGATAGGCCTTCTCGATGGCACACAGGCACATGCCACCGCGCTCATAGGTGGTGAAGACACAATTGGCTCCACCCACGAGTTGAGTGACCAGTTCGCCCTCGACGTCGACATAGGCCACGCCGTGTTCCTTGATCTGCTGCTGGGCTTGCGGCAACAGGTCATCCCACACCTCGGGCAGCACTTCCTTGAGATGTTGATACTCTTCCTCGGTGAGCGGTGCACCCGAGTCGCCCTCGATGCAGCACGCACCCAGGCATGTATCCAGATCACAACAGAAGAAGCGCTCTACCAAATCCAGACTCACCAGTGTTCCGTCGATATCGAACATTGAGTTTTAAGTTTTGAGTTTTAAGTACAGTTACTATCGCTTAATGCTAACCACATTCCTGACATCTGACCATCTCACTCGTTGTCGACGAGGGCCGACAGGGCGTGCTCGAGGTCGGTACTCGACAGGTTCAAGTGCAACTCTCCCTTGTGGGCATAGGAAATACGACCGGTCTCCTCGCTGACGACAATGGCAATGGCATCGGTGGCCTGGGCTATGCCCTTGGCCGAGCGGTGACGCAGACCCAAGTAGCGGGGAATATTGGTGTCGTGGGAGACGGGCAGGATGCATCCTGCACTCATAATCTTGCCGCCGCCGATGATGAGTGCGCCATCGTGCAAGGGACTGTTCTTGAAGAAGATATTCTCGATGAGGCGCGAATTGATGTCGGCCTTGATCATGTCGCCCGTGCGCTCATAGTCGGTCAAGGGCATGGTCTGCTGCACGACAATCAGGGCACCGGTTTTAGTCTTGGCCATGTTCATGCAGGCATACACGACCGGCATGATCCATTTTTTCTCGTCCTCGATCTCACTCTTGCTCTTGAACAGTTTCTCAAATATCTTGAGACCTCGCCTCGATCCCAACTCGGTGAGGAACCGCTTGATCTCGTCCTGGAAAAGGATGACGAGGATGAACAGGCCGATGTCGATGAACTTGTCCATGATGGTGCCGATGAGGCGCATGTCCAGCATCTTGTACATCACCACCCACGCGACCACAAAGGCCAGCACACCGACAAAGATGTCGAGCGACCCCGAGTCCTTCATCGTGCGGTACAAGTAGTACAACAATGTCGCTACCAGCAGGATATCGAGCAGATCCTTGATGCTGAAGAGTGAAAAGATTGATGATGAAAGTAATATCATGCGGTTTGACGGATATAAGCGTATTATGAAAATATATTATGTTCGGTTCTCATTGTCACGAGCCAGGGTGACAAGTTTCACAGCCTCGGCCGCTGCGCGCACGTCATGCACGCGCAGGATGTGCGCTCCACGCTCCAGGGCCAGGGTGTTGATGACAGTCGTGCCGTTGAGGGCTTCATCGGCCGTACAACCCAGCGGCATGTAAATCATGCGCTTGCGGGAAACGCCCACCAGCAACGGGGTTTCCAGGGCATGGAAAGCATCAAGGTGCGCCAGCAGTTGATAATTCTGTTCGAGCGTCTTGGCGAACCCAAATCCGGGGTCGGCTATCACATCGGCGACACCCATCTGCCTCAACTCATCGATGCGGCGGGTCAGCCAGTCCAGCACGTCGGCAGCGACGTCACCATAGTCGGTCATTGTGGTCATCGTCTCGGGCGTGCCGCGCATGTGCATCAGCACGTAGGGAACCTTGAGCATAGCCATCGTCGGGAACATCGCCTTGTCCATCGTGCCGCCCGAGATATCGTTGATGATATCGACGCCCCATTGCTCGACACACCGGCGTGCCACGTCGGCGCGATAAGTATCCACCGAGAGGATGACACCGGGCGTCTCGCGGCCAATTACAGCCAGTGCCCATTGCAGCCGCGCCATTTCCTCCTGCGCGTCTATCTGCCCACTCCCAGGTCGGGTCGAGCAGGCACCCACATCGATGATGTCGGCCCCGTCGGCCACCATTTGCCGCACCCGCTCGACAAGCGTGCGATCGTCGGCGACACGGCTGCCGCTGTAGAACGAGTCGGGCGTGACATTGACGATGCCCATCACCCAGGGTCGGTCGATGGTCATCTGCCTACCGCGCAGGTTGAGGCTGTAATTCTTGAACGGTTGCATCATTGCCACAATAGCACATTTAACTTGCAAAGTTACACATTAATTTCTGAAAATCGATTACCTTTGCGGACAAATTAACCAAGTATGACTACAATGACACGAGGCAACGATATCGAGCAGGCACCCATCGGCGTGTTTGACTCCGGTTTTGGCGGATTGACCATCCTGCGGGACATCAGGCGGGTACTGCCGCAGTATGATTACCTGTTTGTGGGCGATAACGCACGGGCGCCCTATGGCACACGGTCGCGCGAACTGGTCTATGAATTCACGCTACAGGCCGTCAAGCACCTTTTTGACAAGGGTTGTCATCTCATCATCCTGGCCTGTAACACGGCCTCGGCCGAGGCGCTGCGCACCATCCAGCAGCAAGACCTCCCCACCCTGGCCCCCGACCGCCGCGTGCTGGGCGTCGTGCGGCCCACTGTCGAGAAAGTGGGCGAACTGACCCGCACGGGCCACATCGGGGTCTTCGGCACGCCGGGCACCATCGCCAGCCGCAGTTACAACATCGAGATCGAGGGAATGTATCCTGGCTACCGTGTTCACGGCCATGCCTGCCCCATGTGGGTGCCGCTGGTCGAGAACCGCGAGAGCGGTGGCGACGGAGCCGACTACTTCGTCAAGAAGGACATTGACCTGCTCATGAGCGAATGTCCCGACATCGACACGGTCATCCTGGGTTGTACACACTATCCCCTGCTCATCGACAAGATCAACCAGTACAGGCCTCAGGGTGTGAACATCATCCAGCAGGGCCCCATCGTGGCCGACAGCCTGGCCGATTACCTGCAACGTCATCCCGAGATCGAGCGCCACTGCAGTCAGGGTGGCTCCTGCCGGTACTTCACGACCGAGGATCCCGACCATTTCTCACCACTGGCCAGCGTGTTTGTCAATGAGCCAGTCAATGCCCAGCGCATCATCCTGTAGCCGGGTCTGCTGGCATACACATAACGTCAACAGCCTCAGCCCCCAAAAAACGGGGAGCAGCAACGATTGGTTGCCGTTCCCCGTAATTCATTGCTGACCGATGCGGTCAACGCTTGCGGGTGCGCAGTTGGAAAGATGTGGCCGTATAGAGTTTGTCGCCGTCCGAGAAGCCAATCGAGAAGTCGGCATTGCCGTTCTTCAGTTTCCTGGTAGCGATAACCTCGCTCTGGTAGCGCACGGCCTTGCCCGGGGCCAACTCCTTGATGATGGCCGTGGGCGAGAGGTAGATTTCCTTGGTTCCGCTGACGGTGATCACCGGGGCGATGTCATAGACATAGTCACGACCCGTGTTGCGGATAATGAACACCAGACGGGCATGCTCCTCGGCATCAAGGGCACGGTTGTTGTTCTCGTCAACAAAGCGCATTTCCTCAATGTCAAGGCTGGCGTAAGGGCTATAGCCATTGTTCTGGCGGTAATCATCGGTACCATACTCGTAGTAGTAATCACTCGAGCGGTAGTTGCCGTCATCGGTCTTGGGGGCCGAGGCCGCAGCGCCAATCATGCCGCCGACAGCCATGCCAACCACGGCGCCCAGGTCATGTCCACGCGGGCCGTCGGCAATGCCGCCGATGGCCGAACCGAACATACCACCCAATGAGGCTCCTGTAGCAGCCCCATAGAACTGACCCATCGACTGGCAACTTGACAAGAGCAGGGCGGTTGCCACAAGGCCCACAAATACTGTCTTCTTCATCTTGAAATCCAATTTTTAGAGTTTAATGTTGCTAAATTAGACATTTGCAAGAATTGTGCCAAATTTTTTCAACAAAAAAGACATCACAAAAAACACACTAGGCCGCAAAGTCGCTAAGGTTTATTATTTATTTCTTCATCCATGCGATCCTCCCAATGGATAAATATCTAACAATTAAAACCTTAGCGGCTTAGCGACTTAGCGTGATGCCCGGAACGAGCAGTAACTGCCTGAGTTGTGGAAGTTGATTCTATTGCAATGCAGAGAATCAACCGTAGGTCTCGATGAGGTACTTGATGAAGTTGGGGTCGTTGAAGTTGACATTGCCCTCATCGGTCAGGTTCATCTGGGCAATGCGCTGGATGTCAACGGGCGTGAGCGAGAAGTCAAAGATGTCCAGATTCTGGATCATGCGCTCGCGATGGGTACTCTTGGGGATGGCAACGATGCCGCGCTGGGTGAGCCAGCGCAGGGCCACCTGAGCGGGCGTTTTGCCATACTGGGCGCCAATCTCGGTCAGCACCGGGTCGGCAAACAGGTTGTTGCGTCCTTGTCCCAGCGGGGCCCAGGCCATCTGCTTGGTGCCAAACTCGGCCAGCCACGGCATGATGTCGTTCTGCTGCGACAGCACATTGGTTTCCAACTGATTGACCATGGGCTTAACAGTGGCCTTGAGGGCTAAATCAACAAAGCGGCCTGCCTGGAAGTTGGAGACGCCAATGGCGCGCGCCTTACCCTGCTCGAGTGCTTTCTCCATTGCGCGATAGGTGCCATAATAGTCACCATAGGGCTGATGAATGAGCAGCAGGTCGATGTAGTCGGTCTGCAACTTGCGCAGCGACTCGTCGATGGAGCGGGCGGCACGCTCCTCGCCCGCATTGGAAATCCACACTTTGGTGGTGATAAACAGTTCATTGCGGGGCACGCCACTCTTCACGATAGCATTACCCACACCCTCCTCGTTGAAATAGGCTTGCGCGGTATCGATGAGGCGGTAGCCCACCTCGATGGCGTCACTCACGCAGCGCTCACACTCCTCGGGTGACACCTGGAACACGCCGTAGCCCAGCAAGGGCATTTCCACGCCGTTTGATAACTTGATTGTCTTCATTGTTGTATTTGAGTCGAAAGTTTAAGAACAGTATGTATCGCCTGATCAAGTGGGCGGATGACATCTATTCACTATTCATTGTTAACTGTTAACTAGTAGGTCGATGCTTGACTGTGAGTCAAGCGCCATTGGCCATTCCTCTTGCGGGCCTCGAATCGCAGGGATAGGGGCCAAGTGTGACGGCCGCCGCCAAAGACCGCTGCCTCCACCTTACTGTGACCGGTAATCACGGCCTTGCAGCCATCGACGATGATGTCGAGCGACTCGGTCACAGCAGAGTAGTAGTTGAGCGTGCCGTTCATGATGGAACGGATATAGGCGTCCTTGCTCTGGTGCATGCCAGTCATGTGCACCAGCACAAAGTCATCGGCATGGACCTCGTCAAGGACAGCGCTATCCTTGGCAATCATGGCCTTGTACATGCGTTCATACAGGGCTACCAACTGTTGCTTGTCGTCAACGGGGCCCATGGTCAAAAACCCAAGCCCTTGAGCCATTTTTCTACCTTGTTACGGCCCGAGCGCACCTCATGGCCGTAGATGGCGAAGCCGGGCTTCACGTCGGCACCGGGGTAGGCCTCACGCACATCCTCGACACAACTGGCCAGTCCGCTGCCCTCATGGGTGGTGAAGGGGATGATGGTCTTGCCGCCCAGGTCATAGTCGCGGAAGAAGGTGAACATCACCTGGGGATAGGTGCCCCACCACACGGGACCGCCGATGAAGACGGTGTCATACTGGTCCAAGTTTTCCAACTTGCCCACCATCGGGGGGAGTTCGCCGTCTTTGGCCTCTTGCTTGGCAACCTCAATGAGTTGCATGTAGGGCATGTCATAGTCCTTGTCGGCCACAATCTCAAACTGGTCGGCGCCCGTCATCTCGCTGATGTAATCGGCGACCACCCGGGTGTTACCCACCTCGATATTGCCCACATTGTAGTTTTCTCCGGCATGCGAGAAAAACACGACCAGAGTTTTACCTTTCTTTTCCATACTGGTTTCGTTTTGATTATTGGTTGATGATTGATTGGCATGGGCAGTGCAACTCATCGCGAGCAGTGCCACAACGGCTGCGATACAGGATTTGAATCTTTTCATTGCTAACATCGTTTGATAAAGTTGTTATTACGATTGCAAAATTACAATATTCCTGTATGCAGGGTGTTACACATTTTGCGGTGATAATTTCACTTTTTGGCAAAAAAAGAGAGGGGCATTGGCGTGAGGCCCGCTGGGGAGAGAGGGTTATTTGTCGGAAGAAAAGTATCGCTGGAAATCGGCTGGCATGAAGGTGATGAGAGCGGTTTCCTTGCTGCCTGCGGGGCGCAGGTTGACGACAACCCGGCGGTCGGCCTCTACCATGGCGTCAACAAAGTCGTTCCACTGCTTGCCATACTGGGTCAATTGCTTGATCCACACCCGCTTCACGTTATATCCATCGCCCGTCAACATTCCTAGCACCATCGACAGGTTGGCAGGCAACATGACGTCCACCAGGGCATACCGGTCCTCGACCATCGTGAACGAGTTGATGCTCCAATCATCATCATAGTTGATTGGACATTGCTCATTGAGGGCCTCGGCGAGGGCATCAACATCGACACTGGTCGTGTCTTGTGCCACGCTTGCGAGAGGGAAACACGACACGAAAAACACCAGTACCGATGACAGTAGGAATTTGGGCATGGCAGGATCACTCGGCACCAGCATCGAGGCTATCCACGATACCGGCAATCATGCCATCGACGATGCTGCTGCGGTAGCCCAGCGCCATGGCATAGATCTTGCAGATGGCCAGTTCCTGCTCCTCGAGTTCGCCATCAATCATCATCAGGGCCACCATGTCACGCAGGTAGGCCAGTTTAGTATCCTCGTCCTCGGGCAGGGTGATGTTGACGCTGTCGGGGTCGTCAACAACCTTGTCAAATTGTTCGGGAGTGATGTTCTCGCGCGAGGCGACGGCCAGCAGCACGGCCAGTTCCGAGTCGGTCAAGTGCCCGTCGGCAGCGGCGAGCATCACGAGATTCTTGAGTTGTCCCAGTCGTTGGTTCTCCTGGGCATTGTTGGTTGTCTGGTTCATTTCGTTATCATTCATTTTGATTGAGGTTGACTATTCTTGTGGGAGCGATGGCCACCGCGGCCTTGCCCGATGGTGCGGCCAATGGCTTGAATTTTCAGGGCAATGCAGCTGCGGCAATGGACTGGGGTGTCGTTGACACACACCTTGCCGGGATAGAGTTCATACAAGCGGCGGTATTCACCCTCGGTCACATTGGGCATGACCACGTTGGCTCCCGCTTGCAGGGCCATGATGCGTCCCTGGGGGTGAAGGCTCTCCATCGCTGTGGTCGCGGGGATGTTGATGTCGGGCATGAGCAACCGCATGACAGCCATCGTGCGCAGCGCCTGTTCCAGCGAGCCACCCGCCTCATGGGCCAAGGGGGTATCGGGATGCGGGATGAATGGCCCGATGCCTGCCATGTCGATGCCAATGTCCTTGAGGTAAAGCAAATCATCGGCTATCGAGGTGACCGTCTGTCCTAGCTGCCCCACCATGATCCCCGAGCCCAATTCATAGCCCAACTCCTTAATCATCAACAGGCACTCATGGCGATGCTGCCAACTCATGCCGGGGTTGAGGCGGTGATACAGGTCACGGTCGGTCGTCTCGATGCGCAACAGGTAGCGGTCGGCGCCGGCGTCCTTGAAGGCCTTGTAGTCGGCATAGTCTCGCTCGCCGACGCTGAGCGTGAGAGCAACGTCGTGACGCTTAATCTGCTCGATGATGCGGCACAGGCGCGCCTGGTCAAAGTGCATATCCTCGCCCGACTGCAGCACTATTGTCTGGAAGCCAAGCGCCACGGCACGGCGAGCCGTCTCGACGAGTTCCTCGTCGGTCATGCGGTAACGATGCACGTGACGATTGCTGCGGCGAATGCCGCAATACATGCAGTCGTTGCGGCAGATATTGGAGAACTCGATGAGTCCGCGCAGGTGCACCTCGTCGCCAATGGCATCATACCGCACACGGTCGGCCTGCCGATACAGGTCCCTGGCAGGTGGCGTCGTCAACAAGGTAACGATGGCATCATGGTCCAACGATGCGATATGAGAATTAGCGTCCAACATATTTTGACTTGATTTCGTGGCAAAGATAGTCCTATCTTCGCTATTTTTAGGGCAAATTTAATGTTTTTTCATCAAGTTGGTGTAATTTTGCCCCAACAAAAACCAAAGAAAATGAAAACCATACAGGAAATCAAGGAAATGCTCTCACGCAGTGAGGGTCAAGCCGCCCTCCAGGCCGTGAGCGAGATTATTGACAGCAAGGATACCGACAAGGAGAAACTGGCGATGGCCTACTACCTGCGCGGCAACGCCTACCGCCAGAACGGCAACGTGCGCCTGGCGCTGAACAGTTATCTCGAGTCGATGGACCTCGACCCCGACGGCCCCGCCGCCGAGGCCTACCGCCACGTGCAGGAACTCCTCGACTTCTACAACAAGGACTACTACAACCCCTGATTTAGTTAGGAGTTAGGAGTTAGGAGTTTGCTACTGCGATCCGAAGGACTTTTATACGCTCACTTGCGGCAATTCTTCTGGTGGGTCTTGAGGAGTTTCACCGCTTGGCCATAGGGGCTGGTGGTGACGCTCACAAAGTAGGCCGCCATGGTCGTGGTGTAAGTGTTCTTGTAGTAACCCTTGGTGAACAGTTCTTCTTCGCTGAAACTCCCGACAAGGTTCAGCATTTCTTCATGGGTCTGCTTCAAGAGACTCTGGGCATCTGCCAGCGAGGTGCTCTGATGTTTCTCGACCAGCATCTTGTCCATCTCATGATAGTTGCGACGGTATTCATCGGGCAGATAATCCCTCGGATGGCCCTCACGGATGTTATTTACAAACTCGCGCATGAGCACCTGCCACTCGTGGAGATGAATAAGCAAGTCACGCAGGCAGCGGTCGTACTGCCAGCGCACGCCGCACTTCTTGGGGTCGGCAGTGAAGTCAAACGGCGCTAACTTTTCCTCATCACTCATTTTTGCGATCTGATCGCACAACTTGGCATATCCATCAGTGATAGACGCCAACAATTCCTGTTTATTTTTCGGGTTAGCCATAAAAGGACAATATTAAAAATTAAAAATCAAAAAGTCATTAAACGCTCTAGAAAAGAAGGCACAATTTTGAATATCAGCACAATTACCGAGAAAAAATACACGAGTATCAACAAGAATAGCGGTACAATGAACCAACCAACCGATATGCGGTTCAACCCCTTATAACGCTTAGGAGGCTTATAGGATTCCATCCTCTTCTCAAATCGGCCAGACAGATACTCGCTCCAGATGATAAAAGGGATAAAAGCGAGTAGATATACCAGCGGATTACTGCAAATCAAGGTCAACAATGCTATAAAGATCAATGCTAATGGCCAAATCATCATGAAATGCATGACACCAGCAAAGTTAGAAGCAGCCCATGTACTTTTATTGAACCGTTTCCCTTTCTCATGATGCTTGCACAACCGATAATAGATATACTTAAACATTATCGTACCAATCTCGTTGATAACATCATTACAGCCTAAAAACCATTAGCCCAATCACCATTATTCCTCGGCGGCGAGGTCGTCGTAGGTCTGGTAGAGGAAGTCGTTGTAGGGGAAGCGGGCGGTGTGGACGGCCTTGGCCTTGTTGTAAAGCAGGCGCTTGAGGGCGTCGATGTTGTGCTGCTTCTTGGCGCTGATAAAGACGCAGTTCTCGCCCATGCGGGCCATCCAGGTCTCCTGCAGTTCCTCAAGGGGGATGTTCTCGCGCAGGCGGGGCGTGAGGTCGTCTTCGTCCTTGGGGACATAGGAGAACTGGTCAATCTTGTTGAAGACCATGATCATCTCCTTGTCGCCGGCATCGCACACCTCCTGGAGGGTGCGGTTCACGACCTCGATCTGCTCCTCGAACTGGGGATGGGAAATATCGACCACATGGACCAGAATGTCGCTGTCGCGCACCTCGTCGAGGGTGCTCTTGAAGGACTCCACGAGGTGGGTGGGCAACTTGCGGATGAAGCCGACGGTGTCGGTCAGCAGGAAGGGCAGGTTGGCAATGACCACCTTGCGCACGGTGGTGTCGAGGGTGGCAAAGAGTTTGTTCTCGGCAAACACCTCGCTCTTGCTCAGCACGTTCATCAGCGTGGATTTGCCCACGTTGGTATAACCCACGAGGGCGATGCGGGTGAGTTTGCCGCGGTTCTTGCGCTGGGTGACCTTCTGCTTGTCGAGTTGGGCGAGTTTCTCCTTGAGCAGGGAGATTTTGGTCTTGACGATGCGGCGGTCGGTCTCGATCTGGGTCTCACCGGGGCCGCGCATACCGATACCGCCTCGCTGGCGCTCGAGGTGGGTCCACATGCCTGCCAGTCGCGGCAGCAGGTACTGGTACTGGGCCAGTTCGACCTGCATCTTGGCGCTGGCGGTCTGGGCCCGCTTGGCAAAGATGTCCAGGATGAGGCTCGTGCGGTCGAGCGTCTTGACCCTGACAGCCTTCTCGATAAAGGCGACCTGCTTGGGGGTGAGGTCGTCGTCAAAGATGACCAGGCTGATGTCGTTTTCCTCGACATAGGCCACAATCTCCTCCAGTTTGCCTTTCCCGACATAGGAGGTGCTGTTGGGGCCATCGCAGCGCTGCAGGAAGGTGTGCACCGTGGTGGCACCTGCCGTCTCGGCCAGGAATTCGAGTTCGTCAAGGTATTCACGGGCCTTGGCCTCGCCCTGCTGGGGCGTGATCAGTCCCACGAGGATGGCGCGTTCCTCGGTCAGTTCTATCTCATTAATACGTTTTTTATCGTCTATCAGTCCCATTGTTTTTCGGTTTTGTGTTGATTGTGGACCGTGGCAGTGCCACGGTTTACTTAACATGCTATACGGTTGGCAGGGAGATGCCGTCGAGTTGGCGGTAGAGGTTGAGGGCATACACGTCGGTCATCGCGCTG
Source organism: uncultured Porphyromonadaceae bacterium (assembly GCA_946414395.1). Classification (GTDB taxonomy): domain Bacteria; phylum Bacteroidota; class Bacteroidia; order Bacteroidales; family Muribaculaceae; genus Sodaliphilus. The sequence goes on along the minus strand of CAMKOE010000020.1, from coordinate 10,800 downwards.
ATGTGGTCGAGAACGGCCTGCACCTGCTCGAAGAGTGTCGGGGCATGCACGTCATATTGCTGGGGGAACTTGTTCATCAACAACTGGGAATAGTTGCGCTCAGGGTGCATGACTGCCTCGATGAGTTTCTCCAGCAGCAGGTTGATGATGCGGTTACCGGCCAGATCGACATCGACGACATAACCGGCGCGGTACAGCCGCTGATGGGCCAGGGCGCTGCAGGCCCGATAGGCACTGGCGGGCAAGGGGTCGATGCAATCGATGAGGCTACCCTCAAAGCGTCCCTCCATAATCTCGTCCTCATGGGCATCAAATGCCGCTGCACACTGCTCGACCAGCAGGCCGACGATGCACGAGCGCAGGTAGGCAATCTTCTCGTTGGGGTCGGCCACGCGGGCCATGTGCTCACGCAGGTGGGCCTGGCGCTCTGGGGTGAAGAAACCCAGCAGCAGGTCGATGGTCTCGTCGGTGCCGATGATCTTCAACTTGTGACCGTCCTCGATGTCCATAATCTGATAGCAGATGTCGTCGGCCGCCTCGACAATATAGACGAGCGGATGACGGCAGTAGCGGTCCGCCTCCAGGCGAAGCACACCCAACTCGGTGGAGATGCGCTCATATATCTCCTTCTCGGTCGTGAAGTAGCCAAACTTGCCCTTCTTGCCGGCATGCATCGATGAGTAGGGATACTTGACGATGGAGGCCAGCGTCGAGTAGGTCATGGCAAAGCCGCCAGGACGGCGCCCCTTGAACTGATGAACGAGCGTGCGGAACGAGTTGGCATTGCCCTCAAAGTGGATGAGGTCATTCCACTGCTCGACGGTGAATTTGTCCTTGAATTCAAGTCCGCGCCCCTCACTGAAGTAGGCTCCGATGGTCTTCTCGCCCGAGTGGCCGAAGGGCGGGTTGCCCAAGTCATGGGCCAGGCACGCAGCCGCGACAATCTCGCTGATGTCGCGCAGTTTCTCTACCCACGGTTCGCCCTTGTAGCGCGGCATGAGTCGGATGGCCACCTCGCGGGCCATCGACTTGCCCACGCTCGACACTTCCAGGCTGTGAGTCAGCCGGTTGTGCACAAATATACTGTCGGGCAACGGGAAAACCTGCGTCTTGTTCTGCAAGCGGCGGAAGGGCGACGAGAAGACCAAGCGGTCGTAGTCTCGCTCAAAGTCGCTCCTGACTCCCCCACCCTTATCGTCGTGGTAATGTTCCAGTCCCAGCCTTTTGTCCGAAATCAATCGGTCCCAATTCATGCGTTGCATAGCCATGATGATAAAATTTTTTACAAAGTTACGCTTTTCTCGGCAATAGTGCAAAATTTATCATCGAATGGCTTTAAACCACGTAAACAAGAGTATGATTTTTTTGAGGCAATGATATAGCAGTTGGCACGAACCCTGCGGGGCTAATGCGAATTTTCACGAATTAGTTTTACATATCTTTCGTGAAATACATTTTCTTAGTGGAATTGGCATTAAAAAACTTTCAGGGTCAACGTCTATATCATTCCTCCTTTTGATAATCATGATTTCACTGAAAATTGAGTCGATTACTTTTCCAGTTGCTCTGCCACCCAGATGGTCCACTCGTCGATGTTGTCGGTCAAGCGGGCGGGCAGCGGCAGGGAGATGCGCACGTCGGGGGCAATGCCGGTGTTGTCGATACCGGTATCGGGGAGGCCAATGGTGCGGGTCATGGGGCAGGTGAAACGGATGCGACAGTTGGGCATCTCCGCTTCATAGCAATTGGAGAAATCCAGACAGCCCAATGTGTTGTCGCGGCCATAGACAGTCGTACGGCTGCTTGTGGCCTTGATTGAACGGACCATCATCTCGCCCGAACTGGCGATGCTGTTATCGATAATGAGGGCGGCCTTGTCCACGGCATCACTGACGTGGTCGAGGCGCATGTTGAACCGCGAGTAATCATTCCCGGGTTGGGCCAGTCTTGCAAAAATCGCCATGACGTCTTGCATCGACTTGGCCTGAATATCGCTCAAAACAGTGACCAATTCCCTGATTAGCCCTTGTGGAATGTAATCAATGCCACTTATCAACGGAGTGAGGGCCTGGATGCCATCGGTTAACTCTTGGGGCAAGCCACTGTCCTGCAGTTCCTTGAACAGCATAGACCTGTGCTCGGCAGAATTGCGATATTCAACTCCAGGCACCGCTCCCTCGTGGTCGTACAGCAATTCCCAATAGGGATTAAAGAAAGTGTCTCTACCGCCGCTATTGCCTCTAATGTCCAATACCAGATTCCTGCAACCTGAGTCTTTATAAGCCTGTATTGAGCCTTTTACCCAATCCAGATCGATATCTCCATAACATGACGGAAAACGAATCAGGAAAGTCTTGTCGGTAACCTTGCAAGCCACAGGCGCTGGGCTGTACTCATCCATGCAATCAGTATAATAGATACGCTTGCGTGTCCAGTACCTATCGTTATACGGCTTGGTATGTCCAGTACCGTCACCCACTGCATAGCACAAGCGGGTGTGAAAATCTTCAAACCATGCGGTATATTGCGCCACGGCATCCCAGCCGGTGCACTTGCCCTGCTCAACCAGGGTGCGCAGGCGGGCCTTCATCGACTCATAATCAGTGCGGGTGCTATCTACCACCTTGTTGTAGTAACCTGCATAGTTGTGCTCAAGATACTTTACGGCAAAATCATAGTCCTCGAGGTGTTGTTCTATTGACAATTCAGGAATTTGGGCCACAACGAATAGGCTTAAAGCCATACTTAAGATAATAATCAATACTTTTTTCATAATTACAATAGATTGTTTGCTATATTTATTCTCATTGACAAAATTATGCATTTTAAATAACCGCACCAAACTTTTATTCATAAAAAACATCAACACCCACTCAAAATAAATGTGGCACGAAGTGGCTAGGGTAGCCTTTTTTGTACTAATTTTGTGGCTACTAAAAAAGAGAACATGGAACAGATCAACGTGAAGATTGTGAACCGCGGGCCGCACGAGTTGCCGCAGTATGGCACAGCAATGAGCGCGGGCATGGACCTGCGCGCATGGCTCGACGAGCCGTTGACACTGCAGCCGTTGCAGCGGGCGCTGGTGCACACAGGTATCTATATTGCCCTTCCCGAGGGCTACGAGTGCCAGATCAGGCCACGCAGCGGGCTGGCCCTAAAGCGCGGGCTCACTGTGCTCAACACGCCAGGTACCATCGATGCCGACTACCGCGGCGAGATCGGTGTTATCATGGTAAACCTGGGCAATGAGCCACAGACCATCGAGAACGGCGAGCGCATCTGCCAGATGGTCATCGCCCGCCACAGCACTGTCAAGTGGACCCTTGTCCACGACCTTGACGAGACCGAGCGCGGTGCTGGAGGATTTGGCCACACGGGGACGAGATAGTTAGTAGTCAGGAGTTAGAAGTTAGAAGTCAAGAGTTAGAAGTTATCGAAGGCGATAGTAACTTTACTAAAAACTAAAAACTTAAAACTCAAAACTTAAAACTAAAAACTAAAACTGATAATCGATGAAACGACACTTAGCGATAATAGCCGTTGCGCTGCTGGCACTGACGGCCATTGCAGGAAAGAAAGAGCCTGCAAAAAAGGCCACACCCCTCGCCGACCAGCGCAAGGCGGAATATATTTTTGTACAGGCCCAGAGCGAGAAACTGAAGGACAACTATGATGCCTTCTATGACCTGCTGGCCTATGCCCACAAGATAGACCCACAGAACACGGCGATTTCGTTCTACATGGGCATGTGCCTGTTGAAGATGAACAACACCACCAAGGAGATGTGTGAAGAGGGACTGGCACTGATGAAGGAACACTTTGAGGCCCAACCCGAAGACTTATACGAGACAACCTTCTACAGCGATGCCAACATGCAACTGGGCCATCCCGAGGAGGCATTGCGCGCCATTAAAGTGCTCAACGAGAACAACCCCAACCGCCTCGAACTGCAGTTGCGCCTGGCCGAGGCCTATGCCCAGTCGGGGGATTACGCGCAGAGCAATGCCACGTTTGACAGCATCGCCCACATCTTTGGCAACGCGATTCAGATCACGTCGAGCAAGATCAACAACTACATGGCGATGAACGACAGCACCGGCGCATTGCAGGAGATGCGCAGCCTGCTGGCCACTGCGCCACAGAACGACACCTACAACCTCACGATGAGCAGCCTGTTCCAGCATTATGGCATGAGCGACAGCGCGCTCTACTACCTGGACAAGGCACAAGAGTATGCACCCGGCAACGGCCTGATTTACCTGACCCGAGCCGAATATTGCCGGCAGGCGGGTGACAGTGCAGGATTTGAGCAGCACATCTTCAACGCCCTCACAGCCGAGCAACTCGACGTGGACACCAAACTCGACCTGCTGCTGAGTTACATCCGCGAGAAACTCGCCCAAGAGGATACCACCCAGCGCATCAACAACCTGTTCACCGTCCTCATCGATCAGCATCCGCATGAGGCCAAGATTCATCAACTCTACAGCGAATACCTCTACGCCAAAAAGGACCTTAAGGGCGCTATCGAGCAACTGGGGTACAGCCTGGACGTGAACCCCACCGATGCCGACGGGTGGCGCAACATGGTTATCCTCAACATGATGGACGACAACTATGCAGATGCCATCAAGGCCTCGGAAAAAGCGCTGGAATACAACCCCGACAACCTTGACCTGTATGGCTATGTCGCTGGCTGCTATCACCAGATGAAGGAATATGGCAAGGCCATTGAGACCTATCAGAAAATCCTCTCCCTGACCGACTCTACCGACCTGGGACGCCGTGCCGACCTCATCACGGGCATGGGCGACACCTACAGCGAGATGAAAGACACGGCCATGGCCATCAAGTGCTATGAACAGGCGCTGGAACTCGACCCCGACAACTCGGGCGCACTCAACAACTATGCCTACTTCCTTGCCCTGCGTGGTGAGAATCTGGACCATGCCGAGCGAATGGCCGCCCTGGCCGTCAAGGAAGATCCCGATAACGCCAACTTCATCGACACCTATGCCTGGGTATTCTTCGCCAAGAAGGATTACAAGATGGCCCTGCTCTACATCAAGAGCGCGGTCGAGAAGGATGAGGACAACCACCTGCTGGAGCACTACGGCGACATCCTGTGGTTTAACGATGAGAAAGAGGCCGCCGTCGAGCAGTGGACCAAGGCCCTCGAGCAAGAACCAGACAATGAACTGCTGCAACGCAAAGTTAAAAACAAGACCTATTATGAAAAATAAGATCATCAGCCTTTTTATCCTCCTCACATCCGCAGTTATTCTCGCTTCATGCGGCACCATCAGGAATGCCAACGCGGCCAATTCAGCCGGCAAACCCCAAGACCAGCCCACAACGCCCACAGCGACCGTTGACCCCATTGATGCCGTCATCGCCACGCTGGGCGACTGGCAGACGCTCCAGACGGGAGGCAACATCTCGCTCAAGGCGGGCAGCAACTTCTCATCGTCGATCCAGGTGCGCATGGTGCGTGACCAGGCCATCTTCATCTCGCTGAGGCCCATGCTGGGCATCGAGGTGGGCCGCCTGCTCATCACTGCCGACAGCCTCTATGCCGTGGACAAGGTGCACAAGCGCTATATCGCCGAGAAGGTCTCGCTGCTCACGGCCGGCATCCCCGTCACCGTGAGTGACGTGCAGGACATCTTCCTGGGGCGCCCGTTCCTGATCGGCAAGGGCACACTCGACGAGGCTCTCAAGCCACAGGTGACCTGTGAGAACAAGGGCAACGCCATCGTCCTGTCATCCAACGAGAACTACAAGGGCTACAGTTATGCCTTCTCCTATGACAAGTCGAGCCGCATCGTCTCACTCGACATCATGCCTCAAGGTAGCGCCACAGCGGCCTATCAAGTCAAGTACAGCGACGTGCGCGCGACCAAGGCCGGCAACATCGCCCACAACATCAATGCTAACGCAACCATCGAGAAGAAGAAAATGTCCTTCTCCCTCACCTACAAGAACATCGAGTGGAACGGCAACGTGAAGATTGACCGCAGCATCCCCAACGGCTACTCCCGCATGAGCGCGTCTAGCCTGTCTTCCATTTTCGCCAACTGATCGATGATCATGCCCTCGCGGCACGAGGGTGCGTCAAAATTCAAATGCCGCAATAATAACCGCCCTGCGGGCGGGAAATTGATCAAATTTTGAAATTATAATTAATAATTGATTTATATTGATGATAATTTTAAATATAATTTGAATAATTTCCCGTGCGATAGCACGGTTATAACAGCGAGTCACAATCATGACACACTCTCTTAAACACTCGGGACAAAATACTTTTTCACCTTTTTCTGCGTTATGTTATTAAATGACATATAACAGATAATGAGATTTCACCACCGCATATTACCATTGATGGCGTTCCTGATGTGCGCCATCACCGTTTTTTCCCAGGTCAAAATCACCGGTACCGTCGTTGACAATGCCGGTCAACCCATTGAGTTTGCCACGGTGCGCCTGCTGGGCACAGCCGTCGGCACCAATACCGACACCAAGGGCCAGTATGAGATGACGGTACCCAAAGCCGACACCCTGATGGTCGAATTCTCCTGTTTGGGCTATTCGACGGTGACCCGCCAACTCATCAAGCCCGAAGGAACCGTGACCCTCAACCCCAAACTCTATGAGAAGACGCTGGAATTGGGCGAGGTGGAAATCACCGAGTACAAGAAACAGACCACAGGCATGCAAGGCATCGACGTGGAGATGCTCAAGCGCACGCCCGACGCGTCGGGCGGCAGCGTCGAGGCCGTGCTCACCACGATGGCGGGTGTCAGTTCCAAGAACGAGTTGAGTTCACAATACATGGTGCGCGGCGGTTCCTATGACGAGAACAGCGTCTATATCAACGGCATCGAGGTCTATCGTCCCCAGTTGATCAGTTCGGGTCAACAGGAGGGCATGAGCATCATCAACCCCGACATGGTGCGCAAGGTCGATTTCTCGACGGGCGGTTTCAGCGCCGCCTATGGCGACCGCATGTCGTCGGTGCTCGACATCACCTACCGCGAGCCCGAGGCCTTTGAAGGCGCGCTGGCGGCCAGCCTGCAGGGCGGTAGCCTGATGCTGGGCCACAGCACGCGCCATTACTCCCAGATGCACGGCGTGAGATACAAGCGCAACTCGTCACTCATGGGTTCGCTCGAGAGCAAGGGTGAGTATGACCCTCAATACTTTGACTACCAGACGAGTCTTGTCTTCAAACCGATAGAGAAACTGCGCATATCGTTGCTGGGCAACGTGAGCATCAATGATTACCGCTTCACACCTGTCAACCGTGAGACGAGTTTCGGCACGAGCGAGAACGTCAAGTCGTTCACCGTCTATTTTGACGGCTATGAGAAAGACAAGTTCCAGACCTACTTTGCCGCGGCCGCAGCGACCTACCTGTTCAATGACAAGGGCACAAGCCTCACCATTCAGGGTTCGGGTTACCGCACCGACGAGTTGGTGGCCTATGACATCCATGGCGAGTACTGGCTGGACCAGGCTGGCCAGGAACTGGGTGTGGGCAAGTATCACGAGCATGAGCGCACACGCTTGAAGATGAACGTAATGGACCTCTCGGTCAAGGGCAACATCGGACTGAACAACAACAGCATCTCCTATGGCATCTCGATGCGCAAGGAGGATATCTACGACCGCTCCCGCCAGTGGCAATGGCGCGACAGCGCGGGTTATTCCCTGCCCCACATTCCCGATCAGGTCAACGTCATCTTCACCGAGACGTCGAGCAACGACCTCAACACAACACGCGTTGCCGGATGGCTGATGGACACCTGGCGCTTCACGTCGGGTGCCGGATTCTGGTCGCTGAATGCTGGTGTGCGCCTGTCACACTGGAACTTCAACGGTGAGACGCTTGTCTCGCCCCGCGTCAGCCTGGGCTTCGTGCCCGAGCGCAACGGCAACCTGTCGCTGCGACTCTCGGGCGGCGTCTATTACCAGGCCCCGTTCTACAAGGAATACCGCCAGCAGTTGATGGACACGCTGGGCAACCGCACCATCCTCCTGAACAAGGACATCAAGTCGCAACGCAGCATCCAGATTATCTTGGGCAGCGACTATACCTTCAGGGCACTGGACCGTCCCTTCAAGTTCACCGCCGAGGCCTATTACAAGAACCTGTCCAACCTCATCCCCTACGAGATTGACAACCTCAAACTCGTCTATAGCGGCGTCAACTCATCCAAGGGTTATATCGCCGGCGTGGACATGAAACTGTTCGGTCAATTTGTGGAGGGCACCGACTCCTGGCTCAGTTTCTCGCTGATGAAGACCCAAGAGAATCTCAATGGTGTGAAGGTACCCCGCCCCACCGACCAGCGCTACAGCATCGCCCTGTTCTTCACCGACTACTTCCCCAACATTCCACGCCTCAAGTTCAGCCTCAAGGGCATCTTGAGCGACGGTCTGCCCACAACGGCGCCGCACCTGACCCGTGCCGACTCCTACGTCCGCCAGCCCGCCTACAAGCGTGTGGACGTCGGCTTGAGTTATGAACTCATCGGCAAGGACCACCGTCCCTATAGCGGCCTGTTCAGCCACTTCAAGGAAATCTGGTTAGGATTGGACTGCTTCAACCTCATGGATATCTCCAACGTGAGCAGTTACTACTGGGTGACCGACGTCAACAACGTCCAGTATGCCGTTCCCAACTACCTCACCCGCCGCCAAATCAACGTCCGCCTCTCCGCCAGTTTCTAGCGGCGCGTAGCGCATGTGGAATGCCAACGGCCTGGCCATAACTACAGGCAACGGGGTAAAAAACAACAAGCAGGAAGTGAAATGTAGAAACTTTTTGTTACCTTTGTGGACTAGTAAGAAACATTTTATTATCAACTTATAAAAAAGAACCAAAATCATGGCAAAACCTTATGTAATCGGTATCGACATGGGCGGCACTAACACCGTCTTTGGCATCGTGGATGCTCGCGGCAATGTGCTGGCCAGCAGTTCCATCAAGACCGCCAAGCACAGCGAGTTTAATGACTATATCGACGAGTTGCACACCGAGTTGACCCGTCTGATCAAGGAGAATGACGCTGAGGGTAAGATCAACGGCATCGGCATCGGTGCCCCCAACGGCAACTACTACACCGGCTTGATCGACCAGGCTCCCAACCTGCCCTGGCCGACCCCCATACCCCTGGCCGAGATGGTGACCCAGAAGTTTGGCATCCCGTGCCTGATCACTAATGACGCTAACGCTGCCGCCATCGGCGAGATGACCTATGGCGTTGCCCGCGGCATGAAGGATTTCATCATGATCACGCTGGGAACCGGCGTTGGCAGCGGCATCGTGGTGAACGGTCAGATGGTTTACGGCCATGACGGCTTTGCCGGCGAGTTGGGTCACGTGATCGTGAAGCGCACCAACGGACGCGTGTGCGGTTGTGGCCGCACGGGCTGTCTGGAAGCCTACTGCTCGGCAACGGGTGTTGCCCGCACTGCCCGCGAGTTCCTGGAACTGCGCAACGAACCGTCCAAACTGCGTGACTATGACATTGAGGCTATCACGAGCAAGGACGTGTATGACTGCGCAATGGCTGGCGACAAACTGGCAAAGGAAATATTCAACTACACGGGAACCATCCTGGGTGAGGCTCTGGCCGATTTCACCAACTTCTCTAGTCCTGAGGCATTTGTGCTGTTTGGCGGACTGACCAAGAGCGGTGATCTGATCATGAACCCGGTGAAGGAGGCATTTGACCGCAATGTGCTGGGTATCTACAAGGGCAAGGTGAAGATCCTCATCAGCGAACTCAAGGAGAGCGACGCAGCCGTGCTGGGCGCCAGTGCGCTGGGTTGGGAAGTGAAGGATTAATTGACAACGCCTCTCTAGCGCAAAAACAATTGAGAATATGAGAAAACTGTTATCTGTTCTGATGGTTGCAGCCGTGTGCTGCGGTTGCCTGTCGTCGTGCAATGAGAAGCCCAAGAGTTACAGGTTTGTCATGAAGGCCAAGGACGGGTCAGAGAAGGTGGAAGACATCAAGGCCAAGAACGACACCGATGCCTTGAACCAGTATCTTGACCGCATGTCCCAGGTCATCGTGGAGAGTTTGGAGAAAAAGGAACCGGCATTTGAGTCGATGTATGTCATCTCACCCGATGGCGACACGCTGAACACCGACAAGGAACTGCTGGAGGCCGTCTCCAACAATTTCAAGAGCACCAAGCCCGACACGATCATGCTGGGAACGATTCCCGCCGGGAAGTGACCACCCTCCGGCATTTAAAGAACAATATCATCAATAACAAAAAGCCCTGCGCTCGATTGGCACAGGGCTTTTTGTTATTGTGTGATGTAGGGATAGCGTAATAAAATTCTTATCAGGGATTACTCTTCGGTCTTGGGAGCGTCCTGAGCGGGAGCCTCGGCTGCGGGAGCAGCGGCTTTCTTGCGGCTGCGGCGGGTTGCCTTCTTGGCAGCGGTCTTCTCCTGGCTCTTGGCCTCGAGCATCACCTCATTGAAGTCAACGAGTTCAATGAAGCAAGTCTTGGCATTGTCACCCAGACGGTTGCCCAACTTCAGGATGCGGGTGTAACCACCGGGGCGGTCACCGATCTTGGCAGCAACGGTTGAGTAGAGTTCCTTGACGGCCTCCTTGTTCTGGAGGTGCTTGAAGACGAGGCGGCGCGATGCGGTGGTATCGTCCTTAGCCCTGTTGATGAGGGGCTCGGCATACATGCGCAGGGCTTTAGCCTTGGCGAGGGTCGTGATGATGCGCTTGTGCATGATGAGCGAGATGGTCATGTTGGCCA
>CAMKOE010000019.1 GCA_946414395.1 uncultured Porphyromonadaceae bacterium | reverse complement strand
ATAATTAGTCCTGTTTTTTGTTTACTATTTTGTAAACCTATTTCAGGACAAGTCAGTTAATTATATGAATCACGAATTCGTGAGATACGTTTTCGTTAGCGAAATTAGCATTAAAAAGGGTTCGGACCAACTGCTTTATCATTGCCTATGGTAATGCGTTAGGGGTGAATGGTTGCCAAGCGGCGCTCAATAGTTAACAGATGCAATCATGTGTTAAATTACTGTTTATTTCTTGAATATTGTTGAGCGATTGAAGGCTTGCATCGAATTTTTGCATAATTTTGTGGCCGCAAAACTAATAAGGAGCCCTAATTTAACCGAAAATTAACAAAAAGATACATCCGTTAACCGAGATGGCAACGATAAAAGGTCAAAACATCACACTCATCGCCGAGAGTAGCACTACGCGCACCGAGTGGTCGCTGATAGAGGATGGTCAAGTTCTCGAGCACGCGTTCACGTCGGGACTGAACCCGTTTTTCATGACACGACGTGAGATCAGTCACAGCATCCGCCTGGAGTTGCCGGCCGAGTTCTTCAAGCGCCGTTGGGGGCATGTTTACTTCTATGGCGCTGGCTGTTCAGGTCCCGAGAAAAACAAGATCATCGAGGGGTCGCTGGTGGCTCAGTTCAAGACGCCCGTGACAGTGAACAGTGACTTGCTGGGTGCGGCCCGAGGCTTGCTGGTGCGTGAACCCGGCCTGGCTTGTATCCTGGGCACGGGCAGTAATTCCTGTCTGTATGATGGCAACAATATTGTCAAGAACGTGCCTGCATTGGGATTCATCCTGGGTGATGAGGGCAGTGGTGCCGCGCTGGGAAGGGTTTTCCTGGGCGATGCTCTCAAGGGGCTTGCCCCCAAGGAGTTGACCGATGCCTTCTTTGAAAAATACAAGGTGACGCGTGCCGAGGTACTCGATGCCGTGCTCAACAACCCTGCCGCCACGCGCAACCTGCGTGCTTACTCGTTCTTCCTGAGCGAACATCTGGACAGCCCCTATGTCCATGACTTGATTGTCGGGGAGTTCAAGCGCTTCTTTGAGCGCAACGTGGCGCAATATGACTACAAGAGTTATCCCGTCAACTTTGTCGGCCCCATCGCCACGACCTATAGCGAGATTCTGCTCGAGGTGGCTCACGACTTTGGCGCCATGGTGAGGAAAATCGTCCTCAGCAGCATGCCTGGCCTTGTCGCCTATCACAGCGAGGCCTAGGGATGTTTTTTCTCCTGCGAGTCGGGGGTCATCAACTGGTATAACTTGTCCCATCTGCTGGACAGGCCGATCTTCCACAACAGGTATAATGCCAATGCGATGCAGCACAGGGCGATGGTGACCCCTATGCTGTAGGGGACGCGTCTTGCATGCCAGTGGTACTTGCCTGTGTCCATCAATTCGATTTTCTTGCCATTCAATGACGCCTGGAGTTGTGCGAGGTTCTCGTGGACGGTCAGGCTGTCGGTGCGTGTGTCGAGCAGGAAGTAGCCATGATTGCCGCTTTGCTGGCCGATGACGGTATCGCCGATGACCTGCAACTTGCTGGCGGACACAGTCTCGTAAAAGGTTGTGATGCTGTCACTGGTATCCATTTTATCGATTTGTCCGTTTCCCGGCAGGTCATACGAATAGATGTGGTAATCGTTGGGTAGGGGAGAGATCCATGTGTCGCCCAGGCCGATGTCCACATTGCAGAGCGCCGAGGTGGTGAGCATGGTGACGACACTGCAGATGGTATAGATGCCGATGGCTACTCCAGGGGAAAGAAAAGCGAGAAGGATTTTCCTCTTCCGCTTGGGTTTCTTGGCCAGCGGGAGCGCAATGAGGGCAGCGACAACTCCCAGGATGAGGGCTATGACGATGATGATAGAGATCCAGAAGAGAAGACCGAGAAAAGGTAGCATGATCTGATAGTATTTTATATGTTATTGTGGCTTCTCCTTGAAGAAGTTTACAAAGTTGTCAAAATCTTGAATGATTTTATTCAAGTTTGGGTTGCAGCGTTGTGCGATAACTGCGGCATAATTTGAAATGCCTTCAGCCTCTATTACTGCAAAGATATGTTGTATTTTTTAAATGTCAACTATTTAAACTAAGATTATGGCTATGATATAGCAGTTTGGCCCTAAAAGTTTTTTAATGATAATTCCGCTAAGAAAACGTATTTCACGAAAAATAATTAAAACTAATTCGAGAAATTCGCATTAGCCCCGCAGGGTTCGGGCCAACATCTATATCATCGCCAAAATTATTTGTCAGTAAAGTTTGCTGACTTATTTTCTTAAAAAGTGTAGTTGATTTATAAAAAATGTTGTTAAGAGGGCGATTTAGGTGGTTTTGTTTTGGTTTTTCATTTGGTTTGACTACTTTTGTTGCATTAGATAATGTCAAAAAAAGTATAACCGATGAAGAAATCAAGCAAAGTGTTGTTCAGTGTCGCGGTGGCTGTGGCCGCTGCGATGCCCGTGTGTGCTCAGGATCAAGTGTTCACCCCCGAACAACAGGAGACAGTGCAGCGCATCGTCGCCAGCAAGTTGCCCGAGCACATGGGCGTGGGCGCCTTGAAGGTGCGCTCTCTCGCGCTGGAGAACGATACGGTCAAGGTGGACGTGAGCGAGAACTTCGGCGACGTACCGTTCACCCAGGAGGGCGTCGAGAAGATGCGCGACGAGATCCGTGACGCGCTGGGCGGTGACTATCAAGACAGTCCGGTGCTGATCTCCATCGTGGGCAATGACATCAACAAGTACTTTGCCGACTACGAGCCCGCCTATAAACGCTCGCATGCACCCTTCATCAGCGAACTGGACGCCAACCGCCACTACAAGCACGGCCTGGACGGCAACATCATCGCCATGTGGCCCAGCCACGGCTGGTACTTCGAGCCCAAGTTGAACCGCTGGGAGTGGCAGCGTGCCCGCCTGATGCAGACCGTCGAGGACATGTACACCCACAGTTATGTGCTGCCGTTCCTCATCCCGATGCTGGAGAACGCGGGAGCCTATGTGTGGAACGCCCGTGAGCGCGATACCCACAACTATGGTGCCGTGGTCGATAACGACCCGAGCGGGCTGGCCCAGCAGGGCTACAGCGAGCACAACGGCCGCCACAAGTGGCAGAGCGGCCAGGGTGCCGGATTTGCCTTCCTGCGCGACCAGTACAAGGACTTTGAGAACCCCTTCACCGAGGGCACTTACCGCATGGTCAAGGCCGAGAAGGACAAGAAGAAACTATCGACTGCCACGTGGGATGTAGAAATGCCCTACGCTGGCGACTATGCCATCTATATCTCTTACAAAACGCTGCCCAACAGTGCCCGCGACGTGACCTATACCGTCAACAGCCTGGCCGGCAAACGCCAGTTCCGTGTTGATCAGACGATGGCTGGCGGCGTGTGGGTCTATCTGGGAACCTTCCCCCTGGCCAAGGGTATGAACAAGGACGTCGTCGAGGTGTCCAACCTGAGTGAGGACAAGAATGCCGTCATCACTGCCGACGCCATCAGCGTGGGCGGCGGATATGGCAACATCGCCCGCCGTGTGGCCCTGCCCACCGAGGAGAACCTGGCCATTGTCGCCGAGCAGAAGGCCCAGGGCGAGAACAACGAGGCCTGCCTGGGTAAGCCGGGAGTGGAATACAGTTACATCGGCAGCGGCAACCACCCCCGGTATCACTTAGGGTCGCGTTACTACCTGCAATGGGCTGGTTTCCCCGACAGCGTCTATTCGACCAGCCGCGGCATCAACGACTATACCGACGACTACCGCAGTCGTGGCGAGTGGGTTAACTACCTGGCTGGCGGCAGCGACGTGCTGCCCGACAGAGGAGGCCTGAACGTGCCGGTGGATCTGTCCTTCTGCCTGCACACCGATGCCGGCGCCACGCCCGACGACGAGACGGTGGGTACCCTGCTCATCTACTGCACCAGGGCAAACGGCAAGCAGTTCGGCAAATATGCCAACGGCACGCCGCGCGAACTCTCGCGCCGCTTGGCCAACCTGCTCTCGACCGAGATTGTCAAGGACGTCAGGGCCAAGTGGGAACCCAACTGGACACGCCGCGGCATGTGGGACAAGAGTTACTATGAGGCTCGCGTGCCCGAGGTGCCCGCCGTGCTTATGGAGTTGCTCTCTCACCAGAATTTTGCTGACATGAAATATGGTCTGGATCCGATGTTCCGCTTCGACGTGAGCCGCGCCATCTACAAGGGCATGTTGAAGTTCATCGCCCAGCGCGACCATCGCAGTTACGTCATCCAGCCGCTGCCCGTCAACAGTTTTGCCATCAGCAAGACCGACAAGCACCACTACCTGCTCACGTGGGAACCCACCCACGACGACCTGAGCGACGGTGCTGACGCCACGTCCTTTATCGTGTGTGAACGCATCGGGCTGGAAGGCGGCTTCAAGGAGATCGCCACCGTCAAGGGCCCGCAGTACAGCGTGACCATCAACGACAACAAGATGCACTCCTACCGCATCATCGCCATGAACGACGGCGGCCGCAGTTTCCCCAGCGAGACGCTGAGTCTGGGCGTGGCCGCATCGAGCAAGGGCGACGTGCTGGTGGTCAACGGCTTCACCCGCGTGAGCGGTCCCGACTGGTTTGAGGACAGCGTGCGTGCCGGCTTTGACGACAACAAGGACCACGGCGTGCCCTATGTGCAGCAGATCAACTACCTGGGGTCGCAATATGAGTTCCGCCGCAGCATCGAGTGGAAGGACGACGACGCGCCAGGTTTCGGCGCCAGCCGCAGCGACTATGAGACGATGAATATCGCCGGCAACACGTTTGACTATCCCGCAATCCACGGCGATGCCCTGATGAACGCCGGTTACTCCTTTGTTTCCTGTAGTCTGCAGGCTCTGGAGAATGGCTACAATACCAGCGACTACCGCCTGATGGATCTCATCTTGGGCAAGCAGAAGGAAATCTCGACCGGCAGTGGCCTCAAGCCCACGCGTTTCAAGATTTATACCGAAGGCCTGATGAGCGCATTGCGCACCTTCACGGGCCGTGGCGGCAACGTGGTGATGTCGGGCTCGTTTGTGGGCAGTGACCTGTGGGACAATGCCGCGGGCAACAACGATGTGCAAGGCCAGACCTTTGCCCGCGAGGTGCTCGGCTTTGAGGGCCTGAACGGCCGCGCGTCGCTCGACGGTACTGCCGTGTCGGTCGATTGCCCCGCGCGTTGCCTGGCCCAGGAAGGAACGTGGGAGTTTGTCAACAAGTTGAACGACAAGCAGTATGCCGTCGAGTCACCCGACGCCATCCGCGCCAGCGACAGCCGTGGCTTCACCTGGTTGCGATATGGCGAGAACGGCCTGCCTGCTGCCATCGCCAGTGATCGCGGCGGCTACCGCACCGTCGTGCTGGGCTTCCCGCTCGAGGCCATGACCTATGGCAGCGACTGTACCCGCCTGATGCAGCGCATCCTCGAGTACCTGCAATAAAGCCCTCGATCTTGAACATCCAGAGAAAACCGAACAATAAATTATCAATTATCATAAAAAAAGACGATTATGGGAAGAATTAATTGCTTTATCCCGTTTGCCAATGCCGAACAGGCCGCGCAAACCATCCAGAACCTCCGCGAGCAGGAATTGGTGAATAAAATCTACCTGCTGGCCACCGAGGACGGCGCGACCGCTGTCGAGGGCTGTGAACTGATGCCCGTCAAGGGGCTCACTGCCAGCGCCACCATGCTCGCCATTGCCGAGCGTGCCGATGCCGACTATGTGTTGTTGTACACCAAGTATGACACCCTCAAGATGGGGCCCTACTCGCTGGAACGCTTCGCCAAGTTGGGCGACGACACCCAGTCGGGCATGCTCTATGCCGACCACTACAACGTGACCGACAAGGGCGCCGACAAGGCTCCGGTTATCGACTACCAGATGGGTAGCCTCAGGGATGACTTCGACTTTGGCTCGGTGCTGTTCTTCTGTGGCCAGTGCTTCAAGAAGGCCGCCAGCGCCATGAAGGTCCACTATGAGTTTGCTGGCCTGTATGACCTGCGCCTCAGGTTGTCGCAGTTTGCCCCCATCACCCACATCAACGAGTTCCTGTACAGCGACGTCGAACTGGACACGCGCAAGAGCGGCGAGAAGATCTTTGACTATGTGGATCCGCGCAACCGCGGCCGCCAGATCGAGATGGAGCAGGCCTGCACCGATCACCTCAAGCAAGTGGGCGGTTACCTGGCTCCCACACGCGTCGAGGACGGCAAGGAAGTGCCCAACTTCCGCCACATCGAGTTTGACCAGGGTGACTTTGAGGTCGAGGCAACGGTGATGATTCCCGTCAGGAACCGCATCCGCACCATCCGCGATGCCATCGACTCGGTGCTCAAGCAGGAGTGCAACTTCAAGTTCAACCTGATGGTCGTTGACAACTTCTCGACCGACGGCACTCGTGAGGCTATCGCCGAGTATAACGACCCGCGCCTGATCCATATCATTGCCGACTACTATGATATGGGCATCGGCGGCTACTGGAATCTGGCCGCCAACAGCAAGCGCGCCGGCAAGTTTATCGTGCAACTCGACAGCGATGACATGTACAAGGACGAGCACACCCTGCAGACGATGGTGGATGCCTTCTACGAGCAGAACGTGGCAATGGTTGTCGGTACCTACCAGATGACCGACATTCACCTCAATCCCATTCCCCCCGGCATCATCGACCACAAGGAGTGGACTCCCGACAATGGCCGCAACAACGCCCTGCGCATCAACGGCCTGGGCGCGCCGCGCGCGTTCTACACGCCCGTGCTGCGCGACATCAAGATTCCCAACACGAGTTACGGCGAGGACTATGCCCTGGGCTTGAATATCTCGCGTCACTACCAGATTGGCCGCGTTTACACGCCGGTGTACATCTGCCGCCGCTGGGACGACAACAGCGATGCCTCGCTCGACGTCGAGAAGATGAACCGCAACAACCTGTACAAGGACCGCATCCGCACCTGGGAACTGCAGGCGCGCATCGCGATGAACAAGAAGTGAGAATCGAGCAACAACTGACCGGGTGTTGACAATGGATTACAGCAGGGTGATCGACAAACTCTTTACCAGGCAACTGCGGGACTGGGATGTGGCAGGGCGCAACTATGATGCTCTGGCCAGGGCCACGTCACGCTCGTTGCAAATGGGTGAGTCGCTCATCCGCCTGCAGCATAATCCCGAACGGCGCCGTTCGTCGGCCGCCGCAATCGACAAGGGCTCTCTCTCCAGGCGTGCCTGTTTCCTGTGCACCGAGAACCAGCCTTCGCGCCAGCGGGCGATCCTGTGGGGAGATCACTACAAGATCCAGGTCAACCCTTATCCCATCTTCTCACGTCACCTGACGATTGCCCACCTGCAACACCAGCCTCAACGCTTGGCCGGCAGGGTGGGCGACATGCTGTCGCTGGCCGCCGATCTGCCCGATTTTGTGATTTTCTACAACGGGCCGCAATGTGGCGCCTCGGCGCCCGATCATGCCCATTTCCAGGCTGGCGCCAAGGGCGAAATGCCGTTGTGTGACGAAATCCTTCATGCGACGACCCACCTGCTGGCCGACAGTGATGAGGGCTTTATCGGATATGTCGATGAGTTGGGGCGTAGCCTTTTCACCATCGAGACGACCACGGTGAGGACGGCCGAGCGCTATGCTTTGCGTCTTCTTGACCTGCTGCCCGTTCCCGCTGGCGGCATCGAGCCGATGGTCAACGTGCTGTGCTGGTGGGACAACACCGAGCGCTCGTGGCGCATGGTGGTGTTCCCGCGCCGCAAGCACCGTCCTGCCTGCTACGGCACTGGGGAGGGTGAACTCCTGCTCAGCCCCGGTTGCACCGAGATGGGCGGCCTGTGGGCCGTGCCCGACGAGAAAGACTTCAATAGTTTGACGGCCAGTCAGGTGCAAGGACTGTTCAATGAGTTGTGCATGAGCCATCAGGACCTCGGCATGGTCATCCGCAACTACGGCCAACGCTGGGATGACATGGGGCCGATTTAAGATAGTAACGATGTCCCGCGTGCTGTGGCATTGCCATGGCAAACGGGAACAACAAGAAACCGAATGTAGTAAAGAATATGGACGAGAAACAGATACCGCAAGTGAGGGTGGGCATCATGAACGAGCCGGCGATTGAATTTGTGCTCAATGGTGACTACCGCGTGAATGGCACCGCTTGCAGCGGCAGCCAGACGGCTCGCTATGCCGATGGACAAGTGGAGTGGGGCGGCAACCGCTATGGCGACCTGCTCTTTGAGCCGGTTGATGCCGATAAGGCTTCCTTTACACTCAAGGCAGTGACCATCGGTGTGAGTTTCCACTGGAAACGCCAGGAAGACCAGACATTCAAGGGCGCGCTGCACCTCATCGTCGAGGACGGCAAGTTGACACCCGTCAATGTGTTGAGTGTTGAGGACTACCTGTTGAGTGTGATCTCGAGCGAGATGAGTGCCAATGCCTCGCTTGAACTCTTGAAGGCACATGCCGTCATCTCCCGCAGTTGGCTGCTGGCCCAAATCCACACCGAGGAGACCGTTAAGCCCACCGAGCGCAATCCCGAGGCCCCTGGCGAGATGATGGACACACCAGGCGAACTGGTCAAGTGGTGGGACCGTGACGACCATGCCAACTTTGACGTGTGTGCCGACGACCACTGCCAGCGCTACCAAGGCATTACGCGCGCCACTACACCCAAGGTGGAACAGGCCGTCCGCGCAACGTGGGGCCAGGTGCTGATGCATGGTGGCGCCCTGTGTGACGCACGCTTCAGTAAGTCGTGCGGTGGCGTGATGGAGGAGTTTGAGAACTGCTGGGAGCCACATCACCACGATTATCTGGAGGCAAGGCGCGATAGCGAGGATGAGGCCGATTTCCCCGACTTGTCGCGCGAGGACAATGCTGCCGAGTGGATCCTGTCGGCCCCCAGTGCCTATTGCAACACCATCGACCCCGAAATTCTGTCCCAGGTGCTCAACGACTATGACCAGGAGACCCGGGATTTCTACCGCTGGAAGGTGGAGTACAGCCAGGACGAAATCGCCGCGCTGATCAAGAAGCGCACGGGCATCGACTACGGCCGCATCCGTGACCTGCAGCCTGTGGCTCGAGGCACCAGTGGCAGGCTGTATCGCCTGCGCATCGTGGGCGAGAAACGTGAGCGCATCATCGGCAAGGAACTCACCATTCGCTACGCCCTGTCGCCCTCGTGCCTGTACAGTTCGGCCTTTGTCGTCGAGAAGCACGACGTGGGTCAGGACGGCTATCCCGCCAAGTTTGTGCTGCGCGGAGCAGGGTGGGGCCACGGTGTGGGCCTGTGCCAGATCGGCGCTGCCGTGATGGGTGCCCGCGGCTTTGACTACAAGCAGATCCTGCTGCACTACTTTGTGGGCGCCAGCATCGAGAAACGCTATTAATCCCAATTAAACAGATTATACAATGGAACAAGTAACGAAGAAAAGAAGAAATCCATGGCTCTGGATTCCCACGCTGTACTTTGCCGAGGGAATACCCTACTTTGTCGTCAACAATATCTCGGTGCTCATGCTTGCCAAGATGGGCGTCCCCAATGGCCAGATGGCGCTGTTCACCAGCCTGCTGTACTTGCCGTGGACGATTAAGCCCTTCTGGAGCCCGTTTGTGGACATCATCCGCACCAAGCGCTGGTGGACCATCAGCATGCAGATATTGATGAGCGTGGCCTTTATCCTGCTCACGCTGACGATGCCCAAACCCGATGCGGCAACCATTGCGTCGGGCCAGACCCCCATCAGCATGTTTACCGTGACGCTGATCCTGTTTGTCATCACGGCCTTTGCCTCGGCCACCCACGACATTGCTGCCGACGGCTTCTACATGCTGGCGCTGCGGCAAAACGAGCAGGCCGCCTTCGTGGGCATCCGCAGCACGTTCTACCGCCTGTCATCCATCTTTGGCCAGGGCGTGCTTGTGGCTATCGCTGGTGCCATCGAACTCAAGAACGGCAACATCCCCATGTCGTGGATGATCACGATGGGTGTTGCGGCGGTGCTGTTCACGGCCATCTCGCTGTACCACACCTTTGCCATCCCCAGGGTGGTGAGCGATGCCTCGACCCTCAAGGATGAGAAACCCACTGCAGGGGCCATTTTCAAGGAGTTTGGCCGCACGTTTGTCACCTATTTCACCAAGCCCTACGTCTGGCTTGCCATCGTGTTCATGCTGCTGTACCGCCTGCCCGAGGCTTTTCTCATCAAGATGTGCACCCCCTTTCTGGTCGCTGGTAAGGACGTCGGCGGCCTGGGGCTTTCGACAGCCGAGGTGGGTATCGTCTATGGTACAATCGGCGTGCTGGCACTGACCATCGGCGGCATCTTGGGCGGTCTGTTTGCCGCCAAGGTGGGCCTGAAGAAATCGTTGTGGTGGATGGCGGCCTGCATGACGCTGCCGTGTGCCACGTTTGTCTATCTGGCTGTCGGACAGCCAGATAATCTGGTGGCTATTTCCACGGCTATTGCGATTGAGCAGTTTGGCTACGGCTTTGGTTTCACGGCCTACATGCTGTACATGATCTACTTCAGCGAGGGCGAGTTCAAGACGTCGCACTATGCCATCTGCACGGCCTTCATGGCACTGAGCATGATGATACCTGGCATGTTTGCCGGTTATATCCAGGAAGCGATAGGATATGCCAACTTCTTCTGGATGGTGATGGTGTGCTGTGTGGCCACGCTGGTGGTGACCTATCTGGTGGACCGCCGCATCGATCCCGAATACGGCAAGAAATAACCGCTCCTTAACAGACAGATAACTACGGATTTTAAAACAACTGAATAATCTGAGTAATCTGATTATATTATGGTGAAATACTTGTATCAAGATGAAACGTATGCCATTCGTGGTTGTTTGAATGCTGTTGCTTTTGAATTGGGGAGCGGGTTTCTTGAAAAAGTTTATCAAGAGGCACTTGAACTTGAATTTCAAGCATCTGGTATTCCCTATGAACGTGAAGTTAAACTCTGTATTTCTTATAAAGGCAAAGCGCTGCAACAAGAGTATATAGCAGACTTTGTTTGTTACGGTAAGATTATAGTTGAACTCAAGGCTGTTTCTAAATTGATTGAAGTTCATGAAGCCCAGGTTCTCAATTATCTCAAGGCAACTGGTCTTGATTTGGCGTTGCTCGTTAACTTTGGCGAGACTCCTGTGAATATCAAACGTTTGTTTAACTTTATGAAGAAATGAGAAACTAATCAGTCCTTATCTGTGTGCGGATGCTATCAGATGATTCAGATGATTCAGTTGTTAATAAAAAATCAATTGTTTAAAAATTATCAGTTGTATGAAGAAAATATTGTTAATTGCAGTGTGTGTGGTGATGACGGTGGTGACGGCCGGTGCGGTTGTCAAGCCGGGCGTGGAGGTGCTGCGTGACGGCGGCTTCGCCCAGTTGCAGGGCAAGCGTGTGGGGCTGGTGACCAACCCCAGCGGCATCGATAATAACCTCAAGAGCACTGTTGACATCCTCAATGAGGCCCCCGGCGTGCAACTGGTGGCCCTGTTCGGACCCGAGCACGGCGTGCGCGGCAATGCCCATGCTGGCGATGCCGTGGGCGACGCCGTGGACCCGATTACGGGTATCAAGATGTACTCGCTGTTCGGCAAGACGCATGAGCCCACAGCCGAGATGCTCAAGGACATCGACGTGCTGGTCTATGACATCCAGGACGTGGGCTGCCGCAGTTACACTTTCTATGCCACAATGGGCGTGTGCATGCAGGCTTGTGCCAAGCATGGCACCGAGTTCATGGTGTTGGACCGTCCCAACCCGCTGGGCGGTAACAAGGTGGAGGGTAATCTGGTGGAGCCTGGCTATTTCTCGTTTGTGAGCAAATATGCCATCCCCTACATCTATGGCCTCACGCCTGGTGAGTTGGCCATCTTCCTTAACGAGGAAGGCATCATCGGCCAGGAGTCCAAGACGGGTCGCAAGTGCAAGTTGACGGTGATTCCCATGGAAGGCTGGACGCGTGACATGAAATTCCGCGACACGGGTATGCCATGGGTGGCCCCGTCGCCCCAGATTCCCACTCCCGAGAGTGCTTTCTTCTATCCTGTGTCGGGCATCCTGGGCGAACTCTATATCTTCAACACGGGTATCGGCTACACGTTGCCGTTCCAGACGTTTGCCGCCTCGTGGATCAATGCCGATTCGCTGGCGATGCGCATGAACGCCCTGAACCTGCCGGGCATGCACTTCAGGCCCATCAACTACAAGCCGTTCTTTGCCCTGAGCGTCGCCGTTGACAAGTCGTTACAGGAGGTGCACGGCGTGCAGACCTATATCACCGACCCGGATGCTGCCAACCTGTGCCTGACGCAATTCTACTTCCTGCAGGTTATCCACGAGATGTACCCGCAGGTGGAACTGTTTGAGCAGAATGCCAAGCGGTACAACATGTTTGACAAGGTGTGCGGCTCCAGGGAGATCCGCGAGCGCTTCATCAAGCGATACAAGGTCGAAGACATGGCCGACTACTGGAACAAGGACGTTGACGTGTTCCGCATCCGCTCGGCAAAGTATTACCTGTATCACTGATGAGTGCGACAAGAAAGGATTGTCCATATTTTACCTAATAACGATATTAAGATTATGGCAAAAGAGAATAAACGACTGCTGTCTCTTGACATCCTGCGGGGTATCACCATTGCTGGAATGCTACTGGTGAATAATCCCGGCACATGGAGTTACCTGTACCGCCCACTGGAGCATGCCGAGTGGATCGGCTTGTCGCCCACCGACCTGGTTTTCCCGTTCTTCATCTTCTGTATGGGCGTGTCGATGGCGTTTTCGCTCAAGAAGTTCAACTACAAGATATCACGTCCCCTGATGTGGAAGATCGTGCGCCGCACGGTCGTGCTCTTCCTCATCGGTTGGGTGGTGCAGTGGTTCGGGCATCTGGTGCGCGGCCTGTGCAAGGGTGACCCCTTTGTCGAGGCGGTGAACAACCTGGACACGTTGCGCTACCTGGGTGTGTTCCAGCGGCTGGCGCTAGTCTATTTCTTTGGTTCGCTGTGTGTGGTGTTGTTCAATCGCAAGTTCATCCCGTGGCTCATCGGGCTCATCCTGGTGGCCTATGCCTTGATTCTGGGCTTTGGGCATGGTTATGACTTCTCGCTCGAGAATATCATCGCCCAGATCGACAACAGCGTGTTGGGCACCGACCACATGTATCACGAGAGCGCCTTTGGCGAGAGCATCTCGTTTGACCCCGAGGGCATCTTGAGCACGTTGCCGTGCATTGCCCATGTCTTGATCGGCTACCTGGTGGGACGCATGATCCTGTCGGTACACAACAACAGTGAGCGCGTGAGCACGATGCTGCTGTGGGGCACGGTGATGCTGCTGGCCGGCTGGCTGCTGCAGTATGGCATCCCTTGTGGCAAGAAGATGTGGTCATCAACGTTTGTGCTGATCACCTGCGGCATGGCGATGTGCATCCAGGCGATGCTCATCCACTTTGTCGATATCAAGGGCAGCAAGGGCAGTTGGGCACGCTTCTTCGAGTCATTCGGTGTCAACCCGCTGGCCCTGTACTTGATAGGCACGGTGCTGGCTATCCTGTTTGGCGCGATTCCTCTGGGCCATGATGCCGAGGGCGGCAACATCACGGTACACAGTGCGGTTTATGACTTCTTCAACTCGCTGTTCAACGAGTACACGGCATCGGCCCTGTATGCTGTCTGCTTCGTGTTGCTCAATTGGGTGATTGGCCACATTCTCTACAAGAAGAAAGTCTTTATCAAGATCTAGTCATTGAATCCTGCTTAAAACTCACAACTTAAAACTTAAAACTCAAAAAACTCAATATATTATGATGATACTTATAGCAGACTGCGGCTCCACCAAGATCAACTGGACGCTGCTCAACGGAAAAGAAAAGGTAGCGCAGATTTTCACTACCGGAATGAATGCCCTCTTGCTCACCGAGGAAGAGATGAAGGAACAGATCAAGCGGGAACTGATGCCCCACTTGACCAACTACAAGGTGGACGAGATCCATTACTATGGCGCCGGCATTATCTCGGACGAGATCAAGCAGCAGGTGGTCAACGCCCTGCGCGCCAACCTGCCCAGCGCCGGCAAGGTGGAAGTCGCCAGCGACCTGCTGGCTGCAGCCAGGGCCGTGTGTGGCCGCAAGCCTGGCATCGCCTGCATCCTGGGCACGGGCAGCAACTCGTGCTACTATGATGGCGAGAAGGTGGTCATGAATGTGTCGCCGCTGGGCTATATTCTGGGCGACGAGGGCAGTGGCGCCGTGCTGGGCAAACTGCTCGTGGGCGATGTGTTGAAGAAGCAATTGCCCGAGCACCTGTGTGAAAAGTTCATGAAGGAGTATAACCTGGACTACACGACCATTATCACGTCGGTCTATCGCAAGCCGGCCGCCAACCGCTTCCTGGCCCAGTTCGCCCCGTTCCTGGAGCATAACATCGACGAGCCGTCAATCCACAATATCGTGCTGCGCTCGTTCACCGACTTCTTTACCCGCAACGTGGCCAGTTATCCGGGCTACAAGGAGTTGCCCTGCAACTTTGTGGGTTCGATCGCACAGTGCGAGAAGGCCGTGCTCCAAGAAGCCGCCCAGGCGTTGGGCATCACCATCGGCATCATCATCAAGGACCCGATGGAAGGCCTAGTGAAGTATCACTCGGCACAGTAAGGCCCCGCAATGGCGTGGCCGCGAGCGATGATGTGCCACCGGCAGGCGGCACAATGACAATAGTGGAATAAAAATTTGATAAGATTATGGCATTTGTAAAAATCAGCGAACAAGAATCGCTCTATAATAACCTGGAACAGAAGTCGGTGCACGAGTTGCTCACCGAGATCAATCAGGAGGACCACAAGGTGGCCGACGCTGTGCAGCGGGCTATACCTCAAATCGAGAAACTGGTCATCGGCATCGTGGAGCGCATGAAGAAGGGTGGCCGCATCTTCTACATGGGTGCGGGGACCAGTGGACGCCTGGGTGTGCTCGACGCCAGCGAGATACCTCCCACCTTCGGCATGTCGCCCGACTGGATTATCGGCATCATTGCCGGCGGCGACACCGCCCTGCGCAATGCCGTCGAGAATGCCGAGGACGACACAGCCCAGGGATGGAAAGACCTGCAGCAGTATCATGTCTCGGCGCTCGACACCGTGATTGGCATCGCCGCCTCGGGGACGACACCCTATGTCATCGGTGCCCTGCGTGACGCGCGTGCCAACGGATGTCTCACCGCGGCCATCACCAGCAATCCCGATGCCCCCGTGAGTGAGGTGGCCGAGATTCCTATCGAGATGATCGTGGGACCGGAATACGTAACTGGAAGTTCACGCATGAAGAGCGGCACGGGGCAGAAACTCATCTGCAACATGATCTCGACCAGCGTGATGATACAGATGGGGCGCGTCAAGGGCAACAAGATGGTCAACATGCAGTTGACCAATCAGAAACTCGTCGACCGCGGTACCCGCTGGATTGTTGACGAACTCAAGTTACCCTATGACGACGCCAAGCGCCTGCTGCTGCTCCATGGCTCGGTGAAAAAAGCGATTGACGCCTATCGGGAGAGCAAATAAGTGATAGTATTATGAGGACTTTTATAGTGATTCTCGCGGCGCTGATGGGACTTGCCCTCAGCGCCCAGCAGGCCAATCAGGACCCCTATTATGCCCGCCGGGCGACTCTGTTCGATGAGTTGCCCATCGGCAAGAAGGACATCGTCATGCTGGGCAATAGCCTGACCGACGGGTGTGAGTTCAACGAACTCATGGTCAACAGCCACATCAAGAACCGCGGCATCGTGGGCGACATCGTGCAAGGCATGATCGACCGCATCGGCCCCATCATCAAGGGGAAACCCAAGAAACTGTTCATCATGTGTGGTGTCAACGACATCTCCCATGGTGTCACCGCCGACAGCATCGCCCGCGCCACCGAGCGCCTCATCGTCATGGTCCAGCAGGGCAGTCCGCGCACCAGGATCTACCTGCAGAGCCTCTTGCCCTTCAACAACGACGTGCGCGAATGGAAACTGCTCGTTGGCCGTGACCACGTCGTCGTCGAGGCCAACGCCCTGCTCGAGCAGGTGGCCCGCCGCCACGGTGTCACCTGGATCAACCTCTATCCCCTGTTTGCCGACGACCAGGGCCGCCTGCGCACCGACCTCACCAACGACGGCCTCCACCTCATGGGCCCCGGCTACCTCCTCTGGCGCGACGCCCTCCGCCCCCACCTCAAGTAGGTTTCTTTTTCTCCATTCGACAACAACGATTAATTTATGAGTGCAGCGGCTTGGTCGCTGCACTTTTTTCGGCAATTTTAGAGACAAATGTTGCGTACATGCTTAAAAAAAACTAATTTTGTCATCGTGAAGAGTTTGGCAAAACACGTTGCCATCTCTCATCACAGTAACATAGCAACAGGTAAAGCGCTGATAATGACTACTGCGATAGTGTCCACGGCATTACTTGCAATCGGCAGGTGCACTGTTCCCGCTGGGGACGGTGACCCTGAATTTGCGCACCTGTGCAGAGGATGATTTTTCCCCAACTCAGATGAAAACCAATAAAGACATCATCACCGTCACGTCACCGTTGCTGCCCGATCTTGACGAGTTCAACGAGATGCTCCGCAAGATTTGGGACAACAAGTGGATTACCAACAATGGCGAGTTTCATCAGCGCTTTGAGGCCGCACTGTGCGAGTACCTCAAGGTGCCCTACATCAGTGTGTTCACTAACGGCACATTGCCGTTGATTACCGCCCTGCAGGCCTTGAACATCAGTGGCGAGGTAATCACGACGCCCTATAGTTTCGTGGCAACAACCCATTCGCTCTGGTGGAATGGCATTAAGCCAGTGTTTGTTGATATTGATCCTGCAACGGGCGGCATCGACCCCGAACGGATCGAGGCTGCCATCACGCCGCGCACGACGGCCATTATGCCCGTGCATGTCTATGGCAAGCCCTGCCGCACACGCGAGATTCAGGACATTGCTGACAAGTATGGCCTCAGGGTCATCTATGATGCGGCCCATGCATTCGGCATCGAGGTCGATGGCAAGAGCATTTTGACCGAGGGTGACATGTCCACGTTGAGTTTTCATGCCACCAAGGTCTTTAACACTGTCGAGGGTGGCGCCCTAGTCGTGCATGATGCTAAGACCAAGCAGCGCATCGACTACCTGAAGAACTTCGGTTTCGCCGGCGAGACCGAGGTCGTTGCCCCTGGCATCAATGGCAAGATGGACGAGTTGCGTGCCGCCTATGGGTTGCTCAACCTGCGCCAGGTGGATGCCTGCATCGAGGCACGCCGCCAGGTAGCCATCCGCTATCGCGAGGCGTTGCGACCTGTCAATGGCATTAACTTCTGGGACGATATGCCCGGAGTGCGCCACAACTACAGTTACTTCCCCATCTTTGTCGACAGCGAGGAGTATGGCATGACGCGTGACGAGTTGTTCATGAAGTTGCGTGAAAACGGCATCCTTGCCCGCCGTTATTTCTATCCGCTCATCAGCGACTTCTCGACCTATCGCGGCCTGCCGAGTGCCACCCGCGAGAATCTGCCCAACGCGACCCGCATGGCCGATACCGTACTCTGCCTTCCCATCCATCACCTGCTCGCCGAGGCTGATCTTGCCCGTATTATTAACCTGATTGTCAAGTAATAACTATGGCTAAATCGAAGAAAAAACTGATGCTCTTGGGTGGCCTGCGCTATCTGTTGCCTGTCATCGAGGCTGCACATCGCCATAGCATCCACGTCATCTCGGTGGACTACCTGCCCGACAATATCGCCCACAAGTATAGCGACGAATACCACAACGTGAGCATCATCGACAAGGAGGCCGTGCTGGAACTGGCAAAGCGGTTGCAGATTGACGGCATCATGTCCTTTGCCGTCGATCCCGGAGTGGTCTCGGCAGCCTATGTTGCCGAGAAAATGGGTCTGCCGTTCCAGTGCAGTTATGAGGCCGCATGTATCCTCCAGAACAAGTCCAGATTTCGCCAATTCCTGGCCGACAATGGCTTCAATGTGCCCAACGCGCGCGGTTACAGCGAGGCAGGCGAAGCCCTCAAGGATGTTGATTACTTCAACTGGCCTGTCATCGTCAAGCCCGTGGACAGCGCTGGCAGCAAGGGTGTCACCCGCGTCGACGACCCCGCCGACCTCCCTGCCGCCATCGCCCACGCCCTCGACTGCTCGCCCTCCCGCCACTTCATCATCGAGGACTTCCTGGAAAAGCAGGGGTGCTCGTCAGATACCGATAGTTTTTCGGTAGATGGAGAATTGGTGTTCTGCACTTTTAACAACCAGTACTTTGACGACGCGGCCGAAAACGAATACACTCCCGCAGCCTACAGTTGGCCCTCCTCGATGCCTCAAGTAGCACAGGACGAATTGCGTTCCGAACTGCAGCGCTTGATGAAGTTGCTGAAGATGCGCACTGGCCTCTATAACATCGAGACACGGCTGTGTACCAATGGCAAAGCCTATATCATGGAGGTCTCTCCTCGTGCGGGTGGCAACCGCTTGGCTGAAATGCTGAAGTATGTTACAGATGAGGACATCATTGAGCGGGCAACGCTTGCTGCTGTCAGTGAGCCCTTCGAACCCATCAACGTGGGAATGGATCAGAACAGACAGCAAATCGTTGAGATAATCCTTCATGCCAATCAGTCAGGCGCATTTTCCCACTTGGAGATAGCCCCAGAATTACAACCCCTTATCCTCGAGGAAGACTTGTGGGTAAAGCCAGGTACAATGGTTGAAACCTTCACTGGCGCCAACATGGCCATCGGCACGCTGGCATTGAAGGCCAGTTCAAATGATGATGTATACCAGGTCATCCAGCAAGCCAAACAAGGTGTAAAAGTTGTAGTCTCGTAATGGAAAGCCAAAAGACTGTAATAGCGATTTGTAAATCTATAGATAGATGAGAAAGAAATTGGCTATTATTGGTGCTTCGACGGGTCAATATCCACTATGCCTGAAGGCGAAGGAATTGGATATTGAAACGTTCTGTTTCGCATGGGAGCAGGGGGCTGTATGTAAAGAGGTCGTTGATCATTTCTATCCAATATCCATCTTTGAAATGGATAGAATTGCTGAAATCTGCATGATCAATCATGTGGATGGGGTTATGTCAAATGCGTCGGATGCAACTGCAAAAGTTGCATCGTATGTTGCTGAAAAATTGCATCTTAATGGTACTCCATACAAAACGCTATTATCGTTACAGGATAAATACAACATTCGTTTGCTGGCCCAGTCAATAATTGGATTAGAATCCCCTAAGTTCTATTTTTACCGGGGAATAGATAACCAAATTTATCCATGTGTGGTAAAACCATGTGAAGGAGGAGGTAAGAAAGGTGTTTCTTTTGCTTTTAATGATTCTGAATTCAAAGATGCAATAGATTATGCATCTAAGGATAATAAGTTCGGCATTATAGTTGAAGAGTTTATTGAAGGCAAAGAATTGTCCATTGAGAGTATCTCTTTTCATGGACAACATTATGTCATTCAAATTACGGATAAAGATAGTTCGTCAGCACCACATTTTGTGGAATTAGGCCATCATCAACCTGCGATTATTTCTGAAAGGTTGAAACAAAAGATTGAGAATGTTGTCCCATTGCTATTATCGGCAATTGGATATATAAATGGTGCGTCACATATTGAAGTTAAGTATAAAGGTGACGAATTGTATCTAATAGAAGTTAACTTGCGTGGAGGAGGTGATGATATCTCAAATAAACTTGTTTATATGAGTTCTGGTATTGATTATCTGAGGTGCATGATTGATGTGGCTCTTGATCAATTTGTTAAACCTGTTAGAATTGAAAAACAGGCTTACGCAGGCATATATTATTTAACAAAGCAGACATCATATCTTCTTCCCTTCTTTGAAAATGCCTCCGGAAAGGATTGGCTTGTAAGAAAAGAGGTTTATTCAACTAAACTTGAAGAAAGCCATTCCAATTATGAGAGGAATGGTTACTTGATATATAAATCAGATCATAAAATAACTCCAAACATTATTTAATATGGATAAAAGAATAGTTGTCTTTGGTGCAACAGGTAATCTTGGTGCTCATATCTCTACTCATTTGAAGAGCATTGGATATGATGTCATAGCAATCGGCCATCGCAAAAATGACAATGGCTTTTTTGCGGATTATGGTATAACCTATTATTCTATTGATATTTCTGATTCAACTCAATTCGAGGTGTTGCCGAAGGGGAATGTATATGCAATTGTTCATTTTGCAGGAATGCTTCCGGCTGTTATGAAGGGATTTGATGGAACAAGTTATGTGCAGTCGATCATCCAAGGCACTCTAAACGTTTTGGAATATGCAAGGAAAGTGTGTGCAGACCGAATCTTATTCCCTCAAACATTGTTTGATATCAGTTATCTGTTTGGAACAAAAGTTCCAATACCTGCAGATTCCCAGAGGAAAGTTCCAGAAGGTGATCATTGGCTCTATGTTATCGCCAAAAATGCTGCTGTAGAAATGATAGAGCATTATTATCGTGCTTATGGCCTTAAGAGATTTATTTTTCGTCTCTCAAGAATATATCTTTATCATCCAAATCCTTATACATTTACTGATGGAAAGAAAGTTTTAGTATCTGATAGGTATTTAATATATCGTGCGATGCAGGGAGCGGACATTGAAATATGGGGTGACCCAAATCGACTACTTGAAACTATATGTATAAAGGATTTCTTACAGATTATCGAAAAGGCATTATGTGCTTGTGTCGATGGTGGAATCTACAATGTAGGTAGCGGGGGCAGTACTTTAAAGGAACGTATCGAAGGAATAGTTGATGTCTTTAGCCCAAAAGGCCATCGTTCTCGCATGATTTATAAACCAGAAAAGAGAAGTTCTCAACAATTTGTATTGGATATAAGAAAGACTGTTAATGAATTAGGTTATGAACCTCATTTTTCTTGGCATGACTACTTAGTCAATTTTAAAGAAGAGATGATAGAACAGCGATTCTCGAAAATTTGGGGGAGAGAAGAGGACTATATTTCTATTGAGGAAATTGAGAATTTAGTTAAAAGTTAGGATCTATACTCCTATGATTTTTCGAATAATAATCATGTTGTTTATTATTAAACTGATTTGTGGCCTGTTTTGATGTTTTTTAATAAACTTAATAGGAATGACTGAAGCACCAATAGTATCAATTCAATGCCTGGTCTATAACCACGAACCGTTCCTACGTCAGTGTTTGGACGGCTTTGTGATGCAGCAGACGACATTCCCCTTTGAGGCAATTGTTCATGACGATGCCTCGACCGACGGCTCGGCTGCCATTATCCGCGAGTATGCAGAGAAATACCCTGACATCATCAAGCCCATTTACGAGACAGAAAACCAATATCATAAGCATGATGGCTCGCTTGCACGTGTAATAAATGCTGCAATTCATCCCCAATCCAAATATATAGCCTATTGTGAAGGAGATGATTATTGGACAGACCCTAATAAATTGCAGATGCAGGTGGATATTATGGAGAATAATCCAGAAATAGGCATTGTACATACTGCGGTTGACAAGTATGACCAAAAACATCAGCGAATATCGATTCGGAACTTTGGTAATCCGATGAATTCGTTTGATGTGGAGATGCACCATAATGAGTGCCTAACGCTTACGGTCTGTTTTAGGAAGGAACTATATCTATCTTACAGGCGTTTTTATGCGGAGAACAATCTTATTGAGCGGGGATGGAAAATGGGTGATTATCCGATGTGGCTGTATGCGTGTTATTATTCCAAACCCTATTATATTCCAAAGAGCACGGGCGTATATCGCGAATTGGAGCATTCTGCCAGTCATAATCCTGACATAAACAAGCAGATAGAATTTGAATTATCTGCATTTGATATCAGGATGTTTTTTGCAGAACACTTTCATCGCGAGGACTTGATAAATGATATCAAGAGGAAAATGGTTTCTCAACTCCAGTGGATATTGTTGCCCAGTGACCAGAAGGTGGATATTGATATCATGCAGGTTTACAAAAAATATGGCTTGCCAATTACACCCAAACTGATGATTAAACATGTGATGTTGAGCAATAGGTTGCTGCGCAAATTCTTTTTGGTAGTATTAGATAAGTATGTCCGAATAAAACCATTTATAAGGGGTATAAGAAACCGCATCAAAAACTGATCATCGAAAATGCTTAGAATGTTTTCATCTTAGGGTGATAATGATAACAGTGGTTTTGTTGATGTAAGGATGTAATGGCAAGATTTTAACGTCCTGATTGCGTGTGAGATGATGAGGGAAGGTCGCTAAAAACCATTATTGGGACTAGATAGTAGTACTAAATATTTGCCTTTTCTGGATGCCTGAGTCGCTGAAGAAAAAAACTGTCAAGGGTGTAGCCTGGACATCGCTGGACCAAGTGGCAACACTTGGTTTTGGCTTTGTTATTGGGGTTATTCTGGCCCGATTGCTTAGCCCGAGTGATTATGGTCTGTTGGCCATGATCGGCGTGTTCAATGCAATCGCTGGCGGGTTTATCAACAGTAGTTTTGGCAATGCATTGATACGCAAGCCTGACATGACCGAGAATGATAGCAGCACGGCGTTCTATTTCAACATATTTGCTGGCGTGGTGATGTCTGGTGTCATCTGGCTGATAGCCCCGTGGGTTGCACAGTTCTATGATAAGCCGATATTGTCTCAATTGATGCGTGTTGAGGGGTTGTTGCTGATTATCTCGTCATTCACGATTGTGCAAAGTGCTCAATTGTCCCGGGCATTGAATTTCAGGGCCAAGATGATCATTAATTCCACTTCTCAAGTGGTTGCAGGTGTTGTGGCAATCGTTGCTGCCTATCATGGATTAGGCGTCTGCTATTGATAATTCCAAATATGATCGGTATGACCCGATAGGGTTTGATTGGATGTTATTCTATGCCTTAATGACACAAGGCAAGTGTTATCTGATCAACCGGCCCATGGGTGTATATAGAGTTCAATCGAACAGCATAACCGCAGCAAAAAACCTTGAAGGTTTAAATCTCCTTGTTATGGATGCAATGTTAAGTATTCCCAGGGAAGAACAGACGGAGCATTCGAGGATATTTGTCTTTAATTATTTAAATACTTATGCATTCTATGTCTATTATTATCGTCAATGGGATAAAATTAAAAAGTACTTCAAGTATTTAGGGTTGAGGCGCGCGCTACTTTTAACCTTAGTAGAGCCTATTAAAAGGCTTGTGGAAGTTATGGATTATCGAATAAGAGGGGAAAAGCCTCGTTCGAATGTGTTGTGATTTATCCCCTTTGCGGATAATACGGCGAGCCGGCTCTGGAATGGGGCCGGCTCGCTGTGTGTATTGGTCGGTGGGGTGGTGGGTTACCACTGCCCGGCGAGGATGCGGTCGATGAGGGCGGTGACGTCGGCGATGGTGATGTCGCCGTCCTGGTCGCAGTCGGCGCTGGCGGTGCTGATGGCGGTGGCGTCATGGGAAAGGACGTAGTCGATCAATGCGGTGACATCGGCGATGGTGATGGTACCGTCCTGGTCAACGTCGCCACGCAGGGCCTCTACCTGGGGCTCTTCCTCGCCGTCAACCCACATGAGGGCGAACAGGTAACGGTCCTGGATGTTGGCGATGCGGTGTGCCTCGCCAGTGGTGATGTCCACCTCGTAGAGTGAAGTGTCATACTTGCCGTTGGTCTTCCAGTTCTTGTCGGGCAGGGTCGTCCAGTTGCCGTAGTCGTCAAACCCCAGGCCGCTGTTGTAGTAGCCCATCCAGTACATCTTGGTGGGGTCGTCCTTGCTGAAGCAGGCCGACTGGCGCTTGATCTGGGACATGTAGCCGGTGCCGGCGCGGTTGTCGCTGATGCGCAGACCGGTGGTGAGGTCAAACTCGCAGAGGTGTGAGCCGGTGAGGTCGCCGTTGATGTCATAGCAGCGGCCGTCCTCGGCGGGGATGGCTGCCGTGCCACCGCTGGTGAGGGCAAAAGCGCGGCCCTCGCTGTTGATGGCAAAGGTGACGTAGTTCTCGTAGTAAAGGCCCGGGGTGATCTGGCTGATTTCCATCTTGTCCAGGTCGATGGTGCAGATGGCGTAGCCCGAATCAAGCGAGTCGGCACTCTCGTCGGCAAAGAAGTCGGGGTCGTTCAAGATCGAGTCGGGCAGGTACTTGTTGGTGATGTGGAACAGGCCATAGACCTTGCCGTCCTTGGGGTTGACAGCCATGCCGGCCGACTCGAGGCACTGCCATGCGGGATAATAGACGTCACCGGCGGTGAGCAGGTCACCGGTCTTGATGTCCCACTTGCGCACGGCAAAGCGGTTGGTGTCGTTGGTGACCCATTGGCCATCAGGGTTCTGCATGTCGGTGCGTGACATGATGGTGGTGAGGATGCCATCCTTGATGACGGCGCCCGAGTTGGCTTGCATCATATTGAAGTTGGTGGCCCACAGCGCCTTGGCATCGTCGGTGAAGCGTCCGTTGCTGTAGAAGTCGGCCTTGTTGACCGCGGGGTCCTTCTCGGGCATGGAGACGGTCGTGCCGTCCCACTCCATCTTGTAGAGTCCCTGGGGGACGATGAAAATGGTCTTCTGCAAAGTGTAGTTCCAACCCACATACTCGCTGCCGACGCTGTTGTCGTCGTCACGACTGGTCTGGTACACGCCACGGAAGGTGATGCCCTGTCCCATGGCCTGGAGGCACACGAATGCCATTGCGGCTACTGCGGTAGCCTTCATGATTTTTCTCATTCTGTTTTTCTAGTTAATGTTGATAAATAATTAATAATAATGATAATTCTCGCTGTGCTTGACAAATCGCTTACTAAATACAATCGACTCCAATCTCATGGGCGCTTGACTCTCGTCATAGCCACCCTGACTACTAGTTGCAGGGAGTTCATGAAATCATTGTTCATACTGCTATTAGAGGATTCACACTCACGTGAACGAGTGCAAAGGTACTGTTTTTCTTATGAATTCCAATAATAATGGACAAAAAAATATCGCATATATCTGAATTATCATGAATTTTTATGTTTATGATTAGGACTTGTTGTTATAAATGGTTGATATACTATTAGTTATAATAAAATTTGTCAAAAAAAACAAAAATATTTGGTCAAAAAAACACAAGTAATCCAAACGGATTTTACGTTTTTCCTACTTTTTGAAATAGTGCTGTAGTAATTTTGTAACACCAAAAAACAAGAACCCTCATACTGTGAATTACTGACGCTTGAAAACTGCCCTTAGCGATATGATAGTTGGCTGGAAACCGTAGGAGGGTTTCCGGCCCGTTTCATTTTCAATAGCATCATGCCTGGCGAGAGTTATACTAATGCGATCTCACGCGTCGGTGCTTGTTTTTTTCAACTACTAGTGAATAATATATCTTAGCGACTTTTGCGTGAATTGGAGTGATGGTACAGCCCCGCTATCTAATTATTGTGAAAAAATGTTGTAGCGAAAAGAATTTTGAGAAATAGGTGGGTGTGATTCGGCGGTTTTGTTGTAATTTAGCAGGTTAAAAGATGCCCATGTGGCTAACAAATTCAGATAATGAAACGTATATTTCTATTAATCACCGCATTGGCCATGACGACGACGATGTTGTCGGCCCAGGGCCAGGTGGCCGAGCAGCAGCCGGGCACCCTGTTTGCCTATCCGCTCGCTCCCGACACGTGCTCTAATCTCGAGAGCCGTTGCAATTACATTATTACCCATTTTTGGGACAATTTTGACGTCAGCCGTCCCATCACCGACAATGCCGCGTTTGAAACGACCTTCCGCGACTTCGTGGACTTTTTCCGTTATGCTCATCGCAATATTGTGATGTCGTCGGTGCGGGATTTTGTCAATAAGGCCCAGTCCAATGTCTCTAACTTGCAGAAGGTGGGCAAGGTGGCCGAGCGGGCGCTCTATGGCCCTGATGCTGAGTACTGGAGCGATGAGGTGTATGTCGCGTTTGCCAAGCCGCTGGCTGCCAACAAGCAGTTGCCGCGGTCGGTGCGCGACCACTATGCGACCCAACTGGCTCGCATCAATGCCGTGCAAGTGGGCGCAGTGCTTGATCTTGAGTATGTTGGCGCCGATGGCTTGAAGCATCGCTTGAGCGAGTTGCCCGAGTCCAAAACCTATATCGTGTTGTTTATCGATTCCAGCACGGACAGCGCCATCGGTCGCCTGCGCCTGAGCACCGATGTCGCCCTTAATGCATTGCTCGAGTCGGGTGATGCTATCCTGCTGTGCTTGAGCATGAACGGTTATAGCAGCGACTGGTCGGCTGCAGCCACTGGCTATGCCGACAAGTGGATTGTAGGTTGCAGTGATCAGTTGATGAAAGAACTTGACCTGCGCGTGATGCCATGCTGCTACATCCTGGACGGGCAGCGCACCATCGTTAATAAGAGCCTGTCGGTCGAGGGACTGATGTCGGCCGTGAACCCCAGGTACTAGCCGCATTTCTAACCGGAGCAAATTTTTTATCATCATAATTAGTAGTAAAATAAGCATTGAGCAGTATGACTGGATTTTTCAAGAACCTATTCCTCTACAGCGCGGGACACACCTACAGCAACCTGTCGCGCCTGTTCCTGCGCCTGTTCACGGGTATCATGTTCCTGCAACTGTGCATCCGCCAGATGCTGAACTTTGAAGAGATTGTGCCCACCTTCGACGGACTCATGGGCATGTCCCCCGAGGCATCGATGACCATCCTGGTGGTCGTCGAACTGTTGTGTGCCGTGTGCATCATGCTCGGTTTCTTGACCCGTCTGGCCGTTTTGTTCCCGTTGGGCCTCATGCTGTTTGCCGAGAATCTCGTCATGTCGGCAGGAGAGACGGTGCCCAACCAGTTGTTCAACTTCCAGCCCGGTTATCCGGTGATGTTCATCGGCATCTTCATCTATATGCTGCTTGCCGGTCCCGGCAAGATATCGCTGGACTACATCATTGCCGCCCACTTCACCGAGAGTCCGGCCGATGAGGCCGTCATCGACCAGGCCTAGGCCGCGAGCCGCGGTCGTCGAGTCGCGTGTTGGCTCTACAGGGTGGGGAAATGCAATCTGCCTGTTGACCAATCATCTATAAAGAGAAACTGATTTTTTGCATGAGTACAGCAGTGTTAATATCGGGTGGCGTGGACAGCGCCGTGGTGGTCCACCTGCTCAAGGAGCGGGGCGAGGACCTGCACCTGTTCTACATACGCATCGGCATGGACAATGACGAGGGCGACTGCAGCGCCGAGGAGGACATCGAGATGTGTACCCTCATCGCGCGGCGTTACGGCTTGCCGCTGGAGGTGGTGTCGCTGCACGAGGAATACTGGGCCCACGTCATGGAATATGCCCTGCGCACCGTCAAGGCCGGTCTCACGCCCAATCCCGACATGATGTGCAACAGGATGATCAAGTTCGGTTTCTTTGAGGAGCGCTGGGGCAAGGATTTTGACCAGACGGCCACGGGACACTATGCTACGACCGAGGTCGTCAACGGTGTCAAGTATCTGGCCACTGCCGTTGATCCCGTCAAGGACCAGACCGACTTTTTGGCCCAGATCACCTATGACCAATTGAAGCACATCACTTTCCCCATCGGCAACCTTCCCAAGGGGGAAGTGCGTCGCATCGCCGAGGATGTTCACCTGCCCAATGCCCACCGTCGTGACAGTCAAGGTATCTGCTTCCTGGGTCAGATTGATTACAACGACTTCATCCGCCGTCACCTGGGCGAGAAGCCCGGTCCCATCATCGAACTTGAGACGGGACGCAAGTTGGGTGAGCACCGGGGCTACTGGTTCCACACCATCGGCCAGCGCAAGGGCTTGGGCCTGAGCGGCGGCCCGTGGTATGTCGTGCGCAAGAACGTCGGTGAGAACGTCATCTATGTTTCCAACGGTTACGGCACTGCCAAGCAGTATGGCCGCACGCTGCGCCTCGACGAGATGCACTTCATCTCGGGCAACCCCTGGGAGGGCGTTGAGGGACCGGTGGACATCATGTTCAAGAACCGCCACACGCCGCACATCATGCGCGGCAAGTTTACCCACATCGATGGCCATCAATGGGTTATCGAGAGCGAGGAGGACGTGCAGGGTATCGCCCCGGGACAGTTTGCCGTCGTGTATGACGCTCAGGGCCACCTG
The DNA here is from genome assembly GCA_946414395.1 of uncultured Porphyromonadaceae bacterium. Taxonomy (GTDB): domain Bacteria; phylum Bacteroidota; class Bacteroidia; order Bacteroidales; family Muribaculaceae; genus Sodaliphilus. Next base: position 16,782 of record CAMKOE010000019.1, on the reverse strand, counting down.
TGCTACGGCAGTGGCATCATCTGTTCCTGATAACGGAGCAAACGCGGATATTCAGAAAAATAGAAAAACCCAATAGAAGAATGGAGAAAGAAAATTTGATAGAGATGAAGGTGCTGGGCATCACGCGCAGTGAGGTGCAGCCGGGCGCCTACGCGCTGTTGCTCGAGAATGCCGACAGCACAGCCGACGAGGCCCGCCGCATCCCCATCGTCGTCGGTGCCGCCGAGGCCCAGTCCATCGCCGTGCGGCTGGAACAGGTGGTGCCATCGCGCCCGTTGACCCAAGACCTGTTTGTGAGCATGTTCCACGTGTATGGCATCGAACTTGAGGGTGTCACCATCTATAGTTTCAAGGATGGCGTGTTTGCATCGATGCTGCACTTGAACAACGGCACGCTGAGTGTCGATGTGGATTCGCGCACGAGCGATGCCATTGCCATAGCCCTGCGCACCGGAGCCCCCATCTACACCACGCCCGAGGTGATGAAACTCACCAGTTACGAGTGGCGTCGGGACGGAGCCTACAAGCCGCAACGCCCTGTGCGCCTTGAGGACTTGCCCGTCGAGAAACTGGAACAGCGCCTGCAACGCTATGTTGACAAGGAAGAGTATGAAAAAGCCGCTCGGGTGCAGAAAATCATCGCCAGCAAGATGAATCAAGGTCAAAGTGACGAATAATCCGCCAAATTTTGCTTAATTTTGCGCAATAAAAACAATTCAATTTAAATATCTGAATTCAGTATGAAAAATCTAAAGTTGAGACTCATTGTGATGAATTTCCTGGAGTTTGCCGTGTGGGGCGCCTACCTGACCTGCATGGGCAACTACCTGGGAACCGCGGGCATGGGAACCGAGATCTCGTGGTTCTATGCTATCCAGGGTATCGTGTCGATCTTCATGCCCACACTGATGGGTATCGTGGCCGACAAGTACATCCAGCCCCAGCGCCTGCTGGGCATCTGCCACCTGATTGCCGGCATGGCAATGATTGCGCTGGCCTACATGGGCATGACCAATCCCACCCCCGACAAGACGGCCTTCATCGCAATCTATACCTTGAGTGTTGCCTTCTACATGCCCACGCTGGCGTTGTCCAACACGGTGGCGTTCACCATCCTGAAGGACAACGGCATGGACACCGAGAAGGATTTCCCGCCCATCCGCGTGTTCGGCACCATCGGTTTCATCTGCACGATGTGGTTTGTCAACTGTGCAGTGCTTGATGGCGGCAGTTTCGGCTTCACCCTGGGTGAGAATGCCCACAAGTTCCAGTACACCTACATGCAGTTCATGGTGTCGGGCATCTTGAGTGTCGTGCTGTTCCTGTACTGCATGACCTTGCCCGAGTGCAAACTGCTCAAGAAAGAGTCTCAATCGCTGGCCGAGCAACTGGGCTTGAGCGCCTTCAAGTTGTTCAAGACCAAGAAGATGGCGATGTTCTTCATCTTCTCGGCCATGCTGGGTATGTCCCTGCAGGTGACCAACGGCTTTGCAACCCCCTACCTGACCCACTTCAAGAGTGATCCCGCGATGGCCGACACCTTCGGCGCCAACAACGCCACGATGCTCGTGTCGCTGTCGCAGATTGCCGAGGCGCTGTGCATCCTGTTGATCCCCTTCTTTCTGAAGCGCTACGGCATCAAGGTGGTGATGTTGATCGCCATGTTCGCCTGGGTGCTCAGGTTCGGCTTCTTCGGAGCCGGCAATCCCGCCTTCCCCGGCGTGATCCTGATTGTGCTGTCGTGTGTGGTATATGGTGTCGCATTTGACTTCTTCAACGTTTCGGGCGGCATCTTTGTCGATAAGGAATGCGCCCCCGACGTGAAGGCTTCGGCCCAGGGCCTGTTCATGCTGATGACCAATGGCCTGGGAGCCACCATCGGCACACTGGCCGCCGGTGCCATCGTCAATAGCCTGTGTCACTGGAATGAAGCCGGCTACCTCGTGGGTAACACGCCGACCGGTTGGAGCACCGCATGGTACATCTTTGCCGGCTTTGCCCTGGTGGTTGCCGTGTCGTTCATGTTCCTGTTCAAGTACAAGCACGTGAGGGAAAGCAAGTGACCCTTGCCCACCGCAACAGATCATTGAAAATGCACCGTTTCTATTGTCCCGACATAGCAGCAACGTTGACGCTGGGCGAGGAGGATTCCAAGCACTGTGTCAAGGTGCTGCGCATGGGCGAGGGCGACACCATCGAGGTGGTGGACGGAAACGGCATGCTATATCACTGCCGCATCGCGATGGCGCACCCCAAGCGGTGTGCCATCGAGGTGCTGGACAGTACTCATCAGCCCCCGCACTGGGGACACCGCATCGTGCTGGGCATCGCCCCGACCAAGAACATGGACCGCATCGAGTGGCTCGTGGAGAAGTGTGTCGAGATGGGCGTGGACCGCATTATCCCGTTGCGCTGCCACAACAGCGAGCGCACGGTGCTCAAGACCGAGCGGTTAAGGAAAATCATGGTCTCGGCCATGAAACAGTCACTCAAGGCCACCCTGCCGCAACTGGACGAGTTGACGCCGGTCGAGCAGGTGCTGGCCGAATCCATCGGCGGCACGCGCTGCATCGCCTACTGTGATGCCATGTTGCCGCGCGAGCAGCGGCAGACGCTCCCGAGTGCCTATCGGCCTGGTAGCGACGTGCTGGTGCTCATCGGTCCCGAGGGCGACTTCAGCCCCGAGGAGGTGCAGGCCTCGCGCGAGGCTGGATATGTGCCCGTGACGCTCGGAGAAAGCCGCCTGCGCACCGAGACTGCCGGCCTGATGGCCGTCGCTGCCATCCATGCCTTGGACATGGCGGCCAACCTGTGAAATTGAAAATAACACTAGTAGAATAGACGAAAAATACTTATGCTGAACGAATTACTGTCATCGCCACGACACAACTTCTTCCTGCTCGCCGGTCCTTGCGTGATCGAGGGCGAAGAGATGGCGATGGATATTGCCGAGAAGGCCATGAATATTACCCAAAAGTTGGGCATCCCCTATGTGTTCAAGGGCAGTTACCGCAAGGCTAACCGCTCGCGCATCGACTCCTTTACCGGCATCGGTGACGAGAAGGCACTGCGCATCCTGCGCAAGGTGGGCGAGACCTTCCACATTCCCGTCGTTACCGACATTCACGAGCCTGTCGAGGCCGACATCGCCGCCGAGTATGTTGATGTGCTGCAGATTCCCGCCTTCCTGTGCCGACAGACCGAGTTGCTGGTGGCTGCCGCCCACACCGGCCGCATGATTAACATCAAGAAGGGGCAGTTCCTCGCTCCCGAGTCGATGCGGTTTGCCGTCCAGAAGGTGCGTGACGCCGGAAACGACGAGGTGACCATCACCGAGCGCGGCACGACCTTCGGCTACCAGGACCTGGTGGTGGACTTCCGTGGCGTTCCGGTCATGCAGGCGTTTGCCCCGGTCATTGTCGATATCACCCACTCGCTGCAGCAGCCCAATCAGGGCGGCGGCGTCACCGGCGGCCGTCCCGAACTCATCGAGACCATGGCCCGCGCCGCCATCGCCACGGGTGCCGATGGCCTCTTCCTGGAGACCCATCAGGACCCCTCGGTGGCCAAGAGTGACGGTGCCAACATGCTGCGCCTCGACTTGCTGGAGGGCCTGCTCACCAGGCTGACCCAGTTGCGCGAGGTCATCTACCGCATCGACAACAAGGATTGAGTACTCACGATTAACCGTTAAACCATCGCATCATCAAGAATATTATGAACAAGACCAGAATGCTGATAGCCTCGTTGCTGATTGCCGCTGGCGGCTTCACTGCCGTCGCCCAGAGCAGCGACGCGGTCCTCAGGGACAAGATCACCAATGCGGTGATGAAAGTCTATGATGACCATCTCGCCGAGAACCCCAATGACTATAACACGCTGTTTGCGCGTGCCCATCAGCAGTTTGACAACGGCGACTACCTTGCCGCCCTGACCGACGTCAATCAGGCCATGCTGCTCACCCCCAAGAGCGACAAGGAACTGCGCTTTGACGAGCACATCCTGCGCTCACGCATCAGTATCGCCCGCGGTGACTTCTCCAGTGCTATCGCCGACTTGCGTCTGGCCCTTGAACTCGAGCCCAAGTCGCTGCCCTGTGTCGATCTGCTGGGCAAGACCTATCTCATGGCTGGTAACATGACCGAGGCCGAGAAGTGCTTCAAGACCATCCTCAGGGCTGAGTCGATGAACTATGACGCGATGTATGGCCTGGCACAGGTGGAGCAGGGGCGCAACAATCCCGAAGCGGCTCTCGAGCACGTCAACAAGGCCGTCGCTCTGTTCCATGCCGAGCCCCAGGTGCTGGTCAACCGCGCCGACATCTATGCCCGTCAGGGCAATATCGAGGCTGCAGTCGCCGACTTGCTGCAGGGCATGATGGTGGGCAACGGCGGGCAATCGGTTCAACGCCTGTTTGACTTGAGCGACAGTCACTATGACACCGTGATGAAGGCCATGTCCGACCTGGCCAACAAGACCAACGATCCTGGCCTGTACCGCTACCTGCGAGCCAATATCGCCATGGATCACACCCGTTACGGCCAGGCATTGAGGGATCTCAATTTCGTCAAGAACAACCGCCTGTACAACAGTGATCTGGTGTATTACAACATCGGCAAGTGCTGTCTGGAACTTGGCCGCTACGATCAGGCGCTGGCCAGTGTGGAACAGGCGCTGTCGATGGATGCCTCCCAGCCCGAGTACTATCTGGTGAAAGCGCTGGCCCAGTACCATGCCGGCCAGGGCGGTAACTGTGATGCTGCCATGCAGACGCTCATGGCGTGCTCCGATATCGCGCCCCAGTATGTGCCCATGCTGCTGACCAAGGCCGCCATCCTTGTCAAGCAGGGAAAGGACAAGGAGGCGCTGGGCTACCTCAACGCCGCTGTCGCCAATGAGCCCGGCAACGGCGAGGCCCTCTTGTCACGCGCCATGCTGCTCAGCAGGCTAGGGCATGAGACGCTGGCCTACAAGGACTATTCCACGATGGCTATCCTGGACGACGATGCTGCCGACCTCAAGGGCTTCGGCCTGAACCAACTGGGACGAGACAACGACGCGCTCAACTGGTTGTACAAGGTGACAAAGGCCAAGCAGCCCGGTGGCGAGAACTTGATCTATGCCGCACTGTTCATGGCACAGCGTGGCGATAACTTCAAGGCGCTGGAGTATGTGCAGCAGGCACTGGACAGCGGTTATGGCAGCATCTACAGGCTGATGGCCGACGACTTGTCGCCGGTCAACTTCTCGACGCTGCGCAATGAACCGGGCTTCCAGATGGCTATCGAGAAGGCTCAGCGCAACTTTGTGGAGAGCGATTGACACCCGAGTGCTGATTTGACTGATAAAAAGGAAGACTGATAGAGAATGATGAACCGTCGGGTTGACAGGGCATGGGCAGGCATCGTCATGATATTGATGATCATGACGTTGCTATCGTCATCCTGCTCATCGACCAAGCATGTGCCCCAGGGCAAGATGCTGCTCGATAATGTCAAGATCAACATCGCCGACCCGCATCCCGAGGTCAAGTCCTCTCAACTGTCCAACTACCTGCGCCAGAATGCCAACCACCGCGTGTTGGGAGGCCTCAAACTGCAACTGGCGTTTTACAACCTGTCGGGGCGCGACAGCACCAAGTGGATCAATCGCTGGCTGCAGCGCGTGGGCACCCCGCCGGTCATCTATGACAGCACATTGACGATGGCTAGTGCCGAGCAGTTGCACACAGCCCTGAGCAACAAGGGCTTCATCAACAACGCCGTGACCTATCGTGTGGATGCCGACACCGTCAAGCGCAAGGTGCGCGTCAACTATGATGTCACCCTGGGCGAACCTTATTATATACGCTCTATCACCTATGACATCCCCGACGCGGAACTGAACCGTATCATCATGGCCGACTCGTCGCACTTCAGCGTTCGTGCGGGCAACCTGCTGGACTATACCCGCCTGGACGAGTGGCGGCAGGACATCACCGAGCACCTGCGCAACGAGGGCTACTACGCCTTCAACAAGGAATATATCACCTTCATGGCCGACACTGCCGCTGGTTCCAAGGCCGTTGACCTCACCCTCAACACCCGCAACCCCTACCACAACGACCGCTTGCCCTTCTACACCGAGCACGAGCCGTTCTACATCCGTGACGTGGTCTATGTGACCAACTATGACCCCATGACGATGCGCGACAACCTGTGGGGCATTGATACGGTGGTCATCAATGGCGGCGTAAAGGTCATCGAGGACGAGGAACGATACCTGAGGCCCAGTGTGATTGATGAGTGCAACTACATCGAGCCTGGCAGTCGCTACAATGCCGAGGCTATCACCCGCACCTATCGCGCCCTGGGACGCTTGAACATTATCAAGCAGATCAACATTGACGTCAGGCCCGTGGGCGAGGTTGACGGCTTGCTGATGGTGGATGCGTATGTCTTCCTGCAACCTGACAAGTCCCAGACCGTATCGGCTTCGCTCGAGGGTACCAACAGCGAGGGCGACTTGGGCTTCGGCGTCGGGCTGGACTACAGGCACCGCAACCTGTTCAAGGGTTCTGAGGTCTTCAGCGCCAAGGGCAAGGTGTCCTATGAGAGCCTCTCGGGCAACCTGAGTGGCCTGATCAACAACAACTACAGCGAGTACTCCACCGAGTTGGACCTCACGTTCCCCAAGTTTATGGCCCCCTTCCTGAGCCGCTCGTTCAAGCGCAAGATCCAGGCCTCTACCATTTTTACGCTCAACTTTGACTATCAGGCACGTCCCGAGTATAACCGCGTTATCGCCGGTGGTGGCTGGCGTTACCAGTGGACCGAGCGCAGCCGCCGATTGGCCCACACGTTGACCCTGGTTGACTTGAGCGTGATCAGTGTGCCCAAGATGAGCCAGCAGTTCCTGGACCGCATCACCAACCCGCTGCTGCTCGAGAGTTACAGGGACCACTTGATCATGAGGATGGGCTACAACTTTTACCGTACCAACAAGGCCGAGATGAGCGTGCGCCAGATGGGCATGTTCCAGCGCAACGTGTTCACCATTCGCGCCAATGCCGAGACGGCCGGTAACCTGCTCTACGGCCTGTCTCACCTCACGAGGCAGAAAACCGACGACGATGGCACCTACAGGGCCCTTGGCATCCGCTATTCACAGTATGTCAAGGCCGATGCCGATTTCGCCTTGACCCATTACTTTGACCGTCGCCAGAGCATCGCCTTCCACGTGGGGGCGGGTATTGCGTTACCCTATGGCAACAGCGACGTGCTGCCCTTTGAGAAACGCTTCTACAGCGGTGGCGCCAACAGCGTGCGCGGTTGGGGCGTGCGCACCCTGGGACCTGGCAGTTACAACAGCATCGACTCGGTTTCCAATTTCTTTTCCCAGTGCGGTGACATCCGTTTTGACCTCAACCTGGAGTACAGGGCCAAGTTGTTCTGGGTCGTTGAGTTGGGCCTGTTTATCGATGCGGGTAACATCTGGACCATCAAGGAGTATGATGACCAGCAGGGCGGTGTGTTCAAGTTTAATAAATTTTATGAGCAGATTGCCGCGTCCTATGGTGCCGGAATCCGTCTGGATTTCAAGTACTTCCTCGTGCGTGTCGATATGGGCATGAAGGCCCACAACCCCGCTAGCGGTCAGGAGCATTGGCCCCTGTTCCATCCCCGTTTCAAGCGCGACAGCGAGTTCCACTTCTCGGTGGGTTACCCCTTCTAGTTTCTCTATCATTCGGCCTGATGTGGCCATGTGGGGTGCTGGTCATGTGTGTCTTGAGAAAACCGAGTAATTTCTTGAATTATATATGCAATGATATAAATGATGGCCCAACCCCTGTGGGGCTAATGCCAATTTCACGAATTCAAACGGATTATCGCGATTTTTTTAAAATAATTCGTGAAATTGGCATTGAAGAATCTTCATGGGCCAACTGCTATATTTCTTTATCGCTCGTGACAGTCGTTTTTTTGTCCCTAGCACTCTAGGACGCTTGATCAAGCGGCGGCAAAGATGATAATCAACTCGGCGATGAGCACGCGCATGAACATCGTCAGCGGATAGACCGTGGCATAGGCCACTGCGGGAGCATCGTTGCCGGCGGTGGTGTTGGCATAGCCCAGGGCAGGAGGATCGGTCGTCGCGCCTGCCACAACGCCCATGATGGTGCAGTAGTTCAAGTGGAACTTGCCGCGTGCCACCACCACGGCAATGAGCAGCGGGATGATGGTGATGAGGAAACCATAGAGCACCCACAACGCGCCGTTGGCGCTCAGGATGGTTGAGACAAACTTGCCGCCTGCCGCAAGACCGACCGATGCCAGGAACAGGCACAGGCCCAGTTCCCTCAACATCAGGCTGGCGGCTGTGCTGGTATAGGTGACCAGCCTGGCCTTGTAGCCATATCGCCCGATGAGGATAGCAACCACGAGCGGTCCGCCGGCGAGACCCAGTTTCATGGGTACCGACATGCCCGGCAGCATGATGGGGATGGAACCCACCAGAATGCCCAGGAAGATGCCGATGAACATGGTGAACAGGTTGGGGTGTTCCAGCCGCTTGTAGGAGTCGCCCATGCGCTTGCCCAGGCGGTCCACGTCCTCCTCGCGGCCGACGACCGTCAGGCGGTCACCCACTTGCAGCGACAGGTTGGGGCTGGCGAGCAGTTCGACACCGGCGCGGTAGATGCGGGTGACGTTGACCTTGTAGCCCTCGTGCAGGCGGATGGAGCCGATCTTGCGCCCGTTGATGTCGTTGCGGGTGATGACGATGCGCTTGCTGACGATGCCCTTGGGGGCTGTCTCGAGTTGCCAGTCAAAATCGACATGCGGACCGATGATGGCGTCGAAGACGTCCTGGTCGTGGGCGCTCATGACGATGCGCAGCACGTCGTCCTTGCGGATGACGGTCTCGCCCTGCGGAATCTCGACAGTGCCGTCAGCACGCTTGAGGCGTGAGATGGTGAAGTTGTGGTTGATGATGGAGTGGAGGTGTGTCAGCGTGACGTCATAGATGAGACGGTTGGTCACCTGATAGGTGACCACATGGGGCTTGAGTTGGCTGTCCTCTTTCTCGCGCTCGATGTCGTCGATTTCCTTTTCAACATTGATCTTGAAGAGCACCTTGACAATGATCATTGAGAGGATGATGCCGATGACGCCCAGCGGATAGGCCGCGGCATAGCCCAGCGACATAGACTCGTTGAGGTCGGCAGCGCGGTCGCCCACGGTCTCGATCAGGGCCTGCTGGGCAGCACCCAGCCCGGGCGTGTTGGTCACGGCACCGCTCATCACACCCACCATGTCGGTGATGGTGATGTTGCCGGCGATGAAATAGATGGCAAAGGCCACGGCCACGTTCAGGCCCACGATGAGCATCGCCAGGCCGTTGAGTTGGATGCCTTCTTGCTTGAACGAGGAGAAAAAACTGGGACCCACCTGCAAGCCGATGGAGAAGATGAACAGGATGAGGCCGAACTCCTGAATGAACTTGAGGGTTGCCCCATCGACTGTCACACCCAGGTGGCCCACAAGGATGCCGCAAAAGAGCACAAAAGTCGCTCCCAGCGAGATGCCGAATATCTTGACCTTGCCCAGAATGACGCCAATGGCAATCACAATGGCATAGATGAGCAAGGTGTGTGCCACACTGTTACCGATAAATAATTCAGTTAGCCAGTTCATGTCGTTGGTTTAGTTTTCAATGAGTTGTTTTTCAGTTTTCATTTTTTCAAGAGATGCGGATGCCGTTCTCGACGATGTCAAGGATGTCAATGGGGTTGTTGACGATGACGTCGGCATGATACTCTACCAGTTCCTTCTTGCTGCGGAAGCCCCAGGTCACGCCCACCGAGTCGATACATGCCCTGCGGGCAGTCTCCATGTCCACGCCGCTGTCGCCCACGTAGAGGCAGTCGGCCTTGGCCATGCGTGCCCCGGCCAGTATCGAGAAGACCACGCTGGGGTCGGGCTTGACGTTGACGCCCTCGCGGTGACCCTCGATGGCGACAAAGTTGATGTCGGGGAAGAAGTGGGGGATGATCTTGGAAACGGCCTTCTGGTACTTGTTGCTGGCCACGGCAACCGCCACGCCCATGTCGCGCAGGTCCTGCAACAGTTCGGGTATGCCGTTATAGGGCTTGGTGTAGTCGGTGCAGTGCTCGTCATAGTACTCGATGAAGTCGCCCAGCACGCGGTCCACCGTCTCGTCGTCGCGGGCGTCCTCGGGCAGCACGCGGGTCATCAGGCGCCGCACGCCGTTGCCCACAAAGTAGGGGTAACTGGCCATGCTGTGGGTGGCATAGCCATTGCGCTCCAGCGCATAGTTGGCCGCTTGTCCCAAGTCCTCGATGGTGTTGAGCAGCGTGCCGTCCAGGTCAAATATCACCAACTTCTTCATTGTATTTATTAGAACTTATAAATTCTGAGTTATTAAATAGAATGAAACCATAAAAAATGTAGGTGTTCGTTGTTCTCTATGAAACTAATTCTTCAGTTTACGATGATGCTCTATTTTTTCAATTGTCTGTCTGATAAGATTTTTGTTAAATTATTTCGAGCATTTAAAGCGGCATTTCTGCCTTCAAGCGATTTTACAGTTTTCAAATTCAGGTACCATTCGACGCGTTCCAACATCTTTTCGCAGGCAGCAATAAATGTTTCTTTCTCAGGTTTAGTCATTCTTTCGAAAAAAGATAGATAGAAATTATAATACTTTTGTGCAACCCTATATGGGTAAAATAATGAATCGACCTTGTGTTTTGGATTCATCAATACTTGATGTGCCTCCATAAAGGCTCTCATGCAGGTTGCTGGTGAACCAAATTGCATTTCATGTTCTAGAAGGAATCTAGCATGGTGATTATCTATCTGATATGTATCAAAACCAGATTGTTTTCTTGCGAATGAATAAGCGTTGTTGAAATAAATTTCCGCTGTTGTGTAATTATATTCGGAAAGCATAAGGATTGCATATTGCAACCAAAAATAAGGATTCTCCGCACAAAAAGATAGAGTATGAATGCTGTCATAATAGTACTTAAGATTCTCTTTATATCTTTTGTCGTCTTTGTTCAAGATATGCTGGAGATTGGAATAATTCGTCATTTTTCTTAAAACCTGTCGAACTTCTTGCCGAGAACGCAGATTGTTTAATTTTTTATAGATATCAAGCATCACATCGATAATTAAATCTGAAGACTTAATTACCTCTTGAAGAAGGACTTGAGCAAAAAGAGATGAGGTGCCTTTAATCCTACAACCATCAAAATTTATAAACTCCTTAACTGATGTGTTATTCTTAAAACTAGGAGAATTAAGTTGTGACGCATCAAATAAGTTTACAAGATCATCTGTATCTACATTGAATTCTGCTACTTGAGCTATAAGCACATAAATAATTGCATTGTAAAAACCTTTATGGTTTTTAATATCATCAATAAGTTCAGTATATTTCTCTATGATGTTATTTGAATGAAGAATCGCTAGTATTGCCTGGGCAATACTGCGCTTGCAATCATATGCAATAAACTCTTCTTTCTGGTCGTCACGATAATGTGATTTATCCCCCCATAAACCATATCTTGAAAGAATCTTACACAACTGCTTTATTTCGGTGTCTTCTAACCTGTTTAAGTCAAATGAGTTGAATTCACCAAACCAAGAAGACACTTTATAATAATTAATGTCATTCAATGCGCTACGATCCGCCAAGACAATAATTTGGTCATTGCGAAAATTCCTAAAAGTCTCTAAATGAGATAAACAGTCAGAATACTGATCGAATACCACAACAACAGGTCCATATTCCTTACAAATGCTCTCTATTTCACGAGCAAATGTATTTCTTGATTGCTGATAGAAAAATACCTTATAACCATTATTTGAGAATAGTGTTGAGAGTGACAATAGGAAAAGAGTTTTCCCATTTCCGAGTGAAGAATGTATCATTATATTCTTCTCTCCGGATCTTACCGCTTTAATGACACTTTCCAATTTAGTTCTGAAAACGCAAAATTGAATATAGTCTGGAGACTTAATAGAATAAAAAAGTTTCTCGTAAGTCCCATAATTACCTTTAATAAATAAGTCAAAAGCATCTTTGTCTTTAATTGTAGGTATGTTTTTATTAACATCAACTTTATCAAAACATAATAATGGTCGTGTGTCATTTTTTACCGCAACATAATTACTCTGCACATCTTTTATTTTTTTAGCAAAGCCAGTTAGTCCTATTGGTTGTGCATCACCAAATTTATTAATTAGCAGTCTATTCGCCTTAGGTTCATTCTCCCACAGTATAAAGAATGTTTTATTTTTCAATTCGTCACTACTGAACATTATCCTTTGAATATCCAAGTCATATAGCATGGAGTAACCAACAAAGAATACTGCTTTTGCTGTCTTTAAATCTGTCTGAAAGAAATTAAGCCAGTTGCTATTCATAAATGAGTTTGTCAAATAACTTCTATCTGTCAATTTTATCTCATCATTTAACTTATCAACGCTAGAACGAGAAAGGGATCCATTTAGACAGACGCATAACGTATTGTTGTCATGAAAATCTGCTTGTCTATCGGAAAGTACAGCTGTATTGAGATGCTTGCCGTTATCTTGGAATGCTTTTTCTAAAACGTTATCATAATTAGTGGTATAAATTCTAAACCAAGGCAAAGATGCTATTAATTTCTGCTCATCAGTTAATTCAACTGCAGTAAATTCTTTCTTCAATAAGCGCAATAAATCAAAAGGGCCTTTAGTTTCCTGATAAATATCAGAGGCTTGTCCTAAATCATCAATATAATCAGCCTCGTCGAATCCGCAATCCTTAAGCATCTTATGTGCTAAATCTTTTGCGGTACACAGGTAATTTCCATCTTCATTCTTTGCGTACTTGGAGAAACCAGAGCCTGTAAATAAGACAGCCTCCCCATCAATGATACATCTTATTGCTTCTATAATATCCATAACAAATATAAATGAACGATCCTAATTGTTGGTAATCCATTGAAATCAAGTTGTTGTGATATTCAACATAAAAAAGATTTACAACGGTTAGTATTTTTTTATTAAGTTTCAAATGCAAAAATATAAAAAGAATAAATCATGACCAAATATAATTCGGAATTTAACAAGTTCACGGCTTGATGACGGCTTGATGGAGCGATGATAAAGCACGGGAATGAAAGTGCAATCGTTTGCATGGATTTTTGAGGTGCATTGGTTGAAATAAGCAAGTGTAAACCGATAATAATCATTATTTTTGTGGACAACAATGCATTGCGCGGTACTGCTGACCGCCGGACCATCGGAATAACCAAAGTTTCTAACAATTCACAGTATATATAACCCTAAATAAAGACAAGATGAAAAAAACTTTTACACTAATGGTTGTGCTTGCGGTGTCGATGATGGCACTGCGGGCCGGTGCCGCGATGTATATCGTGGGCGACGCCCCATTTGGCGGGTGGAATCCTGCCGCCGGCGTTGCCATGACCAGCAATGGCGATGGCACCTATAGTTACACTGCCGCAGTGAGCGGTAATGTGTACTTTGTGTTTGCCGATCATCTGGCATCGTCATCCGATGATTGGGTCACATTTAATAATAACTACCGCTATGGCCCCACCGCCGATGGCGAGGTGGTGCCCACCGACACCTGGAAGACTACCCAGCGCAGTAGCGAGGGTGCCTATCTGCTGACAGGCAACGGCGGTGAGTATGTGTTCACATTCGACGAGAACAACCTGCGATTCAAGGTGACCGCTGGTTCTACCGGACCTGTTACCCCTGTTGGCGATGGCCTGTACATCCTGGGCGAGGTGAACGGTAATGGTTGGAATCCCAGCGTGGGTGTTCCCATGAGCAGCAACGACGGCAACCTCTACACCGCTACGGTGACCTTCAATGGCGAGAACAGCGAGGAGGACGCCAACGTGAGTTACTTCTCGTTCACGACCAAGTTGGGCTCCAGCAGCACCGATTGGGCATCCATCCAGCCCTACCGCATCTCGCCGCTCGCCGACGAGGGTACCAACTTCTGGGTGACACAGTCGATGTTGGGCCATCCCATCACGCTCAACCAGATGGGCGTGAACACCGATGTGGCCTTCCGCATCCCGGCCGGCACCTACACGCTGACTGTTGACCTGAGTGGCCTCACCTGTGTCATCACGCGCAATAGCGGTGGAGGCCCCGCTGCCGGCAAGGGCTGGCCCGCCATGTATGGCGGAGTGATGCTGCAGGGTTTCTACTGGGACAGTTACAAGGCCACAAACTGGGCAGGATTTACCGATCAGGCTCAGGAATTGGGACAGTATTTTGACGTGGTGTGGGTACCCAACTCGGGTAGCATCGATGCCAGCGGCATGGCCCAGACGATGGGTTACACGCCGGTCTATTGGTTGAAGCACAATTCATGCTTCGGCACCGAGGCCCAGTTGCGCGAGATGATTGAGACCTTCCACAAGCACAATACGAGCGTGATGATGGATATGGTAATCAACCACAAGAGCGGCAAGACTGGCTGGGTCGATTTCGCCGACGAGACGGTCACCGGCCCGGTGACAGGTGACACCTATAGCGTGAAGTGGTCGCTGTCCGACATCTGCCGCACCGACGAGTGTGTAGCCTCGGGCTATGCCGCCACTGGTGCTGCCGACGAGGGCGAGGACTTTGACGGCAGCCGTGACCTGGACCATACCAGTGCCAATGTGCAGAAGAACGTCAAGACCTATCAGCAGTACCTGATGAAGGAACTGGGGTATGACGGTTTCCGTTACGACATGTGCAAGGGCTTTGCGGGTTACTACGTGGGCTTGTACAACCAGGCCAGCGAGCCCACTTTCTCGGTGGGCGAGTACTGGGACGGCAATGCCGAGACCCTGCGCTGGTGGCTGGAGAGCACCAAGCAGGACGACCGCATCCAGACTGCCGTGTTTGACTTCTCGCTGAAGTATCCGATGAACAGCGCCTTTGGCGGCGGTGACTGGAGCGCCCTCAACGATAAGGGCCTTGCTGCCGACGTCAATTACCAGCGCTACTCGGTGACCTTTGTCGATAACCACGACACGGGCCAGAACGACAACTACAGTTGCTTGAAGAACAATGTCATGCCTGCCAACGCCTTTATCCTGGCCATGCCCGGCACACCGTGCATCTTCTACAAGAACTACATCGTGTATGCCAGCGAGATCAACAACTGCATCAAGGCCCGCCGTGCCGCAGGCGTCCACAACCAGAGCGCCATTCTCACCCAGCAGGAGATCAACGGCGGTTACATCCTGGAGACCCAGGGCACACGCGGCAACCTGTACCTGCAGTTGGGCGGCGCCGTCAATAACGGTGCTCCCACGGGCTACACCTTGGTGCAGGGCGGTGACGGCTATAACCTGTACATCAGCAATGGCATCGACTGGCAGCATGTGGCTAAGGACGGCAGCATCCTGGGTTATCCCGTGGTGAGCAAGCCGGCCGGTAACTATGTGGGCAACGTCACGCTCACTGTCGCTCCCAGCAAGGGTGGCACCACGCTTGTTTATACCACCGACGGCAGCGTGCCCACGATCTCGAGCCCCACATTGACCGCCACAAAGTCCTTCACCTTCACCGAGAACACCACCCTCAAGGTGGCTGTGCTCAACGGGGACCAGGTGGACAATGTCGAGACCTATGTCTATACCATCACCAGCGAGGCCACCACGGGCGTGAACGTGTATGTACGCTCGACGCTGAGTGGCGCCAGCGTGTGGGCATGGACCAGCGAGGGCAGTGTGACGGGCAACAGTTGGCCCGGCAAGGCCATCAGCAGCCTGGACAAGGTCACGATCAACGACGTGGAGTGGTATCGCCTGCACGTTGATGCCGACCAGGTCTCGGTCATCTTCAATGACGGCGATTATGGCTTCGAGAACCAGACCTCGACCATCAATATGACCCGCGACAGTTACTTCATCTATCCCGCCGAACTCCAGGCTTGGAACTACAACGCTGCCGACACCTATCAGGATGTGACCGAGAAGTATGCCGGAGCGGGTGCCGCAAGTTATGAGAAGGTCTATGTGCTGGGTAATATCAACTCCACAGGATGGGCTCCCAACAACGGCATTGAGATGACCACGACCAATGGCGAGAAATATACCGCCACCATCAACTTTGTTGACCCCTACGGCGGCTACAGTTACTTCAGTTTCACCCGTGCACTCGCTTCGTCGGCTTCGGCCTGGAGCGAAATCTCGGGAAAGCGCATGGGCGCCACCAGCAGCGATTATCTCATCAACGACGCGCGCCTGGGCACCAATCTCACGGTCATCGATGGCGAGAATGCCTTCAAGATCGCAACGGGCAAGTACAACCTCACGCTCTATCTCACCCAGGGCATCCTGGTCGTGGAGAAATGGACCGAGCCCGCTCCGGTCGTGCGTGGTGATGTGAATGATGATGGCGATATCAACATCAGCGACGTGACAGCCTTGATCGACTACGTCTTGTCATCGACGACGGTCATCAACCAGAAGAATGCCGATTGCGACGCCGACGGTGAGATCACCATTAGTGACGTGACCGCTCTGGTCGATTATGTGCTGTCAGGCCGGTGGTGATTGTGCTGACCGTTCTGGCGGTTAATTGACTGATACGACGGGTGCCTGCGGACCAAACCGCAGGCACCCGTCGCTATAGTGGCGGTGCAGAATGGTGATGTCACCTTATTTTTCTTGTCGGGGTGGCGAAATTGTGGTAACTTTGCGGCAGTGATGGAGAGACAGTACGAGAATATCATCATCGGCATCGACCC
>CAMKOE010000018.1 GCA_946414395.1 uncultured Porphyromonadaceae bacterium | reverse complement strand
CGTCTATTGGAATATACAGTGATAAATCTGTAAACTTTTTTCAGGACGATACAAAATATTTAATACTAATCCGCGTAATTCGCATTAGCCCCGCAGGGTTCGGGCCAACATCTATATCATCGCCTTTGTTTTTCTGGTCACTAGTCGGGATGGTGTCACATCTTCAGGTAGAAATCCTTGGTCAAGCCGATGTATTCATCAGTGAACGTGCCGTCCTGACGGGCAATGGTGAGTGTCCCCTCGTGATATGGCCCCCCATGGCGCGATAGCAGCCACAAGGTGCGCTTGGGTGCGGCGCCTTCCACGGGGATGACGCGGATGAGGCGATGAATGGGCAACGAGGCATAGGTAGCGGCTTGGATGATGATCCCTTCGGCATCGGTGGGCGAGATGAAGGCCAGGGTGCCGTCGCTGTTGAGCAGACGCTTGGAGGCCTCAATGAGTTGGCCATAGGACAACGATTCCGTGTGGCGGGCAGCGGTGCGGGAGTCACCTGTGGGTAAAATGCCGTTGGTGAAATAGGGTGGGTTAGAGACGATGAGGTCATACTGTCGCATGCCGTTCATGTCATTGAAGTCCTGAATGCGCGCCGTGAGCCGCTCAAGCCACGGCGAACGATCAAAGTTGACGGTCGCTTCATCGATGGCATCGGCATCAATGTCAATGGCGTCGATGAGTGCCTCACAGTTGCGCTGGGCAACCATGAGGGCGATAACGCCACACCCGGTGCCCACATCAAGCACGCGCCGGGCGCCCGCAACGGGACACCAGGCGCCAAGCAGCACACCATCGGTGCCCACCTTCATCGCCGTGCGGTCGTTGAGCACGGCAAACTGCTTGAATCTAAAAACTTTTTCTCGTGCCATGAAATAGAGTTCAGGGTGCAAAGTTACTGAAAAATTGTGATACCACCTCATGACTGTTGCTATGCAACGGTTGTCCTGCAGCGGGGGTGAGTGGCACGGTTTTTGCACTTATGGGGTGCGCTATAAAGTTAAAATTGAATGTGATTAGCATTTTTTCACTCAAATAAATGGTGTCATTTTCGGTTATCTTTATAACTTGCGGCGCATTTAAAAAGATTTAATACTCATCTTAAACTTTTTTAAATCGCACTTGTCTAAAGGACAAAGAACATTATTAATGAATTTTTAAAACGTAACGATTATGAAGTACCGTATTTTTGCATTATTGGGCGTGCTGGCGCTGGGTGCCGGCTCCTTACTGCAAGCCCAGGACTATGATGACATCTACTACGATGCCTCAAAGTCCACGACCACAGGAACCAAGGCCAAGAACAAGTCGTCCAAGACGGCTGTCATCTATGGCGAGGTTCCCGAACAATATAAGGTGGCTGCACAAGACAACTATCGCCTCGAGCGTGACGTTGACGAGTACAACCGCCGTGGCGCTTATGCCCCCGGCTATGAGATCGACATCAATGGTGACACGATCTACGAGATCGACATCAACGGTGACACAATCTATGAAGAGGCATTTGCCAACACGCGCCTCATTGAGCGTTTCTACAACCCCGACGTCGTTATCCTGAGCGATGATGAGGAACTGGTTGAATTGTACTACGATGAGTCGCCCTCGGTCAATCTGATCATTGGCAGCGACTGGGGTTATTCCACCTACGGCTGGAACAGTTATTGGGACAGTTGGACCGCTCCCTGGTACAGTTGGAATGCATGGTCATGGTATGATCCCTGGTATCGTCCCTGGTATAACCCCTGGTACAACCCCTGGCGCTACTCCTATTATGGTGGATTTTACTCCAACTACTGGCACTGGGGCTGGCACTACACTCCCTGGTATCGCACCGGTTGGGGATGGGATCCCTGGTATTATGGCCACCACTGGTATGTGCCTTCCAACTATGGCTATCGGAGCCGTTCAGGCGACATGCACTTCAACAATCGCCACTGGGGTGCCGGTAACAGCCGTGCCGGACTGGCCACCAACCGCAATGGTCGCACGAGGGTGAGCGCTGGCGCTAGCGGCAATCGCAATTCGGTATCCTCTACGGGTAGGAGCCGCTCTGCCGGTGTCGGCACTGCTGGCAGCCGTCCTGGCTACGCAACTTCGCGCAGTGGCAACATGGGCTCCCGCAGCAGCAGTGGTGTGACTACCCGCCGTTCAGGCGTCAGTGGATCATATAGCGGTGGCTCACGCTCATCGTCATCCTATGGCGGCAGCCGTTCCAGCAGCAGCGGTACCTATCGCAGCAGTTCATCCAGTGGCTCGTACTCTGGTGGTTCATACTCCGGCGGTGGCGGCAGCCACGGATCGTCGGGTGGTGGTGGCGGCGGTAGCCAAGGCGGATCGTCGGGCGGTGGCGGACATCGTCGCTAATCCACAACACACTCTCTCACACATGCGTTTCCAAACACTTTAATCAGATTAGACTTAAATCGTTTTTAGAGATATGAAAAAGTATGTTTTTGCACTCATGTTGTGCGGACTGCCACTGATGATAAACGCTCAGGACGCATTTGATGTCCTGCAGATGTCACAGACCGAACTCCGGGGCACCTCGCGATTCATGTCCATGGCGGGGGCCTTCGGAGCCCTCGGAGGCGATCTCTCGACGCTGACCCAGAACCCTGCCGGCATCGGTGTCTATCGCAATTCCGACCTGGGCATCACCATGAGCCTGGACTTCAACAGCACCAAGTCGGGTGTCGACAAGATGAACCAGACCAAGTTCAATGTGAACAACGTCGGCTATGTCGGCGCCATCAGGCTTGATTCCGAGGTTGTGCCTAACCTCAACTTCGGCATCACCTATAATCGCCTGCAGTCGTTCAACAGGCACTATGTCGGTGGTGTGGCCGACATTCCCACATCGATGAGCAATTTCATTGCCGACGAGTTTGTCAACGTGCCGGGTTATGTGATTGGCGATTTGACCAGAACCAGCAACTTCAACCCTTACTTTGACGGATATGCTCCTTGGGCTGCAGTGACCACCTACGACATGCCCACTGCTAATGGCTCGGCCGGCATCATCAATGCCAATTCCTATGAGGGTGGTGGCTATTACCTCCAGGGCCTGTATGGTGGCGGAACCTATGGTAACGCCTTCTATGAGGTGGACGAGCGCGGCCATGCCGACGAGTTCAACATCGCCTTTGGCGGCAATTTTGCCAACAAACTCTATTGGGGTCTTGATTTCGGTATTCTGGACCTGGATTACAGGAGTTTCCAGGCCTATGATGAGGAGTTGGAGAATCCCTACATCATGGTGGATGACAATGACATGCTGCACACCGACATCAGCAACGTCGGCACCAGTGCCGACTGGGGACTGTACAACTACCTGCACAGTGAGGGCACAGGCGTGAACTTCAAGTTTGGTCTCATCTGGCGTCCCACCCAGGCGCTGCGCATCGGTGCTGCCTTCCACACCCCCACCTTCTATGACATGAAGGATACCTACTATGTCGAGGCCGACATGAAGGCCTATATTGATGGCAATGCGATTTATCATGCCAACAAGGGCAGCAATGACGGCTATGATTACTCGAGTTCCTACACCCTGAGCACGCCCTGGCACTTCATGGGTAGCGTGGCTGGTGTGATCGGCACGAGCGGTATCGTCAGCCTGGACTATGAGTGTGTGGCCAACGAGTCGATGCGCATTGGCGATGACCGTGGCAACAACTATCCCGATGTTACCGAGAACGTCAAGTACTACTTCAAGCCCTCGCACATCATCCGCTTGGGTGGCGAGTATCGCGTGAACCCCAACTGGAGCCTGCGTGCCGGTTACAGCATCAAGACGACCCAGGTCGAGAAGGGTGTGGACAATTATGATTACAACATTGCCACCGTGGGCACCAATCCTGCCTACCAGTATGACAACAATGTGCACAATATCACCTGCGGTGTGGGTTATCGTCACAAGGCGTTCTATGCCGACATGGCCTTTGTGCACAAGATCCGCCAGAGCGTTTATAACGCATTCTCGCCCATCAATGACAACCTGGGCTATGAGCCCAACGTCAGTGCCGATGTTACTGACCACAACAACCGTGTCTCGCTCACCGTGGGCATGAGGTTCTAGATGAAAAGGAGAAATCTCAACCAGAGATTACGTTTATAAAATTCATTAGTTAGAGTGTCAGGCAATGTGCGAAGTCGCACATTGCCTGACTTTTTTATAGGTGTAGATTACCGCGCCGGGACGGTAATCGGGTGATATGGTCCTGGCCTTATCTGGCTGCGGGAATGTCGGGGAATATCTCGTCGAGGGAGTTCTGGAACGCGATCAGTTGCTGCCTGATGTTCTTGAGTTGCTCGATGGCTTCAAATCGCTTGTCCACACCGTCGCGGTTGTGGCGTATCTGGGCCTGGGCGGCGTCAAGTTTCAACCCCTTCTCTTTCACCAGATAATATACCTTGCTGATGATCTCAATATCGTTAGGAGTGTAGTAGCGGATGTTCTTCTTGTTGCGCTTGGGCTTGATGATAGTGAACTGAGTTTCCCAGTAACGCAAGGTTGACTCGGGGATACCCAGTATCTCCGAAACATCACCGATTTTATAGAATTTTTTATCCAGTTCCTGCATGGTCTTGCACAAATAAATAGAAATGAGTAACTTTGCAAGTTGATTTCAACACTGCAAAGGTAAACAAATAGTTTAAACTTGGCAACAAATATCGAACATTTATAACATATTAAGATAACATATTATGCAGACTGCAAAACAAATTCGCGAGACGTTCAAGCGTTACTTTGAGGAGCATGGACATCACATCGTGCCCTCGGCTCCCATGGTTATCAAGGACGATCCTACTCTCATGTTTACCAATGCTGGCATGAACCAGTTCAAGGACATCATCCTGGGCAACAAGGATGCCCAGTGGCGCCGTGCTGCCGATTCCCAGAAGTGCCTGCGCGTGAGCGGCAAGCACAATGACCTCGAGGAAGTGGGCCATGACACCTACCACCACACCATGTTTGAGATGCTGGGCAACTGGTCATTTGGCGACTATTTCAAGCACGAGGCCATCGACTGGGCTTGGGACTTGCTGGTCAATGTCTATAAATTGGACCCCAAGAACCTGTATGCAACGGTCTTTGAGGGCGATGATAGCATCGGTGTGAGCCGCGACGACGAGGCTGCAACATACTGGGAAGCCCACCTGCCCAAAGATCACATCATCAATGGCAACAGCCACGACAACTTCTGGGAAATGGGCGATACCGGTCCCTGCGGCCCTTGCAGCGAGATACACATCGACCTGCGCAGCGATGAGGACAAGGCCAAGGTGCCCGGTGCCACTCTGGTCAACAAGGACAACCCCCTCGTCATCGAGATTTGGAACCTCGTGTTCATGCAGTATAACCGCAAGGTGGATGGATCACTCGAGCCCCTGCCCAACAAGGTGATTGACACCGGCATGGGCCTGGAGCGCTTGTGCATGGCCTTGCAGGGCAAGACTTCCAACTATGATACCGACGTGTTCCAGCCCTTGATTGGCAAGGTGGGTGAGATGTGCGGCAAGAAGTATGGCGACAACCAGGACGTGGATATTGCCATGCGTGTTGTGGCCGACCATGTGCGCACCATCGCATTCTCGATCGCCGATGGACAGTTGCCCAGCAATGCCAAGGCCGGCTACGTCATCCGTCGCATCCTGCGCCGTGCCGTCCGCTATGGCTACACCTTCCTGGGCTTCAAGGAGGCCTTCATGTATCGCCTCATCGATACCCTGATCGAGGGCATGGGCGAGGCCTATCCCGAGATTACGGCCCAGGCCGACCTGATCAAGCACGTGACCAAGGAGGAGGAAGATGCCTTCCTGCGCACCCTGGAGACGGGCATGAAACTCATCGAGAAGGTCATTGCCGACACCAAGGGCGCTGGCAAGAACATCGTCGATGGCAAGGGGGCCTTCACGCTCTATGACACCTTCGGCTTCCCGCTCGACTTGACCGAACTCATCCTGCGTGAGAACGGCATGACTGTCAACGAGGAGGAATTCAATGTCGAGATGCAGAAGCAGAAACAGCGTGCCCGCAATGCCGCTGCAGTCGAGGCTACCGATTGGGTGGAACTCAAGGACGGTGTGACAGAGTTTGTGGGGTATGACCTCACCGAGTGTGACGTGAACATCCTGCGCTACCGCAAGGTGACCCAGAAGAACAAGTCCTTCTACCAGATTGTGCTTGACCGCACACCGTTCTATGCCGAGATGGGTGGTCAGGTTGGTGACTGCGGCTCGCTTGTCCTGGGTGACGAGGTGATCGAGGTGACCGACACCAAGCGCGAGAACAACCTTCCCGTGCACATCACGTCAAAACTCCCCAGCGATGTGAATGCCACCCTCCATGCCGTCATCGACACCGATGCCCGTCATGCGACCGAGTGCAACCACACCGCTACCCACTTGTTGCATGCCGCATTGCGCCAGGTTCTGGGCACTCATGTCGAGCAGAAGGGTTCCTATGTCGATCCCATTACCCTGCGTTTTGACTTCTCACACTTCCGTAAGGTGACTCCCGAGGAAATCCGTCAAGTCGAGCACTTGGCCAACAAGATGATACGCAACGCCATTCCGCGTGAGGAACATCGCGACATGCCCATCGACGAGGCGCGCCAGATGGGCGCCATGGCACTGTTTGGCGAGAAATATGGTGACCGCGTCCGTGTGATCAAGTACGGCGATTCGGTAGAGTTGTGCGGTGGTACCCACGTGTGCAACACGGGTAACATCGGCATGGTGCGCATCGTCAGCGAGAGCAGTATCGCCGCCGGCATCCGCCGCATCGAGGCCGTTACCGGCGCCCGTGTCGAGGAAATGCTGGATACGGTTCAGGACACCCTGGGCCAGATCAAGGAGATGCTCAATAACGCCCCCGATGCCATCGCTGCCCTCCACAAGTCGCTGGCCGAGAATGCCGACCTCAAGAAGCAGGTCGATGACTTCAAGAAGCAGCGCATCGCCATCCTTGCCAAGCAACTGATTGCCGAGTCCAAACTGGAGAACGGCATCCATGTGATTACCCTCACCGGAGAGCGCGTGCCCGACATCGTGAAGGGTGTTGCCCTCGCTCTCAAGGCCGAGTGTCAAGAGGCAACCGCCTTCCTGGCTGCAACCCAGTACGAGGGCAAGCCCATGCTGACCGTGATGCTCAGCGAGGACCTTGTCAAGAGCGGCAAGAAGGCTGGCGACATCGTGCGCGGTGCTGCCAAGTGCATCCAGGGCGGTGGCGGCGGACAGCCTCATTTCGCTCAAGCCGGTGGACGCAATCCCGAGGGTCTGGAAGATGCCATGATAGCCATGCGTGAGGCCCTTGGCGTTTGATTCTAGCGCATGACCATGAACAATGACACGGCGGCCCTGGTTCCTCGCTTAGTGGATATGGGCCGCTGTTGTTATGTTTCAATTCTGTTAATTTTAGGACTGTCGTGGGGACAACACCAAATTAATTGCTAATTTTGCGTCCCATCTTCACGTCATCAGGTAAAATCAGAATAATAGATATAGAGTAATGGATTATTTGTTTTTGATTCTCGGACTGGGCTTGTTGTTGTTGGCCGCCAACTATCTCGTGGATTCTTCGGTAGCCATTGCACAGCGTGCCAAAATATCCAATTTCATCATCGGACTCACTATCGTGGGTATTGGCACCAGTGCCCCCGAACTGTTTGTCTCGGTCTCATCGGCGCTGGCCAATAGTGGCGACATCGCCATGGGTAACGTTATCGGCTCCAATATTGCTAACGTCTTCCTTATTCTGGGTGTGACGGCGATGATTTTCCCGTTTGACATCGAGCGCTTGCAGCGCCATCGCGACATCCCTTTCCTCATCGTGGCGACAATCTTTGTCACCCTCATTGCCAACGACTCTATCGTCCCCGGCATCAGCAAGAATAGCCTTAACCGTATCGACGGTGTCGTGCTGCTGGTATGCTTTATCGCCTACATGGGATGGGTAATTGTCCAGAAGGGCAAGAACCCCAAGAAGGCGCTCGAGGACGCCGACGAGGAGGCTTCATCGTCTCTCACGGGGAAGAATTCGTGGCTCCTGTGGGGCATAGCGGCAGTCTCTCTGGTCGCCCTCATCTATGGCGGTAATCTGTTTCTCGACAGTGCCAAGAATCTGGCTCGCGCGTGGGGCATGAGCGAGGCTGTAATCGCCATCACCATCGTTGCTGTGGGCACCTCGCTGCCCGAGTTGGTCACGGCTGTTATCGCCGCGTGCAAGAAAAATCCCCAGTTGGCCCTGGGCAATGTCATCGGCAGTAATCTGTTCAACCTGATGTTTATCCTGGGCACCGCTTCTACTGTCAAACCGTTGACGCTGGTCGGAATCAACATCTATGACTATGCGGTGATGCTTCTGGCTGCCATCATGCTCTTTGTTGTGGTGCTCACTTTCAAGAAGGACAAGTTTGACCGTGTCGAGGGCGTCATCTTCTTTGCGGCCTATGTCGCCTATGTCGTCTATCTGCTCTTGCGGTGAGGTGGCAGTTTAAACCCAGGGGATGAAAATCAGTCTTATATGATATAAAAAAGACGGTTTGCTATGAATAAATGGATCAGAACAATATGCCTCGTGTCGTGTGCGCTGGTCGCAGTTGCTGTAATAGCGCATAACAAGGTGGACACCAGGACGCATATCTTTAACAGCAACGTGCGCTCCCTCAAGGTGTGCCTTGCCAGCAATATGTACCTCCCCCCGGTGCTCATGATGAACAGTGATGACCACTTGCTGGTCAACTTTGATTACCTGGACTATGATGTGCATTACCTGCGCTACAGTGTGACGCATTGCAATGCCAACTGGCAACCCTCCCAGTTGTCCGAGAGTGATTATGTGTCAGGCTTTAACTATGCCGACATCGATGATTATGCCCAGAGCGAGGGCACCTATGTCCACTATTACAATTATCAGTTTGCCTTGCCCAACCCCGACATGGAGTTGCTGGTGAGCGGCAATTACCTGCTCACGGTCTATGAGGAGGATGACCCCGATGATATACTTTTCCAGACCCGGTTCTCGCTGTGTGAAGGAAAAGTGGGTGTCTATCCCGAGGTCACTTCCAGGACCGATATTGAGTCCAACAACCGCTTCCAGCAGGTGTCATTTGATGTGAGATACAGGACCAACCAGATCAGGGATCCTTTCACCGAGTTGACCTGTGTCGTTATCCAGAACTCACGCCTGGACAATGCCGTGACCGTGAGGCGCCCCACGATGGCAGGAATGGACTATCTGAATTTCAGCCACAATCGGGACTTGATTTTCCCGGCTGGTAATGAGTTCAGGCGTTTTGAGACCGTCAGTGCCCACAGCATCAACATGGGCGTGCAGGCCATCAGGTATTACGAGCCCATGAATCATGCCATCCTCATGGTGGATGAGCCGCGCAATGAGAAGCAGTATCTGTATGACCAGACGCAGTTCGGGCGTTTCACGATACGCAATGCCGAGGTTCGTGGCGAGAGTGCCGTGCGTGCCGACTACATGATTACCCATTTCACCCTCAACACGATGGGCAAACTCAATGGTGGCAACGTGTGGCTCTATGGTGAGTTCACCGAGGGCTATCCCGCATCCCAGACGATGATGAAATATGACACCAGCACCGGATGTTATACTGCCGACATCTTGCTCAAGCAGGGTGCTTACAATTACATGTACCTCTGGGTGCCTGACGGCTCCACTGTGGGCCAGACCTCGCGCATCGAGGGCGACCACTATGAGACGATCAACGAGTACCTCGTCATGGCCTATTACCATCCCATGGGTGAGCGTTATGACCGTCTGGTAGGCTTCGGTATCGCCCGCTCGGGAAGATAACCGCTCTGGACAATTGTCGGTAATATAACAAATGCAGTCATCGCGGGATGGCTGCATTTGTTAGATATGGGTATCGTCATTTAACTCATGCGTGACTTGTAGTCAATGTAATCAAACTCCCTCAACACCTCGATGCTGCCGTCGAGCCGCTTGAAGAGGATTGACGGGTGCTGGATGCCGTTGAACATATTGGTCTTGACGGTTGTGTAATGGTTCATGTCCTCAAAGGTGATGCGGTCGCCGCGTTGCAGGGGCTTGTCAAAACTCCAGTCCCCCACATAGTCTCCGCTCAGGCACGAGTTGCCGCCCATGCGGTAGGTGGGCTTGGTGCGGTCCACTTCTTCCAGGGCCTGCGTGATTTTGGGCTTGTAGGGCATCTCCAGGCAGTCGGGCATGTGGCAGGCAAATGACACATCGACGATTGCCGTGCTGATGCCGCTGTTGCTCACGACGTCCACCACAGTGGCCTCCAGGTCTCCCGTCTGCCAGCACCAGGCACTGCCCGGCTCCATGATGAGTTGCAGGTTGGGGTAGGCTCCCTGGAATGCGCCCAGCACCTGCTCCAGGTGGCCGATATTGTACCCCTTGCGGGTCATCAAGTGGCCACCGCCCATGTTGAGCCACTTGAGGCGGGGCAAGTACTGGCCGAACTGCTGCTTGAGCGCCAGCAGCACCTTTTCCAGGTCAAAACTCGTGCTCTCGCACAGGGCGTGGAAGTGAAATCCCTCAATGCCCTCGGGTAACTCCTTGAGGTCGCTCGCCAGCACGCCAAAGCGCGAACCGGGGCAGCACGGGTTGTAGATGTCAGTCTCGATAACCGAGCACATGGGGTTAACTCTCAAGCCGCAACTCACCTGCTCTCCAGGCCAGTCGGCATTGTGCTGGTTGACCTTGTCGGCAAAGCGCTTGTATTGCTCGATGGAGTTGAACGTGATGTGAGAACTGCCTGCTATATAGGCGTCTATCGTCTCGTCTGTATAGGCAGGGCAATAGGTGTGGGTGCGGCACTTGAGTTCATCATTGGCCAGCAGCATCTCGTTGACCGAACTGGCGGTCGATTCGATGCCGTATTCCCTGAACACGTCAAACGTGCGCCACAGCGCATTGGCCTTGAAGGCCATGATGATATCCACTCCGGTGCGCTGGGCCACTCCGGTGATCAGTTCGATATTGCGGCGCAACTTTTCCTCATACACGATATAATAGGGTGTCTTGTACTCTTCCATGACTTTATAGGATTTCAAATTTAGCGAATTTAAGCAGCAGTTTGCGCGTTTGACCGTCATTGAAGACGGCGTCAATCTTGGCGTCGCTGCCGCTGGTGTCGATCGACGTCACCGTTCCGTGGCCGAAGCGCTGATGCAGTATTTCGCAACCGACGCTCAACTCACTGGCACTGTGGATAGTGAAATTGCCGGTTGACGGGCCTGCTGCTGGCGATGGCGGCGGGGGTGGTGGGGTAGGGGCGCTCGACCTCGCCCTTGACAAGGGCTTTGGAGCCGGACGGGATGGAGTGGCGACGTCTCGGCGACGTGGGGCATCGTTCCAGCGGTGACGCATCTCGTCCAGGTCGTCATCGTCCCATCGGCTGCGTTTGCGCGGCGGCACGGGGGCCGAATTGGTGCTGCCCATCATCAGGTAATCGGGATCAATATCCCGCAGGAAACGGCTCATCACGCAAGTCTTGGTCTGGCCGTTATGATATCTCGATGTCGCATAGGTGATGACGCAATTCACCTCGGCGCGGGTGATGGCGACATAGAGCAGGCGCCTTTCCTCTTCAATCTGGTAAAGCGAGTCCATACTCATCGCGCTGGGAAACAGGTCCTCCTCGACGCCGACGATGATGACATTGCGGAATTCCAGACCCTTGGCGGCATGCACGGTCATGAGCGTGACCTTCTCGCCGTCGGGGTCGTTCATGTCCTGGTCGGTGAGCAGTGAGGTCTCGGCCAGGAAATCTCCGATTTGGCAATGGTCGTCACCGCTCTCCTCCTTGCTCTGCTGGTAATCGCTCACGGCGTTCATCAACTCGTCCAGATTCTCGATGCGGCTGATGTTCTCGGGCGCGTTATCGCCCATGAGCACACTCTTGATCTTGGTCTGGCGGATGGTCTCTTGGGCAACGGTCAGGGCGTCGGCACCTTCCTGATTGAGGTCGATGAGCCCTTGAATCAATGTGATGAACGATTGAAGTTTAGCCAGCGTGCCTCGGTTTACGTTCAGCCCGTGTTTTGCGGGATCATTGATCACCTGCCAGGCGCTCACGCCGCTCTCGGTTGCACAGTGGGTGATTTTACCGACGGTGGTGTCGCCGATGCCGCGGGCCGGATAATTGATGACACGCCTCAACGCCTCGTCATCATGGGGGTTGATAACCAGCCTGAAGTAGCAGATGGCGTCTTTCACTTCCTTGCGCTGATAGAAGGACAAGCCGCCATAGATGCGGTAGGGGATGGCACTGCGCATGTTCCCGTGCTTGTCGCGGCGGCCACCGTTGCTCAGGGCCTCCTCGAGCAGGCGTGACTGCGCGTTGGTGCGGTAAAGGATCGCATAGTCCTCATAACTGTCGCCCTGGCGGGCCTTGAGGGCTGCAATCTGGTTGGCGACCACATAGGCCTCCTCATAGTCGCTGAAGCACTGGATGACCGGGATGCGCTCGCCCACCTGGTTCTTGCTGAACAGGTGCTTGGCGATCTGTCCCTTGTTCTTCTCGATCAGGCTGTTGGCCGCGTCGGTGATGGTCTGGGTCGAGCGGTAATTGCGCTCGAGTTTGAAGGTCTTGATGTCGGGGTAGAAGCGTTGCAGCCTCAGGATGTTGTCGATGTTGGCCCCCCTGAAACTGTAGATGCTCTGGGCATCGTCGCCGACCACGCACAACTGGTTATACTTCTGGCTCAACTGGTGCACGATCAGGTGCTGCGAGAAATTGGTGTCCTGATACTCGTCAACGAGGATGTAGCGGAAGAACTCCTGGTACCTCTCCCGCACGTCCTCATGGTCGCGCAGCAGGATGTTGGTGTACAGCAGCAGGTCGTCAAAGTCCATCGCCCCGGCGATGCGGCAACGGTTCCAGTAGGCCTTGTAGATGTTGACGGTCTCGGGGCGCTGGGCGTCGCGGTCGGCGTCTATCAGGCTCTGGTTGCGGGCATAGTCCTCGGGCGTGACGAGGGCATTCTTGGCATTGCTGATCTGGTTCTGGATCGTTGCGGGCTTATAGACCTTGTCGTCCAGTCCCATGTCCTTGACGATGAGTTTGATGAGCGAGCGGGAGTCGCTCTGGTCATAGATGGTGAAGTCGGGCGCGAAGCCGATGCGCTCGGCGTTGCGGCGCAGCAGGCGCGAGAAGATGGAGTGGAATGTACCCATCCACAGTTGGGCCGCCACGTCGGGGCCTGCCAGCGGCTCGATGCGCTCGCGCATCTCGCGGGCGGCCTTGTTGGTGAACGTGAGGGCCATGATGCGCCACGGCTCGTAGCCCTGACGCAGCAGGTGAACGATTTTGTAGGTCAGCACGCGCGTCTTGCCCGATCCGGCACCAGCAATCACCAGTTGGGGCCCGTCACAGTACTCGACTGCGGCCCGCTGCTGGTCATTCAGTTTATCCAGGTAATCCTCATTCATGGTCACAAAAATACAACTTTTTTTGCAAATCAAGACGATGAAACCACTGTATAAAACCCAAAAAGCAAAACAAAGAAGTGGGAAAACAAGAAATACAAGAAATACAAAAATAAATCCTCAATTAATGACAAAACAAAAAAACTAGGATGGGGGAAAACAAGAAATACAAGAAATACAAAATAATCTTCCATTAATGGAAGAATAAAATAATTGTCATTATTGTATTTATTGTCTTCCTTTTATCGCGTTGTCGTTACAGTCAAAAAAAATTGTTTTCCTTTTAAAAAAAGTTGTCGTTACAGGTCGTTGTAGTTGGGAATCTGTTCCAGGAAACGGTAGGTGTTTTTGTCATAGTCGATCTGGCAGCAGTAGTGCGTCAAGCCGTTGCTCACGATCAGGTAGCGGGCCCTGAGCACCATGTTGTAGCGCACAATCTGGTCAAAGGTCTTCTGGGTGACCTGGATGCTCGGCGCCTTGTACTCCACGATGACCAGCGGACTGCCCGTGTGGTCGGCCACGACGGTGTCACAGCGGCGGGCGATGCCGTTTTGGGTCAGCGACACCTCGTTGCCCATGAGCGCGGCGGGGAAGCCCTTGTCGGCGATGAGCCACTCGACAAAGTGCTGCCGCACCCACTCCTCGGGCGTCAATGCCACCCAGCGGTCGCGCAGGCGGTCCCAGATGACCCACGACGAGCCATCCTCACGCTTCTTCACCTTGAAGTCAAATGCCGGTAAATTCAATTCCACCATCGCCTGTCAATCATTTCTTTTTGTACAAAATTACGGTTTTATCCTGAAAATGCCGTATATTTGCCGTTGCTAAATAACAGGTATTATCTTTTTTTAACGATGAGAGATTACTAGCAGACTTAATGTTTAACGATTATATTCAAAAAAACTTTTACCACATGATTACAAAAAACTTCTCAAAATCCCTGTTGCGCGGCATCAATAATCCTGCCGCCCCCATCGGGGACTAGATTATGGTGATATCCACGTTGCACAGGGGTTCCACTCGGCTTTGCCTCGTTTTACCCCTGCCTAAACCCTGATCGCCCCAAGCGGGGCTTTACTCGGACAATAATTATACATAATTTTCGCATGGGAGGACTCGACCAATGCGGAAAATGATGTATATTTGTGCCTCTAATGATAATGCGATGACTATGAAAAAGATGATTTTGACAATCGCCGCCGTGCTCGTGTCGATGGCGGCAGTGGCTCAGCAGTTTGAGGACTTCTTTGTGGACCGCACGTTGCGTCTGGACTATGTGTTTGCGGGCAACAACCGCGACCAGCAGATCTACTTCGAGCAGGCGTTTACCACCACCCGTTGGGCGGGGCGCAAGAGCCGCCTGGCCGATGTGCCGCTCAAGGGCAACGGCCAGTTGACGGTGCGTGACCATGCCACGGGGCAGACGCTGTTTGTGCACACCTTCTCGACGCTCTTCCAGGAGTGGCAGGCTACCGAGGAGGCCACAAGGGTCAATAAGGCCTTTGCCGCCAGTTATAACGTGCCCATGCCCAAGCAACCCGTTGACATCACCGTGTCGCTGACCGACTTTCACGGCAAGGTCGTCGGGTCGATGACCCACACCATCGATCCCAGCGACATCCTCATCCGCCAGTTGGGCGACAACGGCATCCCATACCATTACATCTGGAAAGGCAAAACCCTGCCCGCCAGCGAGAAAGCGGCCGATCAGCCCGGCCAGCGGGATTACACACCCACCGAGGGCCCCGTGGGCGGCCAGCCCGACATCACCGAGTGCATCGACCTGGCCATCGTTGCCGAGGGCTATACCCGCGCCCAGATGGGCAAGTTTTACACCGATTGCCAGCGCGTGGTCGATGCCCTGTTTGCCCATGAGCCGTTCACCTCGCTCAAGGACCGCTTCAATGTCGTCGCCGTGGCTGCCGAGTCCCTCACCAGTGGCCCCAGCGTGCCGCACCTGGGCCGCTGGAGCAGTACTCCGGTGGGCACCCACTACGACACCTTCTACAGCGACCGCTACCTGATGACCCAGGACATCCATCGCCTCTATGACGTGCTGGCCAGTGTCCCCTTTGAACACATCATCGTGCTGGTCAACAGCGACACCTATGGCGGTGGCGGCATCTATAACCAGTTGACGGTCACTACCAGCGACCATCCCACCTTCCACCAGGTGCTGGTGCATGAGTTCGGTCATGCCTATGCCGGCCTGGGTGATGAATATTTCTATGACGACGGCTATGAGTCGATGTATCCCGGCGACACCGAGCCCTGGGAGCCCAATCTCACCACACTGGTCGACTTCCAGAGCAAGTGGGCCGACATGATGCCCAAGGGGACCCCAGTCCCCACGCCTGCCGACCCCAAGGTGCCCAATTACCGCAAGATCACCACCGAGAAAGAGCAGCGGCTGCTCGATGCCGCCACCCAGCGCGTGGGCGTGTTTGAGGGTGGGGGATACCAGTCCAAGGGCGTTTACCGTCCCGCCCAGGAGTGCCGCATGAAGATCAACGAGGTCGCACACTTCTGCCCCGTCTGCTCACGCGCCATTTCCCGCATCACCGAGTTCTATACTTCACATTAATTCGCTAAACTGGAGATAGAAATTGATAGTCTAAAGTTTTTTATTACTTTTGCAGAAAGAAAAACTAATGGCAAGATGGCAGTAAAACGAGAAACGGTTACCTTTACTTCACTGAGTAAGGAGATTAAGGGCGGTACGTTCAGGAATATCTATGTCCTGCAGGGCGAGGAACCCTACTTTATCGACCGCCTGCAACAGATGATTATTGACACCGCGTTGACCGAGGATCAGCGTGATTTCAATCTGTCGCTATACTATGGCAACACGGCCAACGTGCGAGAAGTCATCAGTGCCTGCCAGCAGTACCCGGCTTTCTCCCAGTACAAGGTGGTGGTCGTGCGCGAGGCTCAACTCATTGCCAAGCAGCCTGGGCACAAGAATGACCTGGACCTGTTTGCCTCCTATGCCGAGAAACCGCTGCCATCAACCATCCTCGTCATCTGTCACAAGGGCGGTGCGCTCAAGAGCAAACCGTTCACCGATGCGCTCAAGGCTGCCAAGAGCGGGGTGGTGTTCTCGTCCAACAAGGTGCGCGAGGGCCGCGACCTGGAATCGATGATAGTCAGTTATGCCAACTCGCTGGGTTGCAGTATAGACAGCAAGGCCACCAGCATGCTAGCCGATCACATCGGCACCGACATCAGCCGCCAGTTCAGCGAACTGGACAAGTTGGCTATTCTAACCCAGGACAACAACATCACGCCCTTGCTCATCGAGCGCAATGTGGGCATCAGCAAGGATTATAATAATTTTGAATTGGAAGATGCCCTGGCCAGGCGTGATGCGGCCAAGGCCTTCCGCATCGTGGACTATTTTGAACGCAATCCCAAGAATAATCCTTCGCTCAGGGTCATCGCAATGTTGTTCACCTTCTTTGCCGGCACCTTGATTGCTTCGACATCGCGCGACAAGTCCCCCGAGGCCGTCATGTCGCTAGCGGGTGCTTCCAGCACATACCGTGCGCGGAAATTCCTGGATGCGACCCGCATGTATAATACCCGTTCGCTGGTCAACATCATCAGTTACTTGCGTGAATGTGACACCCGCATCAAGGGCATCGGCTCACGGCAGAACGAATATGCCCTGCTCAAGGAACTGGTTTATAAAGTCCTTCACGCCTAGGCGCTTTTGTACCGTTGCCATTGTTGAGTGACTATCACTGAATAATTTCAGCCACAATCTCGCTCTGCGACTTAGCGGCTTTGCGTGAGGTTGAGTTTGAGATGATTCGCTGAACTGATACATTGTTGGCGTTTTTGGGCATTTTTTGTTAAAAACGGCATGTCGTGATGCTATATTGGTGATAATTAGTTACTTTTGCACTTTATCTACCTTTTTTTACACGACATGATACGACATTACCTAGTTTTTACCTGTTTGTTGTTTGTGGGTAGTATTGCTGCCCATGCCGTCAACAAGTTTGTGGGAGGTGACATCTCACTGTTGACCAAGTATGAGCAACACGGTGCCATTTATTATAATGAGAATGGTGCCAGAATCACAAACATGCTGAATTATCTTGAATCGGCAGGCATGAATGCGATGCGCGTTCGCCTGTTTGTCGATCCATCCAAGGCAGGGGCCGAGGATCAGGGTGAAGGAGTTTGCCAGGATTTGCCTTATGTGTTGGCCCTCGGGCAGCGCATCAAGTCCGCTGGCTTCCATCTGCTGCTGGATATTCACTACAGCGACACCTGGACCGACCCTGGACAGCATTCCACGCCGGCCTCCTGGACTGTGACGAGCGCCCTGGCCGATAGTGTGTACAGTTACACCAAGCGTGTTTTAAACGCGATGATTGATGCCGGAGCACGGCCTGACTTCATCCAGGTCGGCAACGAGGTGACCTATGGCATGATGTGGCCCACGGGTCATTGTTACCCCTCAGGTGCCAACTATGGAACGGGTACATTCTCGACATTTGCCAACTACCTCAAGCAGGGCATCAAGGCATGTCGTGAGGTTTGTCCTGACTCTGAAATCGTGATTCACACCGAGATGGGCCGTGCAAGCAATGTGATTGCTTTCTATGAGACACTGAAGGGTTATACGACCGATTATGACATCATTGGCCTGAGTTACTATCCCTACTGGCATGGCGACTTGAGCGTTCTGGACAATCTGTTGACGACGCTTGAATCATCCCACCCGTCCAAGAAGATTCAGATTGTTGAGACCGGTTACCCCCATGCCTATTACCCGTCGGGGGCTTCCTATGACCTGCAATCCACTTGGCCCGCTACCGAGGCAGGCCAGAAGGCTTTTGCCCAGCAACTTGTGGCACTGCTCAATGGCCATGACAACGTGAACGGCTTGTACTGGTGGTTCCCCGAAGCCAACGAGTACGGAATCAATTATACCAACAGCGTTACTACCGACTGGTATAATTGCGGATGGTGGGACAACGCGACGGGCCAGGTCATGGACGCGTTGTTTGAGGTGCCTGCTTTCCTCGATGGCAGTGGTGACGAGCCAAGCGATAGTGTGGAGATATACATCGTTGGCGGTGAAGGCACTTGGAGCCTTGAACAGCCCTTGGGCAAGATGAAAAACATGGGCGATGGCAATTACGTTGATACATTGACGATAGCAGCCCCCATCTACTTCGTTTTTGCCGACGGAAGTCCCGAGCAGTGGAACAACGACTGGACTGCCTTTAATGCAAATTATCGCTATGGACCGTCGGCTACCGTGACGATATCAGCGGGCAACACCTACACGACAGCCAAGAGGAATAACAACTATTCTTATTATTTCACTGGAGATGGCAGCGACTACCTGTTCTCGTTCAATGTGGACGACCTTACCTTTAAGGTGGAAAAGATTGAGGAACCACAGGTGACGCCACTCTATGGTGATGTGAATGACGACGGTGTGGTTAATATCTCGGATGTTACCCTCCTGATTGATTATGTCTTGAATAACGGTGCAATCCTGATTAATGAGGTGAATTCTGACATGAATTCTGACCATGTGATCAATATCACTGATATCACGTTATTAATTGATTATATCCTAGGAGCGTGATTGCTTCAAGGAGGTTAGGGCTCATGTGGAATAGTTTTTATAATTTTGCAGAAACATTATCTAGTTAAGTATGAAACGCCTTGTTATTGCTTTGTTTACGATCACGACCTTGACGGTATGTTTCGGCCAGTTGCATGGTGTCGTTCCCTCATGGTCATCCCAGGTGTTAAAGGGTGGTTTTACTCCTGCTGGCCCGATTGCCGGCATTTCGCCCAGGGGTGCGTCATTCATCAATTCGATGTATGCGCCGCCACGCATGATTAACGGTGTCGAAATGGCAGAAGCCTTTATTGACATCAAGGATGAGAGCGCCATTTCAAGTCT
The DNA here is from genome assembly GCA_946414395.1 of uncultured Porphyromonadaceae bacterium. Classification (GTDB taxonomy): domain Bacteria; phylum Bacteroidota; class Bacteroidia; order Bacteroidales; family Muribaculaceae; genus Sodaliphilus. The sequence continues at coordinate 27,899 of CAMKOE010000018.1, read as the reverse complement.
GAAATCTCATGGAGTGATAGTCAACTGTGTGTTTGACGGGTTTGTCACGGCCATGGTTCCGGTTAATCGCTTGCCAATGTTAACTCAGATTCCTGGAGTGCTTGGTTATGACCTCAGCCAACTCGTGCAACTGGGTACCGACAGCACGTTGAGCGTCACTCATGCCGGTCAAGTCCTGCGCGGTACTGAGTTTGGCCTGCCTCAAGCCTATGACGGAAGCGGCGTCATTGTCGGTATCATTGATAATGGATTTGATTACCAGCACATTGCCTTTAGAAATGCTCAAGATACCACACAGCGCCGCATTGTGAGGGTATATGATCCCAGCAACGCGACAGGTCATCCCGCCATTATTGATTCGTCGGCCTTGCCGGGCTCGGTTTTCATGGACGAGCAGATCGACACCTTGACCTCAGATGACCGGTACGGTGGTAATCCTCATGGCACCCACACTGCAGGAATCGCAGCAGGAATGCATGTGAACGGTTATGGTGGTATGGCTCCTGGCGCCGATATAGTCATGTGTGTAGCACCGTCCATCAACTATGGTATTTCAGAAGTTGAAATTGCAAATTGCATCAAATACATCTATTCTTATGCCGACAGTGTTGGGAAGCCGTGCGTCATCAGCCTGAGCATCAGTACTTATCACGGTCCCCATGATGGAAATGACCGCCTCTCCAAAGCGATTGCCCAAAGCGTAGGCCCAGGCCGCATCTTCGTCATAGCGGCAGGCAACACCGCTTTGAATATGTATGGCAGTGCGGGTCACGTCAGTGGTGAAGTTACAATGGAAAAGCCTCTAAATGTGGCGCTCGAATTATTCCAGCCAGGAGCAGAGTTTGATTTTACCTATTACTATAAAGATTTATGGTTTAGTACCTGGTTCCGTTCAAGAAATGTCAAACCGGCAATTCAGTTCCATATACTGGATAAAGAAACAAGGCAGATAGTGTGGAAATCTCAAATGTTTACAAGTGGAAATGGTTACTGTAACTACGATGAAATAAAAGATTATTATGAACCGGCAACTGACTATGACTCTGTTGCATACATTTTTGTGAACTATCTCCTTAACGTAAGCACGATGAAGCAAGAGTTAAAGTCTTATCTTCATAACCTGAGGTGCAAATCTTACAAGATAGTAAATGGAACTATTGTTAGCCGTTATCAGATAGGCTTCTCCATCTATCCTCCAAGCAACGTGAATAGTTGTTATGTTGACTCATGGATCTGTACAAGTAGAGCAAATTTCCATCTGGACACATCTCCAGTCTATCTGGAAAATGGTGTTGGCGATGATGGTGAACCCGCTTATCAGGCGGTTAATGACTTTTACGCTATACCTACGACTGATTGCACTATTGGGACCTATGCAGTGAATGACTCTGTTATCTCTGCTGGTGGATACATAGCCAGGAATAACTATTATTCCTTGAATAATAATGGTGTGATAACTGATACTACTCTAGTAGTGGGCAGTTGTTATAGTGTTTCCAGTTATCAGGCTCAAGGATATGGACCTACGGGGAAAGCATTACCCACAGTCACTGCTCCAGCGGTAGGTGTCACTTCCTCGGTCAGTCGTTATTCTTATTTTAACTCACCGTCTCGTTTTGTCCCTCTCGTCATGAGGACTGACGATGGCAACCTCTGGGGGGCGATGACGGGAACTTCGATGGCCGCACCGACTGTTGCGGGCATTATCGCACAATGGTTGCAGGTTAATCCCAACCTCTCGCCCAGCGGCGTGAAGAAAGTGATTGAAGAGACCGCTATTAAAGATTCATTTACCGGTAATCCTCATTTTGGTCCTAATGGCAAGATTGACGCCATGGCGGGAATCAGATATCTATTGGGCATAACCGAACCTGAATTCATGCTCGGCGATGTCAACGGTGATGGCGTGTTTAACATCTCTGATGTGACTACCACCATTGATTATCTCCTCGGAAATGTGCAACTCGACGAACAGTCCTTGCTTGCTGCTGACATGAATCACGATAGCGTGGTTAATATCACTGATGTGACAATGATGATCGATATTTTGTTGGGAAATGAGCCGTGGCCTTAATGGCTTATCTCATGGTTTTGCACATTAGTGATTTGAGACAGATTTTAATTTCGAATGATAATTACATGATATAAATGAGAAGAAGTATTTACATCGTAACCCTGGCAATTATGCTCGTGTCGGTTTCCAGCGCGATGGCACAGCGCTTGCTGCCGGTTACAGTTCAGCAATTCCTTGATGAGCGTGAGCGCTCATCACATTTGGGTTCAAGGGTAATGGTGGACGACCCTTGTTCGCGGTTTTTCCCGACCCGTATGGTCGATGGCGTTGAGGTAGTGGATGCATTTGTTGCCATTAGCGACAATAGCGTTATTGATGACCTCCAGCGCGCCGGAGTTCAGGTCAACAGTGTCTTTGATGGCTTTGTGACGGCAAGGATACCGATTAATCGTCTCGAGCGAGTATCAATCATGCGTGGAGTGACCGATGTCGAGATCAGCCAGAAGGTTCAGTTGTGTACCGATAGCACCATGAGCGTCACTAATGTGAATCAAGTGCTTGATGGCTACCATTACAACCTTCCCAAGGCATTTGACGGGTCTGGCGTGATCGTGGGTGTCATCGATGAGGGTTTTGACTATCAGCATCGGGCTTTCATGCGCAATGATGACACGACCCGAACCCGCATCGTCAGGATATATGATACCAATCTCACGACTGGCCATCCCGTCAAGTACAACAAGACTGTCAGGCTGCCGGGATCGGTGTTCATGGGTGATGAGATTTACGACATGGTTACCGATAAGACCAGTAGCACTCACGGGACTCACACGACAAGCATCGCAGCCGGTTCCCATGTGAACGGCATTGGCGGCATGGCGCCTGGTGCCGATATTGTGATGTGTGCTGTTGGGGAATTGAGCGGTGCATTGTCGGTCGTCGAGGTTGCCAACTGTGTCCGCTATATCGATGCTTATGCCGACAGTGTCGGCAAGCCTTGCGTGATGAGCCTCAGTGTGAGCACTGCCGCCGGCCAGCACGATGGCAAGGATTACTTGTCCAGGGCAATTTCACAGGTCGTTGGCAAGGGACGCATCTTTGTCATTGCGGCTGGTAATAATGGCAGAATGCCTTTCTATGCCCACAAGGATGCCACTCAAGCCGACCCCATGAATCTGCGCTTTACTGCCTTCACGTCGAACTCCAATGACTCGACCTACTTTTTCAAGGGCCATCAATGTGATATCTGGGTAAGAACGCCCAGGACCAATTTCTATTACAAGTACCATATCCTTGATCAGCAGACAGGGCAGATTGTTTGGGAGTCCGATTCCCTGACGGGAAGTGTGACACTTGACTTGGATCTGATCAAGGACTACTATGTTATTGATCCTTCCTTCAGTAGTAGCGGATACATTAAGACCTATACCAAGACTTCCAGCGACGGCACCAAGTACAGTATGTCATTGAACATCTATAACCTGAAGTGTACAAGTTACACGGTTTCTGGTGGAGTGAAGAAAAGCCGTTATTGCCTGGGCATGAGCATCGCTCCCCGCAAGAATGTCACGGCAACCATCGATGCATGGATTACAATGACTACCACGGGTTTTGGCTCCTATAGTTCTCCTGTCACTACTATGCAAGGGGAAGTGAAGAATGGATTCTATACTGCCGCTAGTGACTCGTGCACGATTGGCACCTATGCTGTCAACGACTCCGTTATTTCGGCAGGCGCCTATGCCGCTCGTGACAGTTATTACTCGCTCTTGAACGGCAGGTTGGTATATGACAGGTCTTATACTGTAGGTGATATCTATAAAGTGTCGAGTTATCAGGCCGAAGGCGTGGGCCCGACTGGCAAGGCCTTGCCCACAATTTGCGCTCCTGGTGTGAATGTGGTTGCGGCGGGCAGCCGTTTTACCTATATGGCCAATAGCACGATGACTGTCATGAAAACCGATGATGGCAGCCCGTGGGGCGTCATGACTGGCACATCGATGGCAGCGCCTACTGTTGCAGGCATCATTGCATTGTGGCTGCAGGCAAAGCCCGACTTGAGCGTTATGGACGTCAAGGGGATTCTCGCCCAATCGGCCATCAAGGACAGTTTCACTCAGGGGCCCTATGCTGCCCAGTTTGGTCCCAACGGCAAGATTGACGCTCTGGCAGGCATGAGGCTTGTGATTGACCGTCTGGGGTATACCCTTGGTGACGTGAATGGTGATGGTATTACCAGTATCTCTGATGTTACCCTCATGATTGATTATATTTTGTCAGGTGGCGACGTCACTCAATATTTCAATAAACTGGCTGCTGATTATAACATGGATGGACTAATTAATATTAGTGATATTTCAGCATTGATCGACGCGATGTTACAATAGCACAATTATCCGATTTACTGCGTTATTAATGAAGCAATCAGCCTGATAGTCGCTATGACTTCAGACTGATTGCTCTTTTTCCTTGACAGTTATGTCTCGTGGCCGATGCCTCTACTTGGTCACGTCGATAAGTCCGTGGCCGGTCATCTCGGCAGGCTGCGGCAGGCCCATGATCTGCAGGATTGACGGAGCCACGTCGGCCAGGCGCCCGGTGTTGATGATCAATTCGGGATTCTCGGTCACATAGATGATGGGCACCGGGTTGAGCGAGTGGGCCGTATTGGGGGTCCCGTCGCTGTTGATGGCATGGTCGGCATTGCCGTGGTCGGCGATGATGATGACTTCATAGCCAGTGGCACGGGCGGCTTCGACGGTGTCGTGAACACAGCGGTCAACAGCCTTTACCGCCTGGGTGATGGCGTCATACACGCCAGTGTGGCCCACCATGTCGCCGTTGGCATAGTTCACCACGATAAAGTCATACTTGTCCTCGCGGATGGCGGCGACGAGTTTGTCGCGCACCTCATAGGCGCTCATTTCGGGCTTGAGATCATAGGTGGCAACGTCGGGCGATGGTACCAGGATACGATCCTCGTTCTCAAATGGCTGCTCCCTGCCGCCGCTGAAGAAGAAGGTCACATGGGCATACTTCTCGGTCTCGGCGATGTGCAATTGACGCTTGCCCTGACTTGCCAGGTACTCCGATAATGTGTTGTCCACATTCTGCTTGGGGAACAGGATGTGCATGTCCTTGAACGTCGGGTCATAGGGTGTCATGCAGTAGTACTGCAGCCCCGGGATGACCTTCATGCCCTCCTCGGGTATGTCCTTCTGGGTCAAGGCAATGGTAATCTGCTTGGCACGGTCGTTGCGGAAGTTGAAGAAAATCACCACGTCACCCTCCTGGATGCGGCCGTCAACAGTCGAGTTGACGATGGGCTTGATGAACTCGTCGGTCACGCCTTCATCATAGGATTGCTCAATGGCCTTGACCATGTCATCGCTCTTCTTGCCCTCGCCAGCGGTGAGCATGTCATAGGCCACCTTGATGCGGTCCCAGTTGTTGTTGCGGTCCATCGCATAGTAGCGGCCGATGACGGTTGCCACAGTGCCGGCGCTCTGCTTGCAGTGCTCGACAACGGTACCAACAAATCCCTTTCCGCTCTCGGGATCGGTGTCACGCCCGTCCATGAAACAGTGCACATACACCTTCTCCAGGCCATACTCCTTGGCGATGTCACACAGTGCCATCAGGTGCTCCTGTGAACTGTGAACGCCACCGGTGCTTGTCAGACCCATGATGTGGAGCGACTTGCCGTTTTTTTTAGCATAGGTGTAGGCGTTAATGATTTCGGGATTCTTCAGGATGGATTTGTCCTGGATGCTCTTGTTGATTTTCACCAAGTCCTGATACACGACACGGCCACCACCGATGTTCAGGTGACCCACCTCGCTATTGCCCATCTGTCCGTCGGGCAGACCCACGTCTTCACCGCAGGCCTTCAATGTGCTGTGGGGATAGGCGGCGCGCAGGAAGTCCAAGTAGGGTGTCGGTGTGCTGAAAATCGCGTTGCTGTGACCCTTGGGACCCTCGCCCCAGCCATCCAGTATCATCAATAATGCTTTCTTTGCCATAAGTAGAAATTTTTTACCTTATTTGATTGTTAAACCTGATTTTGGGCTGCAAAGATAGCAATTATTATTCAGAACAGAGTTAAACATGACAGATAATTGCACATGAGGCCGATGCGTATGGCCAGAAAAGTGGAGACGCGGCACCCGTTTTCAAAACGGGATGTCGCGTCTCTGACTTGGGTTGGCGTCCGTTGCCTTATTGGGCTTCGGCGATAAGTTCGATCTCGACGAGGGCGCCCTTGGGTAGGTCCTTGACTGCAAATGCGCAACGGGCAGGGTAGGGAGCGGTGAAGTACTCGGCGTAAACCTCATTCATCGGGCCAAAGTTGGCGATGTCGCTCAGGAAGACAGTGGTCTTAACGACATTATTGAGGTCTAGACCCTCGCTCTGGAGAATCGCGCGAGCGTTCTTAAGGCTCTGGTGAGTCTGCTCCTGTACGCCTCCCTCGGGGAAAGCGCCAGTCTCGGGAATGATGGGCAGTTGGCCAGAAACGAATACGAGGTTTCCGGTGCGGATTGCCTGGCTGTAAGGGCCAATGGCGGCAGGTGCCTTGTCGGTGTTTAATGCTTTCATTTTTTTAGTTTAGGTTGAGAGTTTAAAGTTTTAAAGTTTTAAGTTTTTAGTTCTTGTTGGGTTACTTCCTGCCCATGCGAAAAGGATAGGCGATAGTAATCATACTCGCAACTTAAAACTAAAAACTTAAAACTGAAATTTGTATTGTTTTACTTCTTGATACCCAATTTCTTGGCGATCTTGGCGGGGATGGCATCCTTGTGGACCAGGATGTTCATGGTCTTGGCGCGGAAGAAGGCCTCGCTGCAGTAGAAATAGCCTTCATAGAGTTGGTTGGTGTCCCAACTGTTCTGCACCTTGAAGTACTTGTTGCCTTCCTGGTCAACGGCCTTGCCCATGATTACCATGCCGTGGTCGTCGGTGGTCTGCTTGTTGTCAAACATCTCCTGGCGCTCCTCCTGGGTCACCCACTGCTCCTTAACCGGGCCCTTGATGTCCCAGAGTTCGGCCTCACGATCCTTGTCGGTCAACTGAGCCCAGCGGGCCATGTCGGTGCCGGCAGCATCGGGAACTTCCTTCTCGACGGGCAGGATGGCATAACCATTGCGCCACTTGAAGCCTTTCTCGCTCACGTCGGCACCCCAAGCGATGCTGTAACCGTTGTCGATGGCATAGTTGGCGATCTCCATGAGTTCGTCGATGGGCACATTCTGGTAACTTGACCACAGCCAGTTGTCAGCAACCTCGAGGATGAAGGGCTGGTAGTAGGGGTGGTGGTTGAACGAGCAGATGGGCACATAATCGTCAAGGTTGATACCCAGGCTGGCAGCCCAAGTCTGGGGGGTGTAGGTCTTGCCCTCATAGACGAAGGACTCGGGCATCTTGCCCATGTAACTGTCGAGAATAGCCTGCAAACCGTCCTTCCATGCGGGAGTCAGTTTCTTGAGGCTGCGCTTGTTGATGGTGCCAACATAGCCGCTCAGCAGGGCGGTCAGTTCGCTGGTGTCAAACTTCTTGTCACCATAGGTCATGCCGGTATAAACCTCGTTGGGGACCATACCGTAGTTGCGCCATACGTAGGGAACGTCCTCGGCTGCGCCACCCTCGGCAAAGTTGATCTCGCCATCCATGCGGATGTACTTGATGGCCTTGTCATAGTAGCAGTGGTTGACAACGAAGCCCTCGCTCAGGTGAACCTCCTTGCCGCTCTTGCGCAGGATCTCGTTCTCAAAGAAGGAGTTGGTCGAGTAGCACCAGCACGTTCCGGACTTGTTCTGGTCCTTGACTGGGGTGTGACGGATAACCTTGGTGTCGGTGAACTTGAAACCGGTGCTGTCGGGAACGACAACCTTGTCATCGGCCATGACGTTGATAGCGATGGCCGAAGCGAGTAATGCTAAAAATAATTTTTTCATACTTGTTGAGTTAGTTATTATTAATGTAGGTTAATTACTTTTCGGTTTATATAACTTGCAAATGTACTCATTTTTTTTGAAAAACGATGGTTTTATTGCAGTAAAATGAAAAAAGTGCCCCAGGGTTGTGGTTTGCACTTCCCTGGGGCAACGTTTTTCCCTAGATCAGATAGATAAGATTTGATTGATGATAAAAACGGGATTTCTCCCGATTGTTGCCGCAAATATACAATAATTTCGCCGAATGAAGAAAAATGACTACTTTTGTGCTATGATTTATCCCTCAACTTTTGAGACTAAGATTGGCTTTGATGCTGTGAGGCGTGAACTGGAGCGTCACTGCGTGAGCGCCCTGGGCGCCGCCAATGTACCCCGCCTTCACTTCTCGACCCGTCGTGATGAGGTAATACGCTGGCTGGAAGAGACACATGAATTCCTGTCCATCCTGCAGACCGGCAAGGAGTTCCCGTTGAGTTACTACTTTGACTTGCGTGTCGTGTTGAAGGAGGTGTCAACGCCTGGCACCTTCCTGTCGGCCGAGCACCTTTTTGACCTGCAGCGCCTGCTGGTGACGGTCAGCCAGGTTGTCCGCTTCTTTATGGCCGACGGTGAGGGGCAATCGCCCTATCCGCGGCTGCGTGAACTGACCAGCGGCATGCAGGCTTTTCCTGAACTCAGCGCCGCCATCGGTCATGTTCTCGACAAGGCCGGCAACATCAAGGATACAGCCTCGCCCGAGTTGCAGCAGTTGCGCACGACCATTGCCCGCGTCACCGGTAGCATCAACGGCACCCTGCGCCGCATCATTGCCCAGGGAAAGCAGGACGGCATCCTCGAGGGCGACGTGCAGCCCTCGCTGCGCGATGGCAGGCTGGTGCTTCCCGTGAGTGCCATGAACAAGCGCCGCCTGCGTGGCATCGTCCACGATGAGAGCGCCACGGGCAAGACCGTGTTTATCGAGCCCGAGGCCATCGTTGAGGCCAACAACCGCATCCGCGAGACCGAGGCCGAGATTGCCCGTGAGATCATCCGCATCCTCACTGCCGTGACCGACCAGGTGCGGCCTCATCTGGCCGAACTCGAGGGCGTGCTCGACACGCTGGGTCAATTGGACTTCATTCGCGCCAAGGCCTTGTTTGCCAAGGATGTGGGCGCCCAGATGTGCCACATCGACCGTAAACCGGTCATCGAGTGGTACACTGCCATTCATCCGGCACTGATGCTCTCGTTGCGCAGCCAGGGCAAGGAAGTCGTGCCGTTGAACATCAACCTCAACAAGCAGGACCGCATCCTGGTGATATCAGGGCCTAATGCCGGCGGCAAGTCGGTGTGTCTCAAGACCGTGGGAGTCGTGCAATACATGATGCAGTGCGGCTTGCTGCCGACCTTGCGGGATAATTCCCACATGGGCATCTTCAGGGATATTTTCATCGACATCGGCGACCAGCAGAGCATCGAGAACGACCTGAGTACCTACAGCAGCCACCTGCAGAACATGAAACTGTTCCTCTCCAAGGGCGGCAAGGAGACGCTGATACTCATCGACGAGATGGGTAGCGGCACCGAGCCCCAGATTGGCGGTGCCATAGCGCAGTCCATTCTCGAGCAACTCAACAACCATCAGGTGATGGGCGTGGTCACGACCCACTATCAGAACCTCAAGCACTTTGCCGACGAGACCGATGGCGTCATCAACGGGGCGATGCTCTATGACCGCCAGCGCATGCAGCCGCTGTTCCAGTTGTCGATAGGCTATCCCGGCAGTTCGTTTGCCATCGAGATCGCACGCAAGACGGGACTGCCCCAGCAGGTGATCGACAAGGCTAGCGAAATTGTTGGCAGCGACTACATCAATATGGACAAGTACCTGCTCGACATCGTGCGCGACCGCCGCTACTGGGAGAACAAGCGACAGGATGTGAGGACAAAGGAGAAACGGCTTGACCAGATGATAGCCGACTATGACGAGCGACTGGAAAACATCAGGGCAGAACACCGCCAGATCATCCATGACGCCCGTGCCGAGGCTCAAGAAATCCTGCAAGGCAGCAATGCCCAGATTGAACGCACCATCAAGGAAATTCGCCGCGAGCAGGCCGAGAAAGAGCGCACCAAGGAACTGCGCCGCCAACTCGACGAGTTCAAGCAGCGCCTCAATGCCGAGGAACCTGTTGCCCCCGAGCGCCTCAAGGAACTCACGCCCAAGGACAAGGCCCACCGCAAGCCCACCAAGAAGAAAACCACCCCCAAGGCCATCACCCGTGACCGGCCTCTGCAGGCCGGTGACAACGTGGTGCTCAAGGGAACGACCACCGTGGGCACGCTCATCAGCATCGACGAGAAATATGCCCTAGTAGCCTTCGGCAACATCAAGACGCGCATCGAGGCCGACAAGGTGGAGCGCACCATGCGCAAGGAGAAGACGCCCAAGACCGAGTCGCTCAGCCGCAGCACTACCGACGAGATACGCTCCCGCCAGTTGAATTTCAAGCCCGACATCGACGTGCGTGGCATGAGGGCCGACGAGGCCTTGCAGGCTATCACCTATTTCATCGACGATGCCATCCAGTTCAGTGCACAGCGTGTGCGCATCCTGCATGGAACCGGAACCGGGGCCTTGAAAGTTGCCATCCGCGAGTACCTGCACACCGTCAGTGGCGTCAAGTCCTTCCGCGACGAGCATGTGCAGTTCGGTGGCGCGGGAATTACTGTTGTAGATTTAGAATAATTGATAATCAGATATGATCAAGGACAATATATTTTATAGACCATTCAGGACGTCGGGTGGGGCAGTGCCCTTCGACCGCATTTCCACTGCCGACTATGAACCCGCTATCCGTCAGGGAATCAAGGAGCATGATGCCGAGGTGCAGGCCATTGTCGAGAACGATGATGAGCCCACGTTTGAGAATACGGTAGTCGCCCTGGACCGTGCAGGCGCCATGTTGAACAGGGTGCTGGGCGTGTTCTATCCCATGCTGTCGGCCAACGCCGATGACGCCTTGATGGCAGTGAGCAACCTCATGGCACCCGTGTTGAGTGAGCACTTCAACAGCATCACGCTCAATGAGCGCTTGTGGCAACGCGTGAAGCATGTGCATGAGCACTTTGACGCTTCAAGCCATGATGCAGAGGACCGGATGCTGATGCAGGAAACCTATGACGGCTTTGTGCGCAGCGGTGCCAATCTGCAAGGTGCCGACCGCGACCGTTACCGCCACTTGTCCAAGCGCCTGACCGAGTTGACGCTGAAGTTTGACCAGAATGCCCTCAAGGAAACGCCCCGCTATGAATTGTGGCTCACCGCCGATGACCTGGCAGGTCTGCCCGAGAGCGCCCTTGATGCCGCCAGGCAGGCGGCCAGGGACAAGGGTCGTGAGGATGCCTGGCTGGTGACGCTGGATGCCCCCAGTTATGGCCCGTTCATGAAATATAGCGACCGCCGAGACCTGCGCGAGAAACTGTACAAGATGTATAACCGCCAGTGCACCAGCGGTGAGTATTGCAATCTGGACGTCCTGCGCGATATCGCCAACACCCGTCTCGAGATTGCCCGCCTGATGGGAGAAAAGACCTATGCCGACTACAAACTGCGTCACACGATGGCCCAGACGCCCGCTGCAGTATATGGCATGCTCGACCAGTTGCGCGAGGCCTATTTGCCCGTCGAGCGCGACGAGATGAGGCGCCTGACTGATTTTGCCTCTCGACTGGAAGGCAAGCCCGTCGAAATCATGCCGTGGGATTATGCCTACTATAGTAATAAGGAGAAAGACTCGATGTTTGACATCAACGACGAGTTGTTGAGGCCCTATTTCGAGTTGGGGCAGGTGACCAAGGGCGTGTTCGGCTTTGCAACCCGGATGTATGGCCTGCGCTTTGTGCCCAATCATGATGCCCAAGTGTTCCATCCCGAGGTCGAGGTCTATGACGTGACCGACGAGGACGGCCGCGCCGTGGGCATGCTCTATGTCGATTTCTTCCCGCGTGCCACCAAGCAGAGCGGTGCATGGATGACGAGTTTCCGCGAGCAATATGTTGATGAGGATGGCAATGACGTGCGCCCGCTGGTGACCTTGACAATGAATTTCACCCGTCCCACCGATACCAAGCCCTCGTTGCTCACCGTTCGCGAGGTCGAGACCTTCATGCACGAGTTTGGCCATGCGCTGCACCAGTTGATGAGCCGCTGCAAGTACCAGTCGTTGTCGGGTACCAATGTCTATCGAGATTTTGTCGAGGTGCCCTCGCAGTTCAACGAGAATTACGTCTATGAGCGTGAGTTCCTCGACAGTTTTGCCCGCCACTACCAGACGGGCGAGCCTGTCCCCCAGGAGTTGATCGACCGCTTGCTTGCCTCGTCCCAGTATGGCGCCGCCTATGCCTGTGTGCGTCAGTTGGGCTTTGGTTACATCGATATGGCTTGGCACAGCATCAGCGAGCCCTATGAGGGTGACGACTTCCAGTTTGAGTATAATGCGGTGAAGGATGTGCAGGCGTTTGAGCCCGTAGATGGCTGTATCATGTCATCGCAATTCACACACATCTTCTCGGGAGGATATGCGGCTGGATATTACGGTTACAAGTGGGCCGAGATGATAGAGTGTGACGCCTTCTCCAAGTTTAAGGAGGACGGCATCTTCAATCGCGAGACCGCACGCGCCTGGGTCGAAAACGTCCTCTCCCGAGGCGGCACCGAAGCCCCGATGACACTCTACAAGCGATTCCGTGGCCGAGAACCTCACATCGGCGCCATGATGCAGCGTGACGGCATCAACAATAACGGTAAATAGATAAAGATTATGCGATCAATCAGAAAGGCAAGGATGAATGAAGTGCCCGAAATCATGCGGCTCATCGACGAGGCGCGAGCCATCATGCGCTCATGCGGCAACATGAACCAGTGGATTGACGGCTATCCCAGCCGTGACACCATAGTTGAGGATATCAACAATGGGCATTGTCACGTGTGTGAGGACGAGGGTGGGGAACTCGTGGCATCGTTTGCCTTCATTCCCGGCCCGGAACCCACCTATAAGGAAATCTATGAGGGCGCGTGGCTTGATGATGAGCCCTACCATGTCGTGCACCGTCTGGCCAGCACGGCAGGCAGTCATGGCGTGTTTAATGAGGTGATAGACTATTGCATGGCGGTTGCCGGCAACCTGCGCATCGACACCCATCGCGACAACGTCATCATGCGTCACGTTATCGAGCGCTACGGTTTCACCTATTGCGGCATCATCTACCTGCTCAGCGGTGATGAACGCCTCGCCTACCAAACAGGTAGAGCCCCGTTAGGGGCGCTAAGGGTTTAGCCAGGGGTGGAGCGCAGCGGAACCCCTGGAATAGTGACATAAAATAAATGACTTAGCCCCGCTAAGGGCGACAGAACGCATCCGACGGGATTCCTGCCGCCCCTAGCGGGGCTTGGCGATGCGTCCCGGGCCATAGCAGGGGTGAAACGAGGCGAAGCCGAGTGAAACCCCTGCCTAAACCCTGGTCGCCCCTAACGGGGCTTTCCCCGGACAGTAATGAAAAATTGGGGTTGACTCGTTTGAGCCAGCCCCAATCCTATAAGGGATTGATAATAATCTGGATTACTTGATGGCGTCTTTTACCTTGGCGGCAGCAGCGTCAACACCCTCAGCGGCCTTGTCCTTGGCAGCGTCAACAGCATTGCCGGCAGCGTCCTTAACGGCTTCCTTGGCAGCGTCAACCTTCTCGCCAGCAGCGTCAACAGCAGCACCAGCGGCATCCTTGGCAGCGTCAACGGCACCATCTACCTTCTCGGCAGCAGCCTTAGCAACGTAGTCTGCAAAACCAGCCTTCAGTTCCTCGGGAACATCAATGTAGGCGCTCATCTTGTCGGCCAGGGTCGGGATCTTAGCCAGGATGGCTTCCTTGTTGTTCTCCCAAACGGTCTTCAGGATGTTGATGATGTTGAAGTAACCGGCCTGGTCACCACCCTTGAGCAATTCCTCAGCCTTAGCCTTGATACCATCAAGCAGGCTAACAGCGCTAGCCTCATCGGCGCAGTTCATCAGGTCGGCGGTTACACCGTCGATAGTGTACTCGGCAACGGGAGCCTCCTCAACGGGTGCTTCTTCGGCAGGTTTGGTCTCGGTCTTGCAACCAACAAATGCGATAGCAGCAACTGCTGCAAACATCAATAAGAACTTTTTCATAATAAAACAACTTTAAAAATAAATGATTAATAATAAAACGTTAAAATCAACGCCGCAAATGTAACGGCTATTTTTGAATTACCAAATTTTTTTCAGCCAAATTTTCAATTTTTAGCACTTTTATTGTCGTATTGAGTTATTTTGCGGTCAAAATTCTGTAACTTTGCGGTGCGGAATCTTGTCCAGCCCTTCGTGCTGCATTTTTCATGCCAAAGAGACGATTATTAACCGTTGAGGCTCAATTTTTTGGCTCTCAACTCCTAAAAACGGTAAGTTATGTTTATCTGGATTCTAATGGGAGGTGTTTTTATCCTGAGCATGGTTGTTCAGAACTCCCTCAAGTCAAAATTCGCCAAGTATAGTAAGGTGCCCTTGAACGTGCCCATGGCAGGGCGTGACATCGCCATGGCCATGTTGCAGCAGAATGGCTGCGGCGACGTGCAGGTCACCAGTGTGAGCGGTCAGTTGACCGACCACTTCAATCCTGCCAACAGGACTGTGAACCTGAGTGAGCCCGTCTATGGCACCAATAGCATCGCTGCCGCGGCAGTTGCGGCCCACGAGTGCGGTCACGCCGTCCAGCACAAGGTGGGTTACAGCATGCTGCAACTGCGCACCAAGATGGTTCCCATCGTCTCCTTTGCGTCCAATACCATCCAGTGGCTATTGCTTGCCGGTATCGTTGTGGCCCAGTGGACCCCGATTCCCTTGTATGTGGCCATAGCCCTGTTCGCAACCACGGTGCTCTTCAGTTTTGTGACCCTGCCTGTTGAGGTGGATGCCAGCCGCCGTGCCATCCAGTGGCTTGAAGGCTCGGGCATCGTCGGCGGTCAGCAACTGGATTATGCCAAGGACGCCCTCCGTGCCGCGGCCTACACCTATGTTGTAGCCGCCATCGGTTCATTGGCAACATTGTTATACTACGTTGCCATGATATTTGGTGGTAACCGCCGTTAATCAGCATTAAATCACTCTACACATAATTAATTAAAGAAAGGAAAGATCAATCAAAGAAATGGCACAAAAACCGTCCATCCCTAAAGGAACGCGCGATTTCTCTCCCATCGAGATGGCGCGCCGCAACTATATATTCAACACCATCAAGGACGTATTCCTGCTCTACGGATTCCAGCAGATTGAGACCCCCGCTATCGAGAACCTGTCAACGTTGATGGGCAAGTATGGTGAGGAGGGCGACAAACTGTTGTTCAAGATCCTCAACAGTGGGGACTACCTCAAGGATGCCCCCGATGACCTGCTGGCTGCTCACGACTCCTTGCACCTGACCACCAAAATCAGTGAAAAGGGGTTGCGTTATGACCTGACGGTGCCTTTTGCCCGATATGTGGTGCAGCACCGCAATGACCTGCAGATGCCGTTCAAGCGCTACCAGGTGCAGCCCGTGTGGCGTGCCGACCGTCCCCAGAAGGGACGTTATCGCGAGTTCTACCAGTGTGATGCCGACATCGTGGGCAGTGACTCACTGCTCAACGAGGTGGAACTGGTGACCATGATTGATGAGGTGTTTAACCGATTCAACATCAACGTCGCCATCAAGTTGAATAACCGCAAGATACTGAGCGGCATCGCCGAGATCATTGGAGCGGCCGACAAGATAGTCGATATCACCGTCGCTATCGATAAACTTGACAAAATCGGTATCGACAACGTGAATGCCGAGTTGCGGGAGAAGGGTCTTGACGACAAGGCTATTGCTACCTTGCAGCCCCTGTTGGGCCTGGATGGTACCAACGATGAGCGCCTCACGGCACTGGCTGCCATGCTGGCAAGCAGCGAGGTGGGCATGAAGGGCATCGAGGAGATGCGCTATGTGCTCGACCACGTTTCAAGCCTGGGAACCCGTGCCAGGGTGGAACTTGACGTCTCGCTGGCCCGTGGCCTGAACTACTACACGGGCACCATCCTTGAGGTCAAGGCTCTCGATGTGGCCATTGGCAGCATCACTGGCGGTGGCCGCTATGACAACCTGACCGGTGTGTTCGGCATGCCGGGCTTGTCGGGTGTGGGCATCAGTTTCGGCGCCGACCGCATCTATGATGTGCTCAATGCGCTCGACCTTTATCCTGCCGACACCATGGCGACTGCAAGGGTGATGTTTGTCAACTTTGGCGAGCAGGAGGCTTCGGCATCGCTGGGTCACATCATGGCCCTGCGCCGCGCTGGCATCAGTGCTGAATTGTATCCCGACAGCGCCAAGATGAAGAAGCAGATGAACTATGCCAACGACAGGAAAATCCCTTATGTGGCCATCGTGGGTGCCGACGAAGTGCAGAATGCTACCATCGCGCTCAAGAACATGTCAACCGGCGAGCAACAGACCCTCACTATCGAACAGGTCATCAAGTGCCTGAAATGATATTATTATTGCCTGATTAGATGATATGAACAGTATGTACCATCAATTGATGCGGTTGCCGCTGTTTCAAGGCGTAAGCGCCGAGAAAATCACGGCTCTGGTAGAAAAATTGCCGTTTCACTTCCTGAAGTATCGTGATGGTGAACAGGTGCTGTCGGTGGGTGATAACTGCACCCACATCAAGTTTATCGTCTCCGGCAAGGTGCGACTGGAAACTCCTTACAGTCACTTGAAGGTCAGTCACATCCAAACCGTGCCCGCTCCTCATGTGCTGGCCGCTGAATATCTTTTCGGCCGCGAGACCGTCTATCCGTTCAGTGCTGTGGCCAGTGGCCCTTGTGGGATTCTACAGTTGCTCAAGAGTGACTATGTGAAGATGGTCAACTATGATAAAGTGTTCTTGTTCAATATCCTCAATTATCTGTCCACGGGCAGCCAGCGCGGCACGGCAACCACGCTTGGCGTCAAGGACGGCTCGGTTGTCGAGCGCCTGTTGATGCTCATCGACTCATTGACAATGCCAGGCGCGACCGACGTGATGCTACGCTACAAGCAGAAGGACCTGTGTGCCCTGCTGGGCACGCAGCGCACCACGCTCATTGCCTCGCTCGACAAGTTGAGTGAACAAGAAGTGCTGGAATATGATAGCAATCAATTGAGGATTATTGATTTACAGGCTTTTATGGACTTGATTAAAGACTGAATTCGTTTTAATTGAATTATGAGATATTCTTATCAGACACAAGGCACATGCTCTTCCCAGATTGATCTGGAGATTGATGACAATGGCGTTATCAGCAATGTGCAGTTCTATGGCGGCTGCCACGGTAATCTGCAAGGAATCTCCACGCTGGTGAGAGGAATGAAGGCGGCCGATGCCGTGAGCAAACTGCAAGGCATCCGTTGCGGCTACAAGAACACGTCGTGCCCCGACCAGTTGGCGACAGCCTTGCGCCAGGCAATGGCTGCCATGGAGTGATGATGGATTAACTATAAAACTGATTATAAATAAGAAAATGAAGAAATTAGTATTTATTGCTACAATGGCTGTCTCATTGATGGCATGTACCAATGGTACCGTCAACGAGTATAAGGCCCAAGCCGAACAATTGGCTCAACAACTCAGCGAATCCTATCAGAAGCAGGATACAGCAGCCGTGCTTGCACTGAATGATTCAATCCTTGACAAGGAGGCCAAGGTCCTGGCCACTGGCGATACCGCTGCAATCGCTGCCTTCAGGAATACCTTGAAGGAAGCCCGTACCCAAGCGATGGAAATCATCGCTGCTGTGGAATTGAGCAAAGGCTTACCCAAGGACACTATCGTCAGCGGGGTTTCTGCTGATGTGCTGAACGGCTCGGTAAGCATTGAGGCAGTAACCAGATCTATTGATGTCGCTCTGCGTAATGAGCAAAAGCAGAGAGACCATTGATTTTTAGCGTCAAGAAATGTTGATGTCCCTGTCGTCATTCATTGCCCCGCGACGTCATTGCCTGCCGGTCGTGGCGTTGTGCGTGCTCATGGCGTCGTGCGGCACTGGAATCGAAGTGACCG
Organism: uncultured Porphyromonadaceae bacterium; assembly: GCA_946414395.1. GTDB lineage: Bacteria > Bacteroidota > Bacteroidia > Bacteroidales > Muribaculaceae > Sodaliphilus. The sequence continues at coordinate 9,814 of CAMKOE010000018.1, read as the reverse complement.
AACGGGTCACCGACAAGGATGTGCGCCGTGTCATCGAGCAGTCGGCCAATCACCAGCCCGTGGTGACGATTGACGCCTATGTCGATTCGGTGCCTAACTGGAGACAGGGCAAGCGATTCTGGGTGGCCGATGATCAGGTGAGGCTGCTGTTTGCCAGGTCGAGTGACTATGACATCGACACGGTGAACCTGTCGGGGCATGTGTTGGCCTATTCTGGCTATACCACAGGCGGCATCTATGATAACCGGCAGACGGTTAACCTGATGTTTAATGACCAGTCGACCTCTCGCACCTATGTTTACCGCTCGGGAAAGACCATCGATGAGTTTCATCCCGGCTTTACCATCCCGATGCTCATTGACCTTGACCTGGTGGATCACATCTCCCGTCAGGTCACGGGCAAGGATTACTACATCCGCAGTTCCATCTGGTATGACCGCCAGAGCGAGCAGATGATGAAAGGGCGTCACTTTATCAAGGTGCACATCGATAGTGTGATGCCGGGAAATGCCGTGATGCCATTGAGGGTGCTCTTTACCACAGCCGACAGCCGCGAGCGGGCCATGCTGTGGATGAGCGACAATGCCTCGACCATGCACGGACGCGACTTTGACGCTCTCTTCACTGCGACCGACCCCCACCTGGCCTATCCGGCTATCAGCGAGGCCAACTGGGAACTTATCACTCGGGCCCAGGTCGTTGTGGGGATGACCAAGGAGGAATGCCGCCTGTCGCTGGGCAGTCCACGAGCCGTCAATGAGCGTCCTGACCAGGCCGGCATGCGTGAGTATTGGTACTATGATGGCGGGTCTTACCTGTATTTTGTTGACGGCCTGCTCAGTCAATTCAAGAGATAATGGAACCGACAACGCTTGAAATAGAGTTTTTAGGCACCGGAACCTCCACGGGTGTGCCCATGGTGAGGTGTCATTGCCCCGTGTGCATGAGTGCCGACCCGCGTGACAAGCGGTTGCGCACATCGGCCATCGTGCGCTATCAGGGCGCCCGCATCCTCATCGATTGCGGTCCCGATTTCCGTGCCCAGATGCTCCGTGCCAGCGACGACAACCTCGATGCTGTGTTGCTCACCCACATCCACTATGATCACGTGGCTGGCATTGACGACCTGCGCTCCTACTGCTTCGAGCGGCCATTCCCGATGTATGCCCGCGCCGATGTGCTTGAGAACCTGCACCGACGCATCCCTTACTGCTTTGCCGAGAATCCTTATCCCGGTGTGCCGCGGTTTGAGGAGCATGTCATCGACGACAAGCCGTTTCTCGTCGAGGGGGTGCGTGTGCAACCTCTCCCCGTCATGCATTACAAACTGCCCATCCTGGGCTTCCGCATCGGCCCGCTGGCCTATATCACCGACGCCAAGACCATTGCCGACGATGTCATCGACAGCCTGAAAGGCATTCCCTTGCTGGTTATCAACTCGTTGAGAACCGGCCAGCACTTGTCCCACATGTGCCTTGACGAGACGTTGGCAGTCATCGAGCGTGTCAAGCCGGGCCGGGCCTATCTGATCCACATGAGCGACCGCATGGGGCTACATGCCGACTCGCCGTCGATGCTTCCTGCGGGCGTGGAACTGGCTTATGACGGATTGATTGTAAAAGTATAGAATGAATAACCAGATCAAAATATCTGCAGTTGCCGCGTCGGACGAAAAGACCTCTGGACTCCAATTTTTTGAGACCCGGGTCCAGGCTGGCTTTCCCAGTCCTGCCCAGGGGGAATATGCCGACACCATCGACCTGAACCGCGCCCTCATCACCAACCCGGCAGCGACCTTCTGTGCGCGCGTGATTGGCGATTCGATGGTCGATGCGGGTATCAACGAGGGTGACCTGCTCATCATCGACAGGACACTCACGCCTCATGACGGCAGCATCGCCGTTTGTTTTATCGATGGCGATTTCACGGTCAAGCGGCTCAGCATCCGTGAGGAAGGCCTGTTTCTCACCCCAGCAAATGCCAGTTTTCCGGAATTGCGCGTGAGCGAGGACAGCAATTTTGAGGTTTGGGGCGTGGTCTCGCACATCATCAAGCGCGTCTAGTGTGCTGATGGATCATTCATGACAATCCCGAATAATAGAAACATCAAAACATGAAACAAAATATGAAATCGCGACTTTTTTCCAGCGAAACCCGCTTGAGTGACCTGATTACCGCCCACCCGTCGTTATTGACGCTGTTGACCCGCCTGGGCCTCTCACTGGGGTTTGGTGACCGGTCGATAGACGACGTGTGTCAGGACAGTGGGGTTGACACCGACTTCTTCCTGCTCATCTGCAACGTCTATACCTTCAATAACTATGTGCCCTCGACGGCCACCATCCTGGGTACCGACATGACCGGGCTGGTGCCCTACCTGGAGAAGTCACACAAGTATTATGTGGACAAGCGCCTGCCTCACATCGAGCGTCACCTCGATGCCATCGCCCAGAAGTTGAAGGGCCGCATCGGGCAGGTGTTTATCAGTTTCTTCCAGGAGTACAAGCAGGAAGTCATTGCCCACTTCCGGCATGAGGAAATCGAGGTGTTCCCCCACATACGCGCTCTGATGACGGGCGAACGGGACAAGACTTACAGCATCGGCGAGTTCCTGCACACCCACAGCGACATCGAGGGCAAACTCGACGACCTGTTGAACATCGTGTTCAAGTACCTGCCGCCCCAGGTCGATGACGATAACGTGCTGGATGTGGTCTATGACATCCTGCGCCTGAGCGAGGACCTCAAGAAGCACACCTTCATTGAGGAAAAGATTATGGTGCCGCTGGTTAAGCATCTCGAAAAAGCCATCTTGTCATGAAACAGCGGTTATTGATCGTCGAGCCCTCAGAACTCATCATCGAGGGCCTCAAGTCCATCCTCGAGGGGCAGATCCGCTTCAAGGTTCTGGAGCCCGAGATGAGCGCCGACCATCTGGTCGAGAGGCTGGTGGCCGTGCATCCTGATATTGTGCTGATCAATCCCACGCTCGTCGAGCATGTGTCCCGCTTGCGCAACGAGGGAACGATGACGCTGGTAGCGCTGGTCTATCAATATGTGGAACACGACCGCCTCAAGCAGTATGACGGCGTGGTTGACATCCGCGACAGCCGCGCCGTGATCATCGAGACGCTGGCTCAGGCATCGCCCGGCGAGGCCGATGCGGGCAGGAGCAACTATGAACTCACCAAGCGCGAGACCGCGGTGCTCGTGCAACTGGCACAGGGCAAGACCAATAAGGAGATTGCCGATGCCCTCAACGTGAGCGTCCACACGGTCATCAGCCACCGCAAGAACATCACCCACAAGACCGGCATCAAGAGCGTCGCCGGCCTCACCGTCTATGCTATGCTCAACAACCTCATTGACGAGAGTTCACTCATGTAGGGTGGGAGGGGCTGCAGATGACAATTGCGGTTCAATGTTATGGTTTCTAGGGCTCGATGACTAAAAACTGATGCCGCTGGACCGAAGACTGAATAGTTTTTATTACCTTTGCAGGTTGAAAAAATAGAAAAGTATGTTACTGACTAAAATGCTGGACAAGTTTGGAGACTACTGCATGTTCATGTGGAGGGTCATTGCCATCCCCGACAAGTGGAAAGTCTTTTTCAAGCGCTACCTCAACGAGATTTATAAATTGGGCATTGACTCAATTCCCCTGATTATCATTGTGTCGCTGTTCATCGGCTCACTGTGTACCATCCTGATCAAACTCAATATCTCCAACCCGCTGTTGCCGCGTTACACGGTGGGATTGACGACGCGTGAGATCATCCTGCTGGAGTTCTCATCGACAATCCTGTGCCTGATTCTGTCGGGAAAGATCGGGTCCAACATCGCCAGTGAGATAGGCACCATGCGTGCCACCGAGCAGATCGACGCTCTCGACATCATGGGCATCAACAGCGCTAACTTCCTGGCTGCCCCCAAGATTCTGGCATTGATCACCATCTTGCCGTTCCTGGTGATTATCTGTATGGCTACCAGCCTGTTTGGCGGATGGCTCATCTGCATCATCACGGGCATTGTCGAGCCAGACACCTACCTCTTCGGTGTGCAGTCCCTGTTCATCGAGTGGTATGTGTGGTTTGCGTTGATCAAGTCGTTGTTTTTTGCCTTCCTCATGTCCACCATCGCCTGCTACTATGGCTACACGGTGCAGGGTGGATCGGTCGAGGTGGGACAGGCCAGTACCGACACCGTGGTGATGAGCAATATCATGATTCTTGTCGCCGACGTCATTTTAACCCTGTTATTACTGTAGAGCCATGATCGAAGTAAAGCATATTTCCAAATCATTCAAGGAGGATGGTGGCACACGTCAGGTCTTGTTCGACGTGAGTTGCAAGTTGTATGACGGCAAGACAAACCTCATCATCGGACAGTCGGGATCGGGCAAGACGGTGTTGATCAAGAACATCGTGGGCCTGTTTGACCCCGATGAGGGCTCCATCGAGTATGACGGGCGTGACATCACGCGCATGGACCGCAAACAGCGCAAGGAGTTGCGCAAGGAGATAGGCATGCTCTTCCAGGGCTCTGCTTTGTTCGATAGCGAGACCGTGATGGGCAACGTGATGTTCCCGCTGGTGATGTTTGGCAAGATGAGTACCGGCGAAATGCGTGACCGGGCACAGTTCTGCATCGACCGCGTGAACCTCACCGGCAGCGAGAACAAGTTTCCCAGCGAATTGTCGGGCGGCATGCAGAAGCGGTGTGCCATCGCCCGCGCCATCGCGTTGAATCCCAAGTACCTCTTCTGTGACGAGCCCAACTCGGGCCTTGACCCCAAGACGTCGATTGTCATCGACGAACTCTTGAGCGACATCACCCACGAGTTTGGTATCACCACCATCATCAACACCCACGACATGAACTCGGTGATGGGAATCGGCGAGAACATCGTGTTTATCAACAAGGGACATGTGGGATGGATCGGCAACAAGGACGAGATCTATGATGTGGAAAACGACGACTTGAACAACTTCGTCTATGCTACCGACCTGTTCCGCGACGTGCGCAAGTATCGCCGTGAGCATGGCTACAGGAAGAGTTAGGAGTTAGAAATTAGGAGCTAGGAGTTAGAAGTTAGAAGTTATAGAAGGCGATAGTAACATTACTTAAAACTTAAAACTTAAAACTTAAAACTCAAACTAAAGCAAATCACATGAAAACCAGCGATAAGAACTGTAAAGAAGAAATCCTCGAGTTGTTGCGTTCCACCGGGCGCGAGGGCATCGAGGACGTGATAGGCGACCTGGAGTCATGGGGCTTTTTCACCGCTCCCGCCTCGGCAGGCCATCACTTGAATACCGAGGGCGGTCTTGCCCTGCACTCGCTCAACACCTGCAAGGCGGCGCTGGCCATCTGGGAAGCGATGAAGCCCATCGAGCCCAGCCTGGAGCATGAGGTGAAGCGCGACAGCATCATCATTGCCAGCCTGTTGCACGACGTGTGCAAGTGTGACATCTACAAGCGCTCGGTCAAGAAGCGCAAGAACGCGCTGGGCATCTGGGAAGATGCCGAGGGCTACAAGATTACCTACAAGAATTTCCCGATGGGACACGGCGAGAAGTCGCTCGCCCTGCTGCTGTGCAGCGGTCTGCCCCTTGACGATGACGAGATGCTCGCCATCCGCTGGCACATGGGCGCCTGGGGCGTGAACCAGAACAGTTATGAGGACGTGCGCAACTATGACGCAGCCCGAAAACTCTATCCCCTGGTGACCATCATCCAGACGGCCGACGGACTGGCCGCCAGCATCATGGAACGCACGGGCGAGGAAATCGACGAGTTATGACGCCTCGCTGCATCAACATCCTGTTGTGTGACACCTTCCCTGGACGGTTGCCTGTATTTATCCCTAACTATGAGTCGCTGTTCATGGACCTGTTTGCTTCGATAGGTGTCGAGGCATCTTATAATATCTACCAGACGTGGCAGGGAGAGTTGCCAGCCACGATCAATGCTGACGAGATCTACCTGGTGCCTGGCAGCCTGGATTCGGCCTACGATGACAAGCCGTGGATCCTGTCGCTGGTGCATTGGATCCAGCGGGCCTACAGCCGTGGTGCCAGACTGATGGGCGTGTGCTTTGGCCATCAGGTGATTGCGCGTGCGCTGGGTGGTGAAGTCAAGAAGTATGAAGGCGGTTTCGGCGCCGGTGTCCGTGCCTCGAGTGTGGTCGATGAGAAGATGAAAAACTATTTCCCCGAGGGCCAGATGCGCTTGCTCTACAGTCACCATGACCAGGTGACGGCCTTGCCGCCCGAAGCCGTGCTGTGCGCCACCAGCGACTTCTGCCGCAACGAGTCCTACAGGATAGGTAATCAAGTGGTTACCTTCCAGGGCCATCCCGAGTTCACCGTCGCCTACAGCCGCCATCTGCTCACCAACTGCAGCGATGACATTGACGAGGCCGTCAGGCTCAAGGCATTGCGCAGCCTCGACGAGATGACGCCCATGGGGCAGTCGGCAGCACGTTATGCCCTCGACCTGCTGAATGAATGTTGATAATCTTTGAGAATGATATAGCAGTTGGCCCATCATTGGTTTTAATGCTGATTTCACTATTGAAAACGTATTTCACGTAAAATATAACTATTCCCCCAAACGCGTAATCACAAATTCACGCAAAGTCGCTAAGGCGCTAAGTATATAATAATCAATCACTTGGATAATCATTTCAATGACTATTATAACAATTATAAGTCAGCATTCATGCAATTATGATAGGAGTGGGATGTTTTATAAATATCTTAAAAACAACACCTTAGCGTCTTTGCGACTTTGCGTGAGGTTGAGTTTGAAATGATTCGCTGAACTGATACCGAAAAATATTCACAACTAATTCGTGTAATTGGCTTCGCCGAACTAAAGGTTCGCATTAGCCCTGCTGGGTTCGGGCCAACATCTATATTGTCGCCTATTTTTTTGATGATTTATTGAGAAAAAACTTGCTTTTTATTATTATTTCCAGTATTTTTGCCACATAGTTTCACTTTTTACTGAAAGTTGTACCTATCTGCCTACGGTAGCCCCCATGAATGGATTTGACAAAAAAGATTTATAATTATTAACTTTTTAAATTGATCGACTATGGACAAGAATTACCTCCATCTGTTGACCGCCCTATTGGTGTGGTTAACGTGCGCGCTCGGTGCCAGCGCCGCCGACACTTATGACTTCACTGCTTACAATCTGCAGTATGTCATCACCAGCAGCACCACGGCCAAGGTTGTTGGTCACGTGCTGGCATCACCTTCTGGCTCTTATGAAATCTATGGTACTGTTACCAATGAAGGTACCACCTATCGAGTCACCGAGATTGGAGTGGGAGCCTTCCAGAATTGTGCCCTGATCACCAGTATTACCATCAATGAGAATGTCGTGACAATCGGCGAATATGCATTTGCGGGCTGCAGCGCCATGACCAGGGTGACCATTCCTAACACGGTGACCTACATTGGTAGTTATGCTTTTGGAGGTTGTACCTCCTTGACCGAAGTGGTTATCCCCAATTCAGTGACCTATGTGGCCGGTAGGGTATTCTATAACTGTTCGGCGCTCACCACTGTTGACCTGGGCGAGAACTGCCGTTTCAATACTGAGGACTGGTCTTTGAACATCTTCAAGGGCTGTACTAGCCTAAGTGACATTACGTGCCGTAGTCTCCAGGCTTGGGAGTTCTATGAGCCGATGTTTGATGAGAGCACCTACACCACAGCCACGCTGCATGTTCCCTCGAGTGCTCTTAATGCCTATCAGAATACCAATTACTGGAACAAGTTCACGCATGTAGAGGGATTCGCCGATGAATCGGATGCGTTGAGTAGCGCCCTCAACATCGAGGGTGGTACCATCAACTTCGGTTCAAGTGGCGACTATCCCTGGACGGTGGTGACCGAGGGCGGCCGCACCTTTGCCCAATCGGGCAATGCCGGCGTGGCCAGCAGTTCATCGGTATTGGCTGCCACGGTGACATTGAGCAGTCCCACGACGCTCTTCTTTGATTTCAAGGCTTGGGGTGAGGGCAAGCGCACTGCGTTTGACAAGTGTGAGTTCCTCGTCGATGGCGTGACCCGGTTTGCTTACGGTGCCCGTCAGAACGACTGGGAGACCTATTCCGTGCCTTTGACAGCAGGCACCCACACGCTCACGTGGCAATATACCAAGGACAGCAGCGACAACCCCACTGGCGACTACTTTGCCGTGGACGATGTCTGTTTCGGTGCCGACCTCAGTGCGGCCGTCAGCGACGGCGCCTTGACTGTCACGTCCATTGGAGCCTATCCCTGGACCGAGGTGACCGAGGGCGGCCGCACCTATGCCATGTCGGGTAATGCCGGCGTGGCCAACAGTACGTCTGAGATGACCTCGACCGTTAAGGTTGCCCTTTTGTCCAGACTCTCGTTTGATTTCAAGGCCTGGGGCGAGGGCTCAAGCACAGCGTGGGACAAATGTGAGTTCCTCGTCGATGGCGTGAGCCAGTTTGCTTACGGCGCGCGTCAGAACGACTGGGAGACTTATACGATGGATGTCACGCCCGGCACCCATACGCTCACGTGGCGCTATACCAAGGACAGCAGCGTCAACCCCACGGGTGACTACTTTGCCGTGGACAATCTCACCATTCGCACTATTGAGAAGCAAGGAGATGTGAATGCCGATGGCAGCGTGAACATCAGCGACGTGACGGCCCTGATCGACTACCTGCTGAGCGGAAATGCCTCGGCTATCATTCTCTCCAATGCTGACTGTAACCAGGATGGCGGCGTGAACATCAGCGACGTGACCACCCTGATCGACTACCTGTTGAGTGGCAGTTGGCCCGGGAGTTCCTTCACCATCGGTGGCGTGACCTTCAAAATGGTGCCTGTTTTCGGTGGTACCTTCACAATGGGATTTACTGGAGAGACTCCTAGTAGCGAAGAGGAGAGAGCCTTGCCCGCCCATCAAGTGACGCTGTCGTCATATAGCATCGGTGAAACCGAGGTGACGCAGGCATTGTGGGTGGCTGTGATGGGCAGCAACCCGAGTTACTTTACCGGTGGTGACCTGAACAGACCCGTAGAGCAAGTCACCTGGGACGACTGCCAACAGTTCATCACCAAACTGAACCAGATGACGGGCATGACCTTCCGCCTGCCCACCGAGGCCGAGTGGGAGTTCGCCGCTCGTGGTGGCAATATGAGTCATGGATACATGTATGCCGGCAGCGACACCATCAATGATGTGGCATGGAATAGAAATAACAGTTCAAATACTACTAAACCTGTGGGGCAAAAGTCGCCCAACGAGTTGGGCCTGTATGACATGAGCGGTAATGTCTGGGAATGGTGTAACGATTATTATGGAGCGTACAGCGCCGAAGCCCAGACCAACCCGACAGGCCCCACATCAGGTACAGAACGAATCGCCCGTGGTGGAGCATTCTTCAATGCTGCGGCCGTCCATCGTGTTTGGTTCCGTGAACATGCGTCTGCTGACTATAGTGACTTCGTCTTAGGCTTCCGCCTAGCCCTATAGTTCATCCCTTAAAAGAACCGTGTGGTTTCCGGTGGCAGGACACGAGCGAGGCGACAGCCCGCCGCTGCCCGCCACCGGAAACCTTTCCCTTGCATATCGTCTCCCGTAAATTTGTTTTTGTGGTCGGTTTGCACTACTTTTGCAGTCCGAAAAAATTACAATAGAAAATTGAATATGTCAAGAAACGAAAAGGAACTCGAGGGTGTGACGCTACTGGGCAACCAGGGTACGACCTATGAGTTTGACTACCGCCCCGATGTGCTCGAGACCTTCGAGAACAAGC
>CAMKOE010000017.1 GCA_946414395.1 uncultured Porphyromonadaceae bacterium | reverse complement strand
GCTAGCGTTCATCCTGAGCCAGGATCAAACTCTTCGTTGTTGTATTATCGTTTCTTCTTCTTTTCAAAAGAAATTAAAATGAAAACGCAACACTCGACCGAAGTTCCAGTTCTCATTCCTGGCCTCTTATTTAGGTTGAATCTCGTATCTTACTGCCTGTTGTACATCGTTTTAAACGACTTGGAATCGACGGGAACAACTGTTACATTGTCCCTTGTTCTCTTGTACTACTCGTTGCTGCAAACATGTCAAAGAGCTATTGTTTGACGCCACCCTTGTGGCGAAAAGCGGTGCAAAGGTACTGCCATTTTTGAAACTGGCAAATTTTTTGGCAACTTTTTTTCACACGAATTATTAACAATTTTCTTGATTTTTGACTTACCGCGCTGGTTTAAAGCGACTTAAACGAGCAAAAAAAATTTTAATTATTTTTCGATTTTTTCTTGAAAATCGGTTTTTTGCCGATTTTTCGCTCAAAAAACATCATTTCGGGAGTGCTTGCACAGGGGTCAAAAAAGGCGAAAAAAAACACGATTTTTTCATCTTTTTTTAGAGCAGGGCACAAAAAATAGGGGAAAGCGGCAATTCTTGCCTTTCTCCCCTACTCTGTTTCTCCACTAGCGGGCACTCATCACTGCATCATGCGGAAGACGCGAATGCCGATGTTGTTCTTGGACCGCTCCAGGAATTTGTACAGCGGTTTAGCCTCCAGCATGACCTTGCCGCCCGACATCGACGCGTCGAGCAGATAGGGGTCGCCCTTCTCGTCAACGATGATGATACCGTTGTGTGACACGTCCAGTCCGTCGGCCCTGGTGACCAGTGAGACAAAATCGCCCGAGCGCAGCGCAGCCTTGACGCCCTTATCATTCAGCCACGAGCGCTTCAGGTAAGGGAACCGGTGGTTGCGCAACTCAAACCTGCGGATTTTCTCAACCATCTCGGGGTCATTCTTGAGTTGGCGGTAACTGCCGGTATGGGTGGTCATGTAATCAATGTTCTTGACCATGTAGTCCACATGGGGCAGGTCGGGAGTGACCTCGACAAGGTTACCGCGCACATGATTGTCGATGATCCACTCGCTGATGTAGTGAATCCTGCTCGAATAGTCCCCCATCTCGCCGCCACGGTAACGCACGTTCTCGATGTTGTCGGCATAGTCCCGCCACGAGTAGCGCCCGGCCAGGGTGACACGGGTGAGCGCATAGAGTGACTCGATAAAGGTGAGGCAATCGAGTTGATGAATGTTGATGGTGAGCATCTCCTCATCGCCCTCGAGGGTATGGGCGACATAAGGGGTGCCCAGCAACCGGCGGGCATAGAACTCGACCAGGGCATTGGCGTCACTGAGGCCGCTCTCATAGCCCTGCAACAACAGTTGGTTAATCACAATGGTGTCGCTGTCGCAGTGGAAACGCATCTGCGGCACTGTGGCCGCCTGGGCCTGCTGCTGACGGGACGCGGGCTTGGGCGCGCAGGCCACCAGCATGATGACTATCAGGAATAGGAACTTCTTCATCTCGGGTTATTCTTGCATTAATTGATGCACAAAGTTACAGAAAAGACTTCAGACGGCATGCATCAGGCACCTGTTTTTTTGTCTTTCTTATTATATATAATGTGCAAGTCCAAAATTAATCGCGCGAATGGGCAGAAAAAAATTAAACCATGGTAATGGTCGATTGTCTAAAAAAATGTGTAACTTAGCCGACCGAAAGAAATGAAGATGAAAAGACTGTTCATAACATTGATGGTCATGCTGGCCACGGCAAGCGGCCTCATGGCCAGTAATGATGACGAGGTCATCGTCACCCGCCAGTTCACATCGGGGCAGCGCAATTCTCTGCCCGAGAAGACCATCGTCGTGGAAATGAAACGCCTGGTTCCGGCCAAGAAGGCCGACGCCAGCCTCATCGAAGCGATCAATCAGGTCATGGACACCATCGCCCAAGAGGACTACCAGAACCGCACCTTCGTGCTGCTGCTGGAGCCAAAGGGTGACGGAGAGGTAAGCATCGCTGCGCGCAACGACGACATCGTGACACGCGGCAAGAAAAACCAGGACATCTACTACGGCTCGCTGGAACACAACAGATACCACTTTGTGGTGCTCACGGGCAAGGACAACCTGGCGCTGCTGGAGCAGACCTTCAAGCGGCAGGGCAAGGTGAAGTATGTGCAGGAATTTGAGTTCGTGGACTTCAAGACACCCATCTATCCCACCAACGTCATCGGCCGGTGGCTGCCCGGCCAAGGCTTGCTGTGGCAAACGGTGATCATCAACGAGGACCCCTATTCCGACCGCGACCCGATTGACCACCCAGCCAATGTCCGGGACTGAAAGACAAGACTTCTATAATTAGCATATTAAACGATGAACGAGAACCTTAAAAACAACGACAGGAATTATGTGATTGCCATCGGACGCCAATTTGGCAGCGGTGGCCGGGAGGTGGGACAACGCGTGGCCCAACTGCTTGACATCAACTACTTTGACAAGCAGTTGCTACTCGAGGCTTCAAAGGCCAGCGGCATCAATCCAGAGATGTTTGAGGCAGCCGACGAGCGCACGCCCAAGTTCTTCCCCAGCCTGTGGCCGTTGAACCTGGCCATGGCGGGCTCTACCTTCATGGGCGACGTGACGATGACCGACGAGAGCATCTACAAGGCACAGTGCCAGGTGATGAAAGACCTGGTGGACCGCAAGCCGTGTGTCATCGTGGGGCGCACGGCCGACTATGTGTTGCGCGACTATTGCCCGGTTATCAGCGTGTTCCTGCATGCGCCCATCGACGACCGCGTCAAGCGCATCATCGAGCGCGGCGACTGTGACACACGCGAGGCCGCCGAGAAACGCAGCGACAAGATGAACAAACTGCGCGCCGAGTACTACAACTTCTACACCGACAAACTGTGGGGCCACGCCGAGAGTTACGACCTATGCCTGGACTCCAGCCTGCTGGGCGTTGAGGGTACGGCCCAGTTCATTGTGGACTTCGTCAAGCGCCGCCTTTCTTTATAAAAGAAATGATATAACCTTACAACAGAGGTATTAATACGCAAAGATTATGAAAACAAAACTGATGATTATGATGCTGGCCATGCTGACGCTGGCTGCCTGCCACAACGATGACGAGCCAAACAGTCCCGATGTTAACTTAGAGAATATCTATTTGGCAGTCAGTAGCACAGAAGAAGGTATCGGCGACATGGTGATAACTGCTAAGGGAGACATCGTCTATCAATGTGATTCTTTAACCTGGATCAGACGCTTTTTAGCCGATGGCCGCGATTGGTATGCTGTTACCTATAAACTCAACGGCGGTTATCACGTCATCAAGAACGGCAACATCATTTATTCGAGCCACGAGGAGAAAATAATTGATATGTGCGTTGATGACGGGAACATCTACACGCTGCAGGAACCGTACTATGAACCTGTACGTCAAGAATGGCTCTGCAAGAATTTCACCCACATCTATACTTTACCACACGGACAGTTCGAATCTTCTCAAATGGTTGCACATCATGGCGACGTGACATTGGCACCATCGTACAGCAGTGAGGCATGTTACTGGAGAAACGGTGAGTTAGTTGCGATGCAAGGCTTGGAAGGCAGCCTGTCGTCTTGCTATATCGACACGGATGGCGACGACGTGCTCATTGGCATAAATGTTGACAAAAACGACAGGACAGGGTATTGGCGTAATGGCACTTACAACGAACTGAACAATACGATTATATATCAAGTCAAATTGATCGGTGGCAAGTCTTACATTCTTGGCAACCGCTATACAACCGATGTACCCAATCCATACTATGGTGGTGCCATAAGGATCACGTCGGATGCGATTATCATTGTTGACGGGCAGGAGCAAGTGCTGCGGACCGGCGACAGACGCAATCTTGCCACTAGTATGATTCAGTACAACAACGACAACTATATCTTAGTGAAAGAGTACTTGACAGAAGAGTACTTGACAGGAGGGGGAAGATTCCAGACAGAGACCACAGAAAGAAAGTCTTTCATCTACAAGAATATGAAACCCATGAAACTGGGTAATGACATAACAAAGCTGGATATCATTGATTTTGCTATAATCGATAAATGACGTATTAGATAAGTTTCACGGAGCCTCGATATATTGAGCAAGGTCGTTTTCATTCGGCTTGCACTGGTTTTGGATAAACTTGGCTGCACCTCAGCCATTGAAAACGTGTTTTCATGGCGTTCGGCTTGCACAAGTTTTCACATCTTTTAGGATGGAAAGGTTGTGCAGGTGGAAGATTGTGTGTATCTTTGGCTTTCTTTTTGTGAAGTAAAACCGAACGAGAAAATGACTGATAAAATCACTAATAAAATCACTAAGATTGTGCTCACCGGTGGCCCCTGCGCCGGCAAGACGACGGCTATGGCTAGGATTATTGAGCACTTCAGCGGCCTGGGTTTCCAGGTATTTGCTATCCCCGAGGTACCCACGATGTTCAGCAGCGCCGGCATCAACTACCTGACGCAAAACAAGGCCTTGTTCTTTGAAGCCGAGAAATCAACACTCAACATCCAACTGGCGCTTGAGGACCACTTTGCCAAGATGGCCACCAAGTGCAGCAAGCCCGTGCTCATCGTGTGTGACCGCGGCACAATGGACATCAGCGCCTATGTATCGCCCGAGTTGTGGGAGGCATTGACCGAGGAGATGGGCACCAACACCGTGAAACTGCGTGACGCCCGCTACGAGGCCATTCTGCACATGGTGACCGCCGCTGCCGGTGCCGAGCAGTTCTATACCAACGAGAACAACAAGTTCCGCAGCGAGGACGTGGAAATGGCCCGTGAACTCGACCGCAAGGTACTGAGCGCCTGGACCGGACATCCCCACCTGCGCGTGATCGGCAACCATATGGACTTTGACGACAAGTTGCGACAGGTGCTCAACGAGATCTCGACCGTGCTGGGCGTCCCCAGCCCCATCGAGCAGGAGCGCAAGTACATCGTCAAGGTCACCGGCGACATCCCCGATTACACCGAGAGCGAGATCACCCAGACCTACCTGCTGAGCGAGCCGGGCACCGAGATGCGCGTGCGCAAGCGCGGCTGGCAGGGCAGTTATGTCTATTTCCAGACTATCAAGAAGACCGTGAGCAGCGACAAGTCCATCGAGACCGAACGCCGCATCACCGCCCAGCAGTACGTGGACCTGCTGCAACTGGCCGACCCCAACCGCAAGCCTATCAGCAAGATGCGCAAGTGCTTCGTGTGGAAGAACCACTACTTTGAGATCGACACCTATATCGAGCCCAAACTGGGCATGCAGATCCTTGAACTCGAGGGCATCAAGGAGGGCGATGAGGTGGAATTCCCGCCGTTCATCCAGGTCGTTGAGAACATTACCGGCAACGAGAAGTACTATAATTACCAACTCTCGTTGAGGAATTAGAACCGAGACATTCAAGAGGCAGCAGCCTTATAACACAAGGAATCCCCCCATCGGGCTGTAGCGCCTGGGGGGATTCCTTTGTTATGCGGAAAGTACTTGACAGTACTCCTAGTTGGCCCTGTACTTGTTGATGTCCACAAGTTTCATGTCAAACACGAGGTTGCTGTAGGGCAAGATGCTACCCTTCTTGGCCGAGCCGTAACCCTGCTGGTAGGGTATCATCACCGTGCAACTGTCACCCACGTGCATGTGGGTCAGAGCGATCATCCAGCCCTCGACATTGGTATTGATGACCGAGCGGTAGATGCTGTCGGTCGAGGTGGACGTGTAAGACGAATCCACAGGCGTGCCATCGCCCATGGTAAGCCTGTATTTCACATCCACGGTCGAGGTGATGAGCGGCTTGAGGTTATCACGGGTGAGCATCGTGTCGTTGTGCCACTTCATGAGCACCAAGGCCGAAGGGTCCCACGGTGCAACCACTTTGGTATATTTGTTCGACGCTATTGCCTCTTGCAGCCACTGGTCGTTGGTCTCGCGCCAGTCCTTGTACTCGTCCTCGACACTATGACCCAGACACGAGTCCAGCATCGTGATTGCCACGGCGGCCATGATGACAGTATATAAAAACTTCTTCATAATCAATGATTTTTCAGGAGATAGATTGCGTATGCCAACTCCTATCTTCTTTAACTTACATCAGTTTGCGCAGGATGTTGTTCAGGCTGCACTCGCGGGCCAGGATAGCAGGCAGGTCGGCGATGGCAACGCGCTCCTGCTGCATGGTATCACGGTCACGCAGGGTGACGGTGTTGTCCTCGAGCGTCTGGCCATCAACGGTGATGCAATAGGGGGTGCCGATGGCATCCTGACGGCGGTAGCGCTTGCCGACGGTGTCCTTATCCTCATAGTGGCATGCAAAGTCAAACTTCAACATGTTCATGATCTCGTGAGCCTTCTCGGGCATGCCGTCCTTGCGGACGAGCGGCAGGATGGCGCACTTGACAGGGGCCAGGGCCTTGGGCAGGTGCAGCACCACGCGGGTGTCACCACCCTCGAGCGTCTGCTCCTCATAACTGGAGCACATCACCGAGAGGAACATGCGATCCACGCCGATCGAGGTCTCGATGACATAGGGGGTGTAACTCTCGTTCAACTCGGCATCAAAGTACTGGATCTTCTTGCCCGAGTACTTAGCATGCTGGCTCAGGTCAAAGTCTGTGCGGCTGTGGATACCCTCCACCTCCTTGAATCCGAACGGCATCTTGAACTCGATGTCGGTGGCGGCGTTGGCATAGTGGGCCAACTTCTCGTGGTCATGGAAGCGGTACTTCTCGTCGCCCAGGCCCAGCGCCTTGTGCCAGCGCAGGCGGGTCTCGCGCCAGAAGTCAAACCACTTCAACTCCTCGCCGGGACGCACAAAGAATTGCATCTCCATCTGCTCAAACTCACGCATGCGGAAGATGAACTGACGGGCCACAATCTCGTTGCGGAAGGCCTTGCCGATCTGCGCGATGCCAAAGGGGATGCGCATGCGGCCGGTCTTCTGGACATTCAGGAAGTTGACAAAGATACCCTGAGCGGTCTCGGGGCGCAGATAGACGTCCATCGTCGAGTCGGCGCTGCTGCCCATCTGGGTCTTGAACATCAGGTTGAACTGGCGCACGTCGGTCCAGTTGCGGGTGCCGCTCACGGGATCCACGATCTCATAGTCCATGATGATCTGCTTCAACTCGGCCAGGTCATTGTCGTTCATTGCCTTCTCGTAGCGGGCATGCAGATCGTCACGCTTCTTCTGGTTGTCGAGCACGCGGGGATTGGTCTGGCGGAACATAGCCTCGTCAAACTTTTCGCCGAAGCGCTTGGCGGCCTTCTCACACTCCTTGTTGATCTTCTCCTCGATCTTGGCAATCTCGTCCTCGATGAGCACGTCGGCGCGATAGCGCTTCTTGCTGTCGCGGTTGTCGATCAAGGGATCGTTGAACGCGTCCACGTGGCCCGAGGCCTTCCAGATCGTGGGGTGCATGAAGATGGCGCTGTCGATGCCCACGATGTTCTCGTGCAGCAGCGTCATAGCCTCCCACCAGTAGCGCTTGATGTTATTCTTGAGTTCGACGCCATTCTGGCCATAATCATAGACTGCTCCCAGGCCGTCATAGATTTCACTTGAGGGGAACACAAAGCCATATTCCTTGGCGTGCGACACGATTTTCTTGAAAACGTCTTCCTGTTTTGCCATTGTAATCTATTGTATTGTTGTTTTTTAATAATATTCTTGTAACCAAGCCGCAAAGGTACAAAATATACCTCAAAAGCGCAACACCTTGACGGATATTAGAGTAATTTAACGGGACGAGCGACCCGTGCCGAACAGGTATGGGATAGCCGCGAGCGTTGAGCCCAGCATGGCCAGGGCCATGTCCTTGTGGGCATCCCACATGTCCCCCTGCTGGCCGTTGTACCCCTCGGCATCCTCGGCCGACAGCACCATGGTCAATCCCCACTCAAACAACTCGTAAATCAGGCTGCCCGTTTGCACCATCAGCCATGCCACAAGCACACTCATTACCTGATGAGCAGTGACCCGGCGGCGAGAGAACTCGATAAGGGCGGGAAACAGCAACATGCCGAAGCACAGGTGCACCAGCCGGTCGTAGTGGTTGCGGCTGGTGTGCAGCCACTGCCAGTCGCCCATCCACTGCAGCCACTCCTGGTAAGGCACATAGGAGTAAATGTATCGGGCCCCAATCAGGTGAAGTACCGTGAACAGTGCGATGCCCAGAAAGGCCACATTACTGAACCAGCGCTTGCGCAGGTCGGCAAGCAACACGGCCACCAGCAGGACTGTGCCTGCCTGCTGCAGGAACTGCTCGCGCGGGAAGACCGGGTTGACATAGGTAAACACGGCCACCACAGCCAGCAGGCAGAGTGCGATAATCTTGAACCGGTTACCAGTCATGGCACTGTCTAGAATTGGGAATAGAGGAAGGGCTGCACGGTGGCACTGGCGAATTGCAGCACCAACTGGATGAGGACGATGAAGATGAGCAATTTCACGGCCCAATGCACGTTGACGAACCAGTCACGCGCCCTGTCCCACAGGTGGCGGGGCACGAAATGCAGGCCATAGATGATGGCCAGCATCAAGCACCAGGTGCTGCGGCGGGCAATGAACACGGGCAGATAGGCCCACTCAAAGTCGGTAAAGATGCCGCTGATGACCTGACCGGCAGCCTGGAAAGTGCTGGCGCGGAAGAAAATCCACAACAGCGCCACAAGGCTGAAAGTCATCAGCCACGACACCGCACGGGTGAAACGCGTGCTCTCGATCGTGTCGAGCCAGGGCTTGCACAACTTGTGGACACACAGGGCGATGCCATGACCGGCGCCCCACACGACAAAGGTCCATGCGGCACCGTGCCACAAGCCGCCCAGCAGCATGGTCACCATCAGGTTGAAGTGCTGACGCACCTTGCCCTTGCGGTTGCCGCCCAGGGGGATATAAACGTAGTCGCGCAGCCACAGCGACAACGTAATGTGCCAGCGGCGCCAGAACTCGGTCACGTTGAGCGAGCGGTAAGGATAGTCAAAGTTGATGCCCAGGTTGAAGCCCATGATGCTGCCCAGGCCGATGGCCATGTCGCTGTAACCCGAGAAGTCACAGTAGATCTGCATCGTGTAGCCCAACACCGCCATCAGGAGTTCAAAGCCAGTGTAACCCGTCGGGTTGCCGAAGACGATGTTGTTATACTGTGCGATGTAGTCGGCAAAGACCGCCTTCTTCAACACGCCCAGCATGATGAGCCACAAGCCTCCATAGATCATCTCGCGCGTGGCCGGCTTGTTTTCCTGCAACTGGGGCATGAAGTCCCTGGCACGCACGATGGGGCCGGCAACCAGACAGGGGAAATAGGACAAGAAGAAGAGGTAGTCGATATAGTCATCGGTGGGGTCAATCACGCCCTTATAGACATCCACGACATAACTGATGGTGCGGAAGGTGTAGAACGAGATGCCCACCGGCAAGATCAGGTCAAGCGGCTGGAAATTGCCGCCAATGAGGGCCTCGAGATTGGACATCACGAAGTTGCTGTACTTGAAAAACAGCAGGATGCTCAACGAGAAAACCAGCGACACCGACAGGGCAATGCGCCGCTCGGTGCGGTTCTTACTCGAATAGATGAACTGCGCCACCCACCAGTCAAAAACCGAGGTAGCAACCAGCAGGAGGAAAAACCAACCGCTGGACTTGTAGAAAAAGAATAGGCTGATGGCGATGACAAACACCATCATCTTCTTGCGGTTGTCCTTGAGGAAGGCATAAAGGGGCAGGAATATCAGGAACAGGAACCAGAACAGGCCTGAGGTAAACAGCATGGGCTCATCGCGGTCAAACGCGAAGAGCGACAGCAGGTAATTGAGATCTATGGTATTGAGTAGGGTCATGATCACACGGGGGGTTGATAAACGACAATGCGCGAGGCACGGGTGGTGACTTTCTCGGGGGTATTCAGGCGAATGGGGTGAGCGCCCTGGGTCTCCATCCACTTGACGACGCGGTCCATCCACTGGTGGGCCGACGCTCGCGTGGGATGGGCACCGTCACGGCTACGGTCAAACTTGTCATGGGCACTCAGGTAGAAGCAGCCCTCGTCCACCTCCTGCTTCAGCAAGTCGTTGATGCCGGTGTCCTTGTCCCAGTTGGGAGGGCCAATCCACACATAGGGGATATCACCGATCTCGGCCAGTATCTTCTTCAAGTAGGGGCGGCGTGCGTTCTTGATGTCGGGGACATACAATTCATTGGCCCCGAGGCACACCATGATATAGTTGGGGTGGTACTTGTTGATGAGTTCGGTCAAGCGCGCGGTCTGCCCCCAGCACAGGGTGGAACTGCTGTACCAGATCACCTCGACAAGCGTGTGACCGCTCACGTCACAGTAAGCGGCCAGCCTGGGCGCCAGTCCTTCAAGCATCGAGTCGCCAATGAACAAGATATTCTTGGCGGTAGTGTCCATCGGGGCACGCCATCCCCTGGGATGACGGCCATTGGGCAAGCGGCCCTCGGCGTCAACCGAGTCGCCCGCTACGGGCTCGTCAACAGAGAACAGCCCCCGCATGTTACGGGCAAACGACGAGGTCTTGATATCCACGCCACCGACGTGAATACCCTCGGGCCAAAATGATAAAGTCGCAAAGAAGACAAAGGCGACAAGCAATAGGGCAAATAATCCCCAGTATGGTTTGTTCATTTAATGTTGTTGTGCGTGTGTGGGTTGAAAAGGCGAGGTCCTCCCGGACCATGATTCGGGCATTGCCCGGAAGAGCCTCACCTCATGATGATACAATCAATAGAGACAGATGCTACTTGAGCAGTTCGATGCCCAAGCCAGGACGGTCGTGCAGGGTAATCTTGCCGTTCTCGACGGTCATACCCGTGAAGCGGTCATTGGCGATGAGCAGATTGCCGTCCAGGTCGGCATAGTCGACGACAGGCGACAGGTTGGCGGCAGCGGTCACGGCACAGGAGGTCTCGGTCATGCAGCCGATCATCACCTTCATGTCGAGGGCACGGGCCAGGGTTACCATCTTGTGGGCCTCATGCAGGCCGGTGCTCTTCATCAACTTGATGTTGATACCGTCATACACGCCCTTGAACCTGACGATGTCGGGCAGGCGCTGGAAGGCCTCGTCGGCGATGATGGGCAGCGGCGAGCGCTCGCGCAGCCATGCCGTCTGGTCGATCCAGGTCTTGTCAAACGGTTGCTCGACAAACAGGCAGTTGCGTTCGGCCAGCCAGTGGCACATCTCCAGTGCATGCTCCTTGTTGTCCCAGCCCTGGTTGCAATCGACACAGATGGGCACGTCGGGCATCATCTCGCGGATGATGTCGATGGTCTCCTGGTCGCGGTCCAGACCCATCTTCACCTTGATGAGTTTGTAGGGGCGGGCCTCCTCAACCTTCTGGCGGACGACCTCGGGAGTGTCGATGCCGATGGTGAAACTGGTGACAGGGGTTTTCTCGGGGTTATAGCCCCAGATTTTGTACCAGGGCTGACCCATAATCTTGCCCAGCAGGTCATGCAGGGCGATGTCGATACTGGCCTTGGCGGCACGGTTGTTCTCGTCAACCTTATCGACATAGTCCAGAATATCCTCGATGCAGAAGGGGTCCTTGAACTGCTCCAGGTCAAGTTTGTTGAGGAACGTGGTCACGCTCTCAACGCTCTCGCCCAGGTAGGGAGGCATCGATGCCTCGCCATAGCCCTTGATGCCCTCATACTCCAGCGTCACCTGCACGTCGGGCGTGGTGGTGCGGCTGTAACGCGCCAAGTTGAAAGCATGGCGCAGTTTCAGTTCATAGGGGAAGAACGAAAGTTTCAACTTGCCGGTTTTCGGCACTTGGTTCACTCGGGGCACACGACGACGGCCCTTCTTGGCCACGCGTTCCACCGCATTAATCGACACGGGCGATGCTGCTGCTATCGCCGTCAATCCCATTCCTGCAATAAATTTTCTACGATCCATATATTCTTGAGTTTTAAGTTTGGAGTTCTATGTTTTGAGTTTGACTACCTACGTCTGGAAACGTCTAACTCTCAACCATATATCTCGTTTCTTTTATCTCTTGTAACTGTGTTGACTCTCAAAAGTACCAGGGATGATTCTTGAGGGCGGTAATGCCCTTGGTTCCCACCATGCCCTTGATGCGGCTGGCGCTCAGGGGCGAGTACAGGTAAGGGTAATCGCTGGCCTTGGGGTCAAGGCTGTTGATCTTGACCTGTCCCGAACAGTGGATATACTTGCCATCGCGCAGGTAGATGCCCACGTGGGTCACGCGGCCCGTCTTCTCGTTGCCGAAGAACAGCAGGTCGCCCGTCTCAAACTGGTGCCAGTCGGTGCCACGCTTGAAGATCTTGCCCGTCAAGGCCTGCTGTGACGCGTCACGCTGCAGGATGATGCCGTTGCTCAGGTAACTCACCTTGGTCAGGCCCGAGCAGTCGGTCACCTTGGTCGAGGTGCCGCCCCACAGGTAACTGGAACCCATCATGCGGCGGGCCGTCTTCTCGATCTGGGCTGCACTGAAGCCCTGCTGGCTCCACTGCGACAGTTCGGCCACATCGGCAGCATCGACCCATCCACTCCGGCCATCGGGTGTGGCCACCTTGAGCCACTTGCCCGCCTCGGCCTTCAACTCGAGGATGTTGCCCATCACCAGGTCGCTCACGGTCTCGTCGCCATGAGCCTCCGTAACCAGGCGGGAATCATAGGCCGTGACAATATAGCGCTTGGCCTTGCGCCACGACTTCATCTGGGCTTCGGTCTTGAAGGCCAGCGAACTCTCGGGGACATATGCGATATAATCATCGGCCATCTGCACGCGGTACCAGTCATCACACTTTTCCAGCACCTTGACCGGAGCGCCCATGATGCCCTGGGTGGCGATTTCGGCGCTGTGCTTGGGCTCGGTGCGCAGGGTGGCGATGCTCAACTTGACAAGCGCCCACTTGCGGGCCGCGGGGATGCCGTTCTCGAGCACGGTAATCTTGTCGGTAAAGTTACTGTAGCCGCTCTTGATCATTGCGGCCTGGATGGCTTTTTTCTGGGCCTGCGTGCCCACGGTGCCCATCAGCACCCACTTGCCACTCTGCTGGCTGGCCTTGACGTCCCACACTGCAGTGCGCTTGTCCGGAGCGATGCGCTGCTTGAGATCGGTGAGCACCTCCACAGGGGTGATTGCCATCGCGGCGAAACTCGTCACCGCCAACACAATGGCAAGGATTAACGATTTGATATTCATTTCTTGATGGGTGTTATAGAATTGACTTTCAGATGGCTGTCCCACTTGTCATAGAACAGGTTGCCTTTTCGCCACTCGACCTCGCCGGGCTGGAAATCGACGGTCTCGCTGCGGATGTAGGTCTTGGCGGGACTCAACACATCGCCCACGCCCTCGTTGCTGGCCATACGGTACAGGTCGATGCCCGTGGCATAGTAGTCGTTGAGCGCAGTGCCCACGGCGCTGCGGCCAAAGGACGGGTCGGTGGGCACCCAGCCGATACCCTCAAAGTAGGTCTCGGCCCAGTCATGATAGTTGATCTCGTCGGGATGCAGCATCCAGCCGCTCTCCCAGCGGGCGGGAATGCCCAGCGAGCGCACCAGCGTGATATAGAGTAGCGCCACCTGTCCGCAATCGCCGTGATGGTTCTCAAGGACATACTGCGGAATGTTGGCCAGGGTGCTGTATTCACGGGCGCCGGCCCACGGCAGGTTATAGCCGATCCACTCATAGACCTTGGCGGCCTGGAGTACAGGATTGGTCTCGTCGCCCACGATCTTGCGGGCCAGGGCGCGCATCTCGTCGGTGATGATGACGTGGCGTGGCTCGTCGCCGGTGTAGCGCTTATAGACGTCGCTGCCCGTGTCATAGGGCTCCAGCATGGCGATGAGGTCCTGCTGGCTGTAGTGGCGCTCACCCACGTCATAGGAGAAAGTATACTCAAAGTGGGTGGGCTGCCCCTTCTGGGCCACCGCCTCCATATAGACGGTGTGGTGCTTGCTGCCATGGCTCATGGTCACGGGGCGGTTGCTGCTCTCGAGGCGGATGTTGCGTTGCCGCAGGTTCTCATAGGGGAACGGCATCCACACGCGCAATGTCTCGCCAGCGGGAACGGCATCGGCATCCACGTCGAGGGTGAAGGTGATGTTCACATGGCGCCAGTCACGCACGTTGTTCTTGTCGGCAGGCGTGCGCATGGCCTCCAGGTAATACTTGCGGCGGGTGAGGAACGACTCGTGATTGTCGGCAGCGTTTTGGGCGGCAAATTCCTTGCCCAGCAGCCACAGGTTGCCCACACTCTTGCGGAACCACATCTCCTTGCCGTCGATGTTCATGACCTCCAGCGCGCGGGTGTCCTTCCAGTGCTGGATCTGGGCATCGGTAGCCTCGGGCATCTTCTCACGGATCTTTTTCACTCCCTCCTCGGGGGTGATGCGGAAGTCGGTGCGGATGCGCTGCATGATGGTGCGCAACGAGTCGATGCGCACGGCATCGGCCTGACGCACACGCTTGGGCAGGGATTTCATCACTTTCTCGGCACGGGCAAACTCGCCTCGTGCGATCAACTCATCGACCTGGCCCTGCCAGTCGGGCTGAGCGGCCATGCCTGCCAGCGCAATCGCGCCAACGGCCAGCGCCAACAATTGTCTTTTACCTCTCATCTGCATTTATCATTTAGGATTTAACAAGCAAAGGTAATGCAATTATTTGGAAACTCCATCATGAGTACCCTTAATAGTTATTAACAACGTGAATCATCCTGCATCTACTTCAGCGACTTTAACTCACGCCAGGAGGCGCACCTCGCTGAGCGGCTTGGCGATTTAGCGTGAATTTGAGTCAGGAAGTTTTCGCGGGACTGTCACATCATCCTTGTAAGCATCTAGGGCCCGGGCCGGGACACCTCAGCGGGGAAACTCGAGCAGGAAGGTCGTGTGGAAGCCGTTGCGGGGTGTATCGAGCAGCGACATCATGCCGCCCTGTACCGATAGCAGCCGGCGGCTCAGCGACAGGCCGATGCCACTGCCGCTGCGCTTGGTGGTGAAGAATGGGATAAAAATGGAGGACCGCGCCTCGGCGGGTATCAGGTCGCCATCGTTACTGTAGTAGAGCAACACCTTATTTTCGGGGCCATACTCCACGTCCACACCGATGCTGCGGGCGTGGGCCTCGATGGCGTTCTTGGTCAGGTTGATCATGATCTGGCGCAGCAGGTTGGAGTCGGTCTTGATCGTGATGGGGCCCGACAGGTTGTTGACCCAATTCACGTCGGTGAACAGTTGCCCCACGTTGCCCACCACATCGGCCAGGTCAACCTCCTGGGGTACGGGCTTCTGCAACTCGGAGTACTTGCGGTAACTGTCCACAAAGGAGTTCAAGTGCTCCACCGTGTTATGGATAGCGGTCATGCCCTCTTCCAGGTCCGATCCCTTGATGGCCGGGTGATTCAACATCATCTGGCTGATGCTGGCGATGGGGGCCGTGGCATTCATGATCTCGTGGGTGAGAACGCGCGTCAACTTTTCCCACGATTCAACCTCGCCCAGGTTGACCTGCTCGCGGATGTGTTCGCCCAACTGGTTGAGCGTCTCCTGCAGGGCGCGCTCGCCACTGAGCATGCCGCTCGTGGGGAGCCTGAAGGTCAAATCCCTGTTCTTGATGGCCTCCTGCATCAGCCGCGCCCGCTCGGCCAGCATGCGCTGGTGCCGCCACATCCACAATGCCAGTACTACCGCCAGCACAACGACGATGACGGTAATGGCGACCCAGGGTGTGGCATCACTTGTCATTGCAGTTTCTTCATTTTGTTATATAACGTCTGGCGCGTGACGCCCAGCAGTTCGGCAGCCTTGGTCAGGTTGCCGTGGCAGCGGTCGAGCGCACGGCGTATGTGGTCGGCCTCCACCTCGTCGAGGGTGGCCACCTGGTCGTTGGCGTCGAGCACGTCCTTCAACTTGCGCACCAGTTCGTCGTTGTCCCACGGCTTGGTGACAAAGTCGGCCGCGCCGCGTTTCAGGCCCCTCACGGCCAACGACACGTCGGCATAGGCCGTGATGAGCACCACAGGCACCTCGGGATGATGCTTGCGGATGGCCTGTAACCAGAACAGTCCATCCTGTCCGCTGTTCACGCCCAGGGTGAAATTCATATCCAGCAGGATGATGTCCACCTGCTCCTGCCCCATCAGCGAGACGACCGACTCGGGCGACGTCAACGTCATCACCCGCTCGAAGGTTCCCGCCAGGCAATACCTCAGCGCCGTGAGGATTGCCTCATTGTCATCGATGACTAGAATTGTTCCGTACTTCTGCATAACGGCCGCTAATTTACTAACAATCGGATAAACTTGCCACAAGAAAGTTAAGATTTCTCGCTCAAAAAATCATTTTTACGGCAAGACTGTAAAAAAATTAGACACTTGAACGTAAAAAAATTAGACAATCGACAATTTTGCTTGTCATAAACTTGACCAAGCCTATACACACCACCTAAATTTGCATTGCCGATCGGCAAATCGGCATCCCACCCATCAGCGGATGGGAACGGGAAAACGGACAGTCCAGGCTGTCAACCAGACATGATGATGTAAGTGCTATAATTTTTTCATAAATCGAGTGATTCGTAGGTGACAAGGGGGCGCGAGAAGCGACCAAGGCACTATCGTCCCCCTTTTTTAACAGAGCCGCCACTAGAGCAGATTGCTAGGAATCCATTGATATGCTCCCGGGCACCATGGCCGTCCCATCCGGGCAGGCACCGTGCTGAACAGGCCTGGCCAGTGAAACGTTCCTGATCGATGTCAAGCAGGATGATGATCAAGGATATGACTCTAACTAATGAAGAACGAGGGAACGTTTCCCGGCACCGCCTTCATTCCCACAGGGAGATCAAAACAGACAGACGCCTCCGTCACGGGACGCCTGTCTGTTTTTTTCGTTGGGATGCAATCTTGTGTTACTCGCCGGCAGCAGTATCGTTTCCCAGCAGACGGTCGATGAGCGTCGTGACGTCACTGATGTTCACGATGCCGTCGTGATTAACGTCGGCCGCATTCTCGCGGAAGAGCGGGTCAGACCCACTACCCAGCAAGTGATCGATCATCGTCGTGACATCACTGATGTTGACGGTTCTGTCGCCGTTCACGTCACCCAGGAGCATGGCGCTGGGAATCACGAACTGGTTATCGCCGTTGAGCGTCAGCGTGAAAGTCGGGTAACTTGTCGTGTTATCGCCATCGACGGGGCAATAGACTGCCACATTGTCGAGCGAAATCATGGTTGGGGTCACCATACCCGTGCAGCCCAACTCCAAACACGAATCCACTTGCACAGACATTGTGCAGTTATAGGTATAGGCTCCTTTCTTATTATTATAGCCCAGGACCTGCAGGGGATAGGTCACAGTGCTGTCGGCATGCAGGGTCATCGTGTTCATCACAAATCCCTGCCCCATGATGTTGTACACCATCACCGTGCTGTCATCCGGCTGGAAGATATAGACCGGTTCCATCCTGATTGACGCCGTGAACCTATCGCTCCCGAGGTTGTTTACCAGCTTGGGGCCCACCTGGGTGACATCGAGGAACCTGTTGCCAGGCTTGACGGGACGGGGATCTACGGGACGGGGCACAACGCCTCCCACGCCATCGGGAAAATATTCAGTGCCATAGGGGTGAAATTCCACGTCCGAAAAATCGAGACTCATCCCCACCTTCCTGCCCTTGATGAACTGAGCCACAAACGGGTCATCCACCCTGGGCTTGATGGGACGGGGATCAACAGGACGGGGAACGATACCGCCCACACCATTAGGAAGGACTGGCATCTCGCCTTCGAAACCAACAACTTGATAATTACTAAAATCAATGTATTTCATGAATCTGTTAACGCCGTTTGGTGTCACAAACGTGACATCGTGATACACGGGCGACAGCATGGTTGTGGTGTCCGTTCGCCATAAACGTCCATTTAGGTACTCCTTGGAGACCTGCTCGATGAACATGGCAAACGGCGTCTCAAACACGACCGAGCCATCCTCCAGAATGGTGCCCTCGGCGCCCGTGGCGTCAACATCCTCGCCCCACAGCCACTCGAGCGGCACTGGACAGGCATAGGCAATCGTATCGATCCTGTTACGGGCACTACCGATGCGTTTATACTCGCTCCACACGCCATATTGAATCATCAACTTGCCATCATCACCCACGATAATGGGCAGGTCAAAGTTACCATAGAATCCAGATGCGCTGATGGTTCCATCGATGGAATCCAGCCTGACAGCCCATCCCAGGGATATGGACGCAGTATCGGTCTGCACCACATTTCCATCATCATCAATCTCCAGAAAACTGGCACGGGCCGAAACGATTTTGTCTCCCAGCACCTTAACGATCCTTACTGAATCCACAGCAGGAAGATAGCGCTCCAGCAGCGATTGACGCAGCAACCGGGTCGAGGACGGCCGGTCGGCGCTCGGCTGGGCACAATCAATCTGCACAGCATGGGTTTTAATAGCCCGCTGCAACTCGGCTCGGTCAAAACGTTGATTTCCTGCCATAGCCGCCATAAACAAGCAAGCAAACAGGATTGTCAATTGATACTTTTTCGTCATCATTATCATCATCATATTATAATTAACTGAAGTTGGATTCTAAAAAACAGTTTAAATTTCAAATAATTAGTTGACAAATTTACTAAAATGGCATCAACAAGACATCATTTTCCGCACCATTTAACAAAAATTTAACCTTATGCCCCACCCCGTAACTACTCTCTCAAAACAGTACAGTTCGGCAAAAACATCCCTGGCCCCAAAATAACTGCAAGTGTAAAAAATTTTGACGGTAAGGCGTAAAAAAATTAGACAATCGGCCCAAAATGGCAAGAAAAACTTGCCCGGACACCACGACATGTAATACATTTGCGGCAGCAAGACGTGATTAGCGCTATGGTTCCTCACCTGGACTTCAACACAATAAGCGCACCGTTTTTTTCGTTAAAAAACATGAATATGCCCTCGTTTTTCCTTCAAAACCATCTTTCTCGTCTATGAAAGAAACTCTTAACAACATCGTCCTCATGGCCAAGCGTTTCAGGCTCGCGACGCTTTCCAACCTCCTGGGCCTGGTTGTGGCCTTTGCCTCGTTCTACCTGATCATGACACAGATCATCTATCAGGTGACCTATAACCACGGCATCGAGGACTATGAGCACCTGTACCGCATGGAAACCGACTTTGTGTACAACGAGTGGCAATTCACCAACAATATCTCGCGACCGCTAGCCGACGCCCTGGACTCCCTGCCCGAGGTGGAATCCTACTCCTTGACCCTGAACACGTCGCTCAGGTACTATGAGGGGATGTACCTCATGAACTTCAAGAAAGGAGACCGCAAGGTGCAATATGAATACGCGACCGGCAACAACACGGCCGTGAGCACCCTCACCAGCAAGGTGCTGGACGGCAGCATCGAGTGGACCGACGATGACCAGCAGGGCGTCATCATTCCCGCCAGCATCGCCAGGGACTACTTTGGCACCACCAGGGCAGCCGGCAAGGACTTGCTCTACTGCTACACCGACAGCAGTGGCAAGGAAGAGATCTACCCCCTGAAGGTGCGCGGCGTCTATGAGGACTTCCCCGAGAAGAGCGAATTGACCAACCGCATTATCGGCAACATCGGTCAAGAGGACCAGTACAGCATGAATTTTGTCTATAACTGCATCGTCAAGTTCAAGTCCCTGCCCACCGACACCACGGCTTTTAACAACGCCATCAAGCGGCGCGTCGCTGCCCGGGTGGCCAAGGCCTATGAGAACTACGGCTACCAGGACATGTACCAGGACCTGATCAATACCCACATGGCGTCAATCAACACCATGGCCATCAAGTTCACGCCATTGAAGGACAGTTACTTTGAGCACAATTCCTTCACCACGAGCGACAGCGGATACAAGGACATGCTCATCATCATGAAACTGACATGCCTGCTGGTGCTGATCATCGCGGCCGTCAACTTCT
The DNA here is from genome assembly GCA_946414395.1 of uncultured Porphyromonadaceae bacterium. Lineage (GTDB taxonomy): Bacteria > Bacteroidota > Bacteroidia > Bacteroidales > Muribaculaceae > Sodaliphilus. The sequence goes on along the minus strand of CAMKOE010000017.1, from coordinate 29,233 downwards.
TGAACTTCATCCTTGCCGAGAGCCCCATGCGCATCGCGGGCCTGAACACCCGCCGCGTGCTGGGTGCGTCCCGCCGCTCGCTGCGCGCCGGCATCATCAGGGAGTGTGTGGTCACCTCGGTGGGCGCTTGCCTGCTGGCCCTCGCGGCTTGCTACCTGATCAAGTTCATACCCTTGACCCGACGCTTGACCGAGGGAAGCCTGGCGTTGACGGCCCACTGGCAACTGGTACTGCTCATGCTGGCCATTGCCCTTATCCTGGGCCTCGTTGTGGGAATCTACCCAGCCAACTTTGCCACATCCTATTCCCCGTCCATCATCCTGAAGGGCCGCTTCGGGCTCACGCCCATCGGCAAGAGGATGCGCACGGTCCTCGTTTGCCTGCAACTGACTATCTCGATGCTGATGGTCATCTACATCGGCGCGCTGTACCTCCAGGGACGTTACATTTTCAATTCCCACTACGGCTACGACAAGGACCGCATTCTCTACACGCCGCTACCCTACACGATGGAGCCCGAAAAGCAAGACACCCTGTACCAGGAACTGATGAAGATTCCCGGAGTGGAGTGCGCGTCATTTTCCAGTACGGCACTGGGTACCACCGATGGCCACTTCGTCCTCCGTAGCGAGAAGGACAAGCAGTCCGTCAGGTATTCCTACATGATAGCCGACTATAATTACCCGGCCACAATGGGCATCGACATCATCGAGGGACGCTCATTCAGCCAGGATAATGAAGAGAGCATCGAGGTCCTCGTCAACGAGGCAGCCTGCGCCAGATGGAAATGGATGCAGATCGGAGCCAAGATCTCCACCGGTATCGACGACCAGCAAGCCGACAGCGCCACCGTGGTGGGCGTGTACAAGGACCTGCGTTATGGAACCACCCGCATCGCCAACGACAAGCCCTTCTTCATCATCCGCAGCAGCGGCTATAACATCCTGAACGTGCGTCTCACTGCCGATGCCGACAGAAAGACAGTCCGGGAGCAGGTCAACAATCTCGCCATGAAAGTCTCGGGACAGCAGGACATCAAGACCAAGTTCTTTGACGAGTCGCTCGAGACCACCTACAAGGCCGAGTTCCGCTATATCAACCAGATGATCATCATTTCCATCATCTGCTTGTTCATCACCGTTATCGGAATCATCTGCATGACCTATTTCGAGACCGAGTTCCGCCGCAAGGAAATCGGCATCCGCAAGGTGGCTGGCGGCACGTCCTGGGAGGTCATCACGATGTTCTGCCGCCACTATGCCGCCATACTGGTCATCTCATTTCTCATCGCCGCTCCCATGGCCGTCAAGATCATCGGCAACACCCTCAATTACTTTGACGAGCAGGCGACTGTCCAGTGGTGGATCTATCCGTCGGGGTTGCTCATCGTCGGCACGGTGACCCTGGGCAGCGTGATACTACAGTGCTGGCGCTCGGCCCACGAGAACCCCGTTGACAGCATCAGGGACGAGTGACCCTGAACAGGTTATACATTCATAACAAGAACAAACATGAACGACGTGACAATGATACAGGTTAAGAATTTAAGGAAAGTGTTCCGCTACAGCGACGTGTTCACCGTCGCGCTGGGCGGCATCAACATGGAGGTTAACAAGGGCGATTTTGTCGCCATCATGGGCCCATCGGGATGTGGCAAGACCACCTTGCTCAACATCCTGGGACTGCTGGACAACCCCACCGAGGGCAGTTACCTGCTCGAGGGCAAGGAGGTTGCCCAACTGGGCGAGAGCCAGCGCACCGCACTGCGCAAGGGGCACATCGGATTTGTGTTCCAGAGTTTTAACCTCATTGACGAACTCAACGTGGAGCAGAACGTGGAACTGCCGCTCAAGTACATGGGCGTCCCCACCGCCGAGCGCCGCCGCAAGGTGACCGAATTGCTGCGCAAGTTGGAAATCTCCCATCGCGCCAAGCACTACCCCTACCAACTCTCGGGCGGACAGCAACAGCGTGTCGCCATCGCCAGGGCCGTCGTCAGCGAGCCCGAACTCATTCTCGCCGATGAGCCCACCGGCAACCTGGACACCAAGAACGGCAAGGAGGTCATGGAACTGCTGGCCAAACTCAACGACGACGGCACCACCATCGTCATGGTCACCCACTCCCAGCGCGACGCATCCTATGCCCACCGCATCGTCAATATGCTCGACGGATACCTTGTCGAGCAGACCGAACTCTAGCATCCCGAGCGACCGTGAGAGAAGCATTGCGCCACATTGCCCACACCGCCCGCAGGTTCAAGTCATCCACCATACTGAACTTGACGGGCCTCGTCGTGTCCTTTGCCGCATGCTACCTGCTTCTCACCCAGGTTGCCTTCCTGGGATGTTACAACCACGGCATTAAGGATCACGAGCGCATCTACCGCTTCGAGAGCACCATCTTTGACAACGATAACAACAAGTGGGGAAGCGCAGTCACGCGTTTTATGGCCGAGGACATCGGCCGCATGCCCCAGGTCGAGGGTGTGACCATGGTGAATTACGGTTGGAGAAAGGGAAGCATGAAACTCAAGCAGGGAGAGCGCGAATTCGACTATCTGTTCTGCCCCTGCAACAATACCGCGGTGAGCAACCTGACCAGCGAGGCTCTAGACGGCGACATCGAGTGGAACGACAATGACCGCAAGGGCATCATCATCCCCGGCAGCATCGCCAAGCAGTACTTCGGCACGACGCAGGCCGCAGGCCGCCCCATGCTGCGCGTGACACCGAGCGGCACCGACACGCTCACCGTTCGCGGCGTGTACCGTGATTTTCCCGGCAACTGCATCGCCCGCAACAACATCATGGTCAACGTGGGTGACATGTATGCCGACACGACGGGCAAGTTGTGCTTTATCTGCCTGGTCAAATTCAAACCTGGGGTCAAGGATGTAAATAGCCTCATCAAGCCTCTCGTTGCCCAGTTCAAGGCAAGCACTCAACGCTTTCTTGCCGGCAAGAATGATGAAGAACTGAAATACTGGCACGAGACGCTCGACGCCGTCAAGTTCCAGTTCAGGCCACTCGACGAGACCAATTTCTCTAACACCGATGAAAACGACACGGGCAGCCGCAATACCCTGCACTTCATGTCACTGATTGTCGCGCTGATTATCTTGATCGCAATCATCAACAGCCTGAATTTCACACTTGCCTTGAGCCCGATGTGGGTCAGAGGGGCCAACATCAGGCTGGTGCTGGGAGCCTCACGCCGCAGCATCAGGCTGCGTGTCATCTATGAGAGCCTCATCTTCTCGCTCGCGGCATTTCTCCTGACACTGGCGTTTGTGGGTGGCCTGTCAATGGTGCCGGCGATTTGCCGGCTGTTCGACGGCAATATAGCCCTCAGCGCCCATCCTTATCTCGTGCTGGCGCTACTGGGCATTACCCTGGCCGTGGGCATTTCCTCAGGCATCTATCCGGCCTTTTACACGACATCTTTTCCCCTGGCGACAGCGCTCAAGGGGACCTTTGGCCTCACGCCCAGTGGGCGCAAGATGCGCCTGCGCCTCGTCGGTGTGCAACTGGTCATCTCCATGACCATGATGGCATTCATCTGCACCCTATACCAGCACAGTCTGTTCATTTTCCAGTCCGATTATGGATACGACATCAAACAGATACTGCACATCGAACTCACGGCCAAGGACCCTGACTATCGCGACGCCCTGCGCCATGACCTGCTGCAGGTGCCTGGCGTGCAAGACGTGAGTTACTCCAGATTTGTTCTCAGTTCCCTGGACCACTATATCACCTACAGCATGACCGACCCCAGTAACCCGGGACGCGAATTCACCTTTATCTACTACCCCGTCGATAACCATTACCTGGCCACAATGGGTATCAACCTCGTCGAGGGGAGGAATTTCAAGCCCAGCGACGCTCCTGGCCAGTGCTACATCATCAACAAGGCCATGATGGAACAGTGCAAAAAGATGGGCTTGGACAAGTCTCTAGCCAGTGAGGGCATCGTCGGCGTGTGCGAGAATATCCGCCACACGACCACTCGCACCGACAACCAGACCGCACCCATGGCACTGGTTTACATGCCACCCGACTATCCCTGCTGGCTGGCCAACGTGCGCATCGACCCCAAGGCCGACCGCGAGGCAATCAAGTCCAGTATCGCCCGGCTAGCCAGGAAGCACAGCGGTCACCAGCCGCCGCCTGTCGCCGACATGACAGCGACCATCGACAAGTCCTATGCCAGCGAATTCCGCTTCACCCAACTGGTGTACCTGTTCTCGTGCATCGGCATCATCATCACGCTGGTGGGAGTCTTCTGCCTGATGATGTTCGAGACCCAATATCGCCGCAAGGAAATCGGCATCCGCAAGGTGACAGGAGCCACTTCATCCCAGATTATTGCCATGCTGTGCCGGCAATACTGCACGATTATCGTCATCTGCTTCTTCATCGCCGTTCCTCTGGCCTACTTCATCGGCATCCAGTGGCTCAACAGTTTTGCCGAGCATCAGTCCATCGGATGGTGGCAGTTCCCGCTGAGCCTCCTGGTCGTGGGAGGCCTCACGCTGGCAACCGTACTGATGCAATGCTGGCACACGGCCCACGAGAATCCCACCGACAGCGTCAAGGCTGAGTGACTATTCAGCGACTTTGCTTGCGATTTGGTACAACGAGCGCTGAGGCCATAGTATTTATTGTTTTCCTCTCTTGGATTGGAAGACGACAAATACAGAATCGCAATAAAAGGAAGACAATAAGTACAATAAAGACAATGCTATCCAGCCACCTTTTTTATTTAGATGACAAGAAAGACAACAAAGACAATTATTATTTAAAAATACTTAGCGGCTTCGCGACTTAGCGCGAATTTGTGATTATGCGTTTTGGGTGAATAGTTACTTACCGGGACAACTGTAAAAAAAATAGACAACATTGCGTATAAAAATTTGACATACGGCAATTATCAGGCAAAAAAGTTTCTTGTTGCGGTACCAGGCCAGTTACCTTTGTTACTGTAAAGAACAATAACTCACAACACTTAAAAAACATCAGCAACATGAAACATTTCTTTTTATCACTCACGATGGCAATTGCATGCCTCAACACCACGGCCGATGTGCTTGATCTTGACCGTGACCACCTCTTGAACTTGGCTACTCAACGCCCCCTGGTCATGATTGACAAGGCGCAAGGCGACCAACTCCAGCCTAACACCAATGGCGGCAGCAGCAACTCCGGGCCCCTGCCGACCGGAGCACAGTCCTGCGGTTTGTCAACGATCAGGGAACTGCTCGAATCCTTCGATGCGGCCCAGCCAGTGGCCGACGCGTTGTATAAGGACAAAATCGCTTTCTGCAATATGTATTCCTACAGTTTCTATAATGCCGAGAATGTGAAGTTTTATGGCAACTGGGGTGGCCAACACATCAGCATGAGAAGGACCAGCCAAGAAGGCTTGGTGTATTGCAAAAACTTCATCTATGACGGGCTCACACAACCCCTGTACATCGACAAGAGCGACAATAGCGTGACGATGCCCACCTTTGTTCTATCGGGAACGCAATATAAAACAGAGGTCAACGGACTGTTCAGGGACGAAATCACTTCCAAGTTTTACATGATCAACTGGGATTATCTCTCACAGAATGCCGAGCCAGCCGACATCCATGGCCAGTTGCTTGACGACGGATCCATTGCCTTTGACGATGATTTCTGCTATTACATGATTTCCTATACCCGCCACTACGATGCCAAGGGCGTACTCAGGTCGAAGGATACCACCGAATACATGACATACATGTTCCATGACCTGACCCTGATTGTTCCCAATGCCAAGCATGATTTCAAGGACTTAAATAACGAGTCCCGCTCGGCCGATGTCTATATGTACCAGCCCGATGACACCACAGTGGTTGCGATGAACCTTTGGGGACTGGGCGGCCAGGGCAGTGTGATGTATATCCACCCGGATGGTTCCATGCTGTTCCCGTTGCAGCGCTTGTTCTATTATAATGTGGAATCGTATAATCAGGAAGGCCTCTATTATTCGCCTTATTTCTATAACTTCAATGGTACAATAGCAACAGCCAAGGCCGCCGATACCCATGGCAATGTCACTGACGGCGTCATTTCCTGGGGGACCAACACAGTCGCTGATTATTACATTTACGGTGAAGTCATGTTGAAGGCCTCAACGGGTAATTATCCCGGCATGTACTTCGGGTGCTACTCCGACAACCAACTCCATTACACCGAACCCCTTCCGTCAGACAGTCCGATGCCTGGAGACGTGAACGGTGACGGGATAATGAACATCAGCGACGTAACAACACTTACCGACCTGCTATTGAGCACGGCTAGCAGTGACACCATGCCCGACAATACCGATGTGAATGGCGATGGCACTGTCAACATCAGCGACGTCACCACCCTTATCGACACCCTGCTGGGGTCACATGACTGAAAATGAAGATTCCACCGGAACCAATGGGATGCTCCCTGGCCGCCGCGGCCTCATTTCCTCACCAGCAGGGTCACGTTCTCGACGTGGTGGGTGTGGGGGAACATGTCCACGGGCTGGATCTCCACGACGCGGTATTTCTCGTCGAGCAGGGCGATGTCGCGAGCCTGGGTGGCAGGATTGCAACTCACATAGACCAGTCGCTGGGGCTCGGCATTGAGGATGACCTTAACGACATCCTCGTGCATGCCCGCGCGGGGCGGGTCGATGATCATGACCTCGGGACGGCCATGCTCGGCGATAAAGCCGTCGGTGAGCACGTCCTTCATGTCGCCGGCATAGAACAATGTGTTCCCGATGTCGTTGACGCGGGAGTTCAACTTGGCATCCTCAATGGCCTCGGGAACATACTCTATGCCGATGACCTGGCGGGCCTGGCGGGCCACGAAGTTGGCAATCGTGCCGGTGCCGGTATAGAGGTCATAGACCAGTTCATCGCCCGTGAGAGAGGCCATGCGGCGCGCCACCTTGTAGAGTTCATAGGCCTGGCGGGAATTGGTTTGGTAGAACGACTTGGGACCCACGCGGAACTTCAAGCCCTCCATTTCCTCCTCGATGTAGTCACGGCCGCTATAGGTGATGAACTGCTGGTCGACCAGCGAGTCGTTGACCTTGAGGTTGACGACATAGAGCAGCGAGGTGATCTGCGGGAAACGCTCGTGCACGGCGCCCATCACGTCGTCGATGGCAGCCTGGTTGGCCTCGCCAAAGACGATGACCTCCATCACCTCGCCCGTGCTGGCCGTGCGCGTCATGGTCATGCGGATGAAACCCTGCTGACCGCGGATGTCATAGAAGGAATAACCCTTCTCGACACAATAGTTGCGGATGAACAGGCGCAACTCGTTGCTGATGTCATCCTGCAGCCAGCAACGCTTGATGTCGAGCACCTTGTCAAAGGCGCCCGGGATGTGGAAGCCCGCAGCATTGCGGTCGGGGAACTCCATGCCGCTATCGAGTTGCTCGCGGGTGAGCCAGCACTTGTTGGAGAAAGTGAATTCCAGTTTGTTGCGGTAATGGGTCGTCACCGCCGAGCCCAGGATGGGGTTGATGGCGGGAATGGGGACCTTGGCGATGCGCTCCATGGCATCGACCACCTGCTGCTGCTTGCACTGCAACTGGTACTCATAGGGCAAATGCTGCCACTTGCAGCCGCCACACAGGCCGAAGTGCTCACACATCGGCTCCACGCGCAGCCCGCTGGGCTTGACCAGCCGCTCGATGTGACCCTCGGCAAAACTGTGCTTCTTGCGGTCGATCTTCAAGTCAATCACGTCGCCAGGAGCGCCAAAGGGGACAAACACCACGAGGTCGTTCCAGCGACCCAGGCTCTTGCCCTCGGCCGCCACGCCCGTTATCTCAAAATTCTCAATTACCGGAATATCTTTTTTCTTTTTTCTCATCGTGGCTGCAAAATTACAAAGAAATTCATTACTTTTGCCATCAATCACCAATTTATAGCCTATTATGAAGACATTATTTAATACCGCCGTCTCCTGCAAGAGCAGGAAACCGCTACTGACACTGTGTGTGCTCCTGGCCATGTTCACCGCATTCCCCACCTGCCATGCCCAGCAGATAACCGGCAACAACAATGACTTTGCCTGCAACCTGCTACGCGTCCTCAACGAGCAGAACGATGGCAGTTTTGTCGCATCGCCCATCAGCGTCACGTTCATGCTGGGAATGCTCAACGCGGGGGCCGATGGCGAGACGCGGCAACAGATTACCGACGTCATGGGGCTGGACGGCTCTGTCCAGAGCATCAACGAGTATTGCCGCAGGATGATTCTCAAGGCACCACGGGTTGACCCAACCGCGACCATCAAGATTGCCAACAGCATCGTTGCCAACTCGTTCTTGAACATAAGCCTCATCCCGCAGTATGATAAGGACATGCAGCACTACTATATGGCCGAGGTCGATGCATTCGACTTCCGCGATGATAACGCCCTCTACCAGATCAACAAGTGGTGCTACACCCATACCGACGGCATGATTCCCACCATTTTGGACAGGATTAACCCTCTAGCCGCCATGTACCTGCTGGATGCCATCTACTTCAAGGCCAATTGGACCAGCAAATTTGACCCCAGCAGTACCCGCCAGATGGCCTTCACCATGCCCGATGGCAATAGCGAGAACCGCATGATGATGCACAGCAACATGAAGGCGGACTACTGCAGCAACGACTATTACCAGATGCTGTATCTGCCCTATGGCAATCAATCTTATGGCATGTACATCCTGCTGCCCGACAGGGACAAGACTACCGATGACATCATTGAGAGACTCACGGCCCAGGAACTTGAAATCATGATCCAGAACATGCGCAATTGTAATGTGGACATCCTGCTGCCACGATTCACCACAAGCAGCCATCACATGCTCAATGACCCGCTGTCGGCCATGGGTATGCCACTAGCCTTCAGTGAGGAATGCGCCGACTTCCCCTTTATGGCTCAGGATAATAATCTCTTTGTTTACCAGATGTTGCAACGAGCCCGAATCGAGGTCAATGAGCGAGGCACCAAGGCTGCGGCCGTCACCGTGGCAGAGACGACAAACAGATCTGCCGCTCCGATGACCAACCATGTCAACTTCCACGCCGTGCGGCCTTTTGTCTATTTCATCGTCGAGAGAAACACTCATGCTATCTTCTTCATGGGCACCTACCGCGGTGAAGAGCAGTAGCAACAAGCCGGATCCTCATTCTTCGAGGGACTGCTTGATGTAGTCGCGGCTCAGGCCCAGGGAAACGGCCGTTTCAATGTCGCGGTTCATGTCGTCGCGCTGGAAACGCAGTTTGTTCAACTTGGCACGCAGCAAGTACAGGTAGCCGTCGTCGGGGGCCATCTCGAGGGCGGTGCGAATGTCGTCCTCAGCATCATTCAGCCGCTTGAGAATCAGGTAACAGTCGGCGCGGTTGCCCAGCAGTTGCGCGTTGGGCTGCACCTTGATCACCTGTGTAAACAGTTCAGCCGCCCGTGCATAATTTCCCTTGCGCTTGTGCAACAGGGCCATGCCCTCGTGATACAGGCCCGAGTTGGAATTGATGCGCTTGATTTCGTTGAAGAGGTCCTCGGCACGGCTGTTGTCGCCGCGTTCTATCGCCAGCACGCCCAGCGAATAGCGGGCCTCGGTGTTGTACATGTCGAGTTCACACACGCGCTGGTAGTCATCCTCAGCACGGCCGATGCTGTCCATCTCGACGTAGAGGGCCGCGCGGTTGAGCAGCAGCGTCACGGCATGGGGCGTCATGTCCAGGGCCAGCGAATAGTTTTTCACCGCATCGGCGAGCCTTCCCTGATAGCGCTGCAATGTCGCAATATTGCTCAATACCAGCGAATTGTTGGGATTGTCGGGATCTTCCCTGAAGGCCTTCATCAGCCATTGCTCGGCCATGGGCCAGTCATGGCTATAGATATAGTTCTGCGCCGAGTCGATTGCTTGGAAATAAGGCGTCTCGGTATCCAGGTCGGCGATATAAGGGTTTTCGGCCTTCTTGGGCTGCGGTTTCATTCCCTGCTCGACCTTCATGTTCTCCTCGCCAATCGAGTTCACCACCTGTCCCACGCATGGCCTTGCCGCCAGCAGGGCGCCTCCCACGACAAGTAGTAACCTTATAACAAATGCTGTTCTCATCACTAAAATAATCCAGAATCTCTCCTCTCTAATCTTCTTTTTTATCTCTCCTGCACGTGCACGTCGAGTTGCGGATACGGGAAGTGTATGCCGTGCTTGGGCAACTGCTTGTAGAGTTGCTCATTCACGTCATAGAGCACCTGCCAGTAGTTGGCAATCTCGGCCCATGCCCTCACGATGAGCGTCACCTGGCTGTCGTCCAGGCTCTCGACGTTGACGCTGGGCGTGTAATTGGGCTTGGGCACGAGGGCGGCCAGTTGAGCCTCCTGTGTCTCGTTCCACTGCTCAACGCGCTTGCGGTGCCGCTGGAAGGCGCGCCGCCACCAGGACAGTTTCTCCTCCTGCTCGGGCAGGATAGTGGACTCCTTGGCATTCTCTTCCTCCTTGACGTCGGCATCGGTGTGGACGACGCGAGCATCGGCGGCCAGGATGTCAAGGGCGACCTTGCGGGCCACGTCCACGTCGTCGCCATAGGAGATGCCCACTCGCCACTCCACACGATGGTAGGGCTCGGCGCTGACGTTCTTCAGCGAACTGGTTGCCAGCCCGCCGTTGGGGATGACGATGCGGTCGTTGTTATAGGTATTGATGACGGTGTGGAATATCTGGATTTCCTTGACCGTCCCTTTGTACTCGCCGAACTCGATGTACTCGCCCACCTTGTAGGGCTTCAACAGCAGGATGAGCACACCACCGGCAAAATTCTGCAACGTGCCGCTCAAGGCCATACCGATGGCGACACCGGCACTGGCAAAGATGGCGATGAACGAACTCGTCTCGATGCCCAGCACGCCGATAACGGTGATAATCAGCAAGAACAGCAAGGTCATCTTGATGAACGACAGCAGGAACGACGTCAACGACCGGTCGAAGCCCTTGCGCACCATGATGGCACGCGTCACGCTATAGATCTTGTTGATGATGAACTTGCCGATGTAGAAAATCAGGATGGCGGCAAGGATGCGCAACGCCAGCGACACCAACTGGTTGGACAACGAGGTCACCAGGCTGCCCACGTCCAGATACTTGAACTTGTCAACAAGTTTGCCAGGCGTCATCGCCGCAATCGAGTCGGGATGCAGTTGGTTGGCCAGCGAATCGACTTGGGCCGTCACCACGTTGGTAGCCTCCTTGATTTTGTTGGCAGCCGCCGTGTCGGGAGCCGCCACGGGAATCTGCAATAATATCTTGTCCAGTAACATCATGATTACAATATTTTTGACGGGCAAAGTTACAAACAACCCATCAAAAAAATCATTAATTCCCCACTAAATAACGCTAAAATGGGACAAAGGTGGGACAAAGGGACAGTTCTTTTGCCCCAAAAATTAAAAAATGGGACAAAAACCGTCCCCGTGTCCCATTCAAGACGAATTTCATAAAAATCGGTTTATAAAGATTTTTTGTTGTACTTTTGCAGCATCAAATTCATAACAGTTTATTTTTAAACAATCATCTTATTTTTATTATGAAGAAGAATTTTGTGATTGCTCTGGTTGCCATCATGGCCGCCATGACGCTTAACGCGCAGGATCAAGTGCAACCCTATTTAACTGTGGATCAACTTCCTGACCTCATCAAGTGCCTGCCCGCTCCCCCGGCATTTGACAGCCCCGAGTTTGCCAACGACATGATGCGTTTCTCGTGGGGCAAGCAGCAGCGCCTCAACCCCGAGCGTGCCGAGATCGCCAAGCGCGATGCCGTGTGGTCCTATGAGGCCCTGCTGGCCGAGTTTGACGTGCCCTTCGGCCTGCACATGAGTCCCGAGGACACACCCGAAATCTGGAAACTCATGGTCACCAGCCTCACCACGACCGACGCCATGCGCGTTGCCCCCAAGGCCTTCTATCACCGCCAGCGCCCCTTTGAGCGCTTTGAGGACAAGATGCTCACCGACGAGGAGGACGAACTGCGCGGTGAGGGTTCCTACCCCTCGGGCCACACCATGCGCGGCTGGACCACAGCCCTGCTGCTGGCCGAAGTCAATCCTGCCGCTGCCGACACCATCTTTGCCCGCGGCTGGATGTATGGCGAGAGCCGCGTGATCGTCGGTGCCCACTGGCAGAGCGACGTTGATGCCAGCCGCGTGGCCGCCAGCATCGCTTATGGTGCCCTGCACGGCAGTGCCGAGTTCCGCGAGCAGATGGCCAAGGCCCAGGCCGAGTACCTCGAGAAGACCGGACAACAGTCCAACATCAACGAGGTGGTAGCCCCCATCACTCCCGCCAATGGCCAGGCCTATCGCCTGGACGGCGTTCAAGCCACCAGGGACACCCGCGGCATCATCAAGGACGGCAAGAAAATCCACAAGAACTGAATAGCCACCCTACCCTCTTAATCAAACTTCACAGCACCGGACAACCCCAGGAAAAAGTTGTTCGGTGCTGCCCTTTTAATAGAGCCCAGAAGAGTAAAATAGGGACACTTCTTTTTACCCAAGATGGATTTTGTGGGGTTTTATGCGGGAGTTGGACAAATTTTCACTACCTTTGCACCCAAATTTGTAATGTACATTATTTAAAAATGAAGAAATTCAACGAGTATAACGGGTTTAACCTGTCGGATATCAATAAGGAAGTCCTGCAGCAGTGGGACAAGGAAGATGTGTTTGGCCGCAGCATCAGTGAGCGCGAGGGTGCTCCTGCCTATGTGTTCTTTGAGGGTCCTCCCAGTGCCAATGGCATGCCTGGCATCCACCACGTGATGGCCAGGTCGATCAAGGACATCTTCTGCCGCTACAAGACGATGCAGGGCTACCAGGTGAAGCGCAAGGCCGGTTGGGACACCCACGGCCTGCCTGTGGAACTGGGCGTGGAGAAGGCCCTGGGCATCACCAAGGAAGATATCGGCAAGAAAATCTCGGTCGATGAGTACAACGCCACCTGCCGCAAGGAGGTGATGAAATATACCCGCGAGTGGGAAGACCTGACCCACCGCATGGGCTACTGGGTTGACATGAACGACCCCTATATCACCTACAAGAACAGTTACATCGAGAGCCTGTGGTGGCTCTTGAAGCAACTCTACAACAAGGGCCTGCTCTACAAGGGCTACACCATCCAGCCCTACTCGCCCGCTGCCGGCACCGGACTGAGCAGCCACGAGTTGAACCTGCCCGGCTGCTACCGCGACGTCAAGGATCAGACCGTGACGGCCCAGTTCACCGTCCTGAGCGGTGACGAGCATCCCGCGATGAAGAAAGTCCGCGAGGCCGCCGATGAGGGCTTCAACGAGGCCTATGTGCTGGCCTGGACGACCACCCCGTGGACCCTGCCCAGCAACACGGCCCTGTGTGTGGGCGCCAAGATCGACTATGTGGCCGTCGAGAGTTTCAACCCCTATAACGGCAAGCCCGCCATCTACCTACTGGCCCAGGCCCGCCTGGATGCCTACTTCAAGCCCGAGGGCAAGGACATGCCGCTGGAGTACAAGGCTGGCGAGAAGGTGATTCCCTACAAGGTCATTGCCCAGTTCAAGGGCCAGGACCTGCTGGAGTTGCGATATGCCCAACTGTTCCCCTGGGTAAAGCCTGTGGACAAGGTGGACGGCAAGATTGTGGGCAACGAGAACGGATTCCGTGTCATCCCGGGTGACTATGTGACCACCGAGGACGGTACCGGCATCGTGCACATCGCGCCCACCTTTGGCGCCGACGATGCCCGCGTGGCCAAGGCCGCCGGCATCCCCGCCCTGTACATGATCAACAAGAAGATGGAGACCCGCCCCATGGTGGATCTCACGGGTAAATACTACCTTCTCGAGGATCTTGATGAGGACTTTGTCAAGGACTTCGTCAACGTGGACCTCTACAAGGAATATGCAGGCCGCTGGGTCAAGAACGCCTATGACCCGCAATACACCGTCGGCGGCAAGTATGACGAGGCCGCAGCCAGCAAGGCCGAGGACCTGAACATCTACATCTGCATCCGCATGAAGCAGGACGGCACCGCCTTCAAGATGGAGAAGCACACCCACAACTATCCCCACTGCTGGCGCACCGACAAGCCTGTGCTCTACTACCCGCTCGACAGTTGGTTTATCCGCGACACTGCCTGCCGCGACCGCATGATTGAACTCAACCACACCATCAACTGGAAGCCCGAGCACACCGGCACCGGACGCTTCGGCAAGTGGCTGGAGAACCTCAACGACTGGAACCTGAGCCGCAGCCGCTACTGGGGCACCCCGCTGCCCATCTGGCGCGACGAGGACGGCGAGGAGAAGTGCATCGGCAGCATCGAGGAACTCTATAACGAGATCGAGAAGGCCGTGGCCGCTGGCGTGATGACCTCCAACCCCTACAAGGACAAGGGCTTCGTCCCCGGTGACTACAGCGAGGAGAATTACAACAAAATCGACATCCACCGTCCCTATGTTGACGACATCATCCTGGTGAGCGACACGGGCAAGGCCATGAAGCGCGAGTTGGACCTCATCGACGTGTGGTTCGACAGCGGCGCCATGCCCTACGCCCAGTTGCACTACCCGTTTGAGAACAAGGAGGCCGTGGACCAGGGCGGTTTCTTCCCCGCCGACTTTATTGCCGAGGGCGTGGATCAGACCCGTGGCTGGTTCTTCACGCTGCACGCCATCGCCACGATGGTGTTTGACAACGTGGCCTACAAGAACGTCATCAGCAACGGCCTGGTGCTCGACAAGAACGGCAACAAGATGAGCAAGCGCCTGGGCAATGCCGTTGACCCCTTCGGCGCCATCGAGAAGTTTGGTAGCGACCCGCTGCGCTGGTACATGATCAGCAACTCGTCGCCCTGGGACAACCTCAAGTTTGACGAGGCAGGAGTGACCGAGGTCGCCCGCAAGTTCTTCGGCACGCTTTATAACACCTACTCGTTCTTTGCCCTGTATGCCAACGTGGACGGCTTCGACACCGAGGCGCCCCAAGTGCCCATCGCCGAGCGTCCCGAGATCGACCGATGGATCATCTCACTGCTCAACTCGCTCATTGCCGAGGTACAGGCCGATCTGGAGGACTATGAGCCCACCAAGGCGGCCCGTGCCATCAGCACCTTTGTCGGCGACCACCTGAGCAACTGGTATGTGCGTCTGAACCGCAAGCGCTTCTGGGGCGGTGAAATGACACAGGACAAACTGGCCGCCTACCAGACCCTGCACCAGTGCCTCACCACCGTGGCGCTGCTCATGGCTCCCGTGGCCCCCTTCTACAGCGACCGCCTGTACCGCGATCTGACCCATAGCGAGACATCAGTGCACCTGGCCCATTTCCCCAAGAGCGATGACACGGTTATCGACAAGAAACTGGAACAGCGCATGCAGGCTGCCCAGGACATCACCTCGATGGTGCTGTCGCTGCGCCGCAAGCAGAACCTCAAGGTGCGCCAGCCGCTGCAGGCCATCATGGTTCCCGTGCTCGACGACAAGCAGCGCGCCGATGTCGAGGCCGTGGCCGACCTCATCAAGGGCGAGGTCAACGTCAAGGAGATCAAACTCGTGGGCAACGACGCGGGCATCCTTGTCAAGCGCGTGAAGCCCGACTTCAAGAAACTAGGTCCGAAGTACGGCAAGGTCATGAAAGCCCTGGCCGCACGCATCACCGGCATGTCACAGAGCGAAATCGCCCAGTTTGAGAAGGACGGCCAGTTCGCCATCGACCTGGACGGCCAGCAGGCTGTCGTCGAACTTGCCGATGTCGAGATCATCAGCGAGGACATCCCCGGCTGGCTTGTCGCCAATGAGGGCAACCTCACCGTGGCACTTGACATCACCGTCACCGAGGAATTGCACCTCGAGGGCATCGCCCGCGAACTGGTGAACCGCATCCAGAACGTGCGCAAGGACAAGGACTTCAACATCACCGACAAGATCACCGTCACCATCGCTCCCGACGAGCGCACCGACAAGGCTATCAACACCCACGGCGACTATATCGCCCGCCAAGTGCTTGCCACCAGCATCACCATCGGCAATGTCGATGCCGCCACCGCTGTCCAACTCGACATGGACGGCTGGATGCTGCCCGTCAACATCGAGAAAATGTAATCCAACGCTACCATATAATCATCAAAAGAGATAACAACCAATCATTCTTCCGATTATGGCAACCAAACAAGAAAAAACCAGATACAGCGACGAGGAGTTGCAGGAGTTCAAAGAACTCATACTGGCCAAGATCGAGCAAGCCCAGGAGAACTACAAGCGCTTGACCGACACCATCATGTTTGACGAGTCCAATCCCACGTTCAAGATGATGGAGGAAGGCGCATCGACACTCCAGAAGGAGGTCTCCAGCCAGCAGGCCGAGCGACAACTGGACTTCATCCGCAAGTTGCAGGCCGCACTGGTGCGCATCGAGAACAAGACCTATGGCGTGTGCCGCATCACAGGCAAACTCATTCCCAAGGAACGCCTCCATGCTGTACCTCATGCTACCCTGTCGATCGAGGGTAAGGAGATTGAGGCCAAGAACAAGAAGAAATCTTGACGTTAGAGTCCTCTCATGAATATTTCTAACGGCAAACTTGCAGCGCTCATCATCGCGCTGGTTATCGTTATCGACCAAACCGTCAAGATCTGGGTGAAGACCCACCTCTACTACGGCGAGGAGATTGACATCACATCGTGGTTCAAGATATTGTTTATCGAGAACAACGGCATGGCATTCGGCATGGAACTGGGGAGCAAACTGCTGCTCACCCTGTTCCGTATCGTTGCCTCGGGAGCGTTCATCTACTACCTGTGGCGACTGCGCGACCGCAGCGACATCCCCAAGGGGTATGTCGCCTGCATCGCCCTGATCACCGCCGGCGCCCTGGGCAATGTGATTGACTGCATCGCCTATGGACTGATTTTCAACAATCCCATGCCGCCCCAAGTGGCTCAACTGTTCCCGCCCGATGGCGGCTACTCCACCCTGTTCAACGGCAGGGTCGTCGATATGCTCTACTTCCCGCTGTGTGAGTGGAACTGGCCGCAATGGATGCCGTGGGTCGGCGGTCACCATTTTGTGTTCTTCCAGCCCATCTTCAATGTCGCCGACGCCTCGCTCAGCGTGAGCGTCATTGTACTGATCTTGTTCTATGCCCGCTATCTGGCCACGCTCTTCAACGAGAAAAAAGACGAGGCCGATGGTAACGATGCCGAAGAAAAAACAGAGAATCCCGCCGCAACAGACCAATAACCACCCATGTCCAAGGCACCATTCCACATATTCCTGCTGCTGATGCTGGCCGTGTCGCTGCTCTCGTGTGACAAGACCCCGAGTCACGTCATGAGCATCAACGACATGGCCGACCTCATCGCGGACCTGCAGATTGCCGATGCCTACATTGAGAGTCACATCAACGAGTTTGAGAGTGATTCCAGCAAGATGGTCATCAAGCAGTCCGTCTTCAAGAAGCATGGCATCACCCAGCAGGACTACGACACGTCGCTCGTGTGGTATGCCCACAACATGGAAGACTATACCAAGGCCTATGACAAGGCCGTGGGCAAACTCAAGAACCGGTATGACAAACTGGACAAGCAGGGTAATAAAGACGAGGACATCCTGGCTGGCCCAGCCGAGATTCAAGGCGCTCCCACCCATGATGTGACACCCCGCAACCGCGGAGGCATGCACCCGAAGCCACTGAAGGCCAATGCCAAGGGCGACTCCATCGACCTGTGGAAGGGGCAACGAGACTATCTCATCACTCCTGGTGCACAACGCGGTTTCATCACCTTTGACATCCATCCCGGCAACGACAAGCAGGCTGGTGACCGCTATCAACTGGCCTACAAACTCACACGCGGCGGCAACGAGTTCAAGGTGAGCCTCAACGTGGACTATACCGACGGCGCGACGGCCCAAATCACCCGCGGCACCAACAGCGACGGCTGGGTAGCCATCGACATCCAGAGCGACACGACACGACAGGTGAGACGCGTCTATGGATATGTGAGTTACGACATGAAGCGTGGTGGCATCGCCTATGTGGACAGCCTTATGCTCATGCGCACCCACCTGAGCAAGAGCAATTATGGTTTCATCCATGCGCAGCGCCTGCTGGAACGCAAGAAATAAGGTATGCCCTCACTCCTCTTCCTTGACATGCTATCATGAATAACCTGTACCTGCAACTGTTCCTCACCTTCAGCAAGATCGGCGCATTCACCTTTGGCGGCGGATGGGCGATGATCAGCATCATTCAGCGCGAGATCGTCGATAAGCACAAGTGGATAGAACTTGACGAGTTCCTGGACCTGCTGGCGGTGGCTCAGTCCATGCCAGGCATCCTGGCCGTCAACATCAGTGTGGTCATCGGTGACAGGCTCAAGGGGTTGAAAGGAAGCATTTGTGCCGCCATCGGCACCATCCTGCCCTCGTTCCTGATGATCCTGGCCATAGCCATCTTTCTCACACCCGAAACTATCAAGAACAATGCCGTCATCAGCCGCATCTTCAAGGGCATCCGTCCTGCCGTGGTTGCCCTCATCATCGCGCCTGTGCTCACCACGGCCAAGAGCGCTGGCATCAACTGGAAGACGGTGATCATCCCCGTGGCCGTCGCCCTGCTCATCTACAGCAAGATTCCCGTCATCTCCAATCCCATTATCTATATCGTGCTGGGCGCTATCGGCGGTTACATCTACTACATGCACTCGATGTTGAACGCGGGAAACGGGACTAACCCAAACAGCGGAAAGGAGGAACGCCATGCTTGAAGATTACCTGAAACTCATCTGGGCCTACTTGAAGATCGGTCTGTTCGGCTTTGGCGGCGGCTATGCCATGCTGTCGCTCATCCAGCGCGAGGTGGTGGATTCGGGCTGGATCACGAGCCAGATGTTTACCGACATCGTCGCCATCTCCCAGATGACGCCCGGCCCCATCGGCATCAACAGTGCCACCTACATCGGCTATGTCGTCACCGGCAGCGTGCTGGGTTCGCTCATCACCACGCTCACCGTGGTGCTGCCGCCGTTCATTCTCACACTCATTGCATCCCACTATATCGAGCGGCACCGCCAGAGCCCCTTTATCAAGGGCGTCTTCATGGGATTGCGGCCCGTGGTGGTCGGCCTCATCGCGTCGGCAGCGCTGCTGCTGATGAACAGCGAGAACTTCGGCTACGAGACGAGCGAGCGCCTCATCACCATCGCCATCTGTGTCGCCTCGTTCTGCATCGTCTATTTCACCCGCGTCCATCCCATTCTGGTCATCATCCTCGCGGGCATTACAGGATTTCTTGTTTTTTAACCCACCTCTACATCGTTTACAATGATTATGAAACAACGTCTGTCGATTACATTACTCATCACACTGGCGGTGGCACTTGCCGTGCATGCCGAGGGCTGGATCCGCATCAACCAGTTGGGCTATCTGCCCGATGCCGTCAAGGTGGCGGTTCTCATGAGCGATGACAAGGTGGCCGTTACCGGATTTGAACTGGTCGATGCCTATACCGGCAAGACGGCCTACCGCTCGACGGCCACGCGCGACATGGGGCCGTGGGGACAGATGCAGGCCACGTGCCGCCTGGACTTCAGCGACTTTCATGGCGAGGGGGCCTTCCGCATCGTGGCTGCGGGCATCTCGTCGCCGGTTTTCCCCATCAACAACCGCGTGTGGGACGGCACGGCCGACTTTGTGCTCAACTACATGCGCCAGCAGCGGTGCGGCTATAACCCGTTCCAGCGCGACAGTTGCCACGTCAAGGATGCCTATGTGCGCTACCACCCCGACAAGGAGGGACAGCGCATCGACGTCAAGGGCGGCTGGCACGATGCCGCCGACCTGCTGCAGTACACCACCACGAGCGCCAACGCCATCTACCAGATGATGACCGCCTGGCAGCAGTGCCCGGGGGCCTTCGGCGACCATTACCAGGCTAACGGCCTGGAGGGGGCCAACGGCATCCCCGACATCATCGACGAGATCTACTGGGGCCTCACGTGGCTCGACAAGATGAACCCCGCTCCCGGTGAGCTCTATAACCAGATTGCCGACGACCGCGACCACATCGGCATGAAGTTGCCCAAGGACGACCCTGCCGACTATGGCTGGGGTCCCAACAACGGGCGGCCCGTCTACTACATCGACGGCAAGCCGCAGCAGCGCGGCAAGTTCATGAACGCCACCATGGGAGCCGCCAGCACCGCAGGTAAGTTTGCTAGCGACTTTGCCCTCGGCTCACGCGTGCTGGCACCCTACTATCCCGAGTTTGCCGCCCACATCGGCGCCAAGGCCGCCGCTGCCCTGCAAGTGGGCATCGACAAGCCCGGTAATGCCCAGACGGTGAGCGTGGTCTCGCCCTACATCTACGAGGAGGACAACTGGGTAGATGACATGGAACTGGGCGCCATCGAACTATACCACATGACTGGCAAGCAGGACTATCTGACCCAGGCCGTGGAATATGGCCGGCGCGAGCCCGTCACACCGTGGATGGGTGCCGATAGCGCCCGCCACTACCAGTGGTACCCCTTCATGAACATGGGGCACGTGCGCGTGGCTCAAGAGGCCCAGGCAAACAAGCGACTGCAAGCCGAGTTCATCCGCAACATCAAGGCGGGCATTGAGCGCGCGCTCGGACGTGCACGGCAGACGGGCAACCCATTCCTGTGGGGCGTGCCGGGCATCTGGTGCAGCAACAACCTGACGACTGCGCTGCTCACGCAGTGCATCCTCTACCGCCAACTCACCGGCGACCGCCAATACATGGAAATGGAGGCGGCACTCAGGGACTGGCTCCTGGGCTGCAACCCGTGGGGAACGAGCATGATTGTGGAGTTGCCCCATGGCGGCACCTACCCCCATGCGCCGCACAGCAACTATGTGATGGAGGGTGTGGGCATGCCCACCGGCGGCCTGGTCGATGGCCCCGTCTATGCCACAATCTTCAACAGCCTCAAGGGTGTGACGCTGGCCAGCGACAAGTACAATGTAGCAGGCAACACCTATGACCTCTTCCAGCCGGGTGACGTCGTCTTCCACGACAACACCCACGACTACAGCACCAACGAGCCCACGATGGACGGCACCGCGTCGTTGACGTTCCCCTTCTCGTTCTATGAGATGGAGGGCCGGAGCGCCAGCGGCAAGTTCACCTGGAACGAGGGTGCCATCGTGCGCGGCGACACGACCCAGCGCCAGATATGCCTCGTGTTCACTGCCGACGACCGCGCCGACGGAGCCGAGCGCATCATCACCACCCTGAAGCAGCAGGGCATCAAGGGCGCCTTCTTCTTCACGGGCCGCTTCTTTGACCTCTACCCCGACATCGTCCGCCGTCTCGTCGCCGACGGGCACTACGTGGGCAGCCACAGTTTCGGACACCTGCTCTACTGCGACTGGCAGCAGCGTGACTCGCTGCTGGTGACCAAGCAGCAGTTCCGCGACGACATCATCAAGAGTTACCAGGCGTTGGCACGGTTTGGCATCACGCCACAGCAGGCGCCGTGGATGATCCCCCCCTACGAGTGGCACAACGCCACCGTGGCCGCCTGGGCACGCGAGATGGGCCTGCAACTGGTCAACTTCTCGCCCGGCACAGCCAGCAGTATGGACTACACCTACCCCGGCATCGAGCAGGAAGGCGGCAACCGCTACCGCGACAACCGCTGGTTGTGGGACCGCATCATGCGCTGCGAGCGTGAAAATTCCCTCAACGGTCAGTTACTGATGATCCACCTGGGCACCGACCCGCGCCGCGTGGAGAAATTCTATGACCGCCTGCCCGCCCTCATCAAGACCCTCAAGAAAAAAGGCTACAACTTCATCCCTCTCCCCACCATGCTACAAGCCAAAAATGGGTAAAATAGGGACGGTTCTTTTGATGTAATTTTTCCGGACTATTGTTATGAGGCGCATACTCACTATTCATTATATTAGCACAATATTTATCAATCATTTACGGTTCTTAACCACTCCATTTTTACATCAAAAGAACCGTCCCTATTTTACCCAATGTCAATGAAACCGAGGAATACCAATCTGGCGATCTGCAAGGCGATAGCCATCATCCTGATGTGTGCGGGGCATGCCGAGGGTCCTTCCCTGCTGGTGACGTTCATCTACCTGTTCCACATGCCGGTGTTCTTTATCGCGGCGGGCTACTTCTTTGACAAGAAGTACCTGCAGGACCCGTGGACCTTCTGCGTGAAGCGTTTCAAGGGCCTCTATGTGCCATTTGTCAAGTGGAGCCTGTTTTTCCTGGTTTTCCACAACCTGTTTTTCAAAATCGGGCTGATGAACGAGCAATACGGCAACTGGGCAGGCGGTGTGACCCACCCCTATGATGGCTACCAGTTCTGCCAGCGGCTGGTGCACATCATTTTCTCGATGGGCGGCTATGACGAGTTCCTGGCGGGGGCCTTCTGGTTCTTCAGGGCATTGCTGCTGTCGAGCATCGTGTTCCTAGTGCTGTACCTGCTGCTGCACAACCGTCACCGCTGGCTGGGCCACGACACTATTCCGGCCGTGATTGCCGTGCTGGCAGTGGGCTTCGCGTGGTTCAAGGTCGCCAACCACTTGCAGATTGTTACCGTCGTCCAGGGCGGCATCCGCGAGTGCTGGGGCGTGTTGTTCTTCAGCCTGGGCGTGCTCTACCGCCGTCTCGAGAAGCGCATTCCCGAGCACTGGGCATTGACGCTGCTCTATGCCGTCATTCTGTTAGTCGGCGCCTCACGGGGCTGGCAGGGCATGGCATTGAAGGTCGAGTTGCACACGGTTGCTACCCTACCCTTCACGGGCGCCATCGGCTTCCTCATGGTCCATCATGTCGCCTCATGGCTAGACCGCCACGAGGGCATCGTCAAGCGCTTCATGGTCTATTGCGGCAACAACACGTTGTACATCTACATCTGGCACATCATCTCGTTCAAACTGGTGTCGGCGCTCAAGATATGGTACTACGGCTTGGACTGGGGCCAGATCGGCTGCCACATGGTTATCCACGAGAACTCGACGACCGACCTCTTCTGGGTACTCTACACCATCGTTGGCACCGCCGTGCCACTGCTGGGCATCACCCTCTACCGTTCATTGCTGTCCAGAAAAGCATAGTACGGCCGCAACGCAACGCCGATGCATCGAGTCTCACGCGAAGATTTAGTTTTCAGTTTTCAGCAGCATCCGCTTTCTGAAAACTGTAAAACTGACAACTAATGTATAGCAGGCTGAAGGCCTGCTGTTATCCGTTCAGTTTGCCTGATGTGATCGGCGTGGCTTACTGATGTAGTAGCAAGCCACGAGGATAAGCGTAAGGATGGCCAGGCAGATGGGAGCATTGAGGAAGAAGTCCCGTGCCGTAACCGGCTGATGATTCTCCAGCAGATAGATGCCATAGTTGATGTTGAGCAAAACCGACAACAACATGAAGGCGCACACAAAGGCTACCACCACGCGCCACAGGGTTCCCCACACGCCATAACCAAACAACTGCTTGTAGGTCATGAAAACCATGAGCGCGCCCAGGGCCGCCACAAACCACCCCTTGGCAGTGATGTCATAGAGCATGTTCAGCATCAGGAACAGCGCGGTGCTGAAGACCTGGATGAAGAAACCCTGCGGTAGGGTGTGCCTCGTGTTGCTCGGGGAGAAGCGGAAAATGATGTGGACGGGGATAATCAGGAACGACAGCAATATCAAGGAGAACACATCGGGATGGGTGTTGAGCCAATGGAGCACCCGGCTCAAGAACTCACTGGGAGGAGGGAACATGCCTTGCACATTGTTATTGAGCCAGTTGAACACGTCGTTGACATAGGCCAACTTAGCGCCCTTGCTATAGACAAAGCCGTGGATGGCCCCCGTCAACAAATCGACGATAACGCCCATCACGCCGATGAGCATCAGCATCTTGACAGGCGGGAAACTCACCTGGCGCTTGCCACTGATGTAGTCGCCGATGAAGTAGCCCGGACGCAGCAGCAACTGGACGATGGTGTATAACAGCGAGCGGTTGTGCAGCCCCCAGAGTTCGCCAATGCCTTTGGCCACACTTTTCCAGGTGATGGGGCCGATGCCCTGCTTCTGGGAACAATAGGGACAAAAGTTGCCCACAAAATCATGGCCGCAGTTGCTGCAATGGCAAGTCTTATGCGAAGCAAACTCGTTTTCGAATGGACTCAATTGCCATTGCTTGAATCGCTGGTATAGTTTCTTACAATCCACAATAATTCCGCTTTAATCCTATCATATGATATGCTTTTACATCCGCAAAGGTAATAAATACGTAGCAATTCAGTCTCTATTGGTCACAAAAAAAACGCCATCATGGCAGTAAATAACCAGTGGGACCAAGTGGAATCGATGAGAGGCGTGCCCGCCTTCTTCATTCCCAAGGCTATCTCCAACTATGTGAGAAGCAACTACCGCAACCTGGCCATCACCAAGGTCAACAAGGAGTACCACGGCTACGAGATCGAACTCGCCAACGGCATGGACCTGAACTTTGACAACTCAGGCCGCTTCCTGGGCATGGACGATTAATCGCCAACCATGTACAGGCTCACATCTAGGGGCTGTGTCATAATTCACTCGCTTGTTTTAAATCGGCCTTACGGCCGAGAAATCAAATAAAAATTTGTATAATATCAAACAAAATAAATTTTTATTTCAATTTTATTTATAATTTTGCTTGATTTCTCGCGCGTAGCGCGATGAATAGTTTCAGTCGCCATGGGGGTTGATCCGCATCGGCTAAGGATGCGGGATATAACACGAGCGCCGGGGCTTGGTGTTGCCTCGGCGCTCGATATCATGAGAGAGTTGTTGTCGCTAGTGATTACTCGTCGTCGCGGCGATCGTCACGACGGGGACGGCGCGGGCCACGGTTGCCACCCTGGCGGTTGCCGCCCATGGGACGATTACCACCATTGCCACCACCCTGACGCGGGCCACGGTCGCGGTTGCCACCGCCGTTGCCACCCTGGCGCGGGCCACGGCCATTGCCACCCTGCTTGCGCTCGTCATAGCCCTCGGGCTTGTCCTGCAGGGCACGCATCGACAGGCGGAACTTACCGGTCTTCTTGTCAATCTCGATGAGTTTGACGGTGACCTCGTCGCCCTCGTGCAGGCCACTGGCCTCCATGCTCTCGAGGCGGTCCCAACTGATCTCGCTGATGTGCAGCAGGCCGTCACGACCAGGCATGAACTGAACGAAAGCACCAAACTCGAGGATGCTGACCACCTTGCCGGTGTAGATCTGACCCTCCTCGGGCACGGCGATGATGGCCTCGATGCGTGCCACGGCAGCGTCGATGCTATCCTTGTTGGCGGCAGCGATCTCAACGATTCCCTTGCCGTCGATTTCCTCAATGCTGATGGTAGTACCAGTCTCTTCCTGCAAGCCCTGGATAACCTCGCCACCCTTGCCGATGATGGCACCGATGAACTCCTTGTCCACGGTCATGGTGACGATGCGCGGCACGTGAGGCTTGTAGTCCTCGCGCGGTGCGGGGATTGCCTGGTTGATGAGATTGAGGATGTGGAGGCGGCCTTCACGGGCCTGGCGCAGTGCCTGCTCGAGAATCTCGTAGGGCAGACCGTCGCACTTGATATCCATCTGGGTAGCGGTGATACCGTCAACGGTACCAGTCACCTTGAAGTCCATGTCACCCAGGTGATCCTCATCGCCCAGAATGTCGCTCAGCACAGCGTGCTTGACGTTACCCTCGTCGGTGATCAGGCCCATGGCGATACCCGCAACGGGCTTCTTGAGTTTGATACCGGCGTCGAGCAGTGCCATGCAGCCGGCACACACGGTAGCCATCGACGACGAGCCGTTACTGCTCAGGATGTCGCTCACGATGCGGATGCAGTAGGGGTTGTCCTCGGGGATCATGCGCTTGAGGGCGCGATGGGCCAGGTTACCGTGGCCAATCTCGCGGCGGCTCACGCCACGCGGTGCGCGTGCCTCGCCGGTCGAGAAGGCGGGGAAGTTATAGTGGAGCAGGAAGCGCTCGTTCTCGTGACGCAGCACGTCGTCGATGAGTTTCTCATCGTCCTTGGTGCCCAGGGTCACGGTAGCCAGGGCCTGGGTCTCACCACGCTTGAACAGGGCCGAGCCGTGGGGATAAGGCAGGTAGTCGGGCTCACAGGTGATGGGGCGGATCTCGTCGGTCTTGCGGCCATCCAGGCGGATGTGCTCGTCGAGGATGCAACGGCGAACGGCGTCGCGCTGCACTTCCTCATAGTAGCGCTTGATCATCGGCTCCTTCTCCTCGCGCTCCTCCTCGGGAATGGTCTCCATGAAGTCGTCATAGGCCTTCTGG
Organism: uncultured Porphyromonadaceae bacterium; assembly: GCA_946414395.1. Lineage (GTDB taxonomy): Bacteria > Bacteroidota > Bacteroidia > Bacteroidales > Muribaculaceae > Sodaliphilus. The sequence continues at coordinate 2,860 of CAMKOE010000017.1, read as the reverse complement.
AAGGTCTCGTTGCGCCACTGCTTGTCGGCCTTGCCAGCCTGGGCAACGGCATAGCACTTGGGATAAATCTCCTTGCGCACGCGCTCGTGGAGTTCCTCGTCGTCGGTCTCGTGGCAGTACTCGCGCTTGGCGATGCCCAGTTCGCGGGCCCACTCCTTCTGCACGAGGCACATGGGCTTGATAGCCTCATGGGCAGCCTTCAAGGCAGCAATCAGGTCATCCTCGCTCACTTCGTCCATTTCGCCCTCGACCATCATAATATTATCGTAAGTCGCACCTACCATCAATTCCATGTCAGCCTTCTCAATCTGCTCAAACGTCGGGTCGATAACGAATTCACCGTCGATGCGTGCTACACGCACCTCGGCAATGGGCTCTTCAAAGGGCACATCGCTCACTGCGATGGCTGCCGATGCGGCAAGACCTGCCAGGGCATCGGGGGCGTCAACACCGTCGCTCGAGAACATCAGGATGTGAACGATAGTGTTAGCGTGATAGTTAGAGGGGAACAGGGGCCTCAACACGCGATCGACCAGGCGGGCGGTCAAGATCTCGTAGTCGCTGGCGCGACCCTCGCGGCGGGTAAAGCCACCGGGGAAGCGGCCATAGGCCGAGAATTTCTCCTTATATTCAACAGTCAGGGGCATGAAGTCCACGCCCTCGTCGGCCTCCTTGGCCGAGCATACGGTGGCCAACAACATGGTGTTGTTCAGCCTCAATTCAACAGCTCCATCGGCTTGCTCAGCAAGCTTTCCAGTCTGCAGAGTGATCTCACGTCCGTCACTCAGTACGATGGTTTTTGTAGTAGGTGTCATAAAAAAATTACTATTATATTGGATAAAATAGGCAGCGTCGTGACAAAACAGTCTATGTGGCTGTTTTGCACTGGGTTTACACCCATTTTCTAAAAAATCGTGCAAAGGTACACATTATTTTCCAATTTATCGCTATGATTCCCTCCTTTTAAATATAATTCACAGCCGTTTCGATGACATTTGCCACCCGCAGGCCCCTGAGTCGAGTGGCCACCCGCTGCCGCACAGTCCATCGCCACAATCGGCACAAAAAGCCCTACAAAGGAGTAAAACTGAAAAATAATGCACCGATTAATAAAAAAAACATTACCTTTGTGACCAACTAATAACCACATCAATAACTATTCCCTAAATAATAGAAAAAACGATGAGAAAAATCCTATTCATGATGCTGACCGCCATGGCATGCCTGGCCATGGCTCAAGCAGCGCCCGTGGGAACGACTGTTCCCGGCGACCCCATGGCTACCCAGTGCTACACACTGAGCAACGGCCTGAAGGTCTTCCTGAGTGTTAACCACCAGAGCCCGCGCATCACAGCCCACATCGCCGTGCGCACCGGCTCGCGTAACGACCCCGCCGAGACCACCGGTCTGGCCCATTATCTGGAGCACTTGATGTTCAAGGGCACCCAGCAGTTCGGCACAAGCAACTATCAGGCCGAGAAAGCCCTGCTCGACACCATCGAGGCCCGCTACGAGCAGTACCGCCTCGTGAAGGATCCCGAGCGCCGTCGCGTGCTCTACCACGAGATCGACAGCATCTCGCAACTGGCCGCCCAGTACAACATTCCCAACGAGTATGACAAACTCATGGCCGGCATCGGCGCCATCGGCACCAACGCCTATACCAGCACCGACGTCACCTGCTACACCGAGGACATCCCCGCCAACGAGGTCGACCGCTGGGCACGCATCCAGAGCGACCGTTTCCAGAATATGGTCATCCGCGGTTTCCACACCGAGTTGGAGGCCGTGTATGAGGAGTACAACATCGGCATCGCACAGGATCAGCGCAAACTGTTCGAGGCCTTGAGCGCCAAGATGTTCCCCACACACCCCTATGGCACCCAGACGACCATCGGCACGCAGGAGCACCTCAAGAATCCGTCGATCACCAACATCAAGAACTACTTCCACAACTACTACTGCCCCAACAACGTGGCCATCTGCATGGCTGGTGACTTTGACCCCGACGAGGTCATCACCATCCTGGAGCGCCATTTTGGCGGCTGGAAGCCCAACGACAATCTGACCCGCCCCGAGTTTGCTCCCCTTCAGCCCATCACATCACCCATCGACACCACCGTCATCGGCCAGGAGGCTGAACTGGTGGCACTGGGATGGCGCTTTGGCCAGGCCAACTCGCTGGAGAACGACACCGTCGACGTCATCGCCCAGATGCTGTCCAACGGCACCGCCGGCCTGATCGACCTGAACCTGAACCAGCCCCTCAAGATCATGGGCGCCGGAGCCTACAGCGACCAGATGACCGACTACTCGATGCTCATGCTCGCCGGCTATCCCAACGAGGGACAGAGCCTGGAAGAGGTGCGCCAACTGCTGCTGGGCGAAATTGCCAAACTGCGCGCCGGCGACTTTGACGACGACCTGCTCGTGAGCGTGGTCAACAACAACAAGTTGAACTACCTGCGCGCCCTGGACAACAACAGTGCACGCACCCGCCAGTTGGTCAATGCCTTTATCAACCACGTGGATTGGGCTCAGGAGGTCGGCAAACTCGACCGCATGGCCGGCATGACCAAGCAGCAGATCGTGGACTTTGCCAACCGCCACCTGCTGGACAACAACTTTGTGTGCGTGTACAAGCGCATGGGCGTTGACACCACCGAGAAGAAGATCGACAAGCCCCAGATCACTCCCATCCCCACCAACCGCGACAAGCAGAGCGACTTTGTGAAGAGCATACTGGGCGAGAGCGTCAAGCCCATCCAGCCCCAGTTTGTGGACTACAGCAAGGAGATGACTGTGGGCCAGACCAGCAAGAAGTTGCCGCTGCTCTACAAGCACAACGACCTGGACGACC
>CAMKOE010000016.1 GCA_946414395.1 uncultured Porphyromonadaceae bacterium | reverse complement strand
CCTGCAGGCCATCGTGGGCCAGATGTATGACAACATGGAGGCCGACGCTGTTGCCCAGGGCAAGAGCGCCGAGGAGATCAAGGAGATCAAGGATCGCCGCGACTCGGGTTTCCAGATTTTCTATGTGTTCATCAACATCGGTGGCTTGATCGCCCCGTTCGTCGCTCCGCTGTTGCGCCAGTGGTGGCTGGGTGTCAAGGGCATGGTATATGATGCCGGTCTGCCCGCATTGTGCCACCAGTACATCAACGATGCCGCCAACATGACCGCCGAACAGATGACCAACCTCACCACCCTCATGGGCACCGTGAACAAGGGCGGTCTCGACCTCAATGACATGACGGCTGCCTGCAACAGTTACCTTGAGGTGTTCAACACCGGTGTTCACTACAGTTTCATCGCATCGGTAGTGGCCATGTTCATCTCGCTGATTATCTTCATCGCCTTCAAGAAGATCTTCCCGACTCCCGCCAAGAAAGAGGCTGCCGCCGTTGAGGACTACACTCCCGAGGAGCGTCAGGCCATGGCCAAGGAGATCAAGCAGCGCATGGCTGCCCTGTTTGCAGTGCTGGGCGTGTGCGTGTTCTTCTGGCTGTCATTCCACCAGAACGGCCAGTCGCTGTCGGTATTCGCCCGTGACTATGTGGTGACCGATAGCATCGCGCCCGAGATCTGGCAGGCCGTTAACCCGTTCTTTGTAATCGTGCTCACGCCGATCATCATGGCCATCTTTGCCGCGCTGGCCAAGCGTGGCAAGGCCATTTCCACGCCGAGGAAGATTGTCATCGGTATGGGTATCACCGGCCTGGCCTATCTGTTCCTGGTAGTGCTGAGCATGAGTTATGATTATCCCAATGGTGAGACCTTCCGCGCCATGGGCATCGACCAGCAGGCTGCCATGAAGTCGCAGTGGTGGGTACTGATTGCCACCTACTTCTTCCTGACGGTTGCCGAGTTGTTCATCTCGCCGCTGGGTCTGTCGTTTGTCAGCAAGATCGCTCCCAAGCACCTGCAGGGTATCTGCCAGGGCCTGTGGCTGGGTGCCACCGCATTGGGCAACCTGTTGATCTGGATTGGTCCGGTCATGCTCAACAAGATGCCCAAACTGTGGATGTGCTGGGCCGTCTTCCTGGTTATCTGCCTCGTCGCCATGGGCGTGATGTGGGGTATGGTAAGTTGGCTGGAGCGCGTTACTGGCGAGAAGCAGTAACCCGTCATCCCACATTACACATTATTAATAAATAATAACCATCAAGAGAATCCAGGAATCTAGAACAACTAGAGTTCCTGGATTTTCTTGAATAAACAGAAATATATAAAAATAGACAACCATGTTTGAAAATCAACCTAAAGGGCTATTTGCCCTGGCGCTGGCCAACACGGGTGAGCGCTTCGGCTACTACACGATGATTGCCGTGTTTGCATTGTTCCTGAGGTCCAACTTCGGGCTTGACCCCAAGTGGGCAGGAGAGATCTACGGTGACTTCCTGATGCTTGTTTACTTCCTGCCCATCATCGGCGGCATCATGGCCGACAAGTTTGGCTACGGCAAGATGGTGACCATCGGCATCATTATCATGTTCCTGGGCTACCTGCTGCTGTCCATCCCACTGGGCGGCAACACCTTTGCCCTGGCAGTGATGATCGGCGCGCTGCTGCTCATCGGCTTCGGCACGGGCCTGTTCAAGGGTAACCTGCAGGTAATGGTGGGTAACCTCTATGACGACACCCGCTATGCCAGCCAGCGCGACGCCGGATTCTCACTGTTCTATATGGCCATCAACATCGGTGCCCTGTTTGCCCCGACGGCCGCCGTGCGCATTACCGAGTATGCCCAAAACCACCTGGGCTTCACCGCTCCCGGCGAGGCCTATCACTTTGCCTTTATGGTGGCATGCGCCTCGCTGGTGCTCTCGATTGCCATCTATTACCTGACGCGCAGCACCTTCCGCCACACCGAGGGCGGCGGCAAGAAGGCATCAGTCAAGGCCGACAACGCCGCTGGCGAGCCCGAGTTGAGCAAGGAGGAGACTAAGCAGCGCATCGTGGCCCTGCTGCTCGTGTTTGCCGTGGTGATCTTCTTCTGGATGGCCTTCCACCAGAACGGCCTGTCGCTCACCTACTTTGCCGACGAGTTCACACAGAAGTCCGCCACAGGCGTTCACACGATGCCGTTTGACGTGATCAACCTGGTGATGATTATCCTCATCGTCTATGCCGGATTCTCGCTCTACGAGAGCAAGACGGGCAAGGGCAAGGGCATCTCGGCCGCGATCATCGTGGCTGCGCTGGCCGTGCTGGGCTACAAGTACACCCAGGCCACTGGCACCGTCGATATCTCGGCCCCGATTTTCCAGCAGTTCAACCCGTTCTATGTCGTGGCGTTGACGCCCGTGTCGATGGCCATTTTCACTTATCTGGCCAACAAGGGCAAGGAGCCCTCGGCACCGCGCAAGATCGCTTATGGTATGATTGTCGCTGGCGTAGCCTTCTTCATCATGATGTTTGCCTCAAAGGGACTGCTCACTCCCAACGAGCAGGCCGCACTGGCCGAGAAAGGGCAGTTCGGACCGCTGGTATCACCCTACTGGCTGATCTCGACCTACCTGGTGCTCACCTTCGGTGAATTGTTGCTCTCGCCGATGGGCATCTCGTTTGTCAGCAAGGTGGCACCGCCCAAGTACAAGGGCCTGATGATGGGTGGCTGGTTTGGCGCCACCGCCATTGGCAATAAACTCGTCAGCGTCGGTGGCTACCTGTGGGGTGACCTGCCCCTGTGGGTTGTCTGGACGGTATTCATCGTGCTGTGCCTGCTCTCGGCCGTCTTCATGTTCGTCATGATGAAGCGCCTGGAGAAGGTCGCCAAGTAACAATCCCTGAACAGCGAGCCGCAGGCTCGCAATACCTCGACAGAAGAGGCCGTCAGGGTATTGCGAGCCTGCGGCTCGCTAAAAAACAAGCAAGCAATGGAGAACAAGCGCAACGAGGGCCGCAAGCGCTGGGCCGAAAAGCATCCCGATGTGGCCCCCACCCCATCGATGAAGCGCCGCATGGTGCAACATGACTACCAGGGCAGGGCCATCTACATGATCACCCTGTGTGTCGAGGGGCGCACACCACGGTTGGGGACGCTCTGCGGGCCCGATGCCGGGCACCCGTCGCCGTGGGTGAGCCTCACTGCGCTAGGCGAACGAGTCAAGGCCGAGTGGCTGGGAATCCCCCACTACTACCCTCAAATCAAGGTGCTGGCACTAGCCCTCATGCCCGACCACATGCATGGCATCCTGTTTGCGACCGAGCAGTTGCCCGTTCACCTGGGGCGGGTCATCAATGGCTTCAAGACTGGCTGCAACAGGGCCGCACGGGAATTGGGTCAGTCCCTGCCGTTGTGGGAGCCAGGCTACACCGACGGCGTGCTTCAAGGCAAGGGACAACTCGAACGCTGGAGGGATTACCTGAACGACAACCCGCGGCGCCTGTGGGTCAAACGGCAGCATCACGACTACTTCACCGTCACTCACCATCTCTCCATTGCAAACACGACAGTGAGCGCCCTGGGCAACCTGCGGCTCCTGCAACAGCCGTCTATCATGCAGGTGTATTGCTCGCGCCGCATGAGCGAGGAAGAAATAACGCGCGAGAGCGACCGTTTGCTGGCCGTGGGTGCCGTGCTGGTATCTCCAGCCATCAGCCCTGGCGAGAAGGCGATCATGAAAAGGGCACTGGAGACGGGAGTCCCCATAATCCTCATCTGTAACAACGGCTTCGCAGCGATGTCCAAGCCTGGTGGCAGGTTGTTTGACGCCTGCGCGGCAGGGAGAGTGTTGCTAGTGTCGCCCTTTGATCATCGCAACGACTACCAGCCGTTGACCGCCGCCTGCTGCCGCGAGATGAATGCCCTGGCAAGGGCCATCGCCACCAGGCGGTGAGGCCCTGAACAGCGAGCCGCAGGCTTGCAATACCCTGACGGCCTCTTCTGTCGAGGTACCGCGTCGAGGTATTGCGAGTCTGCGGCTCGCTAAAAAATTCTCTCCAAAGGGGCCATAACTGAAAAGTTCTTTGTACCTTTGTGCTTTAATTCTGTAAACAGATGGAAGAAGTAACCTATCAGGGTTTGACGTTTGAGCCCTACATCAGACGTGAAGAGATTGCCAAGCAAGTTCATCGCCTTGCTCAGGAAATCAAGCGTGACTACGCTAATGAAAATCCCTTGTTCCTTTGTGTCCTTAACGGTGCGTTCATCTTTTCAGCCGACCTTTTCCGCGCCTGCAACCTGCATGATGCCGAGATCACATTCATCCGCTTCAAGTCCTATGAGGGCATGGAGTCGAGTGGCACTGTCAAGGAAATCATGGGCCTGAGCGAGGACATCACGGGCCGCAACGTGCTCATTGTCGAGGACATTATCGACAGCGGCGTGACGGCGGCACAGTTGCGCAACGAACTGGCCAAGCGCAACCCCAAGTCGGTCAAGATGGTGTCATTGCTGTTCAAGCCCGAAGCGCTGACCGTGGGCCGCGGCCCCGAGTATGTGGGCTTTGAGATTCCCAGCAAGTTCATCTTGGGCTATGGCCTTGACCTTGACGGCCAGGCTCGTAACCTGCCCGACATCTATGTCCTGAAGGAGAAATAACCTAATCAACATCACATTAGAGATATATAGTTCTTAATTATTTATTATGCTTAACATTGTTATTTTTGGTGCGCCCGGATCGGGCAAAGGCACCCAGAGCGATAAACTCATTGAACATTACAAACTGTTCCACATCTCGACCGGCGACGTGCTGCGCGACAACATCAAGCGCGGTACCGAGTTGGGCAAGACCGCCAAGGGCTACATTGACCAGGGTCAACTCGTGCCCGATGAACTGATCATCGACATCCTGGCCCAGGTTCTCGACGAGAACAAGGCCAAGGCCAGCGAGGGCGTCATCTTTGACGGTTTTCCCCGCACCATCCCCCAGGCCGAAGCCCTCGAGCAGTTGCTGGCCGACCGCGGCACCAAGATTGACGCCGTTGTGGGCCTTGAGGTCCCCGAGGATGAACTCATCAAGCGCATTCTGCTGCGTGGCCAGCAGAGCGGCCGCTCGGACGACAACGAGGAGACCGCCCGCAAGCGCCTGGACACCTACCACAACCAGACGTCACCCCTGAAGGCCTACTATGAACAACAGGGCAAGTACCGCGCCATCAACGGCCTGGGCACGATCGACGGCATCTTTGAACTGATCAAGCAAGCCCTCGACAAGTAATCACAACGACATGACGGGGACGGCTCTGCTCTCACAGGAGTGCCGCCCCCCCTTTTTTTATCCTGACCGACAATAGCCAGCCATGAGCGAGAAAAACGACAGCCAGCCAAGGGGCAACCTGCTCAAGCGCTTGATGCAGAACATCCAGTACTGCATCAACGGCGTGTGGGATGACACACGCACCCTGTGGTCGGTCAAGACCGTGAAGATCATCAACCTGAGCGTCCGTTCCTTCCTCGACCGCGACCTGCAGGTGAGATCATGCGCGTTGACCTACAACACCGTGCTGGCCATTGTCCCCGCACTGGCGATGCTGTTTGCCATCGCACGCGGTTTCGGGTTCCAGAACCTGCTGCAAAGCGAACTCTTCCGCTACTTTCCCGCCCAACACCAGGCCCTGGAGACCGCCTTGACCTATGTCGATAACTATCTGGCCCAAGCCTCGCAGGGCGTCTTTGTCGGCATCGGCCTTATCTTCCTGTTGTGGACACTGATCTCGCTGATGAGCAACGTGGAGGACACGTTCAATCACGTGTGGGGCACGACCACCAAGCGGTCACTGCATCGCAAGTTCACCGACTACACCGCCCTGTTCCTGCTGTTGCCCGTGCTGATGGTCTGCTCGGCCGGCATCTCCATCTTCATGAGCGACGCGGTCCAGCACGTGTTTGAGGGCAACCCGCTCAGCCCCGTGATGCACCGGCTGCTGGCCTTCATGCCCACGGTCATCTCGTGGATCATCTTCACGGCAGCCTACTACCTGGTTCCCAATGCCAAGGTTCACTTCAAGGGAGCCCTGCTGGCCGGTATCCTGTGCGGCACGGTGTTCGAGATGGTCCAGTGGCTGTTTGTGACAGGTCAGGTCTATGTGTCAAAGTATAATGCCATTTACGGCAGTTTTGCCTTCTTGCCCTTGCTGCTGGTGTGGCTGCAACTGTCATGGCTCATCGCCCTGTCGGGCGTGGTGTTGTCCTATGCCTGGCAAAACTTTGACAGTTTTGCCTACCGTGACAAGACCAAGGACATGTCTCAAGTCGCTGTCAACGACCTGTCCATCACCGTCATGGCCCTGGCCACCAAGCGCTTCAAGCAGCATCAGGGCCCCCTCAAGCGCAGCGACCTCATCCAGGAATATGAGTTGCCCGCGCCCCTTGCCGAACAACTGCTGGCCCGCCTGCTCAAGGCAGGATTGCTGATTAAAGTCGCCACCAGCGGGGAGGATGACGAACAAGACCCGGCCTACCAGCCCACTGCCGATCCCGACGACTTCTCGTTGACCAGCGTGCTGATGACGCTAACTGAAGAGGGCAGCAGCAAGTTTGTCGGTCACATCGGGAATCAGCGGCTCACCGACCAGTTGGCAGTGCTCACGGCGCTGCGCGAACAGCGGCAGAAAACCGCTACCGACGTCAACCTGCTGGATCTGCCCGACAGCCTACCCGCTGACAATCCAATTTTTAACGGTCAGTGATAAAAAAAACGGCGATTACCGTTTTTTTCATCAAAAAGTAGTATCTTTGCAGCCGAATCTGTACCGCAGATGCCTGAATGGTGGAATCGGTAGACACGAGGGACTTAAAATCCCTTGGCCATTGCGGCCGTGTGGGTTCAAGTCCCACTTCAGGTACGATAGCACAAAAAAATGTTGATAGCCGACTAGTTATCAACATTTTTTGTTATCGTGAATACTGCACGTCACTTCATCACCTCGACTATCGCCTTGCCCAGATGATCGACAATGTCACCGGCAATCATGCCGTAGGTGCCGTGTTCCTGGGCGGCGAGGTCACCGGCCAAGCCATGCAGATAGACGCCGAGGACAACCGACCAGTCGGGCGCGTAATTCTGGGCAATCAGGGCCGAGATGACGCCCGTGAGCACATCGCCGCTGCCGGGCGTTGCCATGCCGGCGTTGCCGCTGCTGTTGACATAGACCTTGCTGTCGGGGCGCACCGTCATGGTGTAATGGCCCTTGAGGACGATGGTGATGTTGTAGAGTTTCGAGACATCGATGGCTTTCTTAAGGCGCTCCTCGTCGGTGTTGTGCTCGCCGAAGAGGCGGTCAAACTCGATGGCGTGGGGCGTGATGATGGAGCGTGCGGGAATGCTCTTGAGCAGCATGGGACGGCGTGCGATGCAATTGAGGGCATCGGCATCCAGCAGGCACGGCCTCTTGAAGTTCATGATGAAATGATGCACTGCCTCGAGAGTCTCGTCGTTGACGCCGATGCCAGGCCCGAGGGCGACCACGCTGTAGGTGTGGCGCAGGTCGATCGACGAGGTCATGAGTTCGTTGCGGTCGGGCTCGAAGAGCGCCTCGGGGACAGCCGTCTGCAACACCTGGTAGCCACAGCGCGGGGCATGCACCGTCACCAGTCCCGCACCCGTGCGCAACGCGCCACGGGCGGCCAGTACCGCGGCACCCATCATGCCGTAACTGCCGGCGATGAGCAGCAGGGTGCCGTTGTCATACTTGTTGACAAAGGGATTGCGCGGACGCATAACGTCGTGAACATCCTCGCGCTCGATGAGGTAGAAATCGGTGGGCGTGCGGGCCATGCTCTCCTGGTCCAACTCGATGTCAAGCACCTTGCACTCGCCCACGCAGTCGGCATTCTCGGCAAAATAGAAGGCGAGTCGCTTGCTCTGGTAGGTCAAGGTGAGGTCGGCACGAATGATATTGCGCCGGTCATTACCCATATTCCACTCACCGAACATGCCCGACGGGATGTCAATGGACACCACATAGGCACCACTCGAGTTGATGTACTGCACCAGCGCCGTGTAGCCACCCTTGAGCGGGGTGCGCAAGCCGTTACCGAACAGGCCATCGACGACGACGTCGGTCTCGTCGAGCACGGGCGGGTCAAAGGTCTGAATCACCTCGATGAAATTGATGTCGTCGCCCACTGTTTCCAGCAAGCGGTCACGGTTGGCCAGACAACAGGGCGACAACTGGGCCGACTTGATGTTGAACAGGTAAACGTCGGGACGGTATCCTTGCTCATACATCATGCGCGCCACAGCGAGCGCATCAGCACCGTTATCGCCGGGGCCGGCAAAGATGACAAAGCGCTTGGACGTGCGCCAGCGCGAAATGAGTTCATAGGAAACAGCAGATGCCGCCCGCTCAATGAGGTCGAGCATCATGATATTATCTTTTTCCACAGTCCTGTCACCGATGCGGCGCAGTCCATCATTAGTGAATATTTTCATTGCTATCGAGTGATTTTCAAATTGAGTGAAATGAGAAAGCAAAGTTACTTCATTTTTGCTTTATGTCACATAAAAAAAACCAAAAAAATCTCCATATTTTTTTTCGTGATTCAACGTCGGCTGCAGTTGCTGGAGTTTCAGGCCGCAACGAGTCCGCACCTTGCTTGAACCGACGACACGACCGCCTACTCCTAATAGTCTCAAGGCAAACGGTTTCAAGTCCCGGCATCAGGGTAAACACCGCGCTCGGGCGAAATTCCAGCCGTTTACTGGGCTTTTTCACTAGTTAAAATGGGTATTTTAAACCAATAATCACCGAAAATAGTAACATCCAAGTCTTCGCATATTAAGTTTTTTACTATCTTTGCAGCCGTACAAATATCAACATTACATTTGCGTTTATAAGTAAATATGAAAATCAGATTTCTTTTCATTTTATCACTGATGCTGACGTGCAGCACTGCCGCCTGGTCCCAGTCATTCAGCATCGGTGGCCACCGCGCAGTTCAGGACACGCTGAATAACATGTGGCTGTGCAGCATTCCACAGATTCACTTCGGTAACGACCTGACTGCTACCGTGAATTTTGACACTGAGTGGTCAAACGTTGCCATCGACGGCAATGTCATTGACAATGGAGAAGAGTACACGTTTGAGGGCATATCAGGAGGCAAGGACTATGTCCTGACCGCATATATGGGCGACAGCCTGATTACCGGCAACATCACTTTCACTTGGCTTCCCATCGTCGAGTTGAACGGCACCTTCAGCAACAAGTACCGCTATGGCACTGTCGTTGTCAACGAGCCCGACTCGGCCAGCACAGGCCAATTGTCGGCCAAGGTCAAGTGGCGCGGCGGCGCGACCAACCTCGCAGGCAAGAACAAGAGAAATTACCACATCAAGTTCATCAACGCCGAGGACAGCACCAAGGAGGATCATCGTTTCTTCGGCCTTCGCAACGACAACAGTTGGATTCTCGACGCCGGACAGATGGACTTCCTGCGCGTGCGCAACCGCGTGAGCACCGACCTGTGGCTGGACATGGCACGCCGTCCCTGGTATGCCGATTCACTGCCCAACGCGCGCAACGGTTCCCGCGGCACCATGGTAGAGGTGATACTCAATGGCGAGTACCGCGGCATCTACAACATGTGTGAGCCCATCGACCGCAAGCAACTCAAGTTGAAGAGATACGAGATCGACGAGAACAACAAGGTCATCTTCCACGGACAGATCTGGAAGACCTATGCCTGGACCCGCACGGTAACCATGAGCGATCCCGAGCCCCGTGCTACCGGTGCCACCATCTGGGACGGTATCGAACTGAAATATCCCGACCGTGACGAGATCAACCGCGTCAAGTGGACGGCCATGGAAGATGCAATCTGGTTTGCCAACCGCTCTAACTACAACCTCGAGGCATGCGAGGACAGCATGCAATACTTCTTTGACATTCCCATCATGCAGGACTATTACCTCTTCATCGTCGCCATTCAAGCACTTGACAACGAGAGCAAGAACATATACTATGCCTGCTATGACACCGAGGACAACAACCGCCTGACGATGGTGCCCTGGGACTTGGACATCTGCCTAGGCCAAAACTACGCCCCCAACAGGAATGAGCCCGAGCAAGTCAAGCCCACACGCCATCCCAACGAGTGGATCAACCATCTGCCCATGTACAACATGATGGAGGTGCCCAGTTACCGCGACGAGGTGATTAACCGCTACTGGGAACTGCGCAAGACCGTCTTCAACACCGACAGTCTGGTGAACCGCTACCGCTCGGCAGTCGATGAACTCGAGAACTGCGGCGCTGCTACCCGTGAAGAGAACCGCTGGAGCCGTGATACCGACCTGGCACGCAAGAAACTCGACCTGAGCGCCGAGATGGACAAGGTCGAGGACTGGATCCGCCAGCGCATGGAATACCTCGACAATTATGTGTTCAACCGCGACGAGCCTCATTACATCAAGGGCGACGTTGACGGTAACGGCGAGGTCAATATCGCCGACGTCAATGCCCTGATCGACGTCATCCTGAGTGGAAACACCGACGCCTATCCCAATCCCGACGTTGACGCCAATGGGGAGGTCAACATCAACGACATCAACGAGGTACTCGCCATCATCCTGGGTTAAAGACTACTGAATCCGCAGGAAAAATAATCCCGAAATATCCAAGGAGGGCGCTTGCAAAACATCCAGCAAGCGCCCTCCTTCTTTGCTTAATGCAACGACATGGATTGAGTTCCATGCGAATCACAACCTAACGCTTATTATCAAATAGTTATAAATTCAAACACTTAATAATGTACTCTTTTTGTACTCTTTTCTAAAAAAAGACCGGCGGGCCACTCCCTGGCGCGCCAGCCTACCGAAAAATGAAATACCCTCATGGCGGGTGTTTCGTCTGCAAAGGTAGTGTTTATTCGTTACACCTGCAAATGCGCAAAATTCCTCCCGATTTTAACTTTTATTGTTCCAATGACAGGACGGCGGTTTACCGGCCACTCGCCGCCCTCAAAAAACCATGCCCCCTTTTGTTTTGTGTACCTTACTACCTTACAACCTTACATGTTTTTGTATTTATCTTACTAATAATCAATCAAATAAATAGTATTTCTTGTAAGGGTGTAAGGTCTAATCTGTTTTCAAATAACCGTGTACCGTCTGCCGCTCCACGCCTAAGAAATTGGCGATCTCTATCTGCCTCTTGCCTCTCTGTACAAGATACTGGCAAACTTCCTTCATGCCCACCGACTGGCCGCGCTGCCTATCGTCACGAACTACCACGTTCAAAAAATAAAGTTGGTTTGCCACCAGGTAATTTGTTACGTCTATGGCGTACCGTATAACGGGCGCGGAAATAATGCGATCTCCGTTCAGGACGGCGGCGGTCATCGCCATTCGGCAAAGGTGGTAATTTGCTTTGTAATATATTGAACTCTTTACATCGTCAAAGTCATCATCGCTGCCATTTTCGTCTAACGTATCGCCTCTCTCTTCCCACCGCTCAACCGCCGCCCGGTGCAATTCCTGGGCCTGGGCGTTCTCTGTCATTTCAAAGTGTTCTAAACGCAATAGGCGGTCTATATGTTCATGCCATACCCGTCTAACGTCATCGCCTATTATGCCGGGTTCCTTGCAGCCTTTTCGTTTCTCAACATGAACAAATAAAAAACCGCTCAAAGTACCCGCCGCGGCCCTTGACGTATTGCGCCATTAACTGCTTTAACTTGATCGGCTGGGTGGTTGAGAATATGTTAAGAGCGGGTTCCTTGACAAATATCGTGTTACCGCTTAGCGTGTCGCGCTGGAGCGTTGTGTGTGAAAATATATCCTCCAGGCAACCCACGATCATACCCGCGCCGCCTTTGGAATATCTGCCCATGCCGCCAAATAGGGCCTCTAACTCGCCATGTTTCCAGCATAGCGCGCCGCCATTCTCTGCCAACTTGTGCAGTAACTTTTCATCTGTCATTAATCCTTCTATCCTGGACTGCCGCCGCGGTGGTTCCCCTCGTTGGTCTTTCGGCTGCTGGTTGTATTCATCGCGGGCAGTGCAATAGTCCATGTATGATTTTTCCTCATAGTCCATTAATGGCTTATACACCCACTCCCCCGCGCCGGTCTTGCCGCTTGAAGCCTTGCCAACAATGACAAACCAGTTAGCGGGATAGTTCACATAGTTACCAAATTTGCCCTTGACGGTCTTACCTATGGCGGTACCCGCTGCGCTGAATATCGCCGCCGCCGGTATGCTTGGACTACATCTGTAACCGTCTGCCACCGTTTCTATAACCGTCTGCAAATCCTTTGGCAATCCCCATACCGGAAACTCCTTTAAATCCTCTTGCGGGGTTTCTGTGCCAGTTGGTTTCCATTCCTGGCGTGGTTGCTCTTGTAGCGCACTATGAATTAACACCCTGGGCGGCATACCTACCGGCCTACCTAATGGCCGCGCCTGGCCTTCATTTTTCGGTTCGTTCATATAACCTGCCCTCTCGTTATCTGCCCTTGACCTGGGCCACCCGTTCAACATCTGCCCGGCGATAGCGTACCACGCCGCCGATCCTAACGCGCGGCAAGAATCCCGTCTTATCCCAAACGTGCAGGGTCTTGTCGGTAACTCCAATCATGGCCCGCACTTCCTTTGCGGTCATCAATTCCTGGCCATCGGTGCCCGCTGGTGCAGGGGCCGCGGCCTTAACCTTGTTCGCTACCTTGTCGGCGAACTCTTCCAATACTCGCGTAAAATCGTCATAGTCCATGACTATCTGCTTTGTCACTCGCTCTGTCATATTGTTTTAATAACACTTCCCGCCGCGGCGTGAAAAATGCCGCTAACATCGTTGTCAGCGGCAAAGGTATTGCGGTGTTATATGACGGCTTTGGCGATTCTTGGCGCGCTGCCTACATCTGCCTATTTGTGCCTATTACCGGGTCTTACATATCGTCCTTATCTTGTCGGCGATCGGCCCGCGTGTGTTGGGGTTTGCCTCTATGGCCTTGCGCGCTTTCTCGGTGTCATCGCTATACCCTGCCCACATTGCGCAATCCTTCCAGGCCCTGCCGCCATAATGCGCCACCCCTTTTTGCTCAAACAATTCTACAACCAAGCAACCAAATTCGGCGTGTGATCCCTGCCATTGGCCCCCGGCGATAATGCCAGCCTCGATAAGTTTTGATTTTACTTCTTGCAGTTCCTGGGATTGCAGCCGCGCCGCGGCTTTGCTCTTTGACTTGTTTTTTTGATGTGTAGCCGCCTTAACTGGTGGGAAATACTGGTCTATCCAGATAATCCACTTCTCGCTATAATCCACAATCGTATCAAACATATACAACCCTTGGTTTTTAACGTCATCGTAATCTTGTGTTTTTACTTTGTCCAATAATTCAGTCGTGCAATCCAGGAACTCCTTCAAAGATTCGCGCAATAACATAGCAACGGGTCTAACCTTTTCGCCCTGCGATAGATAATCCACGCAATTACTATCGAATATCAGTGCATTATATATTTCGATATAATCCTCATTCGATAGGTTCCATTCGGGTTCTTCACGACAAAAAGATGTTAATTCGTGAATTCTTCTTAATAGCAATAATATTTCTTGTGTTGTCATCGTGATTTCAGGTCTTAATTTAATACGTCCTCAACCTCAAAGGCAAGAAGAATTTTGGATGCCTCAATCTTAAAAGTCGTTTCGGTTGGGTTGTAGTACTTAAATGATGCAAACTCTTGTGCGGTCAGTTTCCCGCATCTAAAGGCCTCAAACGCGTTGGCCTCCGTAACCATGGGGGCATATAGCCGACACCCCGTAAACTCTTTTACAAGTGGCACTGGCACCCCCTCGATAGTTATAACTACTGCCTTATTGATGTATTTACCACTATGCAGTAAATCCTCAACGGCAATTCTTTTAAGTGCGATGTCGCTACCGTCTTTAATGCGGATAGGTGCGTGGTCGCTATTCATGCAGTCACCGCTAACGCCGATAATGCACCCCAAACGGTCTGCCTCTGGGCATACATGATGCAACCATTTTTCATTTAATTGTTCCATGATGCAAATAATTTCGCGCTCCATTTTCACTTCCATTGTGCCATGAATTGACGCTTTAATAGTGCTGCGTTCTCTGCCTCACTTACCTTGATGTAGGTTAAAAATGATTTCTCGGTTTTGTGGCCAGTAATAGCCATGATCGCCAGCGTTGGGAATCCCCGCTTATACATATTAGTCGCAAACGAGCGGCGGGCGGTGTGAGCGGTTACCGCTTGCCATTTCGGGCGGCGCGTTTCTACTCGGCCCGGTGTGAATTCGCCTTTGTCTTGTTGGGTGTGAGTGGTTACCACTTCATCGTCAAGGTCGGCCAGTTGGGCCACTTCCTTGATATAGTCATTAAAGCGCTGGTTACTGATAGGCTTTGGGGGCTGGTAATTGTATTTCTCCAGTATCGGCACAATCGGCGGCAATATAGGGATTACCACCTTTGCGCCCGTCTTTTGTTGCTCCAGGCTAAAGTAACTTTCGCCATCGTCACTCATGATATATTTGCTGGACAACTTGCCCAGGTCGCTATAACGGCACCCCGTCCAGGCCAGCAATAAGAATTGGTCACGCACCCGGTCAAGGTGGGGATTATCGGCCAGATCAAGAGCGGCCAGGGCTTGCAGTTCCTTTTCGTTTAGTGCGATATTGTCTATATCTTCCATGACCGCGGCGCATTTCTTAGGCTCCACGAATTCACACCCCACGCGCTCGGCCATCGGTAGTGAGTTAATGACCGACTTAATACACTTGACGCGGGTGGCGATTGTGTTTTGCTTGTAGCCTTCCCGGTACATATAACGCACAAAGGAATCATAAAAAGACTTGTCCGCTGCCTCAATGGTCACGCCGTCTGCCCCCATACCTTGCAGGTTCTTTAATACCTGATTGTAGTGATTGAGCCTGGCGGCGCAAATCGGCCTACCTTTGTGCCGTATCGTTGTGGGTGCCGCGTCTATGAAATCTCTAACGGCCTGGATGAGCGTTTTTGGGCCACTCTGTTGCTCTTTCTCTGCCTTGACGGGGTGCAATACATCTTCAATGATTGCAGCCAGCCAGTCGCGGCTGATTTCGTTTGTTGGCGTGTCTGCTGCCTGGGCCTCTATCCTGGCCTTTAACGTGGCCAGTTTCCCGTTTACCTCTATAACCTCGGCGCGGAATAGTGGATTAACCAGTTTGACGCTATGCGTCTGTTTCTTGTCGCTCCAATAGTCGCGGAATCCATATAACCCGGTCTTGCACCTTATACGGTGTTTATCGGGGTAGCCGTACCTTACTACCGCCTGCAGTTCCGGGCGGTCTGTCTGCTTGACGCTTGTTTCAAATCTTACACTTGCCATAATAATCTCATTTTTCGGTTTTACTTATGGCACAAAGATAGTGCAATTTTTCAAAAATGTACTCTTTTTGTACTCTTTTTTGTAATTCTCGGTAATTCTCGGTAATTTTCAAAACAAAGGAAAATACCGCTAAAGCACTGGAAAATAGCGGATTTAGGGATAAAAAAATGACGGGCGTTTACCCGTCATTGTGATTCGCGTGGGGCTCGAACCCACGACCCCATCCTTAAAAGGGATGTGCTCTACCTGCTGAGCTAGCGAATCTCCCAAAAAGCGGTGCAAAGGTATAGCAAATTTCGCTACTGGCCAAATTATTTGGCAGGTTTTTCTCTGCGACGCTTTTTTTAAGGGGGTTAACAGGGCCTCAATGGGTATGAGGCCCTGAAGCAGTCTCTTGCGTTTTTTACTGAGCGACGAGTTTGCAGATCTCGACGATGGTCATCATTGCCTTTTCCATCGAGGGGATGGGCACATACTCGTAGCGGCCATGCATGTTCATGCCACCGGCAAAGATGTTGGGGCAAGGCAGTCCCTTGAATGAGAGTTGCGCGCCGTCGGTACCGCCACGTATGGGTTGCACCTTGGGGGTTACTCCGGCATTCTCCATGGCCTGCTTGGCGATGTCGATGATGTTCATCACGGGCTCGATCTTCTCGCGCATGTTGTAGTACTGGTCCTTGATCTCGCAGGAAGCGCAGTCGGGGAACTCGGCGTTGATCTTGTGGCACAGGTGCTCGATCTCGCGCTTGCGGCTCTCAAAGCGGTCACGGTCGTGGTCGCGGATGATGTAACTCAGGGTAGTCTTCTCTACTCCACCCTCCATGCTGATGAGGTGGTAGAAGCCCTCATAGCCCTCGGTGTGCTCGGGGGTCTCCCAGCGGGGCAGCATGCCGGCGAACTGCACGGCGACGCGCATCGAGTTGAGCATCTTGTGCTTGGCGGCTCCGGGGTGCACGTTGAGGCCCTTGAAGGTAATTTTGGCACTGGCGGCATTGAAGTTCTCATACTCGAGTTCGCCCACGGCGCCACCGTCCATGGTGTAGGCCCACTCACAGCCGAATTTCTCGACATCGAAGTGGTGGGCACCCAGGCCGATTTCCTCGTCGGGGTTGAAGCCCACACGGATGTTGCCGTGCTTCACCTCGGGATGCTCTTGGAGCCACTCGACAGCGCTCAGAATCTCGGCGATGCCGGCCTTGTCGTCGGCGCCGAGCAGGGTGTCACCGCTGGTGACAATGAATTCCTGGCCCACATAGTCGTTCATCTCGGGGAACTGCTGGGCATCGAGGACGATGCGGGGTTCCTCGCTCAGGACGATGGGCTGGCCGTCATACTTGACGATGCGGGGCTTCACGTCGTGTCCGCTCATGTCGGGAGCGGTGTCCATGTGGGCGATGAAGCCCACGGTGGGGACAGGCTGGTCGGTGTTGGCGGGCAGTGTGGCAAACAGGTAGCCGTTGTCATCGAGCGAGATGTCGCTCAGGCCCATAGCCTGCAACTCTTTCTCCAATTCCTTGGCAAACACCATCTGGCCAGGAGTCGATGGCGTCAGGTTGGTGAGTTCGTCACTCTGGGTGTCGAACTTCACATACTTCAAGAATCTGTCAACTAATTTTGTCATAGTGTTGATATACTATTGTTAATGGTTGTTCTTTCTATTCAATCTGCAAAGATATAAAAAAGAGTTCAGACTGCAGTCATCGGGGCCCAGTTTTTAGTTTTCTATTACCGAGGCACTGCCCGATCCACTGGACAGGAGGCACAGAAGTGTTAAAATAGTGTTAAAACCGCTGCAAAGTATTGACGCTGCATTAAACCAAGTATATCTTTGCGATATCAAAATGATATCAATTTAATAAACCAAATATTAACTTTTCAACTTTTAAGATTATGGAATCAAAAGAATTCAATTTCAAGGGCACAACATTGAACGGCTTCCTGATGCTGTTTGTCGCCATCGTGTTACCAGTACTCTCTATCTGGTGCATCTATAAGGCCATTATCCTGTTTGACATCCCCAACCACGGCATTTTCCCCACCATCCTGTTCCTGCTGGGTGCACTGTTGATGGTAAGCGAATTGTTTGTCTTGATCGGATTCATCATGCTCGAGCCCAACACCGCCAGGGTGACCACGTGGTTCGGCAAGTACAGTGGCACATTCAACCGCACGGGTTTCTACTGGATCAACCCCTTCTACGGGACCAAGAAAGTTTCATTGCGCGCCCGCAACCTGGACGTCGAGCCCATCAAGGTAAATGACAAGGTGGGTAACCCCGTGATGATCGGCCTGGTGCTGGTGTGGAGACTGAAGGACACCTACAAAGCCCTGTTTGAGGTCGATTCCCAGACGATGGCCTCGTCAACAGTGGGCGATGCCAAGGGACTGATGAGGGCTCTGGAGGACTTTGTCGCCGTGCAGAGCGATGCGGCCTTGAGGCAGGTGGCCGGCCAGTATGCCTATGACGACAATGATGAGAACACCAGCGAGTTGACCCTGCGCTCGGGCGGTGAGGAAATCAACGAGGAACTCGAGTCGAAATTAAACGAGCGCCTGGCCATGGCCGGCATCGAGATTGTCGAGGCCCGCATCAACTATCTGGCCTATGCCCCCGAGATCGCTGCCGTGATGCTGCGCCGCCAGCAGGCCAGCGCCATCATCACTGCCCGCGAGAAGATCGTGGAGGGCGCCGTGAGCATGGTCAAGATGGCTCTTGACAAACTCTCGAGCGATGACATCGTCGAACTTGATGACGACAAGAAGGCCTCGATGGTGAGCAACCTGCTGGTTGTCCTGTGCGCCGATGAGTCGGCCCAGCCCGTTGTCAACACCGGCACACTGAACATGTAAAACCAATCCCGCGCGAGGGCCTTAATGCGCATTGCGCACATGGTTCAGGATCAACCGCGTAATGCGCATTAAGACCCGCTAAAAAATCAGCAGACTATGGCAAAAAAAACCACAAAGAGTTTCATCCTGCGTGTCGATAGCGACACGATGGATGCCATTGAGAAATGGGCAGCCGACGAGTTCCGCTCCACCAACGGCCAGTTGCAGTGGATCATTACCGAAGCGCTGCGCAAGGCCCGCCGTCTGCCCAAGAAGAAGAAAACCGAAACCAATAATCAGGAGGAGAATAGCGATGAAACCCAAGTTTGAAAATACATTGCACAAGGCATTGTGGTATGTTCTGTACCTTGGTTCGGCTGCGGCTGCAGGCCTCTCGATAGTTTTCTACCAGATCGAGCGCATCAACCTGCCGACCATGATAAGCATTCTCGCCGTGACGCTGGCCATTTATGCCGCCCTGATGCGGTGGGCCTATACTTCCAGCCGCAAGGCCGCCATGGAGAAGGCATTGGAGGGCAGGGGCACATCAGCAAACGGCTCCAACCCCTACGCAGCCCAACGGGTCAACATCTATGACATCAAGATGCACAACTCGCCCAGGAAGGTCATCATGGAGGCGCTCACCATACTCCTGCTCATTGCCGCATGGGGCTTCTTGTGGGTGCAGCACCAACTGGACTGGGATCACACTCTTGACGCTGTTCTGATGACTGCCGCTTCACTGGGAGCGCTCGTTGCGGCCCGCTTCCCCTTCATGATGCGCGATGCCGAGGAGCAAGAGAACATGAGCCAAATCAACCTTTCAGTCAAGAAGTATCAACTGGAGGCGCTGCTGTTCGCCGTCGTGCTAGTGGTTTGGACCCAATTCAATTTCAAGATGAATATCATCACGCTGATCGGTGTGTTTGCGCTTGTCGAAATCATTTTCTCCCGCAAGAACAAATCCGAACAGGCTACCGCGGGACAAGTTCAGGACAGAATTATCGCGGGCCAGGACGGTCAACCGACCTTGAAACTAAGCGACATTCAGGTCGAGCACAACACCGAGGCGCTGGCCTTTGAAGTGGTGACAGGCTTCATCCTCCTGGTCACAGGTTGCTTCCTGCTGCTATCCCTTGACGTCATCAAGGCCGACTTCATGGAGCATGCCACGAGATTGTTCCTCATTCTCACAACAGCATTCCTGGCCATCAACCAGATTGCAAGGGCCGTCAAGTTCGCCAAGATGGACGAGGATGTCACCAACATCAAGCAATTTCACCTGAACGTCCGCGAGAGCCGGGCCTATGGCGTGGAGTTTGCGATTACCAGCCTGCTGCTGGCAGTGGGCATCAAGCACCAGATGGCGGATTCCGCCACCCTACTGATTGAGGTGCTGGCCATGTTTGCAGCCACTTATCTCATCTTCAATCACTTCATCAAGAAGGCACAATAGGCCCACAGAGGGCGCCCACAACATGTTCCACACCTAAAACATACGACAAAATGAAATCAACAAGCAGTAAAATATCGGCTATCGCACTGGCCTGCGTTGACATTCTGGTCGTGGCTATCGCCATAGTGTTGTTTTTCATGGACAAGATCAGTGACACGACCTTCTGGACCGTAATCATCATTGCCTGTCTTATTGCCACACCCCTCTTCTATCTCGCAGCCCACGGCATCACAGCCGGCATCAAGAGTCCCCAAGAGCAAGCGGCCGCCGATGCCGATGACATCGTCCTTGACGACCTGGAGTTGCCGCGCACGCTCGAATCGACCATTTTTGAGGCCATCGCAGTGATAGTCCTCATTGCCGTCACATATGTGGGCTTCACGACTCATTTCCAGAACATATCAGGGCGCAATCTGGCAGGCGTGTCCATCATCACATCCTGGCTGCTCGTCAGCGCCTACACTCCCAGGCCTTCCTTCTTCTGGGGCGAGATGCACAACCTGTGGCAAGTGCGCTGTTCCGCACGGCTCCATCGCATCCTGGCATTGATGTTTGCCATCTACATGCTTTTGCGGCTTTGCGAGGGCTTCTATTCTCCGATGGTGGGCAATGTGTATGGTGTAATCATTATCCTGACCTATATCGTGGGACGTATCGTCCAGATTAGGGGCCGGAACAGGTCCTAGCATGACCATCCCCGGCGGGCTAGCGAGGCGTCAAGCACAACTCGGCAGGGTCGGACCCATACTCCAGCGGGAAGACCAGACGTGAGGTGCTGCTGTCGGGCAGCGGGGCGATGAGCAGGCAGCGCCCCTGATACATGAGGGGGTAGAATCCCTTGGGATTATAATCGGTGACCAATCCGTAGTTGGCTCGTCGCTGCCGTTCGGCAGGCGTCATGTCGCTGGACGGCTGCGACATGTAATAGCGGGCCGTCTGGGGCGTGTGGGGAATCGTATCCACATGCAGGAGGATAGCCATGTAATCCTGGCCGTCAAACGTCCATACCGAATCGGCCAGCGCCTCATGGTCGCTTGTCATGGGCAATGACGAGGCGCCGTCGAGCAGGCGGCCGCTGTGATAGCGGCTGTACACCGAGTCGCTGACAAACTGCACGTTATCCTTGCCATAGTAGGCACAATAGACAACCTCGTGGCCGAAAAACTCGGTGGAAATGTAATTCATGGGCTTGACGAAACGGCTGTAGCCGTCAAACTGGCGTTGGAGCAATATGGCCTGGTCTGGAGCCTGGCGAATCTCGGCCACTGTCTGGTCGTCATAGGCCTTATAGGCACTGAGCACGCCGATGCCGCGAATAGCCGTGAAAGCGGCCAGCGCGAGACAGACGGCGATGGCCCCACCCCTGGCCCACGGCCACTTGCCTAGCACGGCATGGGCTATCATGGCGATGATGATGAAGGCGACGGTCACCAGCGGAGCATAGGCCCGCTCGTGAACCACCCCCAGGGCAAACATCACCATTGCCAGGGCGAAAAAAACATAAGTCCACACACAACGCCTTGCCGTTCCCGCACCTTTCCATGCCATGACGGCAATACCGGCCAGCGCGGCAACGGTCGGGAGATAGAAACGCCACATCTTCTCGCTGAAGATGTACCATCGGCTAGACATCAAGTCGCCGAGGCCCATATTGATGACAATGTCGCCACTGGCGGCCCTCGCCCATGCGCCGGGAGATGCCACAATGACCGCAATGCCCAGCAGATAGCCCGACAGCACCACAAGGGCGCGACGGTTGAAACGCAGGCGGTTGAAGGAGTAATACAGGCACCAGCCCAGGAAGAAGCCAAACGAGGTGGCCTCGTTGAAACTGCCTGCCACCGCAGCAGCCAGCAGGAGCAACACTCCCCTGCCCCAGCCCAACTCACGGCCATGCTCACGCAGCAAGTACCAGGTCAAGAGCAACGAGAGGGTAATGGCCCACATGTAGTTGCAACTGCCATCGAGCCACAGCATCGTCTCGCCGGGAACGGGATAGCAGGTACCCACCACCGCCAGGAACAGGGCGAGAACCAGCAGGGAGCGGCGTCTGGCCACCAACAGGCTCAGCAGATGGGCCATCAGGCAAAACACCAGCGTGTTGAACACGTTGAACACCGTTTTGCCCAGCAGGCCGCAGAAGACAGCCGCCACCAGGTTGGCCGTGCGCCCGTTGGCATCCATGAACTGGTGGGCATGAGAACGCGCCACATCCAGCAACGTCCGCACGGGCTCCCAACTGCCCTCGACCAGCGAGAAGGCCAAGTCGTCCTCCTTGAAGGTCGTCAGCACGTTCATGGTCATGAAGACGACGGCGGCAAGCAGCAGCAGGCCCCAATAGGCCACATCATGCCACCGTGGTGAAAGCCGCATTGCGCTATGGTCATTCATGTCGTTCATCGCCTGCAATCAAGATGGTGTGTTATCGGGTGAATGTCAACTCGCCCTGGGAGAGTTCGCCATCGAGCGAAATCGCCACACGGGAGATGTCATCGGTGATCAAGGGGCAGATGAGCAGGTGCTTGCCCTGATATTCCACCGGGTAGTAACTCATGGGCGAATACTCGGTCGTGAGGCCGTAATTGCTGCGGCGCTCCAGTTCCTTGGCATCCAGCGATTGAGTGGCCTGGGCAAAATAGTAGCGCGCCTCCTGATAGGTGTGCGGAATCGTGTCCACCTTGAGCACAATGGCCATGTAGTCCTGACCCTGGAAGCCCAGCACCGTGTCGGCGACCTCGGGGCGGTCGCTAGTCAGCGGCAGTGCCATGGCCCCGTCAAGCAGCCGTCCAGAATGATAGCGGTCATAGACCGAATCAGGGACAAACTGCAGGTTGTCCTTGTCATAATAGGATGCCAGTATCAATTCACGCGGGAAGTAGCCTGATGAGTCATAACTTATCGACTTGGCAAAACGCGTGTACACGTCAAACTGGCTCGCGCGCAGCACGGCTTGCCGCGGCGCACGGCGTATCTCGGCCACAATCCTGTCCTCATACTGCTTGTAAGCATTCAGGGCATAGAAGGCGTTCCTGGCCGTGTAGGCAAACAGGGCGAGTCCCACAACCACGATGGCCAGCCGTGCCCACCGCGTCCACCACCAGCGCTGCAGCAGGTAATCGACACCCATCGCCAGGATGATAAAGGCCACGGTCACCAGGGCGGTGTAGGCCCGCTCGTGCACGATGCCCAGGATGAACATCGCCAGCACAAGGCTGAAAAAGATATAGGTCCACGGCGTCTGCTTGACGGGCTTGCCCCCTTTCCAGAGCAGCGCCACCAGGCTCACAGCCAGCGCTCCCACAGGCGTGTAGAAACGCCATGCCTTCTCATAGAAGATGAACCATCGGCTGGACAGCAATTCGTTCATACCCAAGTTGACCACGATGTAGCCTCCCGTGGCACGCGCCAGCGCGCCAGGCGAGAGGGCGATGAGCAGGATGCCCAGCATGTAGCCTGCCAGCACAACCATGACCGTGCGGTCCAGCAGGCGGCGGTTAACGGCATAGTAGAGCACCAGGCCCATGAAGAAGCCCAGCGTCGTGCCCTCATTGAAACTGCCCGCAACGATGCCACACAAGAGCAGTCCCAAGCACTTCAAGAGACCTGCACGGCGGTCACGATGCCGCAGCAGGTAATATACCAGCCCCAGCGACACCGTGATGGCCCACATGTAGTTGCAACTGCCGGCGAGCCACAGCATCGTCTCGCCCGGCACGGGATAGCAGCAGCCAAAGAAGGCCAGGAACATCGCCAGCACCATAACCGAACGGCGCCCAGTGGCAAGCAGGCTCAACAGGTGCATCATCAGGCCGAAAACCAGCGTGTTGCACACGTTGAACAGAGGCTTGCCCAACAGCCCGCAGAAGATTCCCGCCACAATATCGGACGTGCGCCCGTTGGTGTGCATGTAGTGGAAGGCGTGGGAACGCAGGAACTCCACAAACGACCTCATGGGAGTCCACTCGCCCTCGATGAGGCAGAAGGACAGGTCGTCCTCCTTGAAGGGGGTGAGCACGTTCATCTGGTAGAACACGGCGCAGGCCACCAGCCACAGCCCCCAGTAGGCTATGTCATGCCAGCGTTGTGCGGGCGTCCGGTCCTTGGTGAGTGACAGGTTCATGGGATGTCATGTTACTGAGATAAACAAAATGTTGCGGCCAGTGTACACCGCCGCAACGTTGGATAGAAACGGCACTTGCCGTGGTCTTGTCGTAATGGGATAACGGGACTATACCGTGAGGATTTCTTTCTCCTTGGCGGCAAAGATCTCGTCAATCTTCTTCATGAACTTGTCATGGATCTTCTGGACCTTCTCCTCGCCATCCTTGCTGACGTCCTCGCTCATGCCTTCCTTGACGGCCTTCTTCAAGCCCTCGATGGCCTCGCGGCGGGCGTTGCGGATGCTCACGCGTGCCTTCTCGCTCTCGGCCTTGGAGTCCTTGACGAGGAGTTTGCGGCGTTCCTCGGTCAGGGGCGGGATGTTCAGGCGAATCACCTCACCGTTGTTGATCGGCATGATGCCCACGTTGCTGTCGATGATAGCCTTCTCAATGGCACCGATCATGTTACGTTCCCAGGGCATGATGGCGATGGTGCGCTGGTCGGGGGTGCTCACGTTGGCCACGTTGTCGATGGGCACGGGGCTGCCATAGTAGTTCACACGGATGCCGTCGAGAATCTTCACGTTGGCCTTGCCGGCACGGATGTGTGCCAAGGTGTCATCGAGGAAATCCACGGCTTCCTGCATCTTTTTCTCGGCTGCGTCGAGATAGAATTTCACGTCGTTCATTTGTAGCGTTTTTTATTGTTTGGTTGTTGAATTGTTATTTTACTGGTCACGAAATTACACCATTTGGCCAAAACCTGCAAATTTTTTGCAAAAAACTTCTACAATGACCAGAAAAGGAAAACAATAAACACAACAAATACAATTCCTGTTTTGCGCATTGGGGACACGCCGTGGTCATTGCGGCTTAGCGTGATTTTGAGTCAAGGGGTTTTGAATAGTTGCGTCAATGCAGTTGGTGAACACGCCATCCTGCCTCCACACGACGGCATTGTAATGGGTGTCCCTGATGATGTTGATATCCACCCGGCTGCCCTCAATTTCCCGGACAGGGTATCTCAAATCATAGCGGGTGGCGCCAGCAGGGCCACACCCGCTTTCTTGACCCATGCAGCATCGGTCAACGGATAACGCCTCAGCAATTTCACGAGAAGGATTATGGAGACGACCTCGATGCCAAACAGTTGCCGATTGCAATACACCCTCACGATCATGTTGAACACCATCATGAAGAACATGGCATTGAACCAGAAGGCCTCTTGCCGATAGAGCCGCGACAGCGACACGCGGCGCGTGACCAGCAGCACCAGCACCAGGGCCATGAGTAGATAGGTGGCACGCAGGAAATAGGCCGTTGCCACGGGGGTGATGTGCAACGATGACAAGGTTCCCAACTTGGCAAAATTGCCTGGCGCCAGGCACAGGCACAGCATGCCGGCGGTAAACGGCACGACTATCGAACACTGCCGCCATGTCATGGTCCTGAGGTGGAACACCGCATAAATCCACATCGCGGCAGCCAGGCCGCTGCTGAAGGATTCCTGCCCCCAGCCAGCAAGGAAACTGCAGACGGCCAATGCCGGCACGGCATACCACCGCGGCCGCGCAGCAGTCGAGAAGAACTGCTCGACAATCAGCAAGGCAGCCGTCATCGCCCAGATGTAATTGACCTGGGTGGGCGGTGTGAACTGAGTCCTCAAGCACACGAAGGGCAGAATCGCCAGCACAAGCACGCCGCGCGGCGATTGGCGCCAATTCACGCCCGACAAGCGGGCAAGCACGAGGACAAAGGCCACCCACATGGCCGCATTGAGCAGGGCGAACGGCATCTGCCCGGCAAAGCCACTGAAGAACTGCGCCACACAATGGGTGACAAACCGCCCATTGCGGTTCATGTAGTAATAGGCCTGCGACTCAATGATTTCGCCGAAGGTATCGACTTTATCCAGCCAGTCGCTAACGGCCAGATTGAACGCAAAGAAGATATCATCACCCAGCCACACCACCCGGGGCGCTGATCACACAGACCAACACGGCCAGACCGGCGAGGATCAGGCATGAAATGATAGCGGATGGGCGGCGTCGAGGCATCTTGGGTCACGATAAAAATGGGGATGGACTGTGCTGCGACACGTCGTGTCACAGGACTTTCTCGTCGTTGAACTCGCGCACGATGTAGTCGGGGCGGTTCTTGGTCTCATTGTAGATGCGGCCGATGTATTCGCCGATGACGCCGAGCGAGAGCAACTGGATGCCTCCCAGGAACAGGATGAGGATCACCAGCGTGGGATAGCCCTGGACGGGATCGCCCCAGATGAGCGCCTTGATCAAGACATAGATCATATAGAAAAACGCGAACAGCGAGACGATGAAACCCACAATGGTGGAGATGCGCAGCGGGGCGCTGGTAAACGAAGTGATGCCGTCGATGGCAAATGAGAACAACTGCCTGTAGTTCCACGACGACTCGCCAGCGACGCGGTCGCCCTGCTCAAACTCGACGTCCTTCTTCTTGAATCCGATCCAACTGTACATCCCCTTGGTGTAACGCTCGCTCTCGCGCAACCGCCTCAGGGCGTTGATGCAACTGCGGTCCAGCAGGCGGAAGTCGCCGACGTTCTGCAGCACGTCAAAGCGGGAAGAACTCTGCAGTATCTTGTAGAACTGCAGCGAGAGACGCTTGCGCAGCCAACTCTCCTTGCCTCTGGACTTGCGCTTGGCATACACGTCGTCATAGCCCTGTTCCCACCAGCGTATCATTTCGGGGATGAGCGTGGGCGGATGCTGCAGGTCGGCGTCGATGATGACCATGCAGTCACCCGTGACGTAGTCAAACCCTGCCAGCATGGCATTCTCCTTGCCGAAGTTGCGCGACAGGTCCACATAGTTGACTCGCTTGTCACCCTCGCGCAGGCGGTGCAGCACTTCTATCGTGCCGTCACGGCTGCCATCGTTGACAAACATCAGTTCCCACTCGTAGGCCGGATTACCATCCATGAGTTTGACCAACTCGGGATAGAGCAACGGCAACGATTTCTCCTCGTTGTAACAAGGGATGAGAATGGATATCTTTTTCATCTTGGTTGACTATTTTATCAGACCACAAAAGTAATGATTCTTGTCATAATCCACAAGCGTCCTGGGCAAAATTACTGGAAGGTGAGGCTGGACAGGCGGGTGGCCGAGAGGTAGGATGCGGCCTGCGCCAGTTGGTCGGGCGTGATGGCCTGGATACGGGCGATGGTGTCATCGACGGTCGCCACCTGGCCGCGGTAGAGCAGGCCCCGGCCGGCGTTCATGGCCAGGAACTCGGTGCTGTCGGCGGCCACGACCAGTTGTCCGCAGTATTGCTTCTTGTAGGCGTCCAGGCGCCGCTCGGTCATCCGTTCCTGCCCCAGGCGGGCGGTGATGCGCTCGATGACGCGCAGGCTGGACTTCACGTCGGCGGGGTCGCACCCCAGGTAGATTTCCATCCAGCCGCAGTCGCTCAGGAGGGTCAACGTCGATTCCACGGTATAGACATAGCCGCGGCGTTCCCGCAGTTCCACATTCAGCAAGGAATTCATGCCGGGGCCGCCCAGGATGTTGTTGAGCAGCATCAGGGCATGGCGCAACGGGTGTGACATGTCGGGGACACGGGCTCCGACGATGGTGTGGGCCTGATGGGTGCCGATGTTGATCACCCGCTTGAAGGCGGGCACCTCGGGCGGCACTTGGCGATGGTGAGGGGCCACGCTGTGGTTCATGCCGCCCAGGCTCTTCTCGGCTAGACGGAAGACACGCTCGGGCCGCTCAGGCCCCACCGAGAAGAATGCCATGTTGACGGGCACATAGAGGTTCTTGAGGTAACGCATGCAATCCTCGCGGGTGAGCCGCTCAAGGTCCTGCTTGCGCCCCAAGATGTTGTGGCCCAGTTCGCTGCCGGCAAACAGCAGGTCCTCGAAGTCGTCATAGACGGCATCGCTGGGCGTGTCGCGGTAACTGGCAGCCTCCTCGAGCACCACGTCGCGCTCGCGGTCGAGTTCGTCCTGGGGGAAGACCGACCACTGCACCAGGTCGCCCAGCAGATCGACGGCACGCGGCAGGTGCTGCCGGGGGAAGACCGAGTAGAGCATGGTGCCCTCCTTGGTGGTGTAGGCGTTCAACTCGCCGCCCACGCGCTCCATGCGGTTGAGGATGTGCCAGGCGCGGCGGTGGCTGGTTCCCTTGAAGATGGTGTGCTCCACAAAGTGGGCCAGCCCGTAGTGGCCGTCAACCTCGTCGCGGCTGCCGGCATTGATGGCCAGGCCGCACCAGGCCACCTGGGTGGCGGTCATCACGTGCACCAGGCGCAGGCCGTTGGGGAGTGTATGATAGTAGATGTTCATTTTCTTCGGGCATGGGTAGTGTTTAATTGATTCTCACAGGCGGGTGTTGATGTGGAGAACGTGCTGGACGAGGAGCATCTCGTGGATGTCGCTGCGGCGCACGTCCATGTCGTCATAGTTAGGGTTCTCGCTGCGCAGCACGACCATGTTGGGGTCGGTGTGGCGGCGAAGGTATTTTACCAACCTGAAGTCATCCAGTTGCACGACATAGATCTGTCCCCAGTAAATCTGGAGCGGGTTGCTCACCTCGCGCACCGCTACAAAGTCGCCATCCATGATGACGGGGGCCATCGAGTCGCCGCTCACGCGCACGATGCGGCAGTTGGGGCTCATGTTGGGCAGGTTGACCCACCCGACAATGTTCTCGCTGGCAAACAACTCGTTGCGGCCCGAGGCCACACCGGCTGTCGCGTCCACGTCATAGACCGGCGTGCCGACGCCCGCGCCACCAGGTGCCGCGGCGGCTGCATCGACGACCACCGGAGCCTTGCCAAAGGGCAAATCGGTGCCTTCCATGAGCCACTCCTTGGACACGCCCAGGTTGACCACCAGGCGGTTCAGGAACGACTCGCTCAACGGCATGTGAGCATTGAGGTACTTCGACAGGTTGGAGGTATCCACCCCGATACGCTCGGCAAACTGGACTTGGCGCACGCCCATCTCCTTCATGAGGTACTTGATGCGCGCGATGATCTCGGCATTCTTCTGTGTATCCATTGAGTTAAAGAATAAATGTGTTTTTACCGCGGCAAAATTACCACAATGATTTGCATTTTGCAACTTTTTAACCTCAATTCATGCCCCGCATGTTCCATCATCTCATGCCAAGCCGCCGAGCCGCGAACATTTAAAAACGGCTTGGCGGCTTGACGCGAGGTTGGTGTACGACGGGCGCTGATACCATAGTATTTCTTGTCCTTATTGTTTTCCTTTTTTTCGGGTTGGAAGACAAGAAAGACAAGAAATACAATTGTTTTGGCAATGATATAGATGTTGGCCCGAACCCTGCGGGGCTAATGCGAATTACGCGAATTAGTATTAAATATTTTTCGTGTAATACGGTTTTCTTAGCGAAATTAGCATAAAAACTTCTAGGGCCAACTGCTATATCAATCCCATTTTTTAAAAACTTCGCGGCTTCGCGGCTTGGCGTGAGGTTGGGAGTCGGCCAGGCGTGAAGTTTAGGGAGGGTAGTTACTTGAGTTGTGCGCCGTCGTGGAAGGCGGTGCCGACGGTGGAACCGAGTTGCACATACTTGTAACGGGTGGGATCGTAGGTGATGATGTGCATCTTCTCAATGTCGGGGTTGCCATCGTCATCGAGGCACTTCTCGTCACAGAGCACGTTAACGACCTCGGCCACGAGATAGTAGCCCGTGTTGCGGTCCTCGTCGATCTTCTGCTTCACGCGGCACTCCATGGTCATGGGGAAGTCGGTGAACAAGGGGGCGTTGACATTGGGGGCCTTCTCGATGTTCCAGCCGGTCTTGGCCATCTTGTCGGGGTCCTTCTTGGCGCTGACGATGCCCACAAAGTCGGAGGCCACCATGGTCTCGACGGTGGCAAAGGCCACGGTGAACGAGTCGTTGACGGCCAGGTTGTCGGTCGTGGCATGGGATGAGAGCGAGATGATGATTTCCTTCATGTCCCAGGTGCCACCCCACGCGGCATTCATCGCGTTGGGGCGTCCTTCACTGTCATAGGTGCCGATGATGAGCACCGGTTGTGGAAGCATCCACGGTTTTGATCCAAAACTTTTCATTGTAATGATTGCGGTTAAAACGGTTAATTGTCCCTACAAAGGTAGTCATAATTCCCCAAAATCACTAACTTTGCAGAAAAAATGAAACGAAAAAGACAATCAAGATGACAATCCAGGAATTTAGAGACTACATGGCATCGGGGCAGCCGATCGGTGGCGGATCGCCCGTTCACATGATGTTCCACCAACTGTCGCAGGAGGCCCTGCGCATCACCGCCGAGATCAACGGCAGTTACCACACGCCCGAGCAGTTGCACGACCTGCTGGAGCAGTTGTGGGGGCGTGAGGTGCCACGGTCGGTGGGCATGTTCCCGCCGTTCCACACCGACTGCGGCAAGAACACCGTCGTGGGTGAGCGCGTGTTTATCAACATGGGGTGCAAGTTCCAGGATCAGGGCGGCATCACCATCGACGAGGGCGCCCTGATCGGTCACAACGTGGTGCTGGCCACGCTCAACCACCTGATGGACCCCGAGCAACGTGCGGGCATGACCCACGCGCCCATCCACATCGGCAAGAACGTGTGGATCGGTGCCAACGCGACCGTGCTGGCCGGCGTGACCATCGGCGACGGCGCCATCGTGGCGGCCGGTGCCGTGGTGACCCGTGATGTGGCCCCGCGCACCATCGTGGGCGGCGTCCCCGCCAAGTTCATCAAGGCCATCGAGTAAAGGCCCGCAGCGACACGCGCTATGGCCCTTGCTGGGGAGCGTGCAGGCCTGCGCTCTGGTGACATGGATGATGGGGCAGTAGATGTGCAAAAAAATATTCGGCTTCCGGGCACGACTTGCATGTTTTTTCTATAACTTTGCCACCCGTTTGAAATAAAAATAGACAATAATACAATGTTCTTCCTGTTGATTACACTGGCAATGGGCCTGCTGGTGCCCTTCCAGACCGCCGCCAACTCGCGGCTTCGCACCGTCGTGGGCCCCGCCTACGTCTCGACGCTTGTATCCTTCTCGGTATCCACGCTGGCCCTGCTGCTGGTGTCGCTCGTGGCTGGCATCCCCATCGTGCCCACCAGCGAGATACTCGCAGCCGCTCCGTGGTGGAGTTGGTTTGTGGGCCTCGCGGCCGTGGTGACCATCACCATCGCCATCCATCTGTTTAAGGAAATCGGCCAGTTGCAGGCCATCATCATCCCGATGTTCAGCCAGTTGATCTTCAGCCTGCTGATAGACCACTTCGGGTGGTTCGGGGCACGTGAGATTCCCCTGGCGGGCAACCGCATCATCGGCGCGCTGCTGCTTGTCGCCGGCATCGTGATGGTGGTAATCCTGCCCCGGTTGGGGGCCCGTCACGAGTCGGCCAACAAGGGTTCCCGACTGGTGATGTGGCAGTTGCTGGCCGTGGCCTCGGGCTGTCTGTCGGCAAGTGTCACGGGAGCCTATCCGGTGCTGGGAGCCGCAGTGGGAAATCCCGTCCAGGCGACCACGCTGGCATTCTTTGTCGCCACGGTGGTCCTGCTGCTGGGATGCGTGTGCAACGGCAGCGTCCTCCTGGTTGGCAAGGCCATCAAGGTCAGCCGCCAGCACCCGTGGTGGATGTGGCTGGGCGGCCTGTGCGGGGCGTTGATCGTGTTTGGCAACGCATGGCTCGTGCCCGAGGTCGGCGTGGGCGTCTTCTCGATGGCGCTGCTGGTGGGTCAGTTGGCCCTGAGCATGCTCATGGAGCACTTCGGCTGGCTGGGTGCCCCGCGCAAGGCCATCACGTGGGTCAAGGTCATCGGCATCCTGCTGATGCTCGGTGGCGTGGCATTAATCAGACTATAAATGGGACAAAGGGACGGTTCTTTTGTCCCAAAATTAGAGAGAGTGAATATGATAGACCAGATCATTGAATTCAATAAGACTTTTGTGGCCAGCAAGGCCTATGAGCAGTATGTGACCGACAAGTACCCTGACAAGAAGTTGGCAGTGCTGTCGTGCATGGACACCCGCTTGACCGAACTGCTTCCCGCAGCCCTGGGGTTGAAAAACGGCGATGCCAAAATCATCAAGAATGCCGGCGGACTGGTGATTTCGCCGTTTGACTCGGCATTGCGCAGCCTCATCGTCGCCATCTATGAGTTGGGCGTGGAGGAAATCATGGTGGTGGCTCATAGTAATTGCGGCGCTTGCCACATGAGTTATGACCACTTCCACGACGAGATGGTTGCCCGTGGCATTACCGACGAGACGCTCGACACCATCCGCCACTGCGGCATCGACCTCGACCAGTGGCTGGAGGGCTTCAAGGACACACCCGAGTCGGTGCGCCGCACCGTGGCCACCATCCAGACCCACCCGCTGGTACCCCGCGACGTGACCGTGCGCGGTTTCATCATCGACTCCACCACCGGAGCCCTCGAGGAAATACGATGAAAGCATGGATATCGAGCAGTTGCGCGAATATTGTCTGTCGTTGCCCGGTGTGACCGAGGCGACCCCTTTCGAGAGATTCTCGCGGGGCAGGTTCACGATTCTCGTGTTCTACGTCGGGGGGCACATGTTCTGCTACTTCAACATCGACGATTTCACCTTCATCACCATCAAGGGGGAGCCCGAGACGATCGCCGATCTCAAGGAGCGCTACCAGGCCATCAACGACCCCTACAATGGCAATAAGCGCCACTGGATGAGTGTTGCCATTGGCAGCGACGTGGGTGACACGATGCTCCGCCAGTTGGTCAAGGCCTCCTATGACCTGGTGAAGAAACAGTCCGCCCCACGAGTCAAGAAAAGTAAACAATAAATGCAATCAGCAACCGACCACTGTTCCATAATTTGCACTTATTGTATTTATTTCCTTATTAAAGTTATCGTCAAGCGTTGAGCCAGTATTGCCGTTCGTCGGGAGACATTTTCTCGATGGCATAGCGCAGCGCCGTGCGCGGCATCTCGTGGACGTGGCGCTCCAGGAACTGCCGCAGCAGGTCCATGCCACAGCGCTTGCCCATCTCGCGCAGCATCCATCCCACAGCCTTGTGCATCAGGTCGTGGGGATGGCGCAGGTGCCACTCGGCATATCGCAGGCACCACGACGGGTCGCCCTGCTGGGAAGTCTTCCAGGTGCACACCATGCTCATGCGCTGGCGCCACAAGTTGTCGCTGGCAGCCAACTCATCGACGATGGCCCGCTTCTCGCCCAATCGCGAGGGCAGCAATAGCCAGTGGCCCAGAATCTTCGGCGCCGACAGATCCACCAGGTCCCAGTTGTTGGCCCGCTCGGCATATTGCAGATACATCCCCGCAATCTCGTCGCGGCCCTGGATGGCCTGTTCATCATCGGCCAGCCGCTTCGTGGCCAGTTTCCCAAACCGCGCCACCATCAGCAACAGGCCGCACAGCCTCACCTCGTGCCAGCGCGACATCAGCAACCCCGGCACTTCCTCAAGAGGCATGTCGCAGCCCGCGAGTTTGACGACCTGACGCGTCTGCGGCACCTTCAGCCCCAGGAATTCATCGCCCTCGCCATACTCTCCCGGTCCCGTCTTGAAAAACCGCATCAGCACCTGCCGCTGCTCCTCGTTGCGCAGCGACTCCATATACCCGATAATCTCACTAGCCGTCATCATGGCCACAAAGGTAGTGAGACAAAACCATATTACCACGGGCCGCAATGTTTTTTTTGGCTAAAATTTTTCCAGTATTGAAAAATGGTAGTACCTTTGTAAAACTTTCTAATTAACATGTTCAATATGAATAACACGACGATGGATGCTTCCGCGTTGTCTTCGGCTAGAAAGACAATCGTGGGTATCCAATTTCTTTTTGTGGCCTTCGGGTCAACAGTTCTAGTACCGCTGCTAGTTGGGTTGGATCCCGCGACAGCATTGTTCACAGCCGGAATCGGCACCTTTATCTTTCACATGGTCACCAAAGGTAAGGTGCCCATTTTTTTAGGCTCCAGTTTTGCCTTTATCGCTCCCATCATCTCGGCCTCCCAGCAGTGGGGCATGCCCGGCACGCTGGCGAGCATCATGGGCGTGGCGCTGGTCTATTTTGTGATGTCGGCGCTCATCAAGTGGCAGGGTCGCAGGTTGCTCGACCGCCTGTTCCCGCCAGTGGTTATCGGGCCAGTCATCATCTGCATCGGCCTGTCGCTGGCCCCCGCTGCCGTCAACATGGCCAAGGAGAACTGGCTGCTGGCCTTCATCTCGCTATTGACATCCATTCTCGTGCTCGTGCTGGGACGCGGTCTTGTCAAACTGGTCCCGGTGGTGTGTGGCATCATCGTGGGCTATATCGCAGCCTGGCTGATGGGTGTGGTCGATGTGTCGGCCGTGGGCACAGCCCCGTGGTTCGCCCTGCCACAGAGTGTCAGCCACTTCCAGTTGCCACAATTTGCCTGGGAACCCTTCCTGTTCATGATACCCGTTGCCATCGCCCCCGTGATTGAGCACATCGGCGACGTGTATGTGGTGGGCGCCGTGGCCGGCAAGGACTTCGTCAAGGATCCCGGCCTGCACCGCACCATGCTGGGCGACGGCCTGGCATGCATGGCCGCATCGCTCTTTGGCGGCCCTCCCGTGACTACCTACAGCGAGGTGACCGGCGCCATGCAGATCACGCGCATCACTAGCCCGGCTGTCATCCGCATCGCCGCGGGCACGGCCATCGTCTTCTCGATCATCGGCAAGTTGAGCGCCGTGTTGCAGAGCATTCCCAGTGCCGTGCTGGGCGGCATCATGCTGCTGCTGTTCGGCTCGATTGCCGCCGTGGGCATTCAGAACCTCATCAACAACAAGGTGGACTTGAACCAGACGCGCAACATCATCATCGCTAGTGTGGTCCTGACGCTGGGCATCGGCGGTGCCGTCATCCCGATGGGCTCATTCTCGCTGAGCGGCATCGGCCTCTCGGCCGTGGTCGGCGTCATCCTCAACCTCGTCATCTCCAAGGACAAGAAGGCATAACGTTAAGATGCAGATGAGAAGCGGACTGATAAACATACTGATGCTCCTTGCCCTGTCGATGGCCGCGATGCCCTGCCTGGCGGGACGCTTTGTTGCCGACTCGGTCAAGGTCGATGGGCACATGCGCCACTGGGAAATGTATCTGCCCGACGGACTGCCGGCGGACGCTCCCCTGGTGGTGATCTTGCACGGATATGGGGCGGGCATCTGGCGCGAGAACCCGATGGTTGCCGCTGCCGACCGTCACCAGTTCGCCGTGTGCATTCCCCAAGGATTAAAAGACCCCGAGGGGCAGCCCAGTTGGAATGTGGGCTACCCCTTCCAGCAGGGGTGGAAGGTTGACGACGTGAAGGCCTTGTGCCGCATCGCCCGCCATGTCCAACGACGCTATCACCTGAGCCGCAAGAACGCCTTCCTCACCGGCATGTCCAACGGCGGCGAGATGTGTTACCTGATGGCCTACAGCATGCAGGACGTCTTTGTCGCCGTGGCGCCCATCGCCGGTCTGACAATGGCGTGGACCTACCAGACGATGCAAGCCCCGCGCCCCATCCCGCTGATGGAAATCCACGGCACCGAGGACCGCGTGAGCGAATGGACGGGCGACATGCAGGACAAGGGCGGCTGGGGTGCCTATTTGCCCGTTCCCGTGGCCATCGGCTACTGGGTGGCACGCAACCGCTGCACGGGCTATGAGCAAGAGCGTGTCGAGAGTCTCAAGGGCAGCGACGGCCACCCCGTCGTCAAGCACCGCTACAGCAGTCCCACGACAGGCTGTGACGTGTGGCTCTATGAGGTCATCGGCGGCGTCCACTCGTGGCACACGGCCGACATCGACACGGGCGAGGAAATATGGCAATTCTTTGCCCGCTACCTCAAGTGAAAGCCTCAAGACAGGCCTCCAGGAGCGATTTTCTTTCATATTCAGCCTCGATTATCGGAAAAAGAATTAACTTTGTACCGATAACACATAATGTGAAACCATCTTCAAATCTTTAACCCTTATGAAGCAATATACACATGCATGGTTGGCCATGATGGCCATGAAACGCCTTGAAATGGCCAATCTCCCCGAGACTGAAGGCCGCGCCAAGGAACCGCAACGGGTGGCGCACTATGCCCGAAGCCTGGTGCGCTGGTTCAAGAATTACCGCGATTTTGTCGTGCAAGGTGCATGGTACCCCGACCAGGTGTTCTTTGACCAGGGCACGAGCCATGGCGCGAAATACTCGATAGGCGACCCGCTGGTAGTGACCGAGAAATTCATGACCCTGCCCAAGACGATGGAAATCTACAACCTGATGAAGAAAGAATCCCCGTTGTTTGATGAATCGTTCGTCTTTGTGGGCGGCAACGTCGTGGACCGCTGCAACGCCATGTGCCATACCATTGTGGACAACTTCAAGATCCAGTACCGCGAGGAGAAGGGAAACCCCATCAGCCCGTCTTCCACCCACATGTCGTTGCGCTTCTTCATCCTGAGCCACTACATTGCCGATGCCCACATGCCCCTGCATTGCGACAAGCGCAATCTGGCCAAGATCCACACGGCCATTGAGGAACAATGGGAGGCGGAAGTGAGGGCCTCCTACCGCATCGACATGGACAACCTGCGTTTCTTCTATGACCCCGACGGCTATCCGCTGGCTACCGGGAAAATGACCAGCCTCATCAAGACGGTCGAGGAAAAGATCATTTCACGGCCCTTTGTCTATAATTGGGGCAATTCAAAGTATGACGCGGCCAAGTACATCAAGGCCGTGACCGAATTTTCCTACCTGCTGGCGCATGAGATGGTGCCCGACGAATTGGGGAACTGCACATGGACCAAATACACGAAGAGTGAAGTCTATAAACGCTTTGAGGAATACAGTTCCAAACTGATGGCTGACGCCGTGGATTCCATCGCGCGCACGTGGCTCCACGTGTGGGCACGCTACCGCGACTGGGGACCAGAAAATGCCGGAGGCGTGATCGCCGAGCCATCGGAATCGGGCGAGGCCGGGAACAGCATCTAGCCGCCATCACCCCACCCCGCACCCATTGACTGGACAACCAGGAAGGGCAACCGCATTCTGTCATTCCCCGACAGGCGGTTGCCCTTCCTGGTTCATTGCCATATAGCAGTGGCTGGTTATTTCATCATCTCCTGGATGGCACGCTCGAGTTGGCGGTCGTGGCCGGTGAGGTAGTCCTCGGGGGTGTTATAGACCTCAACGTCGGGCAGGAGTTCGGTGTTCTCGCAGAAGTTTCCACGCATGTCACGGCAGCCCACCTGAGGGATGCCGAAGATGAGCGTCGGATCAATCAACGTCTCCCACCACACGGCAGTCATCGTACCGGCAACCGGCGTGCCGATGAGTTTACCGATGCCCAGTTCCTTATAGACCCACGGGAAACCGTGACCGTTGCTGTAGTCATCCTCGCACATGAGCACACATGAGGGCTTGGTCCACTTGTTGAAGGGGTCGGCGCCGACATACTGCCCGTGGGGCACAAAA
Organism: uncultured Porphyromonadaceae bacterium; assembly: GCA_946414395.1. GTDB lineage: Bacteria > Bacteroidota > Bacteroidia > Bacteroidales > Muribaculaceae > Sodaliphilus. The sequence continues at coordinate 12,214 of CAMKOE010000016.1, read as the reverse complement.
CTCTGGTACTGCTTGCCGCTGAGCAGGGTGCACAGGTCATCATGCAGCCAGCCGCCGCCGTTGTGGCGCTCATCGACGATGACTGCCTTGCGGTTGCGGTTCTTGTCGTTCAACAGTTCGCGATAGACGGTGCGGAAACTCTCGCTGTCCATCTCCTTGACGTGGACATAGGCCAGTTGCCCGCCCGAGAGGCTATCGACCAGCGCACGGTTGCGGTCAACCCAGCGACGGTAGAGCAACTCCTGCTGCTCGCCCTTGCTAATGGCCTTGACGGTGACGTCAAAGCGCTTGTTGGCCTTGGGGTCGAACACACCGACGCGGATGGGCTTGCCAGCCTTGCCGTCGAGCATCCAGTTGTAGTCCTCGCCAGGGGCGATCTCGTTGCCGTCAATCTTCTCGATGATGCAGCCGGCAGTGACGCCCGTCTTCTTCACGGCAAAGGGGCCCCGCTTGATGACCTCCTCGACACGCAGGCCCTTACCCTGGTAAGTGTCGTCCAGGAAGAGGCCCAGAGCGGCCGTCTTGAGTGTCGGCCCGGCGGGGTTGTAACGGGCACCGGTGTGGGAGCCGTTCAACTCGCCCAGCATCTCGCTGAGCATGTCGCGGAAGTCGTAGTTGTTGTTGATATAGGGCAGGAAGCGCTCATAGTTGTTGCGGTAATACTCCCAGTCCACGCCGTGGATGTCCTCGACGTAGAATTTGTCCTTGACCTGTTGCCAGATGTGGTTGAAGATATACTCACGCTCCTCCTGGGGGCGGTAGTTGAAGTTGGCCTCAAAGTTGACGGCCTCGGGCTTGCCCTTGGCCAGGTCGATCTTCTTGATGCCGCTGCCGGCGCACAGGAACAGGTTCTTGCCCGCCTTGTCGGCCATCATGGGGCCATAGCCCACGTCCTTGAGAACGATTTCGGTCTTCTGCTCCCGCAGGTCGTGTTTCCACAGGTCCATGCCGCCCTCAAAGGCAGCCTGGTAGTACAGCGTGTCGCCGCCATTGCTCAGCACCATGTCGCCCAGGCGCGAGGAGTTCACCGTGAGTCTCACGATGCGGTCGCGGCAATTCTCCAGGTCAAACTGCAGGGCGGGCACGGCGGGCTTGTCCTCGCTGGCGGCCTTGCCCTTCTTTTTCTTGTCGGATTTTTTCTTGGAGGCGGCCTCCTTGTCGGCGGTCTGTTTCTTAGCCTCCTTCTCGGCCTCCTCGCGCAGGACCTTTTCCTCCTTGGTCATCCTGAAGCGCTCATAGGCATCCAGGTCAAAGAACATGATGTAAACATCGTCCTCGGTGCCCCAACTGCCGTGGCTGCGGAATCCCGCGCGGTCGCTGGTGAAAATCATCGCCTTGCCGCCGAGCACCCACTTGCCATTGCCCTCGTTATAGCCGCTCTCGGTGAGGTTGTGCACCTCGCCGTTGCCGCTGGCATTGACTAGGGCGATGTCCTGGCTGTTCCATCCACCGGTGCCGATGTAGGACGAAATGAGCCAACGGCTGTCGGGACTCCACTCATACCAGACGTCGCCGTCGCTGTAGGAGTAGATGTACTTGCCGTCCATCAGGGTGCGCACCGCCTTGCTCTTGACATCGACAGCACGCAGGGTGTTGCGGTTCTCCAGGAAGGCCACGCTCTTGCCGTCGGGGCTATAGGTGGGCTGGATGCTGGTCTTGCCCGTGTTGGTCAACTGCTGCTCCTCGAGGTCGGTGGCATAGGTGAACAGTTTCTCATCCTTGTTCTTGATGGTGGTCTGGTAGATCTGCCACATGCCGTCGCGCTCGCTGTCATAGACGATGCTGCGGCCATCGGGAGAAAAGTCGATGGTGCGCTCCTGCTCAGGGGTGTTGGTCACCTGCTTGGTGGTCTTGTAGTCAACCGACGTCACATATACGTCGCCGTGCATCACAAAGGCCACTTCCTTGCCGCTGGGCGACACGCTGATGGCCGTCGCGCCGCTGGATCTGATCTGGCGCACGAGTTCCTTCTCGGTCTGGTCGGCAGCGATGGTGATATCGACCCGGTGGGGTTCCTCACCTTCTCGCAGTGTATAGATTTCGCCATTATAGCCATAGCACAAGGTGCCGTTGGCGGCTACAGTGAGGAAGCGCACGGGATTCTTCTCGTGACGGGTGAGTTGCTTGGCCTTGCCGCCGATGGTGTTCTTATAGACATTGAACGTGCCATCCTGCTCACTCAGATAGTAATAGGACTGGCCGTCGGGGGCCCAGCGGGGGGTGCGGTCCTCGCCGTTGAAGGTCGTCAGTTTGGTGAACTGGCCATCGCGCTTGAGCCACACGTCGCGCGTGATGGACGACGTGTGATGCTTGCGGAAGGGGTCCTCATAGCCCTTGATGTCGTGATACAGGATGTCGCCACGGCTGTTGACGCTCAGGTCCTGCATGGGCAGGGCCGAGAACAAGCGCATGCGTCCCGAGCCGGCGGTGTTCACCTGGTACACCTGCGGGAACGAGCGGCTGGCAAACAGGATGGACTGTGCAGTGGGCATGCCAGTGGCCTCGACCAGCACCGTGCCGTCGTCGAGGAAACACAGCGGCGTCTCGTTGCCGCTATCGGTGGTCAGCCGCGTGGGCGTGCCACCGTCCTTATTCACGATGTACACGTCGAGGCTGCCCTCGCGGGCCGATGCAAAGGCGATGTCCTTGCCGCTGGGGCTCCACACGGGATAGGCATCATAGGCCGCATTGGTGGTCAACTGGCGGGCCGTACCGCCCTGGACAGGAACAGTAAACAAGTCACCCTGATAGGAGAACGCGATGGTCTGGCCATCGGGCGAAATGGCGCTGTAGCGCATCCACAAGGGATTGGTCTGGGCCGTAGCGCCGATTGCCAGCAATAGCCCGGCAATCACACTCACTTTTCTCTTGATACTCATAGCGTAATGAATAGATTGGTTATTAGTTTGCGACAAAGGTACATAAAAAACAGCGAATTAACCTTTATTAAATAAAAAAATGACAATACCTTTGCTCATAGGTAATATAAGGCTTGTTTTTTCCACTTAAAAACCGAATGTCTATGGTCAAGAAATGGTTCTGGATTGTATATCTTGCGCTGCTGGCGGTGATGGTTGCAGTGGCCACGCTACTGCCCAAGTGCAGTGGCCGCTTGAAAGTGCTTTTCACCCTGCTGAGCGTGGCCTTGCCACTGGCGGCGTTTGCATGGAATGCCGTGGCCGAGGGCAGGCAAGACGTTAGTGCGGCAGCCGAGCAGCCGCTGGACGAAGACGCGATCGACCACATCGAGGGCATGTTGAAGGCCTGCGAGCGCGCTCGCATCGGCATCAATTTCGCTGAAGGGGCTACCCAACCGCTGCCAACAGGCGCCAGCAAATATGGTGGCCTGCCCGATGTGCCCGAGGGCTTCGAGTGGCCCATCGACAAGCAGGGACGCCCGTTGTCATTGATGATGCAGGTCAATTGCGCCGAGATCGCACCCCTGGACAAGGATCACCTGCTCCCGCCGTCAGGCATGCTGTACTTTTTCTACCAGATGAGCGAGCAGCCGTGGGACAACTCGACAGGCGGGGCACGCGTGCTCTACTTTGATGTCCCGAACGAGAGCCTGCACCGTGCCACCTGCCCCGAGGCGCTGGCCGAGGACGAATGCCTCACCGAGCGCGCCGTGCAATTCACCCTTCATCTCAGTTACCCGTCATTCAGCGAACTGCTCAACGATAGCGCCGACAAGCAATACCTCGTTGACCACTGGGACGAGTATTTTGTCGCCTATGAGCACCTGGGCGGCGACTACCTTAACGAGGCGTTGGGGATTGGTCTGATGCTCGGCCACGCCCAGTTAATTCAAGACGTGATTGTTGACAACTCCAACGAAAATGTGCTGTTGCTCCAGTTGACCTCCGACGAGGTGAACGACGACGGCGTCATGCTTGGCGACTGCGGCAGCATCTATTACTACATTTCCCGTCAAGACCTCAACGACCGCCGCTTCGACCGCCTCACCTTCGCCCTCCAGTCCTATTAAAATGGGACAAAAGGACCGCCCCGTGTCCCTCTATTCAGGATTTTACTGTATCTTTGCTTTTTATTCATGATAAAAGAGTATAGTTATGGGAAAAAGCAATGAGCAAGTGACACGCATCCGCCAGATGGAGCGACGCCTGACGAGTGCGACGGCGGCCGTGAAGCGCCTTGAGGCCGCACTTGACAAGTATGAAGCGGTCCAGGAGGCCATCGCGGCCCTTGATGAGTACTACGGCAGTGACCTGTGGCGCCAGGATCTCGACGACGACGAGGCGGGTCGCCTGCCCGAAGGCCTGAAGCGTGGCGTCCTGAGCGAGGACGGCGTCTGGAACCTGCTGACCGATGTCAACGACCTCAACACCCGCCTGCAGCAACTCGCCACGGCGCCCAGACCAGGACAACGCCTTGATCTATCATCACACTAAGCCGTCTGTTAAGTCGGTTAATATTAAACGCTTAGCGGCTTCGCGACTTTGAGTGAGTTGAAGTCGCTGAATAGATACCCCATTACTGAAAATTGTGAATAAATCATAAATGTTACTCTCCCCTATTGACTCATACCTAAGGTCAACCACTATCTTTGCAATCCAAGATAAAAACGACTAGATTCAAGCATGAAAAAAAGGAGCAACATAAGATTGACTATAGGGGACTTCTCCAAGTACTGTCAAGTGACAGTCAAGAGCCTGCGCCACTATGAAAAGTTGGGGTTGCTCGTGCCCAATGAGGTGGACAAGTGGACAGGTTACCGCTACTATGACGTGTCACAGATGCAACAGTTGAACGGCATCTTGAGGCTCAAGAAGATGGGTTTCACGCTTGAAGAGATACGTGAACTGCTCGATGAGGGAACCCACTTGCCCAGCATGCCCCAGATCGAGAGCAAGACCCGCGAGACCGAGGAGCAGATAAAGATGCTGAGCCAACGCCTTGACATGCTGCGCAGGACAGCCGATTCACTGCGCCAGATTGCCGACATGGAGCGGTTCACAACAACGTCACTGCCATCAATCATCGTGGCTTCACACCGCCAGACCATCAAACGCATGGAAGACCTCACTCCACTGGCAGCAAACGTCATCGGCCCTGAAATTCAGCGCAACGGGTTCAAACGCACACAACCGATTTACTGCTTCAGCATCAACTACGGCACTGAATTCAGGGAAGGTGACGTCGATATAGAATACTGTGAGCAAGTGGAGCAGATGTATGAAGACACCCCTATCATCAAGTTCAAGCGACTGCCCGAAGTGCCACTGGCGGTGTGCATGAAGTGCCGGGGGCCCTACGGATTTATGCGTGAAAACTTCCTCGAGTTGTTCAACTACATCACCAGCCACAACATGCGGGTGACCGGCGAGCCCCGATTACAGTATGTCGAGGGCCCCTGGAATCAGAAAGACTCGACCAAATGGCTTACAATCATTCAAATACCAGTAACATACCTACCTCAAAGATTTAACACAACAAAATGAAAACAGATGACACTAGATTGATCAACTTCGATAGCCGCAGGACACAGCAGTGATGCAGGAAGCAGCGCCGCACAAGAAGGATAAAACCATGTCAGTATTGAAACGCTAAAAAAAGTGCATGGCATACCACTGCTGCCGAAGCATGGGCCTGCACCGCATCAAGAATGTCTCACAGACCTTGCACAGCGATAAACACACACACGTAAACCTTGTGGACAGGCTGTCCTCATTCAGGAGAAGGAACAGGACAGCCTGGATCCACTAAAGTAAAGGAGTTGGCCCTAAAAGTTTTTTTAATGCTAAACCCGATAAGAATACGTATTTCACGAAAAAGTTTTAAAACTAATTCGTGTAATTCGCATTAGTCCCGCAGGGTTCGGGCCAACTTCGATATCACTACTGGAAGACCCGTGTCGATGACGACGGCGCCTCACCTGGTGATGCGCTCACTTGTTGCTGGTAGCGGTTACCCACACGGGGTCCTCGGTCATCACGGGTTTGTTGACCGCCATCACGCCCGACAGGTTGTGGGGCACATAAGGCTCTTCCAGATATCGGATGTCATCAGCCGTGAGTTGCAGGTCAAGCGACCTGGCAGCGCCCTCGATGTGGTGCAACTTGGTGGCTCCGACTATGGGCGATTCCACCTTGGTCAACAGCCATGCCAGCGCGACCTGGGTCATCTCGACGCCATAGCGGTCGGCCAATTCCATGACGCGCTCCACGATGACGCTGTCCTGCTGGGCCGTGGCGTCATACTTGAAGTGCATGAACGAGTCTTCGGCCTGACGCTTGGAGGTCTCGCCGGGTCGCTTGACAGTTTGCCCGACGCCAGCGCGCTATAGGGGGTCATGGCGATGTTTTCCTCACGGCAATAGGGGAACATCTCGCGCTCCTCTTCACGCATGATGAGATTATAGTGGTTCTGGACCGAGATGAACTTGGCCCAGCCGTTTTTCTCGGCCAGCGCGTTCATCTTGGCCACCTGGTAGGCATAGGCGTTGGCGATGCCGATGTGGCGTGCCTTGCCTGCCTTGACAGCGTCGTTCATGCCCTCAAGAATCTCGCTGGCGGGTGTCTTGTAGTCCCAGATGTGGTAAATGTACAGGTCCACATGGTCCATGCCAAGGTGCTGCAGACTGGTGTCAATGGAGTTCATCACATGCTGCTGGCCACTGACCCCGGCAGCGATTTCCTCGCTGGTGCGGGGCAGGAACTTGGTGGCGACAACCACGTCATCCCGCCTGGCCATGTCACGCAATGCCCTGCCGACGTACTGCTCGGACGTGCCCAGTTGATAGGCGATGGCCGTGTCAAAGAAGTTCACGCCCAGGTCTAGCGCTCGGCGGATAATGTCGCGCGTGTGGTTCTCGTCGATGGTCCATGAGTGCTGCCCGATGGTCGGGTCGCCAAATCCCATGCATCCGAGGCAGATGCGCGACACCTGGAGGTCGGATTTTCCTAGTTTGATGTATTCCATAATTCTTATTATTGCATTTGTTTAGTGAAAATCTGTTTCATCGTCTCGGGGTCAAGGGGCCGCATGGCGGGGAGCCTGAGACTCTTGACCATGTGCAGCGTGCCCTGCTTGTAGTGCTGGAAATGCTCGGTCTGCAGGTGCTGCTGATAGGCGGCCTGGGAGGCATAGATCTCAAGGATGCGCACCTGTGTGGAATCGTCGGCACTCTGCATCGGGAACAGGCAGATGACACCTGGCTCACACTGCACCGAGAGGCGGTCCACCTCGCGGGCGATCGCCAGATACTCGGCCAGGTATTCGGGATAGACCTCGACCTCGGCAATGCGCACGATCATCGAGTCCACAGCGGTTACAGGGCTCGAGAACTCTTCATCGGTCACCTGCCTCAACTGGATGGCATGCTGCTGGTCGGGGACGATGTCGGTCACAGTCAGGCACTCGGCGCTATTCCAGGGTGTTGCGCCATTCCAGTGGCGTGTGTTGGGTGCCGTGGTGACCACATCGCCCTTGCGCAGCAACCGCTTGGGCTGGCCCTCTTCCTGATAATAGGCCTCGCCATCGAGAATCATGAGCACCTGGATGGCGTCGGGATGATAGTGCCACGAGTTGCGGCTACCGGGTTCAAACAGGAAATTGGTGGTCATCTGCCGCTCGCTGCGGCTCAGCACCGAGATGTGCACGGTGCCGGTGTTGAACTCGGCGGGTGCGATGTGACCGGCGGGGAAGATGGTCGGTTGTGCCAGGGTCATCAGGGAGCACAACAGTGCGATACTGGACAGGAGTTTCTTCATCACGGGAATAATCTTGATGCGTTATTGTGTAATATCATCTCGCGCAGCGGGGCCAGGTCGGGCTCATCGGTCAGGTACTGGCGCATTCGGTCCAGACTTCTCGTGAGCACCGCAGGCGCCACATAGGGGTAGTCCGAGCCATAGAGCAGGTGGTCGGGCGTGGTGATGGTGAGCAGCATGCGGATGGCCTCGGGACTGTGGGCGCCAGCCAGGTCGTAGTAGAGTGCCGACAAGTTGGCGTCCCAATCAATCGGGCCGACCATCTGGTTGGCCTGCATGACAGGCGCGAGCGAGCGCATGCGGGGCACCGCCAGCGGCAGATAGGCCCCGCAATGGGGCACGACGACCTTGACCCGCGGGTAACGGGCAAGGACGTTGCGGGTGATCATGTTGGCCACGGCACGGGTCGTCTCGGAGAGGTATTCCTGCATGGCCAGCGGCGTCTGCCGCATGACCTGGCCATTCACCGGATCGGGGCGGTGGGGATGCAGGATGATGACGGCGTGACGGTCGTTGAGCACCGAGAAGAGGGTGTCGAGTTCGGGACAGCCCAGGTATTGTCCGGCGACATTGGTGGCCAGTTTGATGCCGTCGGCCTTGAGCGTGTCGAGGGCAAAAACCGCCTCACGGATGGAAGCCTCCACATCGGGCAAGGGCAAAGCGGCACAAAACAGGAAGCGACCCGGATGCTCACGCTTCAACAGCGCGGCAGCCTCGTTGGTCTGACGGATGACCGTGGGCGATGACGGTTGCGGCGCGGCCAGTGTCAGCACCGAGGTCCTCACACCGGCCTCATCCATCCATCGCAGGTGCTCCTCAACATCATAGTTGGGCAGAGGGAAACCCTCGTCCATGAGCCGGTTCTCCTGCCTGAGCGCCGACAAAAAGCCAGGTGTGATGATGTGACTGTGCACATCAATCACGTCCTGGGCTATGGCGCCGATAGCAACCATGACAGCAAATATCGCGCTAACAAGTCTCATGGGGTTCACTCCATTGAATGTTCCCAACCGCCGCGGGTGTCGATACCGGTCGCGTCGGCCAGTTGCTCCAGGCGCGAAACCTCATCGGCCGTGAGTTGAATCTTGGCGGCCTCGGCAGCCTCGGTGACGTGGCGCTCCTTGGTGGCGCCGATGATGGGAAGGGTCCCCTTGGCAATAGCCCATGCAATGCCCACCTGGGAGCATGAGGCGCCATACTTCTTGCCGATGGCACTCATCTCGGTGGTGAGGGCTTCCAACTGGGGCAAAACGGGGTTGTACTTCTTGCCGCGGTCACTCTCGGCGGGCAGGGGGTTCTCCTTGTTGTACTTGCCCGAAAGAGCGCCCTGTTCAAGTACCATATAGGCCCAGAACTCGATGCCATTACGCTTACAGTAGTCAAGCACGCCTCCGCGCTCCGACGAGCGGTAGAGCAGCGAGAAATGGTTCTGCACGGCACTCACCTTGAAACCGGCCTCGCCCAGGATTTCATTGGCACGCTCGATTTCCTTGATGTTGTGGTTGGACACGCCCACGCGCTTCACCTTGCCACTCTTGAGCAGGGGAATCAGCCCGGGAGTCCAGCGCTCGACGTCCATCGGGTTGTGGATCCAGTAAATGTCGATGTAGTCACAGCCCATGCGCTCGATTGAGGCCTGTGCCATCTTCTCTACACTGTTGTCAAACACCTCGGCAATCTGCGGCGTGAATTTGGTCGAGATCTGCACGTCCTCGCGCTTCACGCCCTTGGCCAGCGTTCCCAAGATGCGTTCTGACTCGCCCATGCCATAGGCCGTAGCCGTGTCCCACAGGCTCAAGCCCGCGCGAGTCGCGGCCTCAAACACGGGAGTCAAGTTCTCAACGTCGGTATTTGAACCAAAAACGGTGTCACCACCAAATGCACCTGCGCCCCAAGCCCAGGTTCCTAATGCGATCTTATTCTCTTTCATTTTCACTATGTATTTGATTGATTTATATTTTCACGATGCAAAATTATAATGAAAAGAGCGGTTATCAGTTTACTAAAACACTGATTAATCAACCAAATTCACGGAAAATCGCGCAAAAACGCATAACTTTGCAACTGCAATGAAACAGATACTCAAGGTTCACAACGTCAACGACTATGCCCGCTACATCGGCGCTCCGGTGTTGCATCCACTGGTATCGGTGATCCACTATGACGAGTTGGAGCACTGCCGGCACTCGTTGAACAACTACGACGTGTACGGCATCTTCATCGCCGATGAAACGCTGGAGGAACTGGTCTATGGCCTGACCACCTATGACCTGCACCGCCATGCCCTGATGTGCGTGGCTCCAGGACAGATAGGCGGCAAGGCCGACACGGGCGAGGAAATCCAGACCAAGGGCTGGGCGCTGCTCTTTGACCCGGAACTGCTCCATGGCACCGACCTGGAACGGCAGATGAACGGTTACACCTATTTCTCCTATAACACCAACGAGGCCCTGCTCATGACCGACGCGCAACGGCACACTATCGTCACCCTGCTGGAAGCCCTGCGCCAGGAACTGAGCAATGACGACCAGCACACGAGGCCCATCATCACGGCCCTGCTGCAACTGGTACTGGAACACATCGCCCGCTTCTATGCCCAGCAACTCACGAGCGAGGCGACCAGGTCCAATGACCTGCTGACGCGCTTCGAGAACCTACTGGGCAGGTACTACAGCGACGGCACCTACCGCGATCAGGGCTTGCCCACGGTGAAATATTGTGCCCAGGGGCTGTTCCTGTCGCCCAACTACTTTGGAGACCTGGTCAAGGAGATAACGGGCGACACCGCGGGCAATACCATCCGCCGCTTCGTCATGAAGCGTGCCCAGCAGTTGCTCTTTGCTGGCTGCACGGTCAGCCAGACCGCCGACCAACTGGGCTTTGAGTATCCACAGCACTTCACCCGCATGTTCAAGAAGTGCTATGGCATGTCTCCCAGCGACTACATCAAGCAGATGAGGAGCAAGTGAGCACTACCGTGATTTATAAGTGAAATCCAGAACAGACAATATCGACTATGACACTACAAGAAGCAATTCAGGCGCGCCATAGCGTCAGAGCCTACAAGGAGCAGCCGTTGAGCGAGACCCATTGCCATGCGCTGCAAGAAAAGATTGCCGAGGTCAACCGCTTGGGCCGGTTGCACGTCCAGTTAATCCTGAATGAGCCACGGGCCTTCCAGGGAACCCTTGCCAAGTACGGCAAATTCCGCGGAGTGACCAACTATCTGGTCATGGCTGGCGCTAAAGCCGACGACCTGGACGAGCGCATCGGCTACTATGGCGAGCAGTTGGTGCTGATGGCCCAGACGCTCGGGATGAACACCTGCTGGGTGGGACTGAGTTACACCAAGGTGCCTGGCACCTATGTGCTCGACGAGGGTGAGGTCATCAAGGCCTATATCGCCATCGGCTACGGTGAGACACAGGGCGCGACACACAAGATCAAACGCATCGCTCAGGTGAGCAATGCCAGCGACACCACCCCCGAGTGGTTCGGCCGCGGTGTCGAGGCCGCACTGCTGGCGCCCACAGCCGTCAATCAGCAGAAGTTCTCCTTCGAGTACCTGGGTATGAAAGAGGGCCGCCACCGGGTGCGTGCCCACAAAGGCTTCTCACTGATCGGCTACACCCACATCGACCTGGGCATCGCCAAGTATCACTTCGAGGTCGCCGCAGGGCGGAAAAACTTCGACTGGGCCCGATGACTGGTGACTGGAGAAGACTTGTCAATCCTGATTTTATCAACTAGTAGAATTTAATCTATAAAACAAAACACAATGAAAAAAGTAATCGTTATTTCAACGAGCCTGCGACAGGGCTCCAACAGCGATATGCTCGCTGACAAGTTTGTAGAAGGCGCCAAGGCCGCCGGACACGATGTCGAGAAGATTTCCCTCGCGGGAAAGAACATCCAGTTCTGCAAGGGATGCCTGGCATGCCAGCAGTTGGGCCGTTGCGTCATCAATGATGACGTGAACGACATCATGGCCCGCGTCCTGAAGGCCGACGTCGTTGCATGGGCTACTCCCATCTATTATTACGAGATGAGCGGCCAGATGAAGACCCTCATCGACCGCATGAACGCCATGTACCCGCTCGACTACCAGTTCCGCGACGTCTATCTGCTGACCACCGCTGCCGAGGGCGAGCCTCACGTGCCCCAGCGTGCCGAGCAGGGCCTGACGGGCTGGATTGATTGTTATCCCAAGAGCAGGCTGGCAGGGCACCTTTTCGCTGGCGGCGTGGGAGCCCCCCGCGAAATCAACGGCAACGATAAACTCCAGGCCGCCTACGACCTGGGCCAGAACCTCTGACTCCGATAACCTGGTGTATTGATTTGCACCCTTAAAACAAGTGGACTCAACGCGGTATTACAATAAAAGGACATGAACAAGAATGCCATCATCACCATCCTGCTTGCTCTCGTTTTCCGCACTATCATTTTGCCAAATGAAAACGAGTCTGATATACAGTGATTTA
>CAMKOE010000015.1 GCA_946414395.1 uncultured Porphyromonadaceae bacterium | reverse complement strand
CCCGCGGCCCTCAGCTTGGGAAGCTGATGCTCTACCAACTGAGCTACTACCGCAATATGCTGGTTTTCAGCAATATTTCTCTTTCTCAGGCGTCGGCGTGGTTGATGACCTCGGTGACGCTGTCGCCGGCCTCGGTTGCAAAGTAGCGCACGGTGAGGGTGTCATCGATTTCCCATGAGGCGCGCTTTTCGGTGTCGAGGTCGGGATAGGTGAACTCGATGGTGTCGTTGCCCACCTTGAGATAGACACTGTTCATGGCACCGTCGATGGCCACGCCTGTCACTTCCTGGGCTATCGTTGTCGAGTCGATGACGGCTGAGTCCTCGACTACGGCCTGATTGTCCTGCTGGGCCTCACCACCTGTGCAAGACCACATGGATGATAGGGCGATCAGTGCGCCAAAGGCTAAAACTAAACTTTTCATACCTGTCATTATGGTTGTTGTTTGGTTTTACGGCGACAAAATTACTGATTTTTATCGATGGGACAAAATTTACTGTTGTTTTTGCCGCTTGTTCTCTCTCAAAAATGTGCGCTAGAACTTGTAGTTGTCGCTATCGAGGTTGTCGAGTTCTTCAAAATCGGAAATCTCGTCCTCGTTGTATTCCTCGTCACCGTAGAACTCGCTCTTGTCGATGGCCTCGATGTTGCTTGCGTCGGGTATCTTGGGGATGGTGATGAAGTCGGTGATATCGACATTCTCGGCGGGGGCGCGTCCTTCCTTGCGTTCGCACAGGGGGTCGTGCAGGGTCTTGCCGGGGATGACTTCCTTGAGTTTGACCTTGAAGTAGCGTTCGGTCATATAGTCGAAGACGAATTTCATCCTCTGTCCCTCGTCCTCGAGGAGTTCGTCGAGTTGTGTATCGTCCATGATCCAGATGTCCTCGTCACTGTCACTGCCCATATCCATGCAGGTCACTTCTTTTTCCTTATTCCACTCGTCGTCACAGATATAGAAGGAATCCATCTGTTCCTTGCTGTAGCCGGCAGAGTCCAGAATCACATTGCGCAACTGCATGAAGGTTGCCGTTGAGTCAATGGCAATCTGCATCTTGAAGTTATCGGCTTCGTCAGAAACAATCACAAATTTGTAAATCATATCAGTCTTAATCTATGTGTTTGATGTTGCGAAATTACTAATAGAATTTTATCAAACAAGTATTTTTTTGTTTTTTTTTCATTATTGGCCATAAAAAAGGTCTATGGCCTGTTTTTTAAAACGTGAAGCCACTCCTGATAGAGGCGTGGCTTCACATTATATATTAAAATGTTTTAATTATCCGTTCGTCAGGGAATCAATCCGTAGGAGCGGAATACCTTGCGGATTTTCTCGAGGGCTAATGCGACTTGCTCATGGGTGTGGGTCGCCATGAGGCTGAAGCGGATGAGCGTGTCGTTGGGGGCTACTGCGGGTGAAACGACGGGGTTGACAAAGATTCCCTCATTCAGCAGGTCACGCGTGATGGCAAACGTCTTGTTGTTGTCGCGGATGAAGAGCGGGATGATGGGGGTCTCGGTGTGTCCAATCTCGCAACCCATGTCGCGGAAGCCCTGCAATGCCTCGTGGGTGATTTTCCACAGGTGCTCCTGGCGCTCGGGTTCCTCAATGAGGATGTCGATGGCCTTCATGGCAGCAGCGGTAGATGCCGGGGTGATGCTGGCCGTGAAGATGTAACTGCGCGAGTGGTGGCGCAGGTAGTTGGTGATAATCTTGTCGGTGGCGATGAAGCCGCCCAGCGAAGCGAACGACTTGGAGAATGTGCCCATAATCAGGTCAACCTCGTCGCGCAGGCCGAAGTGGTCGCACACGCCGCGGCCTCCCTCACCAAACACGCCGATGCCGTGGGCCTCGTCGACCATGACGCTGGCATTGTACTTGTGGGCCAGGTCAACAATGTCGGGCAGTTTGCACACGTCGCCTTCCATCGAGAAGACGCCGTCGGTAACGATGAGTTTCACGCGGTCGGGCTCGCACTTCTTGAGTTGAGCCTCGAGCGATGCCATGTCGTTGTGCTTGTACTTGAGGCTGTTGGAGAACGAGAGGCGTCGTCCCTCGATGATCGAGGCATGGTCCTGCTCGTCCCACAGGATGTAATCATCGCGTCCTGTCAAGGTCGAGATGACGCCCAGATTGACACCGAAGCCGGTGCTGTAGATCATGGCGTCCTCTTTCCCCTCATACTCGGCGAGTTTGCGCTCGAGTTCCTTGTGCAGGTCGAGTGTACCATTGAGGAACGGGGAACCGGCGCAGCCGGTACCATATTTTTCGGTGGCCTCGACAGCGGCTCTCTTGATGCGCTCGTCGTTGACCAAGCCTGAGTAGCAGTTGGAACCGAACATGAGCACCTTCTTGCCGTTCATGATGACCTCGGTGTCCTGTTCGCTTGAGATGGCGCGAAAATAAGGATAGATGCCGGCGGCCTTGGCCTTCTGCGGCTCGTCATATCGCGCTAACTTGCTCTGTAGTAGATTCATATCTCTTGATTAAATTCTCTTTATGTCACCTATGGCGCTTGCCACAAGCGACCTTATATTATAATTGGCTGCAAATATATAAAAATATTCTTTAACAAAATGTTAAAATAGATGTCAAAATAGGTCATCTGGAACAAAATAATGACATCTAACCATCTATGGATCACTCCGTCCCGCCCTGTTAATAATTTTTAAATTGTTAAAAATAGGGTTATTAGCAAGACGGAATGCCAGTGGGCGGCCTCAATCGCGGTCCACGTCATCCATGTCCAGTTCGGCATTGTGCATGATATCATAATCGCTGAACTCCACACCGTCAAATTCGCCATCCTCAAACATCAGCATATCCTGCCTGAAACATCCCGTGGCCAAAATTGATGTCATCACTAGAACGACAAGCGCCAATACATACTTTGAAATTTTTCTCATAAATTCTATGGTTATGTCCATTATTGCTGCAAAAATAAAACAAAAAATGAAACCAGAATGACTTTTTTTGAGAAAAAAACATTAATTTAGCCGATTAAAACGACGAATAACAGCAAACGAAATGGACCTATTTGAACAGCGAATCAAGGAATTGCGGGAAATCATCAACCGCCACAATCACAGTTACTATGTGCTGAACGCGCCCACGGTGAGCGACCAGGAGTTTGACGCCCTGCTGCGTGAATTGCAGGATCTGGAGCGCGATTACCCTCAATATCAGGACCCGCTGTCCCCCACCCAGCGTGTGGGCAGCGACATCAGCAAGGGCTTTGTCCAGGTGCGCCACGAGCGCCCCATGATGTCGCTCTCCAACAGTTACAGCATCGAGGAGGTTCAGGACTTCCTGCGACGGGCCCAGGAGGGCCTGGGCGGTGAGCCCAGCGAGATTGTCGGCGAGATGAAGTATGACGGCACATCGATATCGGTGACCTATGAGCACGGCCGCCTGGTGCGCGCCGTCACCCGCGGCGATGGCGTGCAGGGCGACGATGTCACGGCCAATGTGATCACCATCAAGTCGGTGCCGCTGGAAATCACCGATGCCGATGGTCTTCCCGACAAGTTTGAGGTCAGGGGTGAAATCCTGCTTCCCTGGAAAAGTTTTGAAAAATTGAACGAGGAGCGCCAGTTCAATGAGGAGCCGCTGTTTGCCAACCCCCGCAACGCCGCTGCCGGCACCCTCAAACTGCAGAACAGCGCCGAGGTTGCCCGCCGAGGCCTGGACGCCATCTTCTATTTCCTGCTGGGTGACAACCTGCCGTTCGAGACCCACTACGACAGCATCATGGCCCTCAAGCGCTGGGGATTCAAGACGGGAGAGATGTCCATCCTGCCCAGCATCGATGCGGTGAAAGACTTCATCGGCCACTGGGATGTGCAGCGCAAGCAACTTCCTGTCGCCACCGATGGCCTGGTGTTCAAGATCAACTCCCTGCGCCAGCAACTCAACCTGGGAGCGACAGCCAAGTCTCCCCGGTGGGCCATCGCCTACAAATTTGCGCCCGAACGCGAATGCACGCGGCTACAGTTCGTGTCGTTTGAGGTGGGTCGCACGGGCGTTATCACACCGGTTGCCAACCTGGAGCCCGTGCTGCTGAGCGGCACGATTGTCAAGCGCGCGTCGCTGCACAATGCCGACATCATTGAGCAACTTGACATCCACGAGGGAGACATGCTCTATGTCGAGAAGGGCGGCGAGATCATTCCCAAAATCGTTGGCGTTGACGAGAAGCGACGCCAACCCGGCAGCCAGCCCATCCACTTTGTCACCCACTGCCCATCCTGCGGCACCGCGTTGCAGCGCATCGAGGGCGAGGCGGCATGGGTCTGCCCCAACAAGTGGGGTTGCGGCCCCCAGATCTGCGGACGCATCGAGCACTTTGTGGGACGTCATGCCATGGACATCGACGGCATCGGCGAGGAAGTTGCCATCACGCTGAACAAGAGCGGGTTGGTCAACGACGTGGCCGACCTGTATGACCTCACTCAAGATAAACTCGTTGCGCTCGACCGCTTCCAGGAGCGCAGCGCACAGCGCATCCTGCGCGGCATCGAGGCCAGCCTCAAGGTGCCCTACGCCAGGGTCATCTTTGCCTTGTCCATCCCGTTTGTGGGAGAGACCACCGGCAAGGTGCTGGCACGACACACGCGCGACATCGACACGCTGATGAGCCTCCCGGCCGATGACCTGGCGGCAATTCCCGAAATCGGCCCCAAGATTGCCCAGTCGATCGTGGATTTCTTTGCCGAGGAGCGCAACCGCGTCATCGTCGAGCGCCTCAGGGCCGCAGACCTGCAGATGGCGCTCACCGAGGAGGAGACAGCAGGCCAGACCGACAGGCTGATGGGCAAGAAAGTGGTCATCAGCGGCGTGTTTGCCAAGCATTCCCGCGAGGAATACAAGGCGATGATCGAGCAGAACGGCGGCAAGAACGTGAGCAGCATCTCGGGCGCCACAAGTTTTATCCTTGCAGGCGAGAACATGGGGCCCTCCAAACTTGAAAAGGCCCGCAAACTGGGCGTCCAGATCATCAACGAGGATGAATTCCTGGCAATGCTCAATGACGACATCACCGACGACCAGCATTGACCATGACCAGGATAATAGCACTAGCATACTTAATGATGTGTACATGCTTCGGCACAATGATGGCACAAGATATTGAGATGTGGCTGACAGGATTCATGAAGCAGTATCCCAAGGCCCGCTTGCTCGACATCTACAAGTCGTGTTTCCAGGATCACATGGGCGCGGAACACCTGGTCGGCGACAGAACGATGGCCTGGTCCTATCTGGAACAGGAACTGCAGACGGTTGAACACGAGGACCTGATGACGTGGTACTATGAACCCTGCGGATTCAACGGCAACTACGTGAGGGTGAGCCTGCTGGCTGTCAAGGACGGCAAAATCGAAGCGGAGAGGCTTCTTGATGCTTTTGTCCGCAGCGCCAACGATGCCGACCGCCCCACGGTGGAATCATGGGCCTCGCAGTGGCAAGAAATCTTGTCCATCATCGAAAAGGCCAACCTTGCCCTACCCTATTACCAGCAGGACAAAGAATTCATCGCCCAGGTGCTGGCCCAGGGCCAATACGCCATCAGCCACTCGCCCGATTACCGTGAGGCCTACTCACCCCATTACCGAATCATCAAGCGCGACATCTTTGAGCAAGAAATCAAGCCCTTGTTGTGCTGCGCTTGCTGTGGCAGCCATTAAGAGGGCATAAAAAAAGGTAACGATATAGCAGTTGACCCTGAAAAGTTTTTTAATGCTAATTTCGCTAAGAAAAACGTATTTTACGAAAAATATTTAAAACTATTCGTGTAATTAGGATTAGCCCCGCAGGGTTTGGGCCAACATCTATATCATCGCCTAAAAAAAAGCGCCCCACACAGTGCCGGTAAACGTGTGGGGCGCGGCTGTGATTTAATCATCTATTACCGGCAATCGTTTATAAAATCCATAAAATCGTTCTACGGGAATCACCGGTGCTTCTTGTCCCTGTAGGGCAGGATCTCGCCATACATCGTGATGGGCTGGCCTCCGTTGATATTGGCCACAGCCCTCTTGCTGTTGTGGAACAAGGTGATATCCACATCGGCATTGACCTGACCGCTGACGATGCTGAACTGCATGAACACGTCACCATTGTCCTTATAGACGATGCGCTTGTCACGGACACTGCCCTTGCCGGTCCAGCCGCCCAAGCCGTTGCTGCCAGGGAAACCCACGTTGAGGGCATACTGGATGATACCATCAAAATTCTGAACAAGAATGAAGTTGGAATTGCTGTTGAGGTCATAGTGGCGATAGCCCGTACGGCCTATCTGGATGTGGTCGGCCAGGAAGACGAAGTAGCCGCGGCGCAAGGAGTTGGAGGCCTTGGCATAGGCCACGTCATCGGTTAACTCACGCAGGCGTTTCTCGCGTTCTTTCATATCCTGCTCGGTCTCCTGAACAGGCTCGGCTGGAGTGATGACTTCCAGTTTCACATTATCGGCCGTCTCGATATCGACCTGGTCGCTGCTGGTCTGTGCAGTGGCGCACAATCCAGTCGCGATCAATGCGGTTAAGGTGAATATTATCTTCTTCATAATGATGGATGTTGTTTTGATTTTCTTTATCTATTAGACCGAGCAAGTGAAAAAATGTTTAATTTTGCAAAACAAAAAATCAACACAATACCGAAAAGATATGGAACGAAGAACTGACATGAAATTGTCCACCCGCATCATTGTGCTGCTGTGCTTCATGGGCGCGGGGCTGATCGTTGTCTCGGCCGCAGCCATCATTCTCCCCCACTTGGGACAGAGTGTTCTGACGATGCTCACCGCCCAAGACATCCTTGCCTTTATCATCCCAGCCATGGCGGCCATGGCGGTCTTCTACCGCCGCCCCTTCCACGCCATGTGTCTGGACCGCGCCCCGAGCCTGACGTCGATTCTCGTGGTTGTGGCATTCTTTGTCATCTCATTGCCGGCCATGAACTGGCTGGTGCATGCCAACGAGGCCATGTCGTTGCCCTCGTGGATGAGCGGCATTGAGCAATGGATGCGCATAACCGAGGATGCCGCTGCCGAGGCCACCGAGCATATCCTTGACAACCATTCCGTTATCGATTTAATCGCCTGTGTGTTTGTTGTGGGATTCATGGCAGGATTGGGCGAGGAGATGCTGTTTCGCGGTGCCATGCTGCGCACGATGCAGGACAGCCGCCTGGGCACGCATGCCGTGGTGTGGATTGTGGCCATCATCTTCAGTGCCATCCACATGCAGTTCTACGGCTTCATTCCCCGAGTAGTGCTCGGCTTGTGGCTGGGTTACCTGCTGGTGTGGACACGCAGCCTGTGGGTCCCCATCATTGCCCACACGCTGAACAACAGCACGGTGGTCGTCTTCAGTTACCTGGCAAACAAGGGCATAGTCCCCGAGGGCTATGGCGACTCACTGGGACTTCCCGCCGACGGTTCACTGCCCTGGCTGGCCATGCTGAGCCTTGTCGCCAGCCTGGGCCTCGCCACCTGGGCTCACCGCCACTTCACCAGAGGGCGTGAAGCGAGTTAAGGACACACGTGATAATACACATCAATAGCATCCGCATTGGGTCCACCAACAGCCCAATGCGGATTTTTCTGATTCTGCCGTCTGGCAACCAGGGCAAGACGGCTTTTCGATAGTTTGTGGCACATTTTGTTTGGCATGACATTTTTTTGCGGTGAAATCGCTTGTTTGTCGAGAAAAAACCTCTATCTTTGTAGGTTAGAGCAAAAGCGTCATGTGGCCACCTCTGCAAGTGTCACAGGCAATGGTTTGACATATAAATAATTAGACAAAAAACGACTAAAAATCTATAGAGTTATGATGAAGAAATTTATCCTTATCGTGTGCGGCTCATTTGTGGGCGCATTCCTGGCATTCATGTTCTTCATGTTTGCCGCAATGATCATGAGTTTCGCTATCATGGGATCGATGAGCATGGGTGGCGGCAAGAAAGCCGTCAGCCTCTCCAAGCACTCCATCCTGAAGATAGACCTGGGCACAGAGATCAATGAGCGCGGTGACGATTCACCCCTCGACATGATGACGATGTTGTCGCAGGGAGGTGAAATGCCCTCATCGTTGGGCCTGAACACCTTCATCTCGGCCATCGAGAACGCTGCCAAGGACGATAAGGTGGATGGCATCTACATCGAGTGCAACGGCGTGATGGCCGCGCCCGCCACACTGCAGACCATGCGCCGTGCCCTCAAGGAGTTCAAGAAGAGCGGCAAGTGGATTGCCGCCTATGGCTACGAGGGCATCAACCAGGCCGATTACTACCTGGCCAGCGTGGCCGACAGCATCTACCTCAACCCCGTGGGTGCCGTTGACCTGCACGGTATGGCCTCGGTGACCCCCTACATGAAGAAAATGCTCGACAAGGTGGGCGTGGAAATGCAGGTGGTGCGCGTGGGCACGTTCAAGAGCGCCGTCGAGCCCTACATGCTCGAGGACATGAGCGACGCCAACCGCTTGCAGCAGGAACACTACCTGGGCGCCATCTGGAAAGAGATGATCGACAGCATCGCTGCCGACCGCAAGTTGCAGGCAACCGTGCTGAACGGCATGTGTGACAGTGTCATTCTCACATGGCAACCGGCCGAACTCATCAAGAACAAACTCGTGGACAAGTTGGCCTACCGCAGCGAGATGGATGACATCCTGCGCGCACGCACCCAGGTTGACAAGAAAGACGACCTGAACTTCGTCAGTCCAGAAGACCTCGCCTCGTCGCTCGAGGACGCCGTTTCGGGAGACCACATCGCGGTGGTCTATGCCGTCGGTGAGATTGACGGCTCGTCAAGTCTGGGAGCCGTCGAGGAAGGCATCAACAGCGAGAGATTGAGCAAGACCATCCGCGACCTCATGGAAGACGACAACGTCAAGGGTATGGTCTTCAGGGTAAATTCACCGGGTGGCAGCGCCTTTGGCAGCGAGCAGGTCTGGAAAGCCGTCTTGGACTTCAAGTCCAGTGGCAAGCCTGTGGCAGTGTCGATGGGTGACTATGCCGCATCAGGCGGTTACTACATCTCATGCTGCGCCGACCGCATCTTTGCCGAGCGCACGACCATCACCGGCTCGATTGGCATCTTTGGAGTCATTCCTTGCCCCCACGACCTGATTGAGAACAAACTGGGCGTGCACATGGCTTCGGTCAAGACCAACGAGAATGCCGACATGGCCGCACTGGGAATGAGGCTCACGCCCGTGCAGCGTGCCGCCATGCAGAACATGGTCAACCAGGGTTATGAACTGTTCACCAAGCGCTGCTCCGACGGCCGCCACGTGACGCAAGACTCCATCAAGAAGATTGCCGAGGGCCGCGTGTGGGACGGCATCACCGCCAAGCAGATTGGCCTGGTCGATGACTTCGGCGGCATCCGCGAGGCCGTTGCATGGGTAGCAGGCAAGGCCAAGATGGGCAAGGACTACAAGACACAGAACTACCCCGCCATCGAGGACAAGTTCATGGCACTGCTCGACAAGTACATGGTGAGCCGCTACGAGTCCAAGTTGGAGGGCGAGATGGGCCTGCTCTACGACTGGCACAAGCAGTTGCAACGCATCCTGGGCCGCGACCATGTCCTGTGCCTGATGCCCGAGGGCGAGATTCAGTTCTAATTCAATAGATAGAGAGAAATCGAATTCATTAGCAGATACAAAAAACATAACGTGGAATGCGCGTTGGTGTTACAAAACAACGTAATAACACTTAACGCCTGACGCAATCAAATGGATTTTTCCAAGTTACTCAATAAGGAACAACGCAAGTCCATCCTGGACGCACTGTTGACACCATTCTCGTGGGCCTATGGCGCATGTGTGTGGGTGCGCAACACGTCGTTCAACCTGGGCCTGCTGCCGCAAGAGGAGTTTGACGTGCCTGTCGTGTCGGTGGGAAACATCACCGTGGGTGGCACCGGCAAGACCCCTCATGTGGAATATATCATCGAAGCCCTGTACCGCCGCTACCATGTGGCAGTACTGAGCCGCGGTTACAAGCGCAAGACCAAAGGATTCATCCTGGCCAGCAACAACATGACGCCACGCGACATCGGCGACGAGCCTTACCAGATCTACCGCAAGTACAATGGCCTGATCACGCTGGCCGTGTGTGAAAGCCGCCGCAAGGGCATCCGTGAACTGTTGCGCCTCGACCCCGACATCAACCTCATCCTGCTCGATGACGGCTTCCAGCACCGCTATGTCAAGCCCAAGGTGAACGTGGTGCTCGTGGACTATAACCGCCCGCCCTATGATGACCGGCTGATGCCGCTGGGCACACTGCGCGAGCCGGCCGAGCGTCTGCTCAGGTGCGATATCGTCGTGGTGACCAAGTGTCCCAGCGACCTCAAGGCTATGGACATCAGGATGATGAAGAAGAACCTGGACCTGTTCCCGTCACAGCAACTTTACTTCAGCAACATCCGCTATGCCGACCCGATACCCGTCTTTCCCGTGCAGTCGCCTCAACTGACGTCGTTGCAATGGCTGCGTGAGGACGATGCACTGCTGTGCCTGACGGGCATTGCCACGCCCAAGCCGCTGGTGCGCTACTTGCGCCAATATTCGTCCAATATCAAGGTGATGCACTTTGACGACCACCACTTCTTCACCCGCCGGGACTTCAGCGACATCTTCAAGGTCTATAACAGCCTGGAGGGAAAACGCAAGTTCATCATCACCACCGAGAAGGACGCCGTGCGCATCATGAACAACCCCTACTATCCGCCCACGATGCGCAACTACATCTTCTACATCCCCATGAGAGTGGGGTTCCTGGAGCAGGAGGGGCTCAACTTTATCGAGGGACTGGTCGAGAAAATCGACGAGCAGGAGCAATGACGTGCTGGCGCTTGCCGCCTGCAACCTGATTGCCAAACATATCAATCAACAACAAGAAAAAACAATATACTACTAATAGGTACGCTTATGGGACAAGAAATCAACTGGCTGGAAAAGATTGAAGAGACCAGCAATTTTATCAGGAAACGTGTGAACGGCAAGTTGCCCAAGACCGCCATCATCCTGGGAACAGGACTCGGTGCGGTGGTTGACCACATCAATATAGAAATTGAAATCCCTTATGGTGAAGTCCCCAATTTCCCCGTTTCGACCGTCGAGGGCCACAAGGGACGCCTGATCTTTGGCACCCTTGGCAACAAGTATATCATGGCCATGCAGGGCCGTTTCCATTACTACGAGGGCTACACGATGCAGGAGGTGACATTCCCCGTCAGGGTGATGAAGGCCATCGGCATCAAGACCTTGTTTGTGTCCAATGCCTCGGGCGGCATGAATCCCGACTTCAAGGTGGGCGACCTGATGGTGATTACCGACCACATCAATGTCTTCCCCGAGCATCCGCTCCACGGCAAGAACATCAATGAACTGGGACCCCGCTTCCCGGCCATGGTGGACGCCTACAGTCCCCGCCTCATCCAGATGGCGCGCGACATCGCCAAGGAGAAAGGCATCAGGCTGATGGAAGGCGTGTATGTGGGCACACAGGGCCCGACCTTCGAGACGCCGGCCGAGTACCGCTACTTCTGGCGCATCGGCGGTGACGCCGTCGGCATGAGCACGGTGCCCGAGGTGATTGTTGCCCGTCATGGCGACATCGAGGTGTTTGGCATCTCGATCATCACCGACCTGGGCGTGGAAGGTGCCGTCGAGAAGGCATCCCACGAGGAGGTACAGAAGGCCGCCGCTGCCGCACAACCCATCATGGCGATGCTTGTTCGGGAGATGATTAACCGCTTTGAAGAGTTGTGATTGAATGAGGTAATGCCACGGCACACCCCATTGCAGACCACCGAATACTGAATACCGGAATCATCATGAAAGAAACCGAGATTTCAACACTGGGCGAGTTTGGTCTCATCGAGCACCTGACCCGCTCATTCCCCGTGCGCAACGAGTCCACCCGCCGCGGCGTGGGCGACGATTGCGCTGTCATCAACTACGGCCCCGGCCGCGAGACCCTGGTCACCACCGACCTGCTGCTGGAGGGCATACACTTTGACCTCACCTATGTGCCGCTGATGCACCTGGGTTACAAGGCCATCGTGGTCAACCTGAGCGACGTGTATGCCATGAACGGCACGCCGCGGCAGGTGACCGTGTCGCTGGGCATCTCCAAGCGCTTCACCCTGGAGCACATCGAGCAACTCTACGAGGGCATGCGCATCGCCTGTGAGCACTATGACGTGGACCTCGTGGGCGGCGACACCAGCGCATCGGTCACGGGACTGATCATCAGCGTGACCTGCCTGGGCGATGCCGCCAGCGGCGACATCGTCTATCGCACCGGAGCACGCGACACCGACCTCATCTGCGTGAGCGGCAACCTGGGTGCGGCCTACATGGGACTGCAACTGCTGGAGCGGGAGCGCCAGGTGAGCGCCCAAATCAAGGACAAGGAGTTTGAGCCCGATTTCTCGGGCAAGGAATACATCATCGAGCGCCAACTCAAGCCCGAGGCTCGCCGCGACGTCATCAACGAGTTGCGTGAACTGGGCATCCGCCCCACCGCGATGATGGACGTGAGCGATGGCCTGTCGAGTGAACTGCTGCACATCTGCAAGGACTCGGGCGTGGGCTGCCGCGTGTATGAGGACCGCATCCCCATCGACTACCAGACCGCACTGATGGCCGAGGAACTCAACATGAACCTCGTCACGGCGGCCATGAACGGCGGCGAGGACTACGAACTGCTGTTCACCGTCCCCCTGGCCGACCATGACAAGGTGGCCCGCATGAAGACGGCCCGCCTCATCGGACGCGTGACCAAGCCCGACATGGGCGCTTATCTGGTGACCCGCGACGACCAGGAAATGGAAATCCGCGCCCAAGGCTGGAACGCCTTCTCCCCCACCGACACCACCAGCAGTGACAAGTAAACACATGACGGTCTCGCCCTAGTAACAAAACCATAGCGGCCGACCTCGCAACTGATTTTTTTCACTACAACGACTGGACTGGCAGATTGCACTGTCAGTTCAGTCGTTTTTTTTCTGACTTTGTCACTTTCTTTTACAACCCACCTTACGAGGCTTTCAGATAGTAGTTTTTGAGTGTATTTTTATGTTATTTCGATGATTTTTGGCCGATTTCTGCTAAATTGTGTTAATTTCACGCATTTTTTTATCAAATTATTAGGTAGTAAAAAACAATTGGCCTTATATTTGCACAGGTTTTCATGGTATTAGTTTTTAAAATTGTGGAAAATCACAATGTCGCGAGACAGATACCTTCCACAGGTTTAAGGTTTATGTTAATGGTATTAGAAGGTTAATTAGTTAAAACAAGTCCCTGACGTTGAGTCAAGGGCTTGCTTTTTTATACCCCCTCCGGTCATCGAAGCACGCAGGAGATCTCAAAATGAACAGAGGATGTGCCATCACAGACAGGCACATCCTCACACTCATTGACATTGACCTTGCAGCGCCATGGCTGCAATCATTTGCCAGTAAATCGGAATTTAGTTACCCTCGGGAGCGTCATCAATGAGTTCAAGGAACTCCTCGAGTTTAGGAGTAATGATAATCTGGGTGCGGCGGTTGCGCTGCTTGCCCACTGCGGTGTCGTTGGTCATCAGCGGATTGTACTCGCCACGACCACCGGCGGTCAATCGCTTGGGATTGACACCATACTGGGTTTGCAGGGCTTGCACTACCGATGAGGCGCGCAGGCAAGAGAGGTCCCAGTTGTTGCGGATGTTCTCGCGGCTGATGGGGACATTGTCGGTATTGCCCTCGATGAGCACGTCATAGTCCTCATAGTCGTTGATGATCTTGGCAATCTTGGACAGGGTCTCGGCGGCGCGGTCGCTGATCTCGTAGGATCCACTCTTGTAGAGCATGTTGTCGGCCAGCGAGATGTAAACGACGCCCTTGAGCACCTGGACATCGACATCCTTGAGTTCTTCCCTGGACAGTGAACGGGTCAACTTGTTGGTCAGTGCCATGTTGAGCGAGTCGCTCTTGGTCTTGAGGTCGGTCAAGTGACGGATGTACTGGTTACTCTCGTTGATCTGGTCCACGAGTTTCTCAATCGAGACGTTGCTCTGATTGGTGTTGACCAGGCTCTTGTCGAGCGATTGCTGCAATGACTTGTAATCGGCCTTGGACTGTGCCAGTTGGTCTTCAAGCGAGGCGACACGGGCATTAGCGGCGGCCAATTGCTCCTTGGCCTGCTGGTAGTTGATCATCATCTCCTTGCCACTCTCGAGCAACTTGATGTTGTTCTGGCGGCAATCTTCCAAATCCTTCTTGCTGGCACAACTGCTCACGAGCATCAGACCAGCCAGCATGGTCATCATTATTAACACATTCTTTCTCATATTCATATCAATTGCTATTTAGAATTATCATTATTTTCATTTCTCTTAGACGTAGAAAACTTGAGAATGTTGCATTGGTTTTAATAGTTTTAACTAAATCGGCCAGTTGTTATCTATTTTTTACAATCCACAAGCACCACGGTATCAATTCAGCCGAGAATATTTCCCGACCGTAAGGGCGCTCAATCCCCCAATGGGCCAACATCTGTATCATTACCCAAAATTATTTATTATAAAAAATGAAAAAATGATTTTTTCATTTTGTTCTGTCCTTTACTTGCAGTAATTTTGCAGATTAAAAGTAGAACTAATGGACGCTCGCGAGAAAAAACAGATGTTGCTCGACTCAAGGTACCTGCGCATGACGCAGATCTGGGCCGAAAATTCCTATTGCCGCCGCCGGCAGGTGGGCGCGCTCCTGGTCAAGGACAAGATGATCATCAGCGATGGCTATAACGGCACACCGGCAGGGTTTGAGAACGTGTGTGAGGAAGACGACCACACCAAGCCCTATGTCCTACATGCCGAGGCCAATGCCATCACCAAGGTAGCCCGGAGCAACAACAGCAGCGACGGTGCGACACTCTACATCACGACCTCACCCTGCATGGAGTGCAGCAAACTCATCATCCAGGCAGGCATCACGCGCGTGGTGTTCGGCGAGTATTACCGCATGCACGACGGTGTGGATCTGCTGTGCCGCGCCGGCATCGAGGTGATCCACTTGTGGCAACGTGACGGTGAGTACCACCCCGTGGCACTGACCAGCGAGAACAGCGATTCACATTACCGCGAGGTTGAGAAGCACCTTGCATCATGACACAGAGCACATTACAGGTTTATTCAGTCTTTCACCTCGGCCAATGAGAACTCAGCCATCCCGTCAACCCATTTGGATACCGCTTGCCATATCGATTGTGATTGTGGCAGGACTGTTCATTGGCAATCTCATCTCGCCCAACCGGTATGTGGCCGACAACGACCGCAAGATCAACGCTATCCTCAACCTGATCAATCAGGATTACGTGGACTCGACCAATCTCAATGACCTGGTCGAGATGAGCATTCCCAAGATATTGAGTTACCTGGATCCCCACACGATCTACCTGACCGCCGAGGAGTTTAAAGCATCTAGCGAGAACAGGGACAGTCTGCTGAGCGACATGGACATCCAGATTGAGATCATGAATGATACCGTGGGCATCGTTGAGGTGGTCTCGGGCGGACCCAGTGCGAGGGTCGGCATCATGGCGGGCGACCGCATCGTGAGCATCAACGACTCGAGCATCGTCGGCGAGAATGTGACCAAGGGCGCGGTCATGAAGAAGTTGCGAGGCCCCATCGGCAGCAAGGTCAAACTGGGCATCAAGCGTGCCAATGCAGCCAACACGCTGACCTTCACCGTCACGCGTGGCATCGTCCCCGAGAACACCGTGGAAGCCTCCTACATGATAGACAAGAACACGGGCTATATCAAGGTCAACCAGTTCGGTCGACACACCTACACCGAATTCATGGAGGCCATGAAGTCGCTTGAAGACCAGGGAGCCAAGCGATACATGATCGACCTGCGCGGCAACGGCGGCGGTTTCATGGAAATGGCAATCCTCATGGCCAACGAGTTCCTGCCCGACAATGTCCCCATCGTTTCGACCAAGGGCCGCTACAAGCGCAATGACAACGAGGCTTGGAGTGACGGAAAGGGTGCCTACCAGGACGCCGAGGTGGCCGTGCTGATCGACGCCTTCAGCGCCAGCGCGAGCGAAATCTTTGCCGGTGCGCTGCAGGACAACGACCGGGGCTTGATTGTCGGTTGCCGGTCCTATGGCAAGGGCCTCGTGCAGAATGAATTCATCCTGCCCGACAGCAGCGCCATCAGGATGACGACCGCACGCTATTACACACCCAGTGGACGCTGTATCCAGAAGGATTACAAGTCGGGCAACGAGTATTCAGACGAAGTTGCCGAGCGCTACCGCCGCGGCGAGATGGACAATCCTGACAGCATCAAGGTTGACAAGAGCCAGAAGTTCACCACTGCCCATGGGCGCACGGTCTATGGTGGCGGTGGCATCATTCCCGACATCTTTGTGCCTCGTGACACGAGTGGCGTGACCCATTACTACATCGAGGTGGAGAATGCCGGTCTGCTGCAGCGATACGCCTTTGACTACTGCAACAACAACCGTCAGTCGCTCAAGAAAATGACTGACTACAAGCAATTCCTGCGCATGGCACCCAGCGATGAGGTGCTGATCGACTCGTTTGCCGATTATGCCCAGGCCAATGGCATCACCCCGCGCTGGTACTACATCAACATCTCCCGGGACATGATTGTGACCAAGATCAAGGCCCTGATTGCGAGAGACATCTTCGGCAGTCAGGCCTATTACCCGATTCTCAACCGCAACGACAACACCGTGCAGCAGGCCCTCAAGGCGCTGAACAAGCACAAGGCCGTTTTCCCCATCACCGAGAGCCTGGAGCCCAAGATCATCGCCCAGGAGCGCGGCATCCTTGACCTGATGTATGATCGATTCAAGAATTTAACACTCTGATGGCCCGCAGCACACTATACAGATGAAGCAGAAGTCCAAACATAGCACCCCGTGGTTGCTGCTAACCCTCGCCTTGGCGCTGGTTGCCGGCATTTACTTGGGCAGTCATTTCACCAACGACAAACCCGTTGCTGACAATGACCGCAAACTCAATGCCATCCTCAACCTGATTGCCCAGGACTATGTGGACACCACCAACCTTCACGACCTCATCGAGATGAGCATTCCCGAGATACTGGTCAATCTGGATCCCCACACCAGTTACTTCAATGCCGAGGAACTCCAGGCTGCCACCGACGACCTGAACGGCTCCTTCAGCGGCATCGGCATCTCCTTTGTGATGACGGGTGACACCATCGGTGTTGTCGAGGTCATTCCTGGCGGTCCCAGCGAGAAGGTAGGCATCATGGCCGGCGATCGCATCGTGACCATCGACGACTCGACAGCCACGGGCGAGAAGATGACCAACGGTGCCGTCATCAAGCGCCTGCGCGGCCCCAAGGGCAGCAAGGTGAAACTAGGCATCATGCGCCAGAGCAGCAAGAAGGTGCTCACCTACACCGTCACCCGCGGCGACATCCCCATCAACACGGTTGACGCCTTCTACATGATGGACGAGGTGACCGGATATGTCAAGGTCAACCAGTTTGGCCGTCACACCTATGACGAGTTCATAACCGCAATGGCAAGCCTGCAGGAAGAGGGCGCCCAGCGCTACATCATCGACCTGCGCGGCAATGGCGGCGGATTCATGGAGATGGCCGTGCTCATGGTCAATGAGTTCATGCCGGCAGGACAGCCCATCGTGTTCACTCGCGGACGCTACCAGCGCGACGACAGCGAGGTGTGGAGCGATGGCAACGGCTCCTTCCAGGATGCCGAGGTGGCCGTGCTCATCGACGAGTTCAGCGCGAGCGCAAGCGAGATTTTTGCCGGTGCCCTGCAGGACAACGACCGCGGCCTGATTGTCGGTTGCAGGTCTTTCGGCAAGGGACTGGTACAGAAGGAGTTTGTCTTGCCCGATAACAGTGCCATCCGTCTGACGACCGCACGATACTACACGCCCAGCGGACGCTGTATCCAGAAGGATTACAAGGCCGGTTTCATTGACTATGAGAAGGAACTGTTTGACCGTTACATGAATGGCGAACTTTATAGTCGTGACAGCATGAGGGTGGACAAGAACCAGGTGTTCTCGACGCTCAACGGACGCACGGTGTATGGCGGCGGTGGCATCGTCCCCGACATCTTTGTCGCGCGCGACACGAGCGGCATTTCCAATTACTATATTGAAGTGGTCAACGCTGGCCTGCTGCAACGCTACGCCTTCAACTACTGCGAGAAGAACAGGCAGAGGCTCAACATGATGAAGGATTACAAGCAGTTCATGACCAGCGGGCCCAGCGATGAGGACCTGATCAGGGACTTTGCCGACTTTGCGTCGCGCAACGGCATTGCCCCACGCTGGTACTACATCAACCAGTCACGCGACGTGATCGTTACCAACCTCAAGGCGCTCATCGCCCGTGACACTTTTGGCAACACGGCCTTCTACCCCATCGTGAACGCTAATGACAAGACCGTTCGGGAGGCCCTAAAGGCCTTGAATCACCGCAAGGCCGCATTTCCCATCATGAATTGACGGCCCGCGAACCTCACTAGGCCGGCACAATGAAAACGAAAAGGACGAGGCAGATGTCATCTGTCCCGTCCTCATCTTAACTCTAACGGCTATTCCCACATGTTGAGGAGTGGAATCAGCCTAAATCACTTCTTCTTGCGGATGGTGACCGAGCCGTTGCGGAAGTTGTACTTGTCACCACGCGGAGTGAGGAAATCGATGCGCTTGCGCAGGCGCTTACCCATCTTGTCCTTCACCACCCACTCACCATTGAGTGACGGTGTCGTCTCACTCTCGACAATAATCACATCGCCCATTTTGAAACCATGCTTGTTAAACATGTCATGCGAGAGGGCGACCCAGCGGATCTGATAGTTTTTCAACTTATCATAATTGATCCGATCCCCGCTTGCTGTTACCCAACCGGCACCACCCTGACCCGGGTGATACTTGGTGGCATGCAGTTGATAATCCTGCCCCACGGCAGACAGAGCAATCACAACAGCAAGCGCTAAAAATAATCGTTTTAGCATAAGTTGTTAGTAATTGGTTTGTACCGCAAAGGTAAATAAAACAATCCAAACAACCAAATTTTAGAGCCACAAAGTGCCCAGCAAGGACGCCCAAACAGTTATACAACAGATTGGTTTTGAATAATTTATTGCACTTGCAGGCCCTAGTAATTCTTTAGAAGGAATAATCGAGGATTTGGGGGTTGAAGTGGATGGATCGGTTGGTGAAAAGATGGTCCATGGCGCCAGCGGCGACAAGGTCGGTGGTGGTGCCGGTGAGGACTTGACGGTCGGTGGTGATGAGCCATAATTCATCGGCCAGCATGAGGGACTGGGAAATGTCGTGGCTGGAGAGCAGAACGGCCTTGCCGCGGTCGTGGGCGAGTGTCTGCAGCAGGCGCATGGTCTCGATGCGGCTGGCCACGTCGAGAAATGCTGTGGGCTCATCGAGGACGATGAGAGGTGTCTCCTGGGCCAGGGCACGGGCAATCATAGCCTTCTGACGCTCACCGTCGCTCAGCGAGGCGATATAATCACCGGCCTTGGCTGCGATGCCCGCATCGGCCATGGCCTGGCGCACGATGCGGTGATCCTCGTCATCGAGGCGACCCAGGAAACCGGTGTGAGGCTGTCGTCCCAGGCCCACCAGTTCCTCGACCGTGAGCGCCCCCGCCTGGATGCGCTCGGTGGACACGAGCCCCAGGAGGCGTGAGCGCTCCTTTTGGGGCATTTCCAGCAAATTCTTTCCATCTACCTCAATGGTGCCGCCGATGGGGCGCTCGTCACAGGTGATGGCCCTCAACAGGGTTGACTTGCCGGCACCGTTCTGCCCCAGCAGGGCGACGAGTTTGCCTTTATTCAAATGCAGGTTGAGCCCACTGAGCAGGGTGACTTGCTGTTTGCCATTGCGGTATCCAACGGCCAGGTTGTGAGTAGTGAGTATAGCGTTATCGTTCATTGCGGTTGTTAATTGAAGTACTGGATGCGACGGCGGTTGAGGATGATGTACAGGATAATGGGCACACCGATGATGGGCGTGATGGCATTGATGGGAATGATGCCGTGCGGGCTGCTCACGCTGGCCACGGCACACAGCAGGGCGATGTCAGCCCCGGCAAGGATGGTGGCAGGCACCAGGCGGCTATGGTTGCTCGTGCCGAGCGACATGCGGGCAATGTGGGGCACCACCAGACCGATGAAGCCGATGGGGCCGCAGAAGGCAGTCACCACGGCCGTGAGCACTCCCGTGATAATCAACAGGATGTTGCGGGTCATCGACACGTTGACACCCAGGTTGCGGGCATAGCGGGCGCCCAGCAAGAGGGCATTCAAGGGCTTTACCATCAAGGCCGATCCGATAAGAGCCAGGATGATGATGCCTGCATAGACCGGCATCTGAGCCACACTGACACCCGAGAAGTTGCCGAATCCCCATGAGACATAGTTGTGGACACCCTCCTCGGTTGCCACCGAGTTGAGCAACTGCACCACGCTGGACGTGAGATAACTGACCAGAATGCCAATGATGAGCAACATCGTGTTGCTGCGCACGATAGTCGAGAATGCAATCAGCACCAGCAGCACCGCTCCCGCACCCATGAGGGCGCCCAGCAGAATCGCCATGTAACTGCCCACGCTCTCACCGAACAAACCGCCCAACGACCCTCCCAGGGCCAGAATGACGATAGCGACACCCAGGCCGGCACCCGACGACACACCCAGTATCGACGGTCCCGCCAGCGGATTGTTGAAGGTGGTCTGCAGCAACAGGCCCGAAATGGATAGCGCCGCTCCTGCCAGTGCAGCAGTGGCAATCATGGGCAGGCGTGATTGCAGGATGATGATGTCCCATGCCTTGTTACCGCTACCCTTGCCCGACAGGATGTCAATAATCCTGTCCACTGGGATATCCACCGAGCCAAACACGAGGCATGCCAGCGCCAGCAGCACAAGCAGCAGCGTCAGCACGACCAGCGTGACGGTGTATCGGCGATATGTCATCGGGGCGTCAGTCAATGTGGTGGTACATCTGGTTAGTGAAATCAGGGAACAACTCGGGGTGCATGATGGCCGCGAACTCGCGCAGCAGCACCTCGGGGTGGAACGGTATGCGGTCAAAGAAGCGGGTCTTGTCGGTATCGCAGACATACACGCGCTTGTTCTTGAAGGCAGCCATTTCCTTGTTCAAGTCATTGGCGCCCTGCAGGTCCTTGAGGGAATTGATGTTGGTCCACTTGATGAACCAGTAGTCGGCATTCTGGGCAACAGCAAGCACCTGATTGAAATCCAGGGCCAGCGACCCCGTGTTCTCATCCCCGGCCCAGAGGTAACGGCCACCGGCATCGTTCAGGATGCGAGCCATGTAACTCTGTCCGCCAGGCACATTCCAGATGCCGTTGATGACCATTTCGGTCACGACGGTGGGATGGGACTTGGCCCCGGCGGCCTTCTGCTTCATGTCATTGTAGGCATCGACAACGGCCTGGTAGAGGCTATCGGCCTGGGCACGCTTCCCCACCAGTTCGCCATAGAATTTCACCCACTCGGCACGTCCCAGCGGGTCATACTCCAGGTAGTCGGCACACTCGATGATGGGAATGTCCAATTTGGCTATCTGGCCATAACTGGCGTCTTGATAGGGTGATAGCAGGATAGCGTCGGGCTGCATGTCGATAACACGCTCCACGGTGGGGTTCATCGAGTTGCCGCAATCGGCTATCGTGCCTCTTGCCAGTCCCGATGCAATGACCGTATCGTTGAAATACTGCTTGTCCACCACCCCATGCACGGCACCGATGGCACCCAATTCCTGCAGCAGACTCGTGTGGACCGAGGAATAGACCAGCGCATTCTTGATAGGGGTGCGCACGACAGTACCCTCGGGCAGATTGTCGGGTAATGAGGCGCCCTCGGGCACGAGCACATAGCGGTGCAGTACCCCACCCTTCCAAGGATCGCCCACGGTGACCACCGTGTAGCCGTCGGCGCGCTGCATCGACAACAGTTTGGCCGAGGTGATGACGGTATCCTCTATATTCAGTTCGGCATTGCTGTGACCGCTCTTCAAGCAAGAGGAGAACAGCAAAGCCGTGGCCAGGACAAGAAATAGGTCAAAAAAAGTCTTTTTCATTGTTGATTGATTCAATTATCGGCGCAAGTCTAGAAATCATCGATATTGGGACGCATGGGATCACTGGCGGCGCGATCGACATACTTGAGGAAAAACTCTTCCATCATGTAGGGTTCATCGTAGTCCCTCATGCCCTCATATCGCATCTGCAGGTCATGATAATCCTCGAGCAGGGTGCTGAGCATCTTCTGATTGAGTTTGAGTAGCCTGTTGTTCGGAAAGTCGATGTAACAGTAGAAGAACTCGCCCATGTACCCGTAATCGTTAATATCAATCATATCGACGAGCAGATAGGCGACCTTTTCACTGAAGAACAAGCGTGTATAGCAATTCACCTTCAAGTTGTCACCGCCGAAGTGCTCATCCAGATAGGTAGTGTTAACAAACCAGACACTGTCACCCAACGAGGCTACCACATAGTCGTGGTTGATCGAGTGGTTGACTTCCTTGTCGTCAAAGTCAAAGCGCAAATAATTGGCATCAGGCTGGATGTGAACGGGGGACTCGTAGTAGGCCACAGGCTCAAAATCCAGCACCTGCTGCCATGTCTGGAAGAAATACAAAGTGTCCTGCGGTTCTTCACCGGCTGCAGCGGCATTGTGCAGCGAGAACACCGCGGCAGTAATCAGGGCTATATGTCTAAACAAGTTATTCATGCTAACCGGGAATTATCAATGTCAGTTCATCAAATCCAAAATATCAGGCTGGTTGTTTATAACTGTGTCGCGAGGCACTGCCAGGGCAACGGCATGCAGTGAGGCCGTTGTGAAAACGAGCACGAGGATAAGTATCAAGTAATCTTTCATGGACATCAGTCATTATTATCGTTGACAGACGGGACAAGGTCAAGAATATAGGGGCGCATGGGATCGGCAGCGACGCGATCAATGTACCGGTAGAAAAAGTCCTCAATGACATAGGACTTCTTGTAATCCTTCATGCCCTCGTAGCGCATCTGCAAGTCATGATAATCCTCCAGCAGGCCACTGAGGGCCGAGTGGTTAATCTTGATCACCTTCTTCTGGAGGAAATCTATATAGTAAAATTTGGGCTCGTAACCCATCGCACTAGCGCCAAACAGAATATCGGTAACCGACAATGAACCATAGGCGCTGATGAAATAAGCGACCTTGTCATTAAAGTACATGAGCAGGAAACCATTCAGGTACTTCACATCGCCGCCGAAGTTGGCCTTAAGGTACTCACTGCTGATGACCCAGATGCTGTCGCCCTGGGAAGCGGCGATATAGTCCTTGAGCAAGGCCCTGTTGAAATCCTCAT
This sequence comes from uncultured Porphyromonadaceae bacterium, assembly GCA_946414395.1. Lineage (GTDB taxonomy): Bacteria > Bacteroidota > Bacteroidia > Bacteroidales > Muribaculaceae > Sodaliphilus. Next base: position 28,079 of record CAMKOE010000015.1, on the reverse strand, counting down.
CGGGAGTCAATATTGCGAGATCATAGGGTGTGTCGCTCAGGACAAAAACATCGGGCTCTATCAGCATCCCTTCAGGAGAATTGTCAAGAATCTGTTGCCACGTCTTGTAGAAGAAGACCGTGTCGCGCACCTCGGGCACCGACCATGTCCTCGACCATGCCTGCAGCGCCGTCGTCATGATGGCAAGACACATGATATATCGCAACCAGTTTCTCATCTCACATGCAATTTAGAAGGTTTTCAACAATTGATAGAGTTTGCGGGTGGGCAGGCCCATCACATTATAGAAGTCGCCATTGATGCCCGAGATGCCGATGTTGCCGATCCACTCCTGGATGCCATAGGCCCCAGCCTTGTCGAGCGGGCGGTAGTTGTTGACGTAGTAATCAATCTCCTCGTCGCTCAGTTCAGCAAAATGGACGATACTGGTGTCGGCAAACGATTCCTGACGGGTCGCTGTCGTGACACAGACGCCGCTGATGACACGATGGGCACGGCCCGACAGGGCGCGCAACATGCTGTGGGCTTCGGTCTCGCTGGCAGGCTTGCCCAGCACCGCCTCATCGAGCACGACGACCGTGTCGGCCGTGATGAGCAGTTCGGCTGGCTTCAAGGGATGGCCATCGGCCTTGACGCGTGCCAGATAGACGGGAATCTCCTCCACGGGCAGGCTGGCAGGATAATTCTCATCAATACCCTTAATGGCCTCGACGCGGAATTTCACGCCCATGTCATCGAGCAGTTCACGGCGACGGGGCGAGTTACTGCCCAGCACCACATCATATTTTTCAAGATTATTGAGCATTGTCATCAATCGGATTACGGTTCATGATAGATTCGGTGATCAAACGGTAAATCTCCCGCTTGTCATCATCGAGCATCGACAAGTGGCTGGCAATCACCTGGTTGTCATGGCGAATTGCCGGTCCCGTCTGGGAACTCGCCGGGGACAGGCGGTCGAGTTTGGCGACAGTGGTGCGGATGAGCGGCAACAAGGCCTCGAACGGGAGTCCCTGGGACTTGAGCACCTCGTCGGCCAGCGTCCACATGTGATTGGCAAAGTTGCACGAGAATACCGACGCGACATGCAGCCAGCGGCGCTGGTCACTGCCGGCGACAGCGACATGGGACGACAAGAGGTGACCCAAGGCCAGCAGATCGGGCAAGGTGGCTTCGTCACCGGCCTCGGCAAAGAAGTGGACATCATCGAGCGGTACCACCACCTCACGAGAGAAGGATTGCATGGGCCACAGGACACCACAGCGGCTGCGATGGCCCGCAAACAGGTCAATCGGCTTGCTGCCCGACGTGTGCACCCACAGGGCGCCATTGTCGGGCGTGGAGGCAAGGACACTGGCAATGGCATCATCACTCACGGCAATGATATAGGCATCGGCATCGGGGACGAGCGCCTGGAGGTCATCGGTAGCATCGGGGCATCCCACGGCATCGGCCAACGAACGGGCATGACCCAAGTGGCGGCTGTAAATCTGAGCCACCTCACATCGCGCCGACAACCCGTGAGCCAGGCTTGTCGCCACATTACCGGAACCAATAATGACCACACGTCTCATTTCTCATGCAAAGTTACATTTAAGACTCGAGATAGACAAGAAAGTTTAACCATTTTAGTCACTGGAGCAGCAATGACGGGCGACTGGGCGCCGCTCGTGAGTGAAAAGTGCCGTCCGATGGGAGATAATCCCAAGATATGTATTACCTTTGTAACAAAATAATCACATGTAGTCATGAAAGAGATTTATTTTGCAGGAGGATGTTTCTGGGGAACAGAGCATTACTTTAAACTGGTGAATGGAGTCGTCGAAACCGAGGTGGGCTATGCCAACGGCCACACCGAGAACCCCACCTACCAGGACGTGTGCACCGACAAGACGGGATTTGCCGAGACCGTGCGCATCGGCTATGACCCGGAGGTCATCTCGCTGGAATTCCTCACCGAGATGTACTTCAAGGCCATTGACCCTACCAGTGTCAACCAGCAGGGACACGACAAGGGCACGCAGTACCGCACCGGCATCTACTATACCGACGAGGCCGACGTGCCGACCCTGCAGGCTGTCTATAACCGCGTACAGGCCCAGGTGAAGCGCCGTCTTGCCGTGGAACTGTTGCCACTCAAGAATTTCTATAACGCCGAGGATTACCACCAGGACTATCTGGACAAGAACCCCGATGGCTATTGCCATCTGCCACTGGAACTGTTTGAGATGGCAAAGCGTGCCAACCGGTAATCCGCCCGATGAAGCGCATACCGGAAACCGCCAAACGATGGATTGACCAATGGATTGACCCAGCCAACCGCTGGTTGTCGGTCCCCTGCTCTGTTGCCGCATTGCTGGTGCTGCTGGTGATGGTCAAGAGTTGCCAGGGTATCGTGTATAGCCACAGCGACGAGTGCAGGATTTATCGCCTGGGCTATAGCATCGATGAGGCACGCAGCCTCATCGCCGCTTTGAGCCAACAGCAGATCGACAGCCTGATTGCGCGCCAGGAGCACGACACCATCGCCACAGCCCTGCTGAATGAGCGCTACTTCATCGCCGGCAACTTTGAGTATTACCTTGCCCTGCACAAGGTTGACACCACAGCCACGCTGCCGGATATCATCGCCGTGGTCAACACGGGGGATTTTCCCGACAAGAAAGACAAGGCAGCACACTGCGACACGACCAAGGGTTACCTGATGCTGGTCAATGGGCTCCATTACCTGGACAAGCACTACAAGCCCGATAGCCTGGTCAAGTTCACCAGGGACTATTGCTATGAGAACCAGAGGGCCGTTGGTCCCGCAGTCGAGGCTTTCGTGGCCATGCAGCACGAGTGCAAGCGGCAGACGGGTGCCCACCTGATGGTCAACTCGGCCTACCGCTCCTATCAGGACCAGATGGGAACCTACAAGCGCAACGACAAGCGATATGTCGCCCTGCCCGGCAACAGCGAGCACCAGACGGGGCTGGCCATCGACGCCACGTCACTCCAGCATCCCGAGAAATGGTCCTTCGGCAAGTCAGAGGAGGGCGTGTGGATGCGTGAGCATTGCCACGAGTACGGCTTCATCGTGCGCTACCCCGAGAAACAGGCCAAACTCCTCGGTTACAGTTATGAGCCGTGGCATCTGCGATATGTGGGTAAAGAGGTGGCCCGCCGCATCCACGACGAGGGTATCACCTTCGACGAATACTACGCTTACTACATCGACAACAGCGGCTCTCACACTGAGAAGCCCAAGCACTGATTTTGATTCTGTTATAGCAGTTTCACGGCATAGCCCGATTTACTGGCCATGATCGTGAAATGGCCTCTCAGGCCGTGACGCTCGCCCATCGCGGCAGTGACCATGCCCATGGTCATGCGCAGGTTTATCTCGACACAGGGATTAATTGCTGTCATGCCATTCTCATCCTTGTAGAGCATCATGTCGATACCCAGGGGGCCATGGTAGTGCGGGGCAATGATGTTGTCGAGGGCCTCAAGTACGCTATCAACGACATGATCAAGTGCGGAATAGCGCTCGAGCAAGAATTGATGTAATTCCACTGTGGGGGTTACCCTACCCGCCCCATACTGGCTGTGGAAGTCACTGTCGAACACCGAGTAGCCAGTCAAGCGCGTCTTGCCATCACAGCACTCACACTCGATGGCAAAATCCTGCACCCCGTCCAGTCCCACCTCGCACAACAGCGATCCCTGGCGCCGCAATGCACCCTCAATCCAGCGGGGCACATGGTTGTCGCCCTCAGGGTCGATGACGCGATAGATGCCCTTGCCACTGCCCGACCAAGGCATCTTGAGGTAACAACCCGGATGAGCACGCATGAAATCCAGCACGTCACCATAGTTGTCAAGTTCCACTGGGCAAGGCGAAAAAGCACAACCCAGGGCCTGATGGATGGCAATACTGATGCGACGATGGGACAGACGGCGAATCCAGTCCAGCCGCTCGTCGGTGGGCAGATAGTCGGGTGAAATGCCCGCTTGCAGCAGGCTGTGGCGCAATGTGGCATCCCAGCCCCACGGATGGATGCGGCAAGGGCCCAAATCCGCGATTTTACTGATCGGAACGGGGATTATCTCTAAATGATGGTCATGGAGCCAGCGACGATCCTCCTCAATCGGGCAATCGTCGGCAATGGCTATATAGGAGCCAGCGGGTGCCAGCCAGGCGGGCAGCAGCCGCAGGTCATGTCGCATCTGGCGGGCAAACGGCGGCGCGGTGTAGTTGTGCGCCCCGTGAGCCAGCGCCAGGTCGTGCTCGGGATTGAAAAGATAGACGTCAACCATATGGTGCAAAGGTAACCATCATTTTTCACCCTGGTGTCAAAATCTTAATCGCCGTTTCATTCATCAGGGCGCAGGGTGACGACCTTGGGCCGGTCATTGGAATTGATGATGCGGGCCTTGTAGTGACGGATGCGGACGCCTTGAGTATTGCTCGCCAAGCGAGAGGCTGGCAGGAAGACGGCCTTGCCACTATCCATTACCAATCGGGCCGTCATGTTGCCGCGCTTGTCCTTGAACTCGGTAGTGAGTGTCAATGGCTCTTCAGGCAGTTCACTATAGAGGAAATCATCAAGCGATGTCAAGGATGCCTGGTACAGTGCATTGTTGTCTCGCACGGGCTGGGTGTCGGCAGGAACGCCCTGACGCAAGCGCTGGTAATAGTCGCTCAAGTGCCATCCGTTGCGGGTATATATGTCACGGTACTGGCGCAGTTCACAGGCTGCTTCGGGAAACTTATTACCCTTGATGAGCAATTGCGCGAACCCCAGGTGCAGTCTTCCCGTCTTGTTCAGGTCGCGTTGCAGCAACAAGGCCTTACACAGGGCGGCTTGCCGCTGGGCCGGGTCGGTCAATAGTGCGGCAAGATCGCTCCAGATGTAGGACTGTCCTGTGATTAAAGCCAATTTCTTATATGCCTTGATAGCCTTGGCTTTCCGGCCCGATGCGGCATACAGGCGGGCAAGGTAATACTTGTACAGGCTCTGAGTGGGATATTGCTTGATGGCCTTGACCAGCATCGGCTCAAAATCAGGGTTGAACTCCTTGGCGCGGGATTCATGCAATTCCTTGGCATAAAGGCGGATGGCATGCTCGGCAACCGAAATAAAAGTCACCGTGCCGTACCTACCCTCTTTCTTGTCTTGCTGCCAGTCCTCGTCGGTGAGGTTAGCCATGCCCCACATCTCAAAGAACTTTCCGAACTTGAACTCGGCATCACGTGCCTTGAGCCGTGTCGCCATCAGCAGGACACGCGAGTGCAGACGCGACGGTCGTTCGTTATCCAGCGAGAGATAGGCGGCCAGGGCCTGACGCATCTCCAATGATGGCATCGTCGCTTGCTCATGCCGAACATGATAGTAGATGACCCATGCAAACGAGTTGTGCAACTTGGCAGGCAGACGGCCCTCCTTCCATACTGGATATAGCGCCTCAAATGCCTCGCGCGCCCTCGTGTGATCCTTGATGCCCGTGTCGGCCAGGTTCTTTAAACGACTATATTCGGCATTATCCATATTACTTGACGTTGATTTTCACGCTAGATTTCATGCCGGTGTCGGGATCCTTGACGGTAAGGGTCATCACGCCTGGCTTTTTGCCGGCTTGACACACAACCACCAACTGGCCGTGGAACAGGCTCATCTGGGGCTGGGTGAACGGCTCCAGCGAGGTAGCGTCGCCATTGCAGGCAGCCTTGTAAGTTCCCGCTCCCGTCACGCTGAATTGCAGTCTGTTGGCAGCATCGGGACACAAGGTGCCGTTCTTGTCAACGAGGCTGACGGTGACATAGGCCAAGTCATTGCCATCGGCCTTGATGGTCGTGTATTCAGGCTCGAGCAGCAACTTTTTGGGCTTACCGGCTGTGCGGATAATCTGTTGACCGGCCTTGCGACCCTGCTCGTCATAGACGACAACCTTCAATTCGCCGGGCTGATAGACGACATCGCGCCAGCGCAGGCGGTAACGGTCCAGACGAGTGGTATCATTCTTGAAGATGCGGCCCTGGCTCTTGCCGTTGACAAAGAGTTCGGCACTGGGATAGTCAGTGTAGCAATACACCGGGGTCACCTTGCCCACGCGGTCGGGCCACGTCCAGTGAGGCAGCAGGTGGATGGTGTGATCGGTCTTGTTCCAGTGACTGCGGTAGAGGTAGTAACGGTCCTTGGGCAGGCCTGCCAGGTCGCAGATGCCAAAGTAACTGCTGCGCGAGGGCCAGTATTCGTCATAGGGGGTCGGCTCGCCCAGGTAGTCATAGCCTGTCCACACAAACTCACCCACCGTCCAGTCGCGGTCTTCCTGCATCTTCCAGTCATCGTCAGGCAGATTGCTCCACCAGCAATACTCCACGTCATAGCCCGAGCATTGGCCGTCGGGCCAGGCCTTATTGGTAGCCACGGTGTCGGGGAAACAGTAGTGGCCACGGGTGCTCACGGTCGATGCCGTCTCGCTGCCCAGGATGAAGCCCTGCGGCAGGCGCTCAATCATCTCGTCATACTTGTGGACACGGTAGTTATAACCCGGCACGTCGGCAACCTGGGCAAAGCCGCACCAGATGGTACCGTCGGGCTGATCCATGCCGCAGGTGACCATGCGCGAGGGGTCATACTTGTGGCACAGGGCGATGAGGTCCTTGTAGCGCTGCACGCCCTCGGGCTTCCACTGCTCGGGAATCTCGTTGCCCACGCTCCACATGATGATGCTGGGGTGATTGCGGTGGTTGAGCACCAGGTTGCGGATGTCCTGTTGCCACCACTCGTCCCAGTAACTGCCGTAGCCGTTGCGCACCTTGGGCTCTCGCCAGCCGTCAAAACTCTCGGCCATGACCATCATGCCCAGGCTGTCGCACACCTCCATCTGCCAGGTCGAGGGCATGTTGTGTGCTGTGCGGATGGCATCGGCACCCATGGCCTTCATCATCTTGATCTGGCGGATGAGCGCGGTCTTATTGACAGCGGCGCCCAGCGGGCCCAGGTCATGATGCAGGCACACGCCTTTGATCTTGCGGCGCTCGCCGTTGAGTTGGAATCCGCCCTCCTTGCTGAAGGAAACGGTGCGGATGCCCACTTTTTGCGACTGCCGGTCGATTTCCTTGCCATCGCACAACAGTGTGGCCGTAATCGTGTAGAGATAGGGATGCTCGGGAGACCACAACTGGGGATTCTCGACATGTAACGTCATGGCATAATGACAAACACCATCAGGTTTGGACCAGTTTCTTGCCACTTCGCGGCCAGAGGCATCCTTGAGCGAAATCTCCAATACATAATCACACTCAGCCCCCTTTAACGGCCATGAATCATGCTCAACTTTCAGATGCGCAAAGCCATACTCATCCTTTGTCTCAAGAGTCTGCACAAAAAGCCCCCAGGTATGCAAAGCATTCTCTCCACGCGACATCACTAGTTTCACGGGGCGGTAGATGCCGCCGCCAGGATACCAGCGGTTGCTCTCCTCTTTATTCTCGAGGCTCACTTCCAGGGTGTTGGGGGTGCCATCATTCTCTAGATTGGAAACATCAACGATAAAGGCGTTATAGCCATAGGCCCAATGGCCTGCCTCGCGCCCGTTGACATAGACATGGGCATCGGCCATCGCTCCGTCAAACACGAGTTCGGCATGCTTATACTCCTGGGGCACTGTAAAAGTGGTCCTGTAGTAACCCTTGCCAATCCAGGGCAATGCGCCCGAACGGCCTGATTTCTCGGTAGCCACATCCTCGCCATTTTCCTTGATGGCAACGACCTGGAGGTCCCATTTCTTGTCAAACGGGCCGTCGATAGCCCAATCGTGAGGCACAGTCACCTCTTGCCAGTTCACCTGGTCACGCGAGAATTGCCAACCCTCGCTCAGATAGATCTCACGATGACTTTGAGCCATCGCCGAGAGGGCCACTAGAGCCGTCATCAGTAATATCTTTACTCTCATTTTGGTCAAAAATGTTAAATGTTGATGGTTTATTGATTCAGTTGATGGTTAATCGAGTCAATGTAGTCGAGCAACTCGTCACGGCCACGTGCATCCTCGCTCGAGGTCATGAAGATGGGGGGCAACTCCTCCCAGGTCTTGAGCAACTCCTTCTTGTAGTCCTCTACAGCAGCGGGGCCAGCGACCTTGCCCAGTTTGTCCATCTTGGTGAACACGATGGAGAACGGCACGCCATGCTCTCCCAGCCATTGCATGAACTCGAGGTCGATCTTCTGGGGCTTGAGGCGGCTATCGACAAGGACAAACAGGTTGGTCATCTGCTCACGGCCCAGGACATAGCCCTGGATCATTCGCCACAACTGCTCACGGCTTTCCTTGCTGCGCTTGGCGTACCCATAGCCTGGCAGATCGACAATATACCAGTCGCCATTGACGAGAAAATGGTTGATCAGCATGGTCTTGCCGGGAGTCGAACTGGTCTTGGCAAGCGCCTTGCGGCCCGTCAACATGTTGATGAGGGACGACTTGCCCACGTTGCTGCGCCCGATAAAGGCATACTCGGGCAAACGCGTGTCGGGGCACTTGCGGTAATCACTGTTGCTGATTTGAAATTCGGCGGATTTGATGTTCATATTGTTGTCGCATTTTTAATTGTTATCGATAGTCTCCAAATAGAATGACACGGGCCTGAAGCCGTCGTTACAGGAAATCATGGCGGAATGGGGATTGCGCATCCATCCGTCATAGAAATTGCCCTCACCACGCGCCAGCGCCTCGACAAAGGCGCGCATGGACTCCCATGCGCTATCGCACAGGCCCTCGGGGCGCTGCGCGCCAATCGAGACGAACGATTGCCCCACCTTGATGTCACAGGCATGCTGAATGGGATTCTCATACTGCTGCATGAGATCGCGATAGACCGTGCAACGCATGGCGGTGATGCGCACAGGTCTCAACGGCTGGTTGTCACTCTCAGGATTCATAGTGCAAAGTTACACAAAAAACCGCACTTTCACAAATTCACGCCAAGTCACCAAGTCGTTAATATCTAAAACGTAGCGACTTGGTGACTCGGCGTGAGGTTTAATGGCGCGTTTAAGCGAAAAGTCTAATCAATGACCTATTCAGAAACCGTAATAGATTCAGCCCTATTATTCTCCAAGGATTATTTGGACAATGTAATTAATGTCGGCAATTGTGATCTCATAGTCGCCATCGACATCGACGCCCTCATTCCATTGGGATGAACCTCCTGACAAGATTAAGTTGACAACGAAATTCACATCGGCGATATTGACCTCGCCGTTACCATCGGCGTCGCCACGGACAATGGGACGAGGGGGAATGGGGCCAGAAAGGCCCTGCATGAACTTATACTCAATGCAGTCACCGGGGATCCTGAAGCGAACGATGGCCTCGCGATAGGCAGTGCCCTCGGGAAGGGGCTGGGCGGTAACGTCGGCATGTACATCCCAACCGCTTGTCTCGTTGCCATCAACGTCCTCGAGTTGGATATCGAGCCAGTCGGGCAACTCTTCACCACCGTTACATGTCAATTCCCAGTCACCGTCGACCGACGGCACCCACGAGAAGAAGTCGATGCCCTCGACATGACAGGTCTCGCCTTTGACTTCAACATCCTTCACAATAGTACCGCCCTCGGTGGGGAAAGTGTGCTCGCCATCTTCAGAACTGTACTTGAAGGTAATGAAGGGATTCTCGGTGCAGACGTAGATAGCAAAACCGGTCATCATCTGGCCAGACGCGAAGAAGTTGTTCAGGCCGCGCCAGGTGTACTCACCAGTGAAGTCGGCGATGATCTCGCCAGCCTCGTTGCGGACGGTGTCACCGTTCTCGTCGATGCGGGGAACGTAGATCGGGTACTTGAGGTAAGCCAACTCACCGAAGCCCTCGTCAACATCCTCGTCGGCGCTGATGTAGGTGGTGAAGTCAACCAGATTCTCGGCCTCGTTGTAACCCTCGATGGTCACGAGGATGGGGCAGTCGATCGTGGGGCTGTACTCATAGGTCAACTCGGGATCTTCCTCATCATGACCGTAGAGGGTGAACTCCATGAAGCCATAGTTGCTGTCGAGAACCGACTGGGTGAGCATGCCCTCACCTGTGACGATCAATTCACCGGGAATCTCGGGAAGACGAACGCTGGCGGTATCATTGTAGGCGGGAATCTCGTCGAGGCGGTAAACCTTGCAGGTCAACTTCACAGGATTGTTGATTTTGGTATGAGCAGTAGACATGTAGAAACCAATCTTCTTGAGCAGATAGGGAGAAGTCGGCTTCTCAAATGCCTGGGCCATACCGTCGATGTGACTGCCGTTCTTACCGAACCACCAGCCGCGGTCATTGCCGGGATAAGGCTCTGCGCCACTATAGGCAGTCATGGTGACATACTTGTCACCCCAGCGGCCACCGTCGACCATCGTCTTGCTTGAACCCCAGTAGTCAACCTCACTACCGTTGGTGTTCATGACCTTCTCGCTGGGCAAGGAGAAAACCTTGAGTGGCGTCTCACTCACAATGATGGGATTGGTGACCGAACCAGCCATGGAGTGTTGCTTCATCTGGTAACAGTACCACTCGGAAGCGGGATCATCCAGTGGGCCATCAACGGCATAGGATTTTGGGACATCTGAGATTTCAATGTCATAGGAGACAGTTACACAGGGATCCCCTTCAATGCTGACATAATTGCTGTCGGGATTATTGCGATTGTAGATGAAGATGTCCCATGCATAGTGGGTGTTCTCGTCTGCGCCATCGGCATGAGTGCACCAAGTGTACTCCTTGAAGGGTTTCAAGAACAGAAAGGGTGTCTCGTAAGCATAACCATAGGCACCATCTACCGAGATGTTGTCAACAAAAAAAGCACCAGCGGGACGGTTGTACCAGTTAACGATGTAATCGGCCTTCTTGGGAGCCTTCAGGACACCTGAACCGGGGGTGTACATCTTGTTCTCAAGATATTGAATACGGGGTTGAGCCTTGCGCTGAAGTTGACTCGCAACAACAGGCTTTACATCCAAACGCTGTTGGGGCGTAGTTGCTTCGGCCGATGCAATCATCAGCGCCGCGGCAGTTAAAAGTAAGATTTTCGTCATAACCGAAACATTTAAGTAGTTAATTAAAATGATAACATAATTCCTAGTCTCTCTGGATCGACAACATCGGGATGTCAAGCCCTGAATATTGCCATTTAGCACTAATCATTTGTTTCTTTGCAAAAATACACAACAAATCTCATATACACAAGTAATGCCCAATAATTGTCATCAAAGTCATGCAAAATGAGGGCTCACCCTATAAAAGGTGGGGAGGCTGTGCCATAAATGGCGACTGGAACTAATCATCGCGCTACGCGCGAGAAATCAAGCAAAATTAAAAAAAATTGAAATAAAAATTTATTTTATTTGATTTCTCGGCCGTAAGGCCGATTTAAAACAAGCGGGTTAATAATGACACAGCCACCAGTCTTTTCCCGCTGAACCAAAATGAGCCATACAGCAGTTTTCCCCCGGACGCCAATGGATAATGTACTAAGAAGACGGGGAGCCTTCTAGCAGGCGCCCCGTCTCCAGGTAATAGATGATATGTTAAGAAACTGTAATAAAGTCAGTTCAATAATTTCATCTCAAGGTATCTCATGCGCAGTATTATCCGAGGATAATTGCGATGATAGCATTGATGTCGGCGATGTTGATCTCACCGTTGCCATCAACGTCGGCACTCTCGAGGAACTTGCCGCTCAGGATGCAGTCGATAACGATATTAACGTCAGAGATGTTAACCTCACCGTTGCCGTCGGCGTCACCAGGAACACCGGGGGCCTTCTCGCCCTGCATGAACTTGTACTCAATGTAGTCACCGGGGATCTCGAAGCGAACGATGGCCTCACGATAGGCAGTGCCCTCGGGAAGGGGCTGGGCGGTAACGTCGGCATATACTTCCCAACCGTCACCGTCGGCGCCATCAACATCCTCGAGTTGGATGTCAAGCCAGTCGGGCAACTCGTCAACGCCATTGCAGGTCAGTACCCAGTCACCGTCGGCCGATGCTACCCAAGAATAGAAGTCGATGCCCTCGATCTGATAGGTCTCGCCATCGATTTCAACATCCTTCACGAGTTTACCACCCTCGTTGGGGAAGGTGCACTCGCCATTCTCAACACTGTAGTTGAAGGTGATGAAGGGATTCTCGGTGCAGACGTAGATAGCAAAACCGGTCAGCATCTGACCAGACTGGAAGAAGTTGTTCAGGCCGCGCCAGGTATACTCACCAGTGAAGTCGGCAACGATCTCGCCAGCCTCGTTGCGGACGGTGTCACCGTTCTCGTCGATGCGGGGAACGTAGATCGGGTACTTGAGGTAAGCCAACTCACCGAAGCCCTCGTCAACATCCTCGTCGGCGCTGATGTAGGTGGTGAAGTCAACCAGATTCTCGGCCTCGTTGTAACCCTCGATGGTCACGAGGATGGGGCAGTCGATCGTGGGGCTGTACTCATAGGTCAACTCGGGATCTTCCTCGTCCTGACCGTAGAGCGTGAACTCCATGAAGCCATAGTTGTCGTCGAGAACCGACTGGGTGAGCATGCCCTCACCGGTAACGATCAACTCACCGGGAATCTCGGGAAGGCGAACGTTGGCGGTGTCATTGTAGGCGGGAATCTCATTGAGGCGGTAAACCTTGCAGGTCAACTTCACAGGGTTGTTGATCTTGGTAACGCTCGAGGCTACATAGAAGCCCACCTTCTTGAGCATGTAGGGAGAAGTCGGCTTCTCAAAGGCCTGGGCCATACCGTCGATGTGACTGCCGTTCTTACCGAACCACCAGCCGCGCTGGTTGCCGGGATAAGGCTCTGCACCGCTATAGGCAGTCATGGTGTAGTACTTGTCACCCCAGCGGCCACCGCCGACCATCGTCTTGCTTGAACCCCAGTAGTCAACCTCACTACCGTCGGAGTTCATGACCTTCTCGCTGGGCAAGGTGAAGAAGTTAACAGCGGTTTCGCCTTCTACAGTAGGAGCGGCATCGGTGCCACCCATGGTGTGATCCATCATCTGATAGGTGTACCACTTTGATTTGGTATCATCCAGCGGACCATCAACTGCGTAGAAAATGGGCACCTTGTTGGTCTCCATGATATAGGAGGTATCTACACTCTGCTTCTCGTCGATGCTGACGTAATCAACATCGGGATTCTCACGATTGTAGATGAAGATGTCCCAAGCATAGTGGGTGTTCTCATCAGCGCCATCGGCAATACCAGCCCAAGTGTAATCGGTGAAGGGCTTTGCAAACAAGAAAGGAGCACTATAGGCATAGCCATAGGCACCATCTACCGAGATGTTATCAACATAGAAAGCACCAGCGGGACGGTTGTACCAGTTCTCGATGTAACCGGCCTTCTTGGGAGCCTTCAGGACACCCGAACCGGGAGTGTACATCTTGTTCTCAAGATATTGAACACGGGGTTGAGCCTTGCGCTGAAGTTGAGTTACAGCAACCGGCTTAGCGTCGGAACGCTTTTGCGGTGTGGTGGCGCTGGCCGAAGCGACCATCAGTGCCATTGCACCTAAAAGTAAGATCTTCTTCATAAATGAAATAATTACGTAGAGTTAATAATATTGTTAATAAAAATTTCTTCTGATATTGGTAAAAATAGCCAGGGTCGTCAACCGTCATGGGGCCTCAGGCCCTGGCTATAGTCATTCTCCTCAACAGTGGATTACTGGAGGTTAAAGATCACATAGTTGTCAGCATTGCCGCTCTGGGTCAACTTCATGTTGACGGGAGCAAGCAGCGAGTTGGCACTCAGGTTGAGTGTACCGGCCAACTCATCAACGAACTGACGGATTGACGGGCAGTTGGATGCATAGGTCTCACCATAGCGGTCACCCTCGGCAGCGGCGGTGAATGCCACCTGGGTATCATCGGCCGACGTCAGCGTCAGGTAATAGGTGGGATTGTAACGCACCGAACCCTTCTTGATGTTGAACGAGAGCAGATAGGTCGATGTGGCCTCGTCATAGGCAATCTGGGCATAATTCAGAGTGGACTTGTTATAGGCCTTCAACTCTTCGGCAATCTGAGTATAGAGCGTTGCAAAGATGCCACTGCCACTACCGGGCTCAGACCTCCAGATGAACGTCTTGTTGGTGAAAATCGCACCGAGTTCGTCGGCTGTGATGGTCGTCTGGTTGTCGTCACGGCACAGCAGCGAACCGTCGGCCTGACGGATGAAGTTCTTGATCACATAGCCGTCGAGCGTCTGAGCGTCCATGAAGGAGAGACCGTTATGGGTAATGATCACATTGTGATGCTCGGCAGTCGAGATCTCGTCATCGCCCTCACGGAACATCTTCAGGATGCTGGAAGCGCCTTCCTTGACGATCCAGCGCTGACCATTCGGCAGGTTGATATAGACCTGGGGAATCTTGGAGTTGAAGAAGGAGTCGGCCATTGCGACAACCTCGTTCATGTAAACCTCATCCTCAACAGTGGAAGCCACGCGGGTCATGATCATGTTCAGGTTGTACTTCTTGCCAGTGAGGTAGAGCGTGTCGCCCGAGTACTTCATGATGTCAAACTCGTAGTCACCCTCGTGACCGTAACCATCCTCATTGACATCGGTGTCGGTCTGGGCGCTGCCCATGCTGGGGATGTCATAGGGGTCGGCAAAGATGTGGAAATACTTGTTATAGGTATTGAACGACAGGACGGGGCCGTTGTCGGCAATCACCTCCCACATCGACAACTCGGAGCCATAGGCAGGCGTGTTGAGCGAACCGCTCTGGATGTAGTTGATCCACTTGTTGGCACCCGAGATGACTACCGAGCCGTCCTTGGAGAAGGTCATCAGGTAGATGTAACCCGGCTCCTCATCGTTGGCAAAATACTCGAGTTGCCACTTGCCACCATCGCTGGTGAGGATATCGGTATATTCGGCTTTGGCCTTGTCGAGGCGTGCCACGGCATCCTCATCAAAGATGTCTTCAACCTCATTGCTGCACGATGCCAGCGAGCATGCTGCCAGGGCAACGAGAGATAATAATGAAATATTTAAGAACTTTTTCATTGTCTTATTCATCGATTAAAGGTAAAACATTACTGGATGTCGTAGACCATCTTGCGCAACTCGTTGATGTCATAGGTTGCCTGACGGGTCTGAACCTCCTCGCGCAGGGCGTCAAGATCGATGTTCCAAGCAGTGCGGAACCACTCGCGGGCGATCTGCACCTTCTGCAGGATTGCAGCGGCGCCGTCGATACCGTCCTTATCCTCTACGTCATAGACCACGATGCGGTTGCCGTCCTTGTCGCGGTTGTTGCGCCAGTACTTGTGGACGGTGCCATCGTCGTCGGTCTCGGTAACGACATAGCGCTCCTCGAGGTAAACGAGTTCCTGCTCGGCGTCGTTGTCGGGATAGTAGTAGTAACTGTAGTAAACAGCATCCAGGTCGTCATCGCTGGCCGAGGTAGCCCAGCCGCGCGATGCGAGTTCCATCATGCGATCCCACTGAGCCTGGGTATAGACGATGAAGCAGGCAATGGTCTCGGCAAAGTCCTCACGGTACTCACTGGAAGCATAACCGGTCACGAAGCCCAGGGAGTTCACCTCGTCGCCACGGTACTGCCAGTTGTTGGGATCGTAGTGACCTACCGAGATGGTGTTGAACTCGTTGGGATAGGTCTTGGTCTGATGCAGGATGTGAGCAAACTCATGGTGCATCGTGTGGAAGTACAAGTCGTTCATCTGCTGGAAGTTGTTGATGTTCATCGAGTTCACCTTGAACAGTGAAATCTTGATGCCACCCTCGGCCAGACCGACGGTCTCGGAACCGGAAGTCGGGTTGATTGCGGGAGAACCGATCAGCAGAATGATGCGGGGACCATAGGTCTTGAGGAACTGCTCGCCGGCGACCTTATCATACACGTCGAACCACAGGTGCTTGCACAGCACGGCCAGGTCGATCGAGTTGTTGTAGTCGGCAGGCACCAGGTTATAGTTCATGTTGGTGCTGATGTCCGGCATCTTGTACAGGAATGTCAAGTTATACTTGTCAAGGTAATTCTCCTTGAGGAACTTGTCCAACTTGTAGGAATAGGAGTTGGGATCCAGCGTCTCGTCAACATCGGGGAAGATCGTAGGACCGAGTTTGTCCTCGCCACACGACGTGAGCGACATGGCAGCAACGGCTACAAGCAGCAATGCTGAAATATAATATTGAATCTTTTTCATTTTAATCTGTCATTAATTAGTTAGCACGAACTAAAGCATCCTTTTTAACCACCAGGCTACCCTCGGCCTTGACAGTCTTGCGCTCGTTGGCGGTCAAGCCTGCACCGATAACCTCGTTGGGAATCTGGATAGCATAACGGGGATCCAGCACGTCGAGGGTGTAAACATCGTTGATACCCATCTTGTGGGTGATGGAGAAGCCGTAACGCTTGATGTCGAACCAACGGTTACCCAGGTGAATCATCTGGATGCGGCGGAAGTGCTGAACGCACTGCATGTAAGGCTCAATCTCCTGAGTCATGTGGTACTGGTTGCTAGGACATACCTCGTCGATGTGGAACTGCTTTACGATACCGTAACCGGGATCCTTGCGGGTGGGGTTGTCATAGTAACTGTAGAAATTCTCAATCTGCTCCTTGGTGAGCTCGGTCATCTTATAGTTGCGCGACTCGTCGAGCAGCAGGTGCTCGTGGTTCCAGAGGTAGAGGTCCTCAAAGGCCTCGTCGATGTTACCCAGGAACAGGTTAGCCTCGGCACGGAGCAGGATGGTCTCCTGGCTGGTGAACTCGGGGCGCACCATGTGAACGTAACCGATACCGGCCACCTTGTCGGTGTACTCAAACTGCTCGAAGCAGTTGCCCACGAAGAAGGCACCATACTCCTGACCAGCGCTTGCGCAGAAGTACTGGTAGCAAGGCATCATGGCAAACGAGATCTTGTCCTTACCGTTGCGGTAAGACCAGACGCAACGCTCCCACGACGGGCCGGGGCCCTGGATAGAACCACGCAGGGCGTCACGGTTGCACGAGAAGCGGTAGCCGTAGAAACGACGGTCCCAAGTGCTGTAGGTGCCGATGAGCATGAAGTTGCCCGGGCGGTCAACGCTGCTGTAGTAGCGAGCGATATCGCTGTAATAGTAGAAGTCGGTCTGATCCCAGAAGTCGTTACGCATGGTAGAGGGATCGTTGCCCTTGAAGGAAGCGGTGGCATATTTCACCACCTTGTCATACTCGCGCTTCACGGTATAGAAGCGGGCGGCAAATGCGTTGGACGAAGCGATGTTGAAGTGATACTTGGGCACCTCATAGAAGTCCTCGGTGATATACTGCAAGCCGAGCAACAGGTCGGCCTCGATCTTGTCGTAGGTCTCCTGGAGGGTACCACGGTCGTACTTGGGATCGAGTTCGGTCTCGGGCTCGGTAGCATAGGGGATACCGGGCAGGGTCTTGCTGATCTCGGGACCACGGTAAGGCATGCAGAAGATCTGGGCCAGGATGTAGTGGTGATAGGCACGGATCATGTAGGCCTCACCCTTGATGGCATCCATGCGGGCGCGATCGGTGGCACTGATGGGCTCACCCTCGATTTCGCCAACCTGCTCAAACTCCTCGATTTTCTGGAGAACGGCATTAGCCACGGCAATTGCACCGTAGCAACCGCTCCACACGCCAGAGGGCGAGTCGCTGTCGCTGATATCCAGGTCAACGTCTTCCCAGGCATACACCTGCTCGTCGAACTGGTCATAGGAACTCAGGTGATAACGCACGCCATCATCGCTGGGCGAGTTGTTGTCAATAACGTTGTCGGTCGAGAGTTCGGCAACGAGCGCATAGTTGTTCATGGAGTAACCGGTCACGAGGAGTTGCTCCAACTGGTCAAGGTTGACCAGGTAAACACGGGTATCGGGCACCTTCTCGAGGAAGTCGCTGCAAGAGCACAGGCCGATAAGCGCTATAGCAATTGATAAGATTTTATATCGTAGTTTCATAATCTTTATATATATAAATAATGTGTAACATCAATTACATACCCAGACGCAGGGTCAGAGTGAACTGCTTGGGAGTGGGTGAAGCAACACCACCGCTGTTGAAGAACTCGGGATCCTGGCCGTTCAACTTCTTGTCGGCATAGAGCAGGCAGATGTTGGTGGCAGCGAGTTTTACCGAAGCCGTCGTGAGACGCAGGCGCGAAATCAGCGACTTGGGAATGTCATAGGTCAAGGAGATCTCCTTCAGGCGGATGAAGTCACCATTAGCGATGCGAACGGTGCTGTAGTTGTAGGCATTGTAGGCCATACCCAGGTAGTTGTTGGAGTAAACCTGACGGCGCGATGCGATAGCGGGGATATCGGTATAAGCCTCATCACCGGGGAGAACCCAACGGTTCTTGAAGTCCTTGGTGAAGGAAGTGAGATCACTGTAACCGGCACCGAAGGTCGGGTCAAGACGCAACTTGTTGCCAAAGGCGTAGGTCATGAACACATTCAGGTGGAAGCCCTTCCAGTCGAAGTTGTTGCCGAAACCACCGGTGATGGTGGGATCAACGGGACCCTCATACTTGAGGAAGTCGAGAGCCTCAAACTCCTGGAAGTTCAGGCCGACATTGGAGATAGCGCCAGTCTCATCATATACCAGGGGCAGACCATGGGCATCCAGGCCAGCGTAGGGAATCGAGAAGATGGCACGGTGGGGATAGCCCTCCAAGGGGAAACCGCTACCACGCACGAGGTCGATGACGCGTGAGCGTGACTGCAGTTTGCTGATCTCGGTCTTTGAGTAGGAGAAGGTCCAGTCGGTGCTCCAAGCGAAGCCACCGGGACGGCTGGGCTCGATGTTGCGAGACGAAATGGTGAACTCGACACCATGTGACTTCATCTCGGCCACATTACCATATTTATTAGTCTCACCACCGACACCCTGGGTGCGGATAAGACCAATCAGATCGAAGTTGTTGCGGACATACCAGTCAAACACGAGGTTGATGCGGTTGTAGAGGAAACCGAGGTCAACACCGAGGTCGAACTCGTGCTTCTTCTCATAGGTCAGTTCGCTGTTACCCAGGCCGGACAACTGCAGCGCCATCTCATAGGTGCTGATCTCCTGGCGCCAGGGGCGAACGGGATAATACAGAGCCTCGGCGTTGGCAAGGCTGGTGGGGCCGCTCTCGGCGGTCAGCGAGTAACTTGCACGCAACTTGGCATAGGTGAGGGCCTTCTTGCTGAGGGCCATGTTCTGGAAGAACGGCTCGTCATAGATGTTCCATGCAGCCGAAACGTTCCAGGTGGGGAGCCAGCGGCTCTGTGAGGTCTTACCCATCTGGTTAGAACCCTCATAGCGGATAGTACCGTTCAAGACGTAGCGGCCCAGGAACGCGTAGTTGGCGTTAGCAAAGTAGGCCATGTCACGACGGTGGTACTCACCGACGCTGTAGTAACTACCGTTCTCCTCCTGCATCTGCTTGAAGAGTTTGTAGTTGGTGAAGGGCAGGTTACCGTTGGCATAAACGATGCCCCAAGCGTCAAACGCCTCGCTGAAGCGGTCGAAGCGGACTGCCTCCATACCGGCATACAGGGTGATGAGGTGCTTGCCGTTATTGAAGTCCTTCATGTACTGACCGGCAGCACGGAAGGTGAAGGTCTTGTTGTTGTGCTTGTTGTAGAACAACATACCACCCTTGTCAAGAATCGTCTCGGGAAGAGCGTTGGAGACATCGGGGTCGGTGTAGAGGTAGGAGTTGGACGAACGGATGATGGCGTTCTCGGGGTCGATACCGGCGCGATAGGCCATGGCCTGGTTACTGTTGTCCAGCACATAGTGGTTCTGCTCGGTGGTTGCCACGCGCATCGAACCCAGGATGTTGAACTCGAGGGTCTGATCCTGTCTAACGATGGGCTTGATGTTCAACTCGCCCTGGAACTTCAGGTCGGTCACGTTCAAGTCGATGTAGTTCTGCTCCAACTCGTCAAAGATGTTGAAACTGGTATAGTTGCGCACATAACGCATGTTGGGGTCAACAGTGCGGGCTGTGTTCAAGGCGAAACTGTAGGGGTTAATATCGAAGTCGCGCCTTACCTCACCGTTCACAACGTCCACGTTCTGGCTGAGGGTACCGGGAGCCTTCTGCTCACGGAAACTGTCACTGTTCAAGATCTTGATCCTGATCCTGTCGGTCAGGTTATAGATTGCGTTAGCATTAAAGGTGTAACGCTCAACGCGGCTGCTCTTGTACCAGCCCGGATCGGTCATTACCGAAGCCGAGGTGTAGAACGAGCCCTTGTCGGTACCACCCGAGATGCTGACGGAGTGGTTCTGCATCACGTTGTTGTTAAACAACAGGTCAAACCAGTTGGTGTTGCGCATCTCGGCCTCACGCAGATACTGGTTGCGTGCATTCTGGGTGTTGGCCAGGCCGTAGGTGCCGGTAGCGGGATCATAGGTGTCCATCAAGGTGTACATCTGACCATAGATACCCGAGGTGGTGCTGTTCACCAGGTTGGCATACTCGAGCCAGCCCTTCTGCTCCATCTCGCGCAAGATACTCATCTGCTCCTGAGAGTTGCAGATGTTGAAGTCGCGGTAGTTGGGCTTCAGGCGGTAGGTGAACTCACCGGTATAGTTAATTGAACTGGTGCCCTTGCGGCCGGTCTTGGTGGTGATAACGATCACACCGGCGTTGGCCTTGGCACCGTAGATTGACGTTGCTGAACCATCCTTCAGAATCTGGAAACTCTCGATATCGTCGGCGTTCAGACCGGCAACAGCCGAGGCGATCAGCGTGTTGGCATCACCCGACGAGAGGTCGTCGGCGCTGATGTCCACGTTGTCCTCCAGAACTACACCGTCAACTACCCACAGCGGCTTGGAACTACCATAGATTGACGTAGCACCACGCACACGGATCTTGGGTGCGGTACCGAAAGTACCGGAGACGTTCTGCACCTGTACACCAGATACACGTCCCTCAAGACCACGGCTGACGTCGGCGACACCCGACAACTTGGTCTTCTCGGCGTCAACGCTCTGGGTTGCACCGGTGAAGAGTCGCTTGTCCACCTTCTGGTAACCGGTGACAACGACTTCACCCAGCATCTCACCCTTGGGCTTCATGGTAATCGTCATGCCCGACTTGGCAGCAACGATTGCATCCTCATAACCCACATAGGTGACTTTAATCTTAGTGCCCGCCGGCACATTTAACGTAAAATGACCGTCAAAATCGGTTGCGACGCCGTTCTTGGGATTGCTCTGCTGAACGACAGATGCGCCGATGACAGGTTCGTTGTTCTCGTCAAGCACTGTACCGCTCACCTGTGCCGAGACACCAAGCGATGCAAGAGCCATAACAAGGAACAAGAGAAAATGTTTTAGACTCATAAATTTTAGTTTAATTGATTAATTATTAATGTTTTATAAGTTTTTCAATGACTGTTACCCACCTCATCAAGCATGCACGGCTTCAAAACATCAAACTATTGCACTACCCGAAATACACAGCATTTTCAGGTATCATCATCATCACTTGATTCAATCCATACAACAGATTGAATTTACTCTGCTTTTCAGTTTCTTAACTCCACATCTTTAAAAGATAGGCATGCAAAGTTAGTTGTTTTTTTTTAATATAATGTAAATCTGTATAAAACTTTTTTAATTTTTTTATCATAGTGCCACCATTATTTACCCAACCACCTCATTACCAGTGATTTAACTTTAAAAAATGTTTAAATATGGTTAAAGTATTGAAAAACAGATATTTAGATAGAGCCGCGGGGCAGCAGGGGGCATTTTACCGAAAATGGCAGTGACACAGGCCTGCCCTACCCGACTCCACCAGGCCACATCAAGGGATTTAGATGGCAAGTTTCACATTTTTTAAAAATACAAGGCAGTTTTTAGCGGGAAAGGCAGTACCTTTGCACTGTGCAACAGTGGCGACACTGGCAATTATCACGACTGAGAAAGAGATTATGGAAGTAGTATATGACGACAACCACATCATCATCGTCAACAAGAGCGCTGGCGAACTCGTGCAGGGAGACCGCACCGGCGACCCCACGCTCATCGACTCGTTGAAGGCGTGGATCAAGGAAAAATACAATAAACCCGGCAACGTGTTTGTCGGGGTGACTCACCGCATCGACCGCCCCACCTGCGGCCTGGTCGTGATGGCCAAGACGAGCAAGGGCTTGTCGCGCATGAACGAGTTGTTCCGCAAGGGCGACGTCCACAAGACCTACTGGGCCGTGGTGGGCAAGCAGCCCCCCAAGCAGAGCGACACCCTGGTCCACTACCTAAAGAGCGTCGAGCAGGGCAACAAGACCCGCGTGAGCGGCACTCCACGCGAGGGCTACCAGCGCGCCGAACTCAAGTACAGCGTCATCGCATCCAGCCAGCGCTACTGGCTGCTCGAGGTGGACCTGATCACGGGCCGCAAGCACCAGATCAGGGCCCAGTTGTCGGCCATCGGATGCCCCATCAAGGGCGACCTCAAGTATGGCGCGCCGCGCAGCAACCCCGACGGCGGCATCTCGCTGCAGGCCCACCGCATCCGCTTCACCCACCCGGTGAGCGGCAAGGACATCGATGTCACGGCCCCGCTGCCCGACGACTTCAAGCGCCTGGGCTTTGACGACGGCATCCACTCTTGACCGCCTCCTGATGGAGGCAAATAGCAGGTTTTGTGCCATCGGGCACCGAAATCTCCAAGAAAATGCCTAACTTTGCCAGTCCGAAATATAAACAACTCAATAAAACTCAATAAATTTTTATAATTCAAGCAACATTTTTTTATGGCAAACAATCCCGAATTCCGCTATGCGCCCATGTTCCAATTGGGCAAAGATGACACTGAATACTACAGGCTGACCAGCGACTACGTTTCGGTGGGCGAGTTTGAGGGCAAACCCATCCTCAAGATTGAACCCGAGGCCTTGACGATGCTTGCCCAGCAGGCCTTCCGCGACGTGAACTTCCTGTTGCGCCGCTCCCACAACGAGCAGGTAGCCAAGATCTTGCGCGACCCCGAGGCCAGCGACAACGACAAGTATGTGGCATTGACCTTCCTGCGCAATGCCGAGGTGGCCGCCAAGGGGCAACTCCCCTTGTGCCAGGACACCGGCACGGCCATTATCCACGGTGAGAAGGGTCAGCAGGTGTGGACCGGCTTCTGTGACGAGGAGGCCCTTGCCCGCGGTGTCTATAACACCTACACCCAGGAGAACCTGCGCTACTCGCAGAATGCTCCCCTGAGCATGTATGAGGAGGTGAACACCCGCTGCAACCTGCCCGCACAGATCGACCTGGAGTGCACCGAGGGCATGGAATACCGCTTCCTGTGCGTCACCAAGGGTGGCGGCAGCGCCAACAAGACCTACCTCTACCAGATGACCAAGGCCGTGCTCAACCCCGGCACGCTGGTACCCTTCCTCGTCGAGAAGATGCGCACCCTGGGCACAGCAGCATGCCCGCCCTACCACATCGCGTTTGTCATTGGCGGCACGAGCGCCGAGAAGAACCTGCTCACCGTCAAGTTGGCATCGACCCACTACTATGACAACCTGCCCACCACGGGCGACGAGACGGGCCGCGCCTTCCGCGACGTGGAACTCGAGAAACAAGTGCTCGAAGAGGCCTACAAGATCGGACTGGGCGCCCAGTTCGGCGGCAAATACATGGCACACGACGTGCGCATCGTCCGCCTGCCCCGCCATGGCGCCTCCTGTCCCATCGGCCTGGGCGTGAGTTGCAGTGCCGACCGCAACATCAAGGCCAAAATCAACAAGGACGGCGTGTGGATCGAGAAACTCGATGACAAACCCACCCAGTTGATTCCCGAAGAGTTGCGCCAGGCAGGTGAGGGCGACGGCATCAAGATCGACCTCGACCGTCCCATGAGCGAGACCCTTGCCATCCTCGACAAGTATCCCGTATCAACCCGCGTATCGTTGAGCGGCACCATCATCGTGGGCCGCGACATTGCCCACGCCAAGTGGAAAGAGCGCTATGACCGCGGCGAGGGTATTCCCCAGTATATCAAGGATCACCCCGTGCTGTATGCCGGCCCTGCCAAGACGCCTCAAGGCATGCCCTGCGGCTCGATGGGCCCGACTACTGCCAACCGCATGGACCCCTATGTCGATCTGTTCCAGAGCCTGGGCGGCAGCATGGTGATGATTGCCAAGGGCAACCGCAGCCAGGAAGTGACCGACGCCTGCAAGAAGCATGGCGGTTTCTACCTGGGAAGCATCGGCGGTCCCGCTGCCATCCTGTCACAGGAGAGCATCAAGAGCATCGAGTGTGTTGAGTATCCCGAGTTGGGCATGGAAGCCGTTTGGAAAATCCGCGTCGTCGATTTCCCGGCCTTCATCCTCGTGGACAACAAGGGCAACGACTTCTTCAAGAAGATCGGTCTCTAAACCGACCCTGTTCAATTGAATGTCAACACCCGCCTCGGGGAGGTTCCAGAACTGGCTGGACGCACTCCCCGAGGCGGGTTGTTTATGCCCAAAATATTACATTTATCAACACTTTATAAATAGCATTATAATTAATTCTAAATCGGTAGATTATATAATTTAATAATTTAATTAATTCAAATATCTTATTAAAGTATTACTTTAACATATTAGCAATCGCATTTTTCTATCATCATCAACTGCAGTACACCTGTTGTCACGACCAGTCGGCGTGCAATGGGCGACACCCTCAAGGCACCCATGATGCACTCCATTTTATACCCAGAACTCGATACACCCTAGAGAGGAAAATAAGGACGTAAACACACATCATGAGCACAAAAAAACGTCCAAAACGAGGCAAAACACTATTGTTTTTGGTTAAAAATATGTTAAAAAACACATTTTTTGCTTTCAGAGACTTGACACGTCACAAAAAAGTATTACCTTTGCACTCGCAAATCGCGGGATGGAGCAGTGGCAGCTCGTTGGGCTCATAACCCAAAGGTCGTCAGTTCGAGTCTGGCTCCCGCCACTAGAAAGAGGTCAAACATCAGTTTGGCCTCTTTTTTCGTGGTGTTTTGGACAAAAATCCCGATGCGGTTTGCAGGAGTGGATAAATATATGTAAATTTGCTTGACTAAACAGCAACATTATTAACCACTCACCTCCCGTGCCCATGAAACAGATTGCGGTTCTCTTTGAAGGCGATATCAACAGGCGGCTGGGCGTGTTCAATGCGGTGATCAGCCGCGTGAAGCACCTTCAGCAAATCGCTGATTATAAAATCGATGTGTACATGTTTCAAGTGTATGACGGCTGGCTGATGCGCCGCCTCAGGCACAGTAAGCCCGTTGATCACCGCCCCGACGAGATCACCGCCGATGGCGTGAGAGTGCACGTGACATGGTTCCGCCGCCGCTGGAGCGACGCCATCATGCACCGCCTGTTCCACACCCCGCCGCGGGCGATCCTTCGCCGCTTGCACCGGCTGGGATGGGAAATGCGCGGCCACGACCTGGTGAGTGCCCACGACCGCATCGCGGGCCACGCAGCCGTGTTTGCTGGTAAGCACCTGCACATCCCCTGTTTCATCACCTGGCACGGAGCAAGCATCTATACCGACCCACCCCGCGACCCCATGATCAAGGAGCAGACCATCAAGTTGTTACACAGCGCCACTTGCAATTTCTTTGTCAGCCAGGGGCTGCTCGACAAGGCGCATGCCGACTTGACCGACAACTTTCCCGCCGAGGTACTGCTCAATGGCGCCAGCGCTCAATTCAAGTGCTATAAAGAGCCCTTGCGGGAGCGCTTGCGGGAACTGTACAAGGTAAACGACGGCAAGAAGGTCGTCGCCTTCGTCGGTCGCTTTGAACCCGTGAAAAATGTCACCCTACTGCCCGAGATTTACAAGGAAATCGAGCGGAAATTCGGCCAGGAACTCACGTTCTGGGCCATCGGGGACGGCATCCAACTCGAGGAAACCCGCCGATTGATGTCTCAGCAAGGCGTGAACTGCTGGTTCCCGGGCAAGGTTCCTCCCGAGGAAATCCCCGATCTGCTCAACTGCGTTGACCTGCTGGTACTGCCCAGCAGCCTTGAGGGCCTGCCCCTGGTGGTCATCGAGGCCCTGTCATGCGGCGCACATGTAGTCGCCACCAACGTCATCGGCACCGCCGAAGCCGTTGGCCGTGAGAACGCGATCGACCTGGGCGAGAACTTCGTGGACCGCTTCACCGACCGCGCCGTGAGACTATTGCAAGGAGGCGTCGAGCAGCGCCTCCCCGCCGAGGTGAGTTGGACCGCAACGGCCCGGAAGGAGAGCCGCATCTACAAGAGTTACATGGACAGTATTCACATTGATTCCTAGTGATTTAACAATAGATTTTACAAGTAATACTTTAAACAAATCGACTTGTAACAATCTGACAACATTATAGAAACTTTCCACAATCAAACAACTGGTTCACATTAAAAATAAATCGTAATTTTAAAGCAAAGATTTAATCTTCAAGACACGATATGCCCAAATTTGCCGAAACGTTATTGCCGCTAGCCATTCCTGGCACCTACACCTACCGCATCCCCGATGACATGCAAGTGTCCATCGGCATGCGTGTGCTGGTACCCTTCGGGCGCAAAAAAATATTCACGGCCATCGTTGTGATGCTGCACGACAGGGAGCCCAAAGGATATGACGTGAAGGAAATACTGGGCCCACTAGACGAAAAGCCCATCCTGAGGCATCCACAACTGGACTTCTGGCAGTGGATCGCCGACTATTACCTGTGCTCGGTGGGCGAGGTGTACAAAGCGGCGGTTCCCTCAGGCCTCAAGGTGGAAAGCGAGACAACCATCAGTGTCAATCCTGACTTTGAGGAAAGCGAACCTGGCCAGTTGACCGACCGCGAACGCGTCATCCTGGACTTCACGGCCCAGCGTGGACGCGTTCAGATTGCCGAAATTGCCAAGGCAACCGGCTTCAAGACCGTAGAACGAAATGTCAGCCACTTGTTGGACATGGATGCGCTGCACGTGAGCGAGCGCGTTATCGACAACTATCGTCCTAAGACTGAGGCATGTGTGCGTCTCACCATAGCCCGTGAAGACGAGGAAAAACTGCACCATTTTTTTGACCAGTTAAAACGTGCGCCTAAGCAAGAAAGCCTGCTGCTGGCCTACCTGGACATGTCACGCTGGCTCCAGGGCGGCGACGTGCGCGAGGTGAGCAAGGACAATCTGCTCAAGCGCTCGGGGGTCAGCGGTGCTGTCCTGCACGAGGCCGTGAAGCGTGGCCTGCTAGAAATCTACAAGAAAGAGATTAACCGCTTTGCCGACCTGGGCACAGTGCTCGAGGAGCCACCCGCGCTGAGCGACGAGCAGCGGCGCGCCTATGATGAAATCCACCAGTCGATGCGCCAGCATGCCATCACGCTATTGCACGGCGTGACCAGCAGCGGCAAGACATCAGTCTATATGCACCTCATTGCCGATGCCCTGCGGCTGGGCAAGCAGGTGCTTTATCTCGTGCCCGAAATCGCGCTGACCACCCAGTTGACGCGGCGGCTGAGACGCGTGTTCGGCGACAAGTTGCTCATTTATCACTCCAAATTCAGCGACAACGAGCGCGTGGACATCTGGAAGCGTCTGCTGTATTCCTCCGAGCCGTGCGTCATCATCGGGGTTCGCTCGTCGGTATTTCTCCCCTACTCCAACCTGGGCCTCGTCATTGTCGATGAGGAGCACGACAGCAGTTACAAGCAGCAGGACCCCGCTCCCCGCTACAACGGTCGCAACGCAGCACTCATCCTGGCGCAGATGCATGGCGCCAAGACCCTGCTAGGCTCGGCCACACCCGCCATCGAGGTCTATCACTTGGCCCTCGAAGGAAAATACGGCCTGGTCAAGTTGCTCACCCGCTATGGCGACATCAAGATGCCCGACGTGAAGGTCATCAACACGATTGATGCTCGCAAGCGCCGCGAGATGAGCGGCCTGTTCAGCACCGAACTCATCGCTGACTGCCGCAAGGCGCTGAAGGACAATGAGCAAGTCATCCTGTTCCAGAACCGCCGCGGCTACTCGCCCATGGTGCGCTGCAAGGAGTGCGGCTGGGTGCCCAAGTGTGAGAACTGCGACGTGT
>CAMKOE010000014.1 GCA_946414395.1 uncultured Porphyromonadaceae bacterium | reverse complement strand
TCGGCGAGATAGGCATCGACCTGTATTGGGACAAGACCTGGCGCGAGCAGCAGCGTCACGCCCTCGACATCCAGTTGCACTGGTGCCACGAGAAGGGCGTGCCCTTCATCATCCATTGCCGTGAGGCCCTTGACGACATCCTGGATGTCATCGACCACCTGGATTGCCCCGTGCCCCGCGGTGTGTTCCACTGCTTTGCCGAAACGCCCGCCGACGTTGAGCGCGTTCGCCAGCGCGGAGACTTCTACTTCGGCGTCAACGGCGTGGTCACGTTCAAGAAGAGCACCGTGCCCCAATTGCTGCCAGCCATCGGGCTCGACCGCCTGCTGCTGGAAACCGATGCCCCTTTCCTGACGCCCGTGCCTCACCGCGGCAAGCGCAACGAGAGCGCCTATATCCCTCACATCAACGACTTCATCGCCAAGTCGCTGGGCGTCACCCCCGAGGAGGTCAGCCAGACCACCGACCGCAACGCCATCGACCTGTTCCACCTGCCTGTCTAACGGCAAGAATCGGCTATCACATCAACAAGGGCCCGCAACTTGACGCTGCGGGCCCTGATTTTGGTATGCAATAACTGGTTTACCAGATAATGGCGCGGTCGGCGGGATCGAGCCACATCTTCTCGCCAGCCTTGATGCCGAAGGCGTCAAAGAAGGTGTCGATGTTCCTCAACGTGGCGTTCACGCGGTAGCGGCCGATGGAGTGGGGGTCACTCTTGGTCTGCTGGAAGATGGCTTCCTCGGTCATGTTGTCGGCCCAGATGCGGCCATAACTCAGGTAGAAGCGCTGTGCGGGCGTGAAGCCGTCAATCTTCTTGCCGTCGCGGAATTGCTGCGTGGTGCGGAAGGCGTCATAGGCGATGCGCAAACCACCCTGGTCGGCGATGTTCTCGCCCAGGGTCAGGTGACCGTTGGCGTGCTGGTCCTTGACGACGACGATCTGGTCGAACTGTGCGGCCAGCTTCTCGGCTGCGGCCTGGAACTGCTTGCTGTCCTCCTCGGTCCACCAGTCGGTCATGTTGCCATACTGGTCGAACATGCGGCCCTGGTCGTCAAAGCCGTGGGTCATCTCGTGGCCGATCACCACGCCGATGGCACCGAAGTTGGTGGCATCGTCGGCCTCCACGTCAAAGAAGGGGGGCTGCAGGATGGCTGCGGGGAAGCAGATCTCGTTGGTCGTCGGGTTGTAGTAGGCATTGACGGTTTGCGGCGTCATGCCCCACTCGTCGCGGTCAACGGGCTTACCCATCTTGTTCAGGTTGCGGCGGGTCTCATACAGGCTGGCAGCCTTGATGTTGTCATACAGGCTCTTGCTGGGATCGACGGTCAGGCCGCTATAGTCACGCCACTTGTCGGGATAACCGATCTTGACGGTAAAGGCGTTCAACTTCACCAGGGCGTTGATCTTGGTCTGCTCGCTCATCCAGGTCAGGCCGGCGATGTGGGCGGCCAGCGACTTGCGCAGTTCACCGATGAGTTTGAGCATCTTCTCCTTGCTGCCATGGGCAAAATACTTGCTCACGTAGATCTCGCCGACGGCCTCGCCGAGCAGGCTGTTGGGGAAGCCCAGTGCACGCTTCCAGCGGGGACGGCGCTCCTTCTGACCGCTGAGCATGCGGCCATAGAAGTCAAACGAAGTCTCGCCGAACTCGTCACTCAGGTAGTTGCTGGCACCGCGGATGAGGATGCCGGCCATGTAGTCGCGCATCTGCTGCTCACTCAGTTTGGTCATCAGGTCGTTGGCCACGGCCATCACCTTGGGTTCGGTCAGGATGACCCACTCCACGGTGGGAGTGCCCATCAGGTTGAAGTATTGCTTCCAGTTGATGGCGGGATAGTCCTTCTGCAACTGCTCGAGCGTGCGGATGTTGTAGAGTTTGTTATAGTCGCGTGCCTCGGCGCGGGTCATCTTGGCCTGGGCAAACTTGTACTCGATGTCATAGATGGTCTTGCTGGCGCGGTTAGCCTCTTTCTTGCTATAGCCGGCGAGGATGAACATCTTGGTCAAGAAGTTCTTGTAGGCTTGCTGGATCTTCTTGCTGTCGGCGTCGGTGTTCAGGTAATAGTCCCTGTCGGGCAGACCACTGGTGCCAGCTTCGAGCCACATCACGTTCATGTCGCTGTTCTTGAGGTCGGTCTCCACGCCGATGCCAAAGAACGGGTTGCCGTTGGTCAGGTGCTGGTCGGCGATGAAGGTGGTCAGATCCTTCTTCTTGAAGGCCTTGATCTTGGCCAGGTCGGCCATCAGGGGTTGTGCGCCCTCGCGGTTCAAGCGGTCACTGTCCATTGCCATCTTGTAGAGGTCGGCAACCTTCTGGTCAACAGTGCCCATCTTGTGCTGGGTCTTGCCCAGTTCCAGGAACATGTCGCGCAGGCGGTTCTCGTTCTGCTCGGCCAGCACGTCAAACACGCCATAACTGGCATATTCGGGCCTCTCGCTCAGCGGGTTGGCCTTCATCCAGCCACCACCGGCATACTCGTAGAAATCCTCACCCGGCTTCACGCTCAGGTTCATGTCGGCGCGGTTCACGCCATGTGTCACTTGTGCCTTTACACCAGGCACAGCAGCCATCATAATGGCCATTGCTAATAACATTTTCTTCATTGTTACTAATAAATAATTATATGTAGGTTAATCGGTTTAGTTATTTCTTTCTAACCCGCAAAAATAACAATAATCCCGCAAATCCACCACAAACTACGGGAAAAAACAACACTTAGGATACTGTTTCTTGAAAAACAAAGCAGTTTGTTAAAAAGCAAATTATAACCGATTGAATGTCAAATTCTGTTTTGTAGATTACCAATTATTTTCGGTAAAACGTGGAGAATAATGAAAGTTGTTGTGCTAAACATTATATTCTATCTTGCAATTTATAATAATATTTTCTACATAATCGATTTCTTTAGCCATTATTTCATTCGCTTTTGCTCTTTGGCTCTCTGCTTCCCTGACTTTATCTGCGATCTCTTTTTCTTTTTCTGGTTATTATTTACAAGCTTGCCTGTTGCGTAATCTTTAATTTTTTTCCATGACTTGTTGATCTTAATGATATAATGGTTCTCTTTTATTTCTTTTTGTTTTTCAGCATTTTCTTCTGCTCGCTGGCGAGGCGGCGTTCTACCTTCTTTATATCTTCGGCAGGCGGGAGGTTTTCGGGAATGATGCCGCGCTCGGTGAGCATTTTCCTAACAGCGGCATTGTTATCCACATGTTCACGGGTAATGGATGCTTCACCCTTGAGATCTTTGGTTTGAACGTTTACGCTGGTCATTTCGGCAGCAAAGTCCTTGGCCTTGATGCTGATAGTCGGCAGAAAATCAGCGAGAGGACGGCTTTGTGGTGTCTCCATGCGGCGTTTCATCATATTGGTGCTTAACCTGAAAAGTGCCTGGTCTCCTTTGGAACGGATAACCGCAAAGGTCTTGTCGTTTACTCCGCGTTCATAAAGGATACCCGACAATTTGCGCTCGGTTTCTTGCAGTTTGGCACGGGCTTTGACACGTTCAATCTCCAGCAGACGCTGCTCTATCAGTTCTGCACGTCGGGTCTGAACTGCAAAATAGGTCTGTGCAAAAGCAATTTGCGGTTTGCGAGGGTCTCCATTTTGTGCCACAAGGTAGCAAGCATAGCGTGTCAGCATGATGTCATCTATCTGACGCTGAGCGCCTTTTGCGAGGTTAATCATTTTGCTGACGTCAGCAAAATGATCGGAAACGGAGTGACCTGCGTTCTTGCAGGCTTCTTTTGCCTTGTCAATCACGTTGGTAAAGTTGCGCCACTGTTGATATCCTAACAGGGAGCACAACTCCCGGGCACTCCAGCACTCGGTAGTGTCAATCATGCAGGCCGCATCCTCATAACTCTGGAATAATGCGAGTATTTCTTCTCTCTTCATGCCGTTCTATTATTTTGTGGTCACAAAGATAAACCATTTTCTTGGAAATGGCAATATAGTCGTGGAGATTATGTCCCACTTCCCAACTCATCACTTATCTCTGAATTAGAACGGGGTGGGTTCCTCGCCGGGGCCGCGCATGAAGTCCATGTTGGGGGGCGGAGGGGTGAAGCCGTCGTTGGCGGGGGAGGCACCGCCGGTGAGGGCAGGTGTGTCGGGCCCAGTATTCATCTTGGACTCGTAGGTGGACTCGCCGCCCAGGAGGTCTTGCTCACCCTGGTTCTCGAAGCGGGCATACTTGCTCACGAAGTGCAGCGGGATGGTGTCGGTGGCACCGCTGCGGTGCTTGGCGACGATAAACTCGGCCAGACCGCGGATGTTGTTGCCCTCGGCGTCCTCGCTGGAGTGGGTGTAATACTCGGGACGGTGGATGAAGCACACGATGTCGGCGTCCTGCTCGATGGCGCCCGACTCACGCAGGTCGCTCAACTGCGGGCGCTTGCCCATCTTGTCGTCGGCGGCGCGGGTCTCGACGCTACGGTTCAACTGCGACAGCGCGATGATGGGGATGTCGAGTTCCTTGGCCAGTTGCTTGAGGTTGCGCGAGATGGTGCTCACCTCTTGCTCGCGGCTGCCGAATTTCATGCCCGTGGCGTTCATCAACTGCAGGTAGTCGATGATGATGATGCGAACGCCGTGTTCGCGCACCAGGCGGCGCGCCTTGGTTCTTAACTCAAAGATGGACAGCGACGGGGTGTCGTCGATAAAGAGCGGTGCGGTGCTCAGGCTGCGCGTGCGGGTCATCAGGTTCTCCCACTCGGGCTGTGTCAACTGTCCGCTCTTGATTTTCTCGCCCTCGAGCGAGCAGACGTTGCTGATCAAGCGGTTGACGAGTTGCAGGCTCGACATCTCGAGCGAGAAGACGGCCACGGGATAGTTGTAATCGACGGCCATGTTCTTGGCCATCGACAGGACAAACGCGGTCTTACCCATCGCGGGGCGCGCTGCGATAATGATCAGGTCGCTGTTCTGCCACCCGCTGGTCAGTCGGTCCAACTGGTGGTAGCCCGACTCCAGGCCGCTGAGGCCGTTCTCGCGGTTGGCTGCTTCCTCGATCTTCTTGATGGCGTCCTGCACGGCGTTCTCGATGGGGATGACGTCGCGCTTGAGGGTGTTCTTGCTGATCTCGAATAGTTTGCCTTCGGCTTCCTGCATCAGGTCATACACGTCGATGGACTCGTCAAAGGCCAGCGACTGCACCTGGCTGCTGTAACTGATGAGTTCGCGGGCGAGGTACTTCTGGGCGACGATGCGGGCGTGGTACTCGGCATTGACGGCACTCGACACGAGGCCGGTCAACTCGGTGATGCGGATGGCGCCGCCCACCTCGTCAAGCACCTTGTTGGTGCGCAACTGGTCGGTCACGGTGAGCATGTCGATGGGCTTGCCATTGGCAGCCAGCGACTGGATGGCTTCATATATCTTCTGGTTAGCCGGGTTGTAGAAGGCCTCGGGCTTGAGGATCTCGCACACGTTGTTGTAGGCATCCTTCTCGAGCATCAGTGCACCCAGGACGGCATCCTCCATCGAGGTGTCCTGGGGCGGCAGTTTGCCAAATTCACTCACGACTTCGGGCTCATGAGTGGGGCGCGTGCGGCGTCGCGCCTGCTTGCCGGTTTCAAATTCTTCCATCTCCTTATATTTAGACTACAATTCTCACGCATTTCACGAATGACATCCGCACTCTGATTTTTGCTGATTACACGAATGGGCATCCGTGACGTTTTTTTGTGAGTGCAAAATTACAATGAAATCTTGAAACAAGCCACAATTGACATTCATGGTTATTTACATTCTATTTACATGATGATGAGCAATAACGACTATCATAACCAAATTATGGTGAGATAGCAATATTTTTTTGATTCTTCGGTGCCAATGTTGATGATTTTAGGCAATGATATAGATGTTGGCCCGAACCCTGCGGGGCTGATGCGAATTTCACGAATCAATTGTATTGATCAAGAATAGTTTTAAACCCGTCAACGGGTTTATATAATATCATCGCCCTCCTTTTTTTGAGGTGAAGTGATGGAGTGCGGAAGCCATCATAAAAAGCAGCCTTATCAGTAGTTAGAAATTATCGTAGTTTCATCAAGTGTAAAAGCGGGGGGGCTAACTTTGTTGGTGCAAAATGATTGTTTTGTTGGAGTTTTCTGCTATCTTTGCCGATGAAGTGTAAAAACGAAGAATTTAGGTATATATTGATATGAGACTTTACGGGATAATGATTTTAGCAGCAGTGGCATTGTTGACCTTGACGGCCACTGCCCAACAGACGACGATGACGTTTAACGACGTGGCACGCCAGCAGACGGTCACGGTGACCGCCGTGGGCGAGGACATCGTGCGCGTGGACGTGGTGCCCGACGGATGGCATGGCACCCGGTTGCCCTCGCTGGCACTGGACAAGAGCGCCAGGGCCGAGGTGAAGGTCGAGGAGATGGAAGACATGAGCGTGATGCTCACCGGCAGTGGCTTGAAGGTGGTGCTTGACAAAACCTTGGGCAGTGTCACGGTGGGCAGCCGCAACGGCTATTATGTCACCGACCTGTGTGACCGCGGTGCATCGACGCTGAGCCTGCTGCATCATGGCGGCGAGTCGTTTTACGGGGCGGGCGAGCGTGGTTATTCGCTGAATCTGGCGGGGGACACGCTCATCAACTATAATGCCCAGAACTATGGCTACCAGATGGGCGAGAAGCGCACCCGGCAGATGGGCATCACCATGCCGATGGTGATCTCTTCGCGGGGCTATGGTGTGCTGATTGACGACTTCTGCAAGTCGTCGCTCTATCTGGGGGACAAGGGCATCGAGTACACTTCAACCTCCCCGCAGCCGCTGTCCTACTACGTTATCAACGGCAATGGCCGCGTCGAGAACGTGGTGAAGAACTACACGTGGCTCACGGGCCGCCAGGAACTGCCGCCGCTGTGGACGCTGGGCTACATCACCAGCAAGTATGGCTACCACGACCAGCGCGAAAGTGAGGGCGTGGTCGATACACTCAAGCGTGAGGGCTATCCCCTGGACGGCATCGTGTTCGACCTGTACTGGTATGGCAAGGAGGAGGATATGGGGCGCCTGGAGTGGGACCGCGAGCAGTGGCCCGACCACCGCAAGATGCTGCGCGACTTCAAGGAGCAGGGCGTCAACGTGGTGACCATCTCGCAGCCCTATGTGCTCACCAATGGCCGTGCCATCGACAACTACCGCCTGCTGGACCCGCAGGGCCTCTTCTGCAAGACCGATGGCACCGACACGACCCACACGGTAACAATCTGGGTGGGCCAGGGCGGCATGCTGGATGTGTCCAATCCCGCAACGCGCCAGTGGCTGCGAGGCCGCTACAAGTCGCTCACCGACGAGGGTGTGACCGGCTGGTGGGGCGACCTGGGCGAGCCCGAGAAGCATCCGCTGGAGATACGCCACCACAACGGCTTGACCGCCGAGCAGTACCACAACTACTACGGCAACGAGTGGAGCAAGATCATCTATGACATGTTCAAGGAGGAATATCCCGACCGGCGCCCGATGGTGATGATGCGTGCCGGCACGGCAGGCCTGCAGCGCTACTCGGTGTTCCCCTGGTCCACCGACGTCTCCCGCTCGTGGGGCGGCCTGCAACCACAGGTGACCATCATGCTCAACGCGGGCCTGAGCGGCATGGGCTATATGTCTCATGACGTGGGCGGTTTTGCCGTCGATCCCAATAACAAGCGCGATGGCGAACTCTACATCCGCTGGCTGCAGTTGGGCCTTTTCTCGCCCATGCTGCGCACCCACTCGACCTATCAGGCCGAACCCTATCACTATAAGGAATATGGCGACTTGACCTTGCGCCTCATCAAGGAACGTTACAAGTGGCTTCCCTATAACTACACGCTGGCCTATGACAACGCCTGGAACGGCCTGCCGATGGTGCGCCCGCTGGGCATGTATGAGGACGACATGAACTTCGCCCGCTATGACCACATCTGGGACCAGTACCTGTGGGGCCGCGACGTGATGGTGGCTCCCGTGATGCAGCAGGGCGCCGTGAGCCGCGAGATAACCTTCCCCGAGGGTACTTGGGTGGATATCAACCATCCCGAGCGCCGCTATGCGGGCCACACGACCGTCAACTACAGCGCTCCGCTTGAGGTGCTGCCGCTATTTGTCCGCGCCGGAGCCTTCATCCCGCAGGCCTGCTACGAGATGAACAACGTGGGCGACTACAATCCCGACAAGTTGGACATCATTTATTACACCAGCGATTATCCCTCGACATTCACCCTGTTTGACGACGACCTGCACTCCACGGGCACGCTGGCCAGGGACAAGCACCGCCTGATCAATTTCACCGCCACGCCCCAGGGTAAGCGCAACACGATTACCATCCAGGGCCGCGGCAACATCGACGGCGACGCGCCCAGTAAGGATTATCGCATCATTATCCCGGCGACCAATAAGCCTGGCAAGGTGACCATCAATGGCAAGAAGGCTCAAGGTGTGACCTATGATAAGCATACCCGCACGCTCACCATTCCCGTCGCCATTGCCGATGTCACTGCCACCACCATCGTCGAACTCACCAAGTAAACGCTGAAGATAATCATCAAAAGAAAACAAGAAGCACAATCAATACAAACATCTGGGAATTCAGGTTGTAGTATTGATTGTGCTTCTTGTTTTCCTTCTATAGAAAGAAAAGAGCTTAGATGACCACGGCGGTGCCGCTGGTGGCGACCATGAGCATGGAGTTGCTCTCGCCGATGGTCTCGTAGTCGATGTCGATGCCCACTATGGCGTTGGCGCCCATCTGCTGGGCACGCTCGATCATCTCCTCCATAGCGGTGTCCTTGGCCTTTCGCAGCACCTTCTCATAACTGCTTGAGCGGCCACCCACGATGTCGCGGATGCCTGCAAACAGGTCTTTCATGAAGTTTGCGCCGATGATGGTCTCACCGGTCACGATGCCCTTGTACTCTCTGATTGTGTAACCCTCTACTTGGGGAGTTGTCGTTAGTATCATAAGATTGAATCAATTAAAAATGAGTTAATTTTTTCTTTCTTGTCCTGCAAAAATAGTGCCAAGTTGAAAAATATGCTCAAATGATGTAGTTTTTTATCCCCGGGAGCGTCTAATAAGTAAAAAACAATTGGCGATGATATAGATGTTGGCCCGAACCCTGCGGGGCTAATGCGAATTATACGAATTAGTTTTAACTATTATTCGTGAAATACGTTTACTTAGCGTCATTCGGGCATAAAAAAACTGCTATATCGTTCCCAAACAATTTAAAAAAACGACAGATTATGGAAGCAAGACAAAAAAATGACGGAGAGATGAAGTCATTCAGCGACCTGAAAGCCAAATATTCAATTCGCTGGAAGACCGAACTGGCCGTGGTGATACTTGTGATCGTTGTATTCCCCATATTAATCTCGAAGGGTTACCCGGCATCAATAGGTATCAAGATCGCTGCTATGGTGGCGATAACGGCAATTATGGCATGGAGTGGCTGGTATTCAATACGGTTTAACCGGCACATGTGCAAGGCGCGTGATGTGAACGAACTCCTGCGCCTGAACCGTGAGGAGGGATCAAGGGTGTTATGGTATAACAAGATTGCTATCGTCGTGGCATGTTTGACATTTGCCGCACTGCATTACAAGGGCACCTTTGGGGGAGAGTTCCTTGTGGATTGTATCTATTATTTTATACTGTTTGCCGTCCTATGGGTGCTTGAAAACTGGAGATTTAAAAAAGATACCGCCAGAATCATGGAACTTTTGTGATTCTGAGGGTTGGATGTAGAAAATATTTGTATTTTTGCAACTTTTTAAGTAGTATATGCGTCTATTAATCAGAAATAACTAAACTCAACGACAATATGATGAAACTTTCTTTTTTATCTAGACTATTATGTGCCGTCACCGTGATGGTGAGCGCCTTTACCGCCGTGGCACAGGATTATAGCGGTGCCTGGAAGGGCAATATCACTGCCGGCCCTTACACCATCCCCATTGTGCTGAACATCCAGCAGGACGAGCAGGGGCTGACTGTCACGCTCGACTCGCCCGAGCAGAAGGCGTTCGGCATCAAGGCCAAAGGCAAGGCCGAAGGTGACAAGGTCACGATTGACGTGCCCGAGATCGGTGCCAGTTACAAGGCAACCTTGAAGGACGGAAACATCCTGGACGGCACCTATAGCCAGATGGGATACTCCACGTCGCTGAAACTCACGCGCGAGGCCCCTGTCACTCCCGGCGATGACGACGAGTGGGTCAATGACTCGTTGCTGAGCGTGTTTGACAACATCCAGTTGAAGGATGTCACCGTCACGGCCCAGCGCCAACTCATCAAGCAGGAGGTGGACCGCATCGGCTACAGTGTCGCCGATGACGCCGACAGCAAGACCAACAACGTGCTGACCATGTTGCGCAAGGTGCCCATGGTGAGCGTTGATGCCCAGGACGAGATCCGCGTCAATGGCCAGACCAATTTCAAAATCTTCCGCAATGGTCACCCCGACCCCTCACTCTCGCGCAATGCCAAGGATATCCTCAAGGCCATGCCTGCCAGCAGTGTCAAGCGCATCGAGGTCATTACCGAGCCCGGCGCCAAGTATGACGCCGAGGGCACGACCTTGATCCTGAACATCGTTATGGCCGACAACTCGACGCTCAAGGGCGTCTCGGGCATGGCATCGGCAAGGGCCGACCACATGGGTGCCGTGGGTGGCTCATTGAACCTGACCACCCAACTCGACAAGGTGGTGCTGTCGGTCGATTACGGCATCCACCACGATGGCAATAATGGCCAGCAGACCAGGACGACGACCCTGAACCGTTACACCCAGAGCGGGGCAGAATTGATGAATGAGGGCAACTTTGATGTGGACAAGATGACTGTCCACTTTGGAGACCTGAGCGCCAGTTGGGAGCCCGACACCTTGAATCTGTTGTCACTCTCGCTGGGCGGGTTTGCCTATGACTACAGTGGCAGCGGCACCAGCAGTAGCATCATGCGTAGCGCCACGGGCGACCCCCTCTACAGTTACAGCATTGGCAATCACACCAGTGCCGACAGTTATAGCCTGGACAGCCGCCTCGACTACCAGCGCCGCACCCGCCTCAAGGGCGAGACCATCACGCTGAGTTACATGCTCTCGGCCTGGCACAACAAGAACAAGGATAACTCCAAGTACACCGACAACGTCAATTTGCCCGTGCCCTACTACGGCATCGACAGTGACGGCAAGGAAGACTTCAACGAGCACACCGTGCAACTCGACTGGACGCGTCCCCTGGCCGAGAAGCACAAGATCGAGACCGGTGCCAAGTATATCTATCGCCTGAACCGCAGCCACAACATCCAGGACTACCTGGGCATCGATGACGACATGGACATGCGCTACAAGCACGTGACCCAGGTGGGAGCCGCCTACCTGAGTTACACCTTCCACAGCGGCCCGTGGGATGCCCGTGCCGGACTGCGCTATGAGCACAGTTTCTTGCGCGCCACCTATCCCGACGGCCAGCAGGATGCCTACGAGGCCCACCTCAACGACCTTGTGCCCAGTGCCAGCCTGCGCTACCAGTTCAACTTTGCCAATAGTCTGAAACTCTCCTATGCTGCCAGCATCAATCGCCCGGGCATCAGTTACCTGAATCCTGCCGTGATTGAGACTCCCACGAGCCGCTCCTATGGTAACACCGACCTGGGTAGCGTCCATTATCACTCGCTGAGCCTGACCTACATGCGCGTGGGCCCCAAGTTGACCTTCAACATCACGCCGCAGTTCCAGTTCAGCAGCAACGGCATCGGCGCCGTGAAGTGGGCCGACGGACTGGTTCAGGTATCGACCTATGCCAACACGCTCAAGACCTACTCGACGACCATCTCGGCCTTTGTGCAGTGGATGATGACGCAGAAGACCAACTTCATGCTCAACGGCTCTATCGGCTACAACTACTATAAGAGCGAGGAACTCGGGCTGAAGAATGACCGCATCAGCGGCAACTTCTTTGCCAACGTCACCCAGTTCCTGCCCTGGAAACTGCAGTTGTCGGGCTTTGCCGGCATGTGGGGTGGCGGCATCAGTGACCTGTATGGCCGCATGGGCACAGTGTTTTTCCACGGCTTCAGCCTG
Organism: uncultured Porphyromonadaceae bacterium; assembly: GCA_946414395.1. Taxonomy (GTDB): domain Bacteria; phylum Bacteroidota; class Bacteroidia; order Bacteroidales; family Muribaculaceae; genus Sodaliphilus. The sequence goes on along the minus strand of CAMKOE010000014.1, from coordinate 42,498 downwards.
CAGCGCTCTTTCCTCAAGGAGGACCGCTTGACGGTGCAGTTGGTGGCACAGAACCCCTTCAGTGGCAAGTACATGGGTATGAAGACTTACATCACCCAGGGTGACGTCACTGGCTGGACCCGATATGAACAGCGCCAGGGCCGCAAGTTCGCCATCTCGGTAAGTTACCGCTTTGGCTCCCTGTCGACACACGTCAAGAAGGCCGACAAGTCGATTGAGAACGACGACCTCATCGGCAGCGGCAAGCAGTCGGGCGGCACGGGCAATAATCCCGCTGGAGGTGCCATGGGCAATTGATTGCTTCCACGGCCCGGCAAACAGCCTAAAAAGTGGCAGGCGCTGGCAATAATCATGCCGCGCCTGCGTTTTTATAGTAATAGAAACAAGGTTTATTCTAACTGACCGGTTATGGGTAGAAAAATGTTTTTGGCTCTGGCGTGTGCTTGGGCATTGATGTCCTTTGTGGCGTGTGAGGGCGATCATGAGGTCTTCGAGACCGACTGGACGACCCTGGAAACCGTTGAGTTGCAGCGCCATTATCACAAGTTTATGGAGGGCAAGTGGGTCTATCAGTATGATGACTCGGTCCATTATATCGAGATGTCCTATGATTTCGATACCAAGGACAGCACCTTCACGGGATATTACAATGAGTTGATTAACCTGGCCACGGCCGAGGATCCCGACTGGCGCCTGCTGTGGCAGGGCAGTTTCTCGGGCAAGTGGGCGCTGCTCCACAGCGTGGACCTGGATCACGATTATATCTACATGGGCGACATGTCCTTCAATGATGTGCATGGCATCCTGGCCAACTATGACGTGCTGGGCGGCCGTGTCCTGTTCTACGGCGCCAGCAAGAACACGCTGCGTGTGACCACTCCGCTCACCTTCAAGCGCATCGACATGCATCATCCCGAGTAGCCCGACAGGAGGGATGGATGCCCCTCTGTTGAAGCGTCCGAAAAAAGAATACAGCCGGCTGCGTGGGGCAGTCCGGCTGTTTTTGTATTGTTGAGTGGGTTGTTGTCGTTACTCGTGGGGCATGAAGCGTGATGGGTCTTCCTTGTCCACTGTGGGCTCGCTGGCGGGTTCCTCCTCGCTGGCAGCGGGCGGCGGAGTGGGGGACTGATGCTTGGCCCGGTGGGGCTTGTGCAGGTTGCTCTCCAGGCGGCTGAACTCCTCGCGCACATGGCGGCGACCGTCCTCAAAGGTGTCGTCCACGGCCTTCTCGATCGTCTCGTTGAACTTGAACGGCAGCAGGGAAATAACAGCCGAGATGAGGGACAACGCGGTGAGCGCAAACGACATCTTGTAGCCGATGCCCAAATCCTGAATCTTGAAACCCTCACCCATGTCGTTGCCGGGCGTTACCTCTGGACTGTGCTGCAGCACGATGCCGTGGATGCTGTTGGTGTCCATGTAGAACCACAACCACAAGAGGATGCAGGCGATGGTTCCCAGAACCCACCAGCGCCCCCTGAGGCAATTGAGCGCAATGGCGCCAAAGCAGGCGATGAATGGCAGCAGCGCGACAATGACATTGCCCAGCGACAGGAATTGTGAGATGGTGCCGGCAGTGAACTCCAGACCGGTGACCGAGCCGTGCAATGAGATGTCAAAGAACGGCAGGAACACATAGCAGACGAGTGCCAGGACTAGCAGTATGTTGGTAATGGGTTTCATATAAATCCGGTTGTTTCGACGGTTTTTTGGACCGCAAAGACCTGCGAAGTTACAAAAACTTGACAATACCTCTGCAAAATGAAAGCAAATTTTTTACTTTTTCACGTTTGTTAGCGCCCGCATGTCTATTCGTGACTCTCTTCAGCGAAAATGTCTGCTACCAAATCCCGCGCAAGGTTGCAATGCCGCTAAGTGTTTAATATTAAATTACTTAACTATTGATTTCAATGACTGTTATAGCAATTAATAGTCAGCATTCATGCAGTTATGATAAGAGTGGATATTATATAAATGGCTGGAAGCAACGTCTTGTCGGCGTCGCGTGAATCCGTGATGATGTGTTTTGGGTGAATAGATCGAGGCTGTGCTGAACCGGATGTGGATCAGTTGGCAGCGGTGGAGAGGACTTGCTCGCAGAACTGCTGGTCCTGGGTCAGACGGTCCAGGGCTTTCTTGGACGCGCTCTGGTGGGATTCCTTCTTGCTGTAGCCCACGGCGTCGCTGGCATATATGCCGCCCAGGATGACCGCTGTGCGGAAGACTGGGTTCTTGTCGGCGTCGTTGTAGGAGTCAACGAGTTCAAACTCGATGGTGACCCTGTACTTCTGGGTCCACTCGATGAGGCGTGACTTGAAGTTTTGCTCGGTCTTGACTAGGTCGTTGAGGTCAAAGTGCTTCTTGACCAGGCGCTCGATGATGAACTTGCGGCAACGTTTATAGCCCTGGTCCAGATAGACGGCGCCCACCAGCGCCTCCATGGCGTTGCCACAGATGTAACTGTTGTGGGAAGAGGTGTGTGCCACGGCATGAACGTGGCTGTCGATGTGCAGCGTGTTACCGATGCGGTTCAGGCTCTCGCGCTGCACGATCTTGGCGCGCGTCGAGGTCAAGAAGCCCTCGGGCTTGCCTGGGAAGGCGTCATAGAGGAAGTCGGCCACGACGGCGTCGAGAATCGCGTCGCCCAGAAATTCCAGACGCTCGTTGTTGGCCCATTGCCCGTCGGGCATCTTCACCGGCTTGGAGCGGTGTATCATGGCCAGTTGATAGAGGCGGATGTCTCGGGGATAATATCCGGTGATGCCATGAATAAAAACATAAAGCCCCTTATCCTTGACGAAAAGGAGCCTTATGAGTGATATGGCGTTGCTAAGTAGCATCGGCAGTCTTTATATCCCAGGGGTTATTTCTGGTACTTCTTGACAATGATGCTAGCGTTGTGTCCGCCGAAACCAAACGTGTTGGAAAGTGCGATGTTTACTGTTCTCTTCTGAGCCTTGTTAAAGGTGAAGTTCATCTTGTAGTCGATTTTCTCGTCCTCGTCGCCATCGGCGTGATTGATGGTGGGGGGAACAATGTCGTCGCGGCAAGCCAGCAGGCAGAAGACGGCCTCCATGGCGCCGGTAGCGCCCAGCATGTGGCCGGTCATCGACTTGGTGCTGCTCACGTTGAGACGGTAAGCATGCTCACCGAACACGTCCTTAACGGCTTGAGCCTCGCTCAGGTCGCCGACCGGAGTAGAGGTGCCGTGGGCGTTAACGTAGTCAACATCCTCGGGCTTGATGCCTGCATCCTCGATAGCGCGCTGCATCACGAGTTTGGCACCCAGTCCCTCGGGGTGACTGGCGGTGATGTGATAGGCGTCGGCACTCATGCCACCGCCGATAACCTCACCATAAATCTTGGCGCCGCGTGCCAGGGCATGCTCGAGTTCCTCGAACACGAGGCAAACGCCGCCCTCGCCCATGACGAAACCGTCGCGCGATGCGCTGAAGGGCCTTGAGGCACCCTCGGGGTCATCGTTGCGCAGCGAGATGGCCTTCATGGCATTGAAACCACCCACACCGGCGGGGAACAGGGGAGCCTCGCTACCGCCAGTGACGATAGCCTTGGCCTTGCCCAGGCGGATGTAGTTGAACGCGTCGATCAACGCGTTGGTCGATGTGGCGCATGCCGAAACCACGCCGAAGTTGGGACCGCGGAAGCCGTACTTGATCGAAATCTGGCCTGCGGCGATATCGGCGATCATCGTCGGGATGAAGAACGGGCTGTACATGGGGCCGCGGTCTTCATGCCTGGCATAGTCACCAGCCTGTTCCTCAAAGGTGTGAAGACCACCGATGCCTGATGCGAAAATCACACCCACCTCGTCGCGGTCGATACCCTCGGCCAGCAGATTGGCGTCTTCAACGGCTTGCTTGGCGCAGGCCAGCGCGTACTGCGTGTACAGGTCATTGCGCTTGAAGTCCTTGATCTCGCGGCGGTCGTTGGGATCGCTCACATAGTTGAGCGGATCAAAACCCTTAAGTTCGCAGGCAAACTTGGTCTTGAACAGTGTCGTGTCAAAATGGGTAATAGGCCCTGCACCGCTCACCCCTTTAAGGGCGTTGTCCCAAGTGGTTTCAACGTCCAGTCCTAAGGGAGTGATGGCACCAAGACCCGTTACCACAACTCTCTTTAATTCCATGTGGTAATTCTAGGAAATTAAAAGAAATTATTCGGCTGCCTTAGCCTCTTCGATGAACTTGATGGCGTCGCCAACGTTCTGGATGGTCTCAGACTTGTCATCGGGAATCTTGATGTCGAACTGCTTCTCAAATTCCATGATCAGCTCTACAGTGTCCAGACTATCAGCACCCAGGTCCTGGCTAAAGGTTGCTTCGGGAGTCACCTCTGCCTCGCTAACACCTAACTTGTCAACGATAATTTGTTTTACTCTTTCTTCAATTTCAGACATAGTCGTAATTTTTAATTGTTATTGTTAAAAATGTATGTTCACAATTTTGAGACTGCAAAGGAAATACAAATTATTCAAACAATAAAGAAAAATTTACTTAAATTGAGCCCAATTGGGGATTTTTAGACTTTTGCGAAATAAAACTCAAGGTTTTTAAACAAAATTTCAAAGTTTTTACTTTTAACGACTGTTAAAAAATGTAATAATATTAAGGATATTCTCTGCGTCTGATTTCTAACAGTAATTAGTTAACCGATATCCGTTATTTGGCGTTGAGATCAATCACCATGGCCTCATTGGCCAGTCGGGTGTTGGGGAACACGCTGCGGGCTTCGTCGAGCAACGGCGTCTCGTCGAGATAGCGCTTGGAAAAGTGGCCCAGGATGAGTTGACCCACGCCGGCCTCGCGGGCCACAGTCGCGGCCTCGACGGCTGTGCTGTGGTAGCGCTTGTGGGCCTTGACGCGCAGGCTGTCGTCGTAGGTGGCCTCGTGGTAGAGCCAGTCCACGCCCTCGACACTCTTGATGACGCGGCGCGAGAACTTGGTGTCGCTGCAATAGGCGTAACTGATGGATGGGTCGGCCGGGGTAGTCAACCGCTCGTTGGGTATCACCTCGCCCTCGGGAGTGATCCAGTCCTTGCCCTGGCGCAGGGAGTTCATCGCGTAGTGGGGAATCTCCATGCGTCTGACTTCGTCGCCGATGATGTGGCGCAACTTGGGCTTCTCCTGGAATAGGAACCCCACGGCGGGCACGCGGTGCACGAGCGGGAATGTCGTGACGGTCATGGCGTCGTCCTCGTGGATGATGCGCTTGTGGGTGTCGATGATGTTGAACCTCACCTCAAACGGACGTTCGCGGCAAAAGTAGTCCAGCATCTGCCCGAACAATTCCGCACCGTCCTTGAAGGTGTGGATCGTCAGTGAGCCAGAGCGGTTGAGCAGTGCCATCGTCGAGACCAGACCCGGCAGGCCGAAGCAGTGGTCGCCGTGCAGGTGGCTGATGAAGATGTGGTTCAAGCGCATCAACTTCAGCCCCATGCGGCGCACGGCCAGTTGGGCGCCCTCGCCACAGTCAATCATCATCAGGTTGTCGCGCACGTTGAGCACTTGGCACGACGGCTGGTGGCGCGGCGTCATCGTCGCGCTCCCGCATCCCAGTATGTTCAATTCAAGCCGTGTCATTGTCTTTTAAAAAAGCACTTGGCGGTTATTCCCATTTGTCCTATATGAAACAAAAAAATGTATGGTTGTTTCCCAACAACCATACACTTTAAACCTTAAAAATCTAATCCTATGAAAAAACTTGGTGCAAAGTTATGGAGATTAATAATACCAGACAAATTTTTTGCTCTAATATTTGTAAAATTCTCAAAAAAAATTGTTAATTTAGAAAGTTACTGGAATCGGTAGTGCTGATTCGGACATTAATTAGGTGATTTTTACCACTTTTGCCCAGTGATTCATTGATTTAGGGCTAGCCGTAATCAGAGCGCCTTTTTCCTCTCTATCGGTCCTTTCATGCAGGAGGCGGGCAGCCCTTGTCGCTGTCCGCCTCCCGGTGATTCAGAATAATCGTGCGTATGTATTGAGTATATTAGTATCCGATGGACATGGTGGTATAGTAGTCGCCGTAGGAATCATTCATCGTCAGGGTGACCCATCCGGTCCTGTTGCCGCCATACCAACTGATGGTCATGCCGTCGTCAAAGACGGGAGGTCCGTAGATCCTGCACAGGCTGTTGTATGCCCTGTCGAAGCGGCTTCTGTCGTAGTAACTGCTGTGGTACACGAACTGCGCGTTAGCCAGTTTGCCGTACTCGTAACTCAGCATCGCATCGGGCCAGTAGAGGTTGAGCATCGACACATCCCTCAGGTAGATGATGTTGTCGGCATAGCCGTCGATGAAGTAGCCGTTGTAGTAGAGGTGGTCGAGCGATGCCTCATAGAGGGAACCGAACATGAGACCCAGGATGCGGTCGATGACGGGTGCTCCAGCATAGGGATGCCAACCGGCGGGAATCACGGGACGTCTCCAGATGAGCGGAGCGGGACGGTGTGCTCGCGCGGGAGGAGGAAGGGGACGGCTCCAGTTGTGGTGCGAGTGATTCCAACTGAACTGATCGCGGTAGTGGTGGCTGCTGTAATCAAAGCGGTGCTTGGGATCGTAGCCGTGGTGGTTGCCGCCGCCGTGGCCCTTATCGTGGCCACCAGGATTGTAGTTATTGCCACCAGGACGGTTGCCGCCCTTGTTGTCATGACTGCCATTGCCCTTGTTGTCGCCGGGACGGTTGCCGCCAGGGCGGCCGCCATTGCCCTTGTTGTCGCCATGACCCTTCTTGCCGTTGTCGATGCTGTCGCCAGGACGGGTGCCACTGGGACGGTGGCTCTTGCGGTCATTGTCACTGTAACGGGACTTGTCGCTACGGTCGCTGGCCGAGGGGCTCTGAGGCGTTACGCGGGGCGTGCTGTCGCTGCGGCGGGTCAAGCCGTTGCCGTCGTTGCCGCGGGTGGTGGCGCCATGGCCGCTGCGGCTGCCCACGTTGTCGCGGTTGACCTGAGGAGTGGTGGTCATGCTGCGCGTGCTGCTGTGGCTCACCTGTGGAGCGGTGGTCGAGTGGCTGCGGCTCATGTTGTCACGGTTGGCCTTGGGGGCGCTGGACATGCTGCGGCCAGAGTTCGAACTGCTGCGGCTCACTTGCGGTGTGGCCGAACTGCTGCGGCTGGTGCCGGAGTTGCGGCTCACGGTGGGTGCAGTGGAATGGTTGCTAGAACGCGAGACAGCCGCCGATTGGCTTCTGCTGGTGCTGCCTCCATGTGAACGACTGCGGCCTTGGGCCGAAGCGTCGGATGCGCCGATGACCAGGCATCCCATGAGCGCGAGGCTCATCATCATGTTTTTAACAGAAGTTTTCATAATCGTGTAGTATTTGAATGTTATACAAGTGATCTGAATTGATTTTGTTTGTCTTTTAGACTGCAATCATGATGCCGAGTTTAACCACTGGAAATGATAAGAGGCCGCTTTTCTGCCTTTACAGGCATAAAAATGCGACCAATTGTCCTTTTTTATAGATGAATCATCGGGCTACCGGAGCAGCAACTGGGCGTCGCCGTAACTCAGGAAGCGGAAACCGTGCTGCATGGCGTAGTCATACATGGGGCGCCACTGGTCGTTGCCCACAAAGGCCGCCACGAGCAGCAACAGCGTCGATTGCGGCTGGTGGAAGTTGGTGATCATGCCGCCGACGATGCGGTACTGGAACCCTGGGGCAATCATCAGTTGGGTGCTGCCCATGTAGGTGTCGGCATGATGACGGTCCAGGTAGTCAACGATGTTCTGCAGCGCCTTGCGTGTCGGTATCTGGCACGGCGTGGTGTAGGGCATCCACTGGGTGACGGTGAGGGCTTCCTCGTCGGCATCGGGGTGGTCCTCCAGTATCTGGCCGATGTAGTACAGGCTCTCGAGGGTGCGCACACTGGTGGTGCCCACGGCGATAATGGGCCCCGAGGCATTGATGATGTCCAGAATGACGTCGCGGGGCACGCTGATGAACTCGTAGTGCATCGGGTGGTCCCCGATGTGCTCGCTCTTGACGGGCTGGAACGTGCCGGCGCCCACGTGCAGGGTGATTTCTCGCCGCGCGATTCCTCGCTGGTCACACTCGTGCAGCACCCCGTCGGTGAAGTGCAGGCCCGCCGTGGGGGCAGCAACGCTGCCGTCGATGTGGCTATAGACGGTCTGGTAGTCGGTCGTGTCGCTCTGCTCGGTGCCGCGGTTCAGGTAGGGTGGGATGGGTATTTCGCCGATGGCCTGCAGCACGTCGGCAAAGGTGCATTGCGCCATGGCGCCCTCCCAGTCAAATGCGATTTCCCACGCGTTGCCGCGCTGCTGGCCGCGGGTGGCGCTCAGGGTCACTTCCCGACCGTCGATAGTGACGGCCTGGGTCAACGGGCCTTGTTTCCAGCGCTTGCTGTTGCCCACCAGGCACTGCCACACGCAGTGGCCTGTGGTCTGGAAAATCTGTTCATAGTCGCGGGGCATGACCGGCTCGAGGCAGAAGATCTCGATCGTCGAACCCGTCTCCTTGCGGAATCGCAGGCGGGCGTTGATCACGCGCGTGTTATTATAGATGAGTGTGGAGCGCTCGGGCAGCAGCGACGGCACTTCCCAGAAGCGTCTCTCCTCGATGGGCTGTCCACACTTGTAATAGAGCAATTTGCACTGCTCGCGCTGGGCCAGCGGGTGCTTGGCGATGCGTTCGTCGGGCAGCGGGTAGTCATAGTCAGCGATGCGCAGGGCGCGTATGTCGTCGATCAGGGCCATGATTTATCAGGAATAAATGATGAATAGAATCGTAAAAAGAATAGTGAAAATGAGCATGTTGCGTGCCGTCTCGCCCAGTAGCGGGTTGAGGGCTGATCCGTCGCGGTGGCGCAACTTGTACCACGTGGCGGTGTGCATAACAAGGTAGAGGACGGGGATAAGCAGGGCCCACAGGGGTAATACCTTGAACCAGGCAATCATGAACCAGAACACGGCGAGTATCGCCATGGCGGTGTAGCCGTTAAGAAGATAGGCAAAGGCGGTCACAGGCCTACCTCTCATCACCGTCTGGGTATTCTTGCCGGCGGCGCGGTCGTCCTCGACATCGCGGTAGTTGTTGATCAACAACACGTTAACTCCCATCAAGCCAATGGCGATGGAGAACAGCAAGACCAGCGGGTCGAACCGCAGTGCCATCACATAATAGGTGAGGTTGACCGGAACAATGCCAAAGAAGATGAACACCGTCAGTTCGCCCAGGCCGTGGTAGGACAGGGGATAGGGACCGGTGCTGTAGGCTAGGGCGGCCAGCGCGATAATGATGCCCACCGGCAGCAGCCACCAGCCGCCGTAGGGGATGAGGCAGCAGCCCACGATGCAGGCCACGGCCAGCAGACCGAAGGTCACGTTGCGCAGCGTCTCGGGCTTGATGTCGCCCTCGGTCACGCCGCGGCGCGGGCCCACGCGGCCTGGCTTGTCGGTGCCTTGCAGGTAGTCAAAGTACTCGTTGGCGGTGTTGGACGCAATCTGGGCCAGCAGGGCAAATGTCAGGCACAACATCGCGGGAATCCACTGGAAGTGCTGGTGCCACTTGGCCAGGCCGATGGCGATGATCACACCGCTCAGCGAAACGGGCAACGTGCGCGGCCTGAAGCACTCCAGCCATATCTTGATCTTCTGTTTCATTGTCAATCTTGTAAAATGCGGGTGCAAAATTACAAAAAGATTGCCTACTGATGGGGCGAAAAACCGTTTTTTTGATTGAAATGCTCGCTGCATGCGGCAAGGGATGGGTAAAGCCGCCGATTGTCTATTTTTTTTACGCTTTGGTGTCTAAAAAATAGACAAAAGCGCTTTTTGCCCTTGATATCTCTTGATGGGTAGGAGCGCATTCGATATATTTGCAATGCACTTAGCCACTATGGGGGCTATGTGCGGGACAATGTGAGTAATGACAATTAAAACAGTAATGATTATGGAATTGATAGAAGGATATAGCCCCTCGATGGAATTGGGGCAGGAAAGGTATCAAGAGAGCATTAACAAGGTGTTCCCCGACGGTGTGACGCCCCGCATGAGTTTTAAAGAGGCCATCGGGCAATGTCTGGACAAGTATGCCACTTTCAAGGGCCGTGCCCGCCGTAGCGAGTACTGGTGGTTTTTCCTGTTTGAGTCGCTGGTGGTGTTGGTGCCCTTGTTGCCGCTGCTGGTGGTAGCCTATCTTGATGAGCGTGCGGTCATCAGCCTTGACTCTGGGGTGTGGTCTGCCCTGGGCCTGTTGTCCCTGATTCTGGTCCTTATCGGTATTTTGGCATTATTTCTGCTGGCGATTCCGGCCTTGTCGGTACAGGTTAGGCGGTTGCATGACATCGGCCGTAGCGGCTGGTGGGTTTTGTGGTCGGTTGTTGCGACAGTCATTTGCCTGATTGTTCCGTTCTTCATTTTGGGCACACAAGCCCTGGACCTGAACGAGATGGAGCAGATTTCGGTAGCCTTCAAGACATCTATGTTGTCTGGTGCCTTGTTGCTGGCCGTCAATGCCTCTGATGTGATGTTGGGGTTGCTGCTGCTGGTGTTTTCCTGCATTGACAGTGAACGGGGCACCAACAAGTATGGCCCGTCGCCCAAGTACATATGATTGTAACATTAAAGATGATTATTAATCAACTTAGGCAATGATATAGCAGTTGGCCCTGAAAAGTTTTTTAATGCAAATTTTCGCTAAGAAAATGTAGCCTATAGGTCTGAAAATTAAGTATAATGGAATCGTCAATGTTCAGTTATCAATCAAACGACCCGCAAGGGTTGCCCGAACTCAAGTTCTGTGAGGCGGTGAAGGTCTGCTTCAAGAAATATGTGGACTTCACTGGGCGCGCGCGCCGCAGCGAGTACTGGTCGTTCATGGTGTTTACCGGATTGCTGGCTCTTGTCAGCCGCTTCCTGGATGGATTGTTGGATGATTGGTTCGGCATCGAGGTGTTGAGGATGTTGGCCGGGTATATCGTGCTCTTGCCCAGCGTCGCGGTGGCCGTCCGCCGCCTGCATGACACTGGCCGCAGCGGCTGGTGGATGGCTCCGGTGATTGTGATGTTTCTTGTGACTCTTGTGGTGACTGATTGCTTTGATGCACATGTGCGGGACGAGATAATGCTCATTTATATGTTCTATTCCCTGGTTCTCATGGTGTTCTTCTTGCAAGATAGCAGGCATGGCGAGAACCAGTATGGCCCGTCGCCCAAGTATCCTTGATTCAGCAATTTTTAGGGAAACAATATAGCAGTTGGCCCTGAAAAGTTTTTTAATGCAAATTTTCACGAAGAAAACGTATTTCACGAAAAAATGATTAAAACTAATTCGTGAAATACGCATTAGCCCCGCAGGGTTCGGGCCAACATCTATATCATTGCCATTTTTTAGGCTAAAAATTTGTATTTGCGTGAAAATGCAGTAATTTTGCTCATGATACTAGTGAATGTCACCAGAATCGGCAAAAATTAAGGATGTAGATATGGAACAGCAGAATCATCAACAGCAGCAGCCCCCTGTGTTCACGCAGCAGGCGCAGCAGGCCTCTCCCCAGTATCCGGTCTATCCCAAGGAGCGCCCCATGCTGGAGTTTGTCGAGGCCAATAAGATGTTTTGGCGTAAAGGATTGACCTTCAATGGGCGTGCGCGCCGCAGTGAATATTGGTGGGGCTACTTGACCTATTATATCATCACGGTGGCGTGGAGCGCACTGGCCGTGGCCATTGCCTTTGCCGTCAATTTTCAGCATCTTGATGAGATGCTGGTAGATGACGTGGCCATGATGTCCCGTCTCTTGCCAGTGTTCTTGATCGCATGCATCCCCCTAATCGCGGTGATCGTGCCTGTGTATGCCGCCCAGACGCGCCGCCTGCATGACGTGGGGCGTAGTGGCTGGTGGGTCATTCTCAGTTTAATCCCCTTGGTGCCCTATGTGGCGTCGGTATGCTTCTTGTTCACTGCTATTTTGCATGAGGACACAACGATGTTGCCGGTAACTGTCCTAACGATGCTGGTGTCGGCTGGCGTGACCTTCATCCTTAACCTCATCGTCCTCGTGTTCACGCTCCAGGACAGCAAGCCCGGGGAAAACGAGTACGGCCCGTCGCCCAAATACTATTATTAACCAAAATCATAACTGAAATGGAACAACCAGACCGGCAATTACAACCCCCAGTGAGCAATCCACTGCCGGAAGGTGACTCACAAGCGGCCATGGGTCAACCCATCCCCATGGTATCTCCCTCAATGGGAATGCTTGAGGCCGTTGAGACGTGTGTGAGCAAGTCCTTTGACTTCAAGGGGCGTGCACGCCGCAGTGAGTTCTGGTGGTTCTTTCTGTGTGGGTTCCTGGTGCAGTGGGGCCTGAGTTTTCTAGGCTCTTTCTTCACGATGTTTAATGATGGGTCGCTGTTCAATTTCTTTACTTGCCTGGGTGTCGCTCTCGCTGTGATCTTGTTTATCCCGCAACTGTCGGCGACGACTCGTCGCTTGCATGACACGGGCCACAGCGGTTGGCTCGCTTTGGCCGATGCGCTGCCATTAGCCGTCCTGATGGTGATGTTATTGCTGACCTTTCTCATTAAACAAGGTGGGCATGAGAGCATGATGGCAGTTGGAGATGCCATGGAAGATGTCATGGTGTGGGTTGCGTTGGTCGTTCTCCCGCTCTCAACCCCATTGTCGATTGTCATCTTGGCTTTTACATTGCAGGACAGCAAGCCCGAGGAAAACAAGTATGGCCCGTCGCCCAAGTACTATTATTAACCAAAATCATAATTGAAATGGAACAACAGAATCAACAACAGCAACCTCCCGTGTTTAATCAACCGCAGCAGCCTGCGACACCCTATCAGCCTCGTGTGACAGCCAGTGCCATGATGGATCCTGTCACGGCAGTTAAGACGTGTTTCAGGAAGTATTTTGACTTCAAGGGGCGTGCCCGTCGCAGCGAGTTCTGGTGGTTTGTCCTGTTTGTGAATGTGATCTCGTGGTGCTTGTCGTTTGTTGGCATGGTGCTGCCTGGAGTTGGCTACGTGAGCATGGCATTCACTCTGGCACTGATTGTGCCGCAACTCTCGGTCCTGTGCCGCCGCCTGCACGATACCAATCACGGCACTTGGTGGGTCGTGCTGCTGGCAATTCTGGTGCTGGGCTACCTCGTGTCTTTCTTCTTGTTAATCGGTTCTAATTATGAGTTATTTGGTAACAGCACCAATCCCGATGAGATACTGGCCATGGCTCGTGATATGGCTGATGCAATCCAGTCGTCCCCAGCCCTTGCGACTATCATGATGGGGTGCTCATTAGGTGCCTGCATGATGACTGTTATTCTCTTGATATTCTGTGTGCTAGATAGCAAGTGGACCGAGAACAAGTACGGTCCATCGCCCAAGTATCACTAGGGACGCAGATAAAAAGTTAAAAGATAGGGAGGTTACCGTGCTGGTCGCCTCCCTTTCTCTCATGTTTTAACTGTCATCTTCCTATAGCGACAATCGCCGCAGGATATCGAGCAGGCTGCGGTCGATGGGCTTGTCGCGGCGGATGGCCTTGCTGAAGGGGGTATAGATGATCCGCTCGTCATCGTCGCCGATCATGATGTTGCGCTGGCCTTCCATGAGGGCATCGATGGCCGCAGCGCCCATGCGTGAGGCCAGGATGCGGTCCTGAGCCGTGGGGCTGCCGCCGCGTTGCAGGTGTCCCAGGATGGTGACACGCACGTCATATTGGGGATACTCCTTGCGCACGCGTTCGGCCAGGCCCATGGCGCCACCCGTGACGGGACTCTCGGCGACCAGGACGATGGATGAGTTCTTGCTCTTGCGGAATCCTCTCTCAATCAATTCGGCCAACTGATCGACCTCGGTGGATATCTCGGGAATGATGGCGGCCTCGGCACCTGTGGCGATAGCGCCGTTCAAGGCGAGGAAGCCTGCCTCACGGCCCATCACCTCGATAAAGAACAGGCGCTCGTGGCTGCTTGCCGTGTCGCGGATGCGGTCCACACACCACATGATGGTGTTCAGCGCCGTGTCATAGCCGATGGTGTGGTCGGTACCGCTCAGGTCGTTGTCGATGGTGCCGGGAATGCCCACAATGGGATAATCAAACTCGGAGGCAAACTGGCGGGCGCCGCTCAACGAGCCGTCGCCGCCGATGACCACCAGCGCGTCGATGTCGTGCTTCTTGATGTTCTCATAGGCCTGCTGGCGGCCCTCCACTGTCTTGAATTCCTTGCAGCGAGCCGTCTTCAGGATGGTGCCGCCATGATGGATGATGTTGGAAACGTTTTGGGTCTTCAGGTCAACAATTTCATCCTCGACAAGGCCCTTGTAGCCCCTGTAAATGCCTTTAACCTTAAACCCGTTGAAGATGGCCGAGCGTGTCACCGCGCGAATGGCCGCGTTCATGCCGGGGGCATCGCCGCCCGACGTCAGTAGTCCGATAGTCTTGATAGTAGCCATGATTCTTGTATCTATATTGTTAATCTGCTTGCAAAGTTAATGTTTTTTTTGAAACGCAACACTAAAAACGGCATCTGCTCTCGCAGACACCGTTAATTCTCATGTTTTTTTATTGCTTGCGTTTAATAATAGGCTTAGATTCTTAAGGTCGGGCTTAAATAATCATTTAATCAACATTAACTACCATCAAAAGATTTTTCCTTAGCGTATATAATTCTTATGTATCATGTTCTCTCACGAGGAGAGGTGATTTCTTTATATTGTGAATTTGGAGAAATGCTGTTTGCGATGCAAAGGTACATCCAAAAACAAATCCATGATTATGAAAAACCATGGATTTTGTTTGTATGAATTGTTGTTTTTTTTACCTCAAACTTGTCAAAAAATGACCATATAAATTTGCAAGTCATTATTAGACAGTGAAATAAAATTACAAATATCGAAAATAGAAATCAAAAGCCTCAATTGCCCTCAATAATGATTTTTTTGCCTGAACTGTGGGCACTCAACTGGGGAGCATACTGGCACTGGATGGTGGCGATGCCCGAGGTGAACTCACCGGAATTGGTTACCCACACGTCATAGCCGATGATGTGGGTGCCCTTGTCGAGGCTATTGATGAAGACATTGGTCTGGGTGTCCTTGGTCTCCTGGTAGAACCACATGTTGTCCTCGCTGCGGTAACCCGAGAGTTGGTCAACTGGCTCAAAGCAGGCGGCGCGCTCGTCGGTCATGGTCACGAAGTCCATGTCCTTGTTGGTCTTGATGATGACGCGCACCTTGACCTTGTCGCCCACCTTGAACGACGTGGCCTGGTGCAGCGAGCCGTCCTGGGCATAGGCGTAGTACTCCTTGCTGATGGATACCTCGTCGATGGCTTTCTCCTGAATCTGGGTCATCGGGGCCTTGAATTGGCTGTAGATCGCGCCCCATGCGGGGCTATTGCCCGAGCGGTCGATCACGACACTGCCGGTTGTTGTGGCGGGCAGGGTTGTGCGGAAGTAGCCCAGCCATTGGGCCATCTTGTCAAGATTCACGGGCTGGCCTGCCACGGTGATCGTGGGTGTGGTGGCGCGGTCGAGCCACTGGCTGCCGGTGCTCAGGATGCTATAGACGGCGTCGGCGGCCAGGCTGTAACTGCCCCAGTCGTTGCTCTGCTTCATGAGCAGCATCCACTTGCGCACCTGGTCAATCTCCTCCTGGCGCGGGTCAACCTCATTCATGGCCTGCAGCACGGTGCTGGTGTAGGCCACCTTGTCCAGTTCCCACCAGCCGTAACCCGTCTGCAGGTTGTCCCAGTACATGCCCAGGCCCTGCTTCACGATGGCAAACTGGCGGATGCTCTCGACAATCTGGCGGGCAGTCTTCTGGTAACCGTTGCGGTTGAGTGTCATGGCGTAATAGGCCTTCTGCTTCAGGGTGATGCCCTTGCTCCAGTTCTTGTCCATGAACTTGACTACCTTCTTGAACAGGTCGGCGCTGGCCTTGGACTGCTGCTTCACCTCGGGGAAGAGGCTGCGCGTGTAGGCATAGGCGGTGAATTGGCCATATGGTTCCTTATTGTATCGCTTGGCCTCGTTGAACAGGCGCACGGTCTCGTTGTCATAGTAAGCCAGGGCGCGGTTGATCATCGTGGTCAGGCGGTTGTCGTCGGGCAGGTAGCCCAGGTGCTTGATTTCGCCTATAAGTTCCAGCACACTGCCTGTTGTCCAAGCGTTAGACCTGCAACCCGGGTAGCGGAACCAGGTGAAGCCGCCGTCGCCCATCTGCAGCGATTGCAGGGCGGTGATGATTTTCTCATATTCCTTATTGACGATGGACTCGTCAAAGAGTTCGTTGAGTTTTGACATCCTCAGCGTCTGGCGGTCGGCCTCACGCATCCAGGGCGATGCCAGCAGGGTGCCGATCTTCAGATCCTGGTTCTTCTGGAGCATCGAGACGAGGGTGGAGTCCTCATTGTGCTGTTTCCAGTAGGTGACGGCTTCCTTGATCTGGGGCTGTGCCTTGGCCACGCCTTGGGCCACTTGCAGGGCAAACAGGCTGTGTGCCGCATGGGTAGCGACGTAGTAGTTGTCGCTGAAGATGGTGGGCAGTGCCAGCACGCAGTACCACGTGGGGTTGTCACAGTACTCAAGCGTGACGCGAGCGTCCTTGGGGAACTGCGGCAGGGCCGTCTCGAAGTGGCCTTGTGCGGCTTCGATGTAGAAGGGCTCGGTCTCGATGACGGGCGAGATGGTCGTCAACACGGGTACCATCACCTGCTCGCCGTCACCAAATCGGTCGTTGGCCGCCTTGATGCGGAATCCCACCATGGACACGGTGTCGGGCGCCTGCCAGTCGATAGTGACAGCCTGGCTGCCGCTGGGGGCGAGTTGCAGGTTGAACTTGCCGGTGGTGTAGATGTCGCCCGAGCGTGGGTCAAACAGTTCAATCACGGCATCACAGGCCGTTGCCACGTCGGTGGCGTTCTGCACCGTGGCGGCCAGTGTGGCCTTGTCACCCTGGCGCAGGAAGCGCGGCATGTTGCTGCGCACCATCAGCGGCTTCTGGGTCAACACCTCGGCCAGCCACTGGCTGCCCGTCATCTTCTTGTCCCATGCCACGGCCTGGCTAATCCATGTGGTGTTGAAGTTGGGCGCCTCAAATTCCACCTGCACGTTGCCCTTGTCATCGCTCGTGAGCAGGGGCATCCACAGCGCCGTCTTCACATCGCTCTCGCGCAGGACGACCTTGTCCAGATTCTTCTCGTTGACCTCGGGAGCCACTTTGCTGTCCTCGACTATGCCAAGTTCAGTCACTACGACCTCGTTGACTGCTCCTGCATTGTCGTTCTGGTACGAGTCGTACAATGCACTCTCCTCCATGGCGGCTTCTAACTGAATTCCCGCCACGTGGCCCTCCAGGTCACGGCTGACGTCATTGGCCTTGGCCATCATCATGGGTCCCCCAGATGCCAGGCGCTTATCAACCCGGCCATAGCCGCGGCCGAAGAATGTTGCATAGGTGTTGAGCGTCGGTGTAATGGCAAGAGCATCCTTGGGAATATCGAAGGTGGGCTCCATCCATGACGCATAGGTGTAGTTGGTGCCTCTCAAGGATGTCGTGACGATGTAGAAAGGCTGTCCTCCAGGTCTCCACATGGGGTGATTCCAGGTGTTGGCCTCAATGCTGGCAATCGCCTTGTCAAACATGTCGAGCATCATGGCTCCGCAGTGGGGCTTGCCGTTCTGGTCGGTCAAGGTGAAGGTCCAGTGCTCGATATCGCCAGGAGCAAGTTTGTCGCGGAACGATGTGGCCGTGATCTTGATGGACTCGGCCTTGAAGGGATTCTCTAGATGAACCGTTTCATCCCACTGCTTGGTGCCATAATGGCTAATGAATCTCACGGTCACGTCCTTGCCGGCCTCCCTGGGCAGCGCTACGGTGAAGTCGTGCATACCCTTGTCGTAGTTGAGCCAGCCCTGGGCGATGACCCCGTCGATGGTGCTGGCCACATAGTAAATGTAGGCCCGCGGGGTAGAGACGCCCACGGTGATGTGGCCCGTATTCTTGCTGTCCACAGTCTGCTGCAGCGGTGTAAGCCACAGGGGGCAGTCCTTGACGGGTGCCTGCTTGTCGGTCTTGCGGTAGATGGTGATGTCACGCACCACGTCAACGTCGTCCTCGTCTTCCTCGGCATCCAGGACTTGAATCCGGAGTGTGTATTGTCCCGATGGCAGGCGGGTCAGGTCGATGGTCGGGTCGGCCGTGTTGAGGTTGCCGGTCAGGACAGGTTCCTTGGCCTCCAGCGGGGTGACCTCCCATGTGCACCAGGTGTCGGGGTGCTCCTCGTCGGTGGTGTTGTACTTGAGCGGCAACTTGATGGGCTTGTCGTTCAGGTAGATATCGTCATTCACGTTACCTAACTCGATGCCGCGGCGCGTGCCCACGATAAATGAGGTGCTCTCCTCGTGGGTCTCGCCAGCATCGGTAGTAGCGGTGGCCACCACCCTATAGTTATAGTGCGCCCAGCAGCGCTTGCCGGGGCGGTAGCCCTTGTTTTCGTCAAACAGGTTGGGGGCGAACTCGATGGTGAAATTGCCCTGCCCGTCGGTCATGACAGAGGTGTCCTGCAGATGCTCACCGTCGTCGTTATTGTTGCGCCACCACCACCAGGACCATTCATCCTGGATGAGCGAGATGCGTACCTCGGTGTCCTGAACGGGCAAGCCGCTGTAGGTCATCGCTTTGCCTGTGACCTTGACGGGCTCGCCTGCAACGTAGTTGCGGCGCGCATTGGGGAAGGTGACCTCAAACGTCGGTGCCTTGTACTCGCTCACGTTGACCATCTTGAGGGCTAGGTAATCATAGTAATGGTTCCCCTTCTGGGTTCGTTTCTCGATGACCTTGATGTGGAACTGCCCGTTCATGCGGTCCTTGGGCACGACGAACGAACCCTCGATGCGGCCCCACTCGTCGGTGGTCAGCGTCAGCGTGTCGATGGGTTCGCGGTTTGTGTCCTCAAAGGTCACGTCCACCGTCTTGCCTGCCAGCACCTGGCGGCTCTTCTCTCCCTGGCTATAGACGATGGCGGCCCACTGCACGGTCTCGCCCGGTCGGTAAACGCCTAGGTCGGTAAAGACCTCGGCCTTGTTGTAGTCACGTCCGTTCTCCTCGATGTCACAGTAGTACACACTGCGGCCATAGCGGTCATCGCCCTTAACAGGGAACAATTCCTTATCGCTCAATTCCCTGATGAAGCCCTTGGCGTCAGGGCGGTTATCGATGGCAAGTGTGCCGTCGGTGCCGGTCATTCCCAGTTTAATCCTGTCCTTCAGCGTCAGGATGGTCACGCCAGATAGCGGTTTGCCGGTGTTGATATCAACGGCGGCGACGCGATCCTTGTGGTCGTTGCGGCTGATGGTGAAGATGGCCATGTCGGTGACGCGCAGCAGATCGTAACCGAAGATGTCCTGTTCCGAGGTTTTGCGTCCCAAGTCATCGCCGTCGGGGACGATGGCATACACACCATAGGGTAGCGGGGGCAAAACCGAGGTGATGCCGTTGACATCAAAGGGGATGTTGCCTTGTACCTGTACGGGGCAGGAGTAAACCAGTTTCAACTGGTCTCGCTTGATGCGGTATCCGTCAATCAAGTTGTCGGGCACGCGGTACACGTTGATGTTGAACGCGTTGGCATTCGTCACATCGGCCTTGACGGTGATGCTGTCATGGGACGAGCACACCTCGGGGTAACTCAGGTGAATGGACTTGCTCTCGAGGTCGATGATCTTGTTCTTCACCCCGGGGGTATAGATGGAGTTGGGGAAACGCTGCACATAGTCCTTCAGGTCCCTGTACTTGTCCTTGTTGCTACTCCACGACATGTGGTCGAGCAGGAAGGCGCAGTGCTCGTTGTCCCTGTAGCGATCGTAGGTCTCATGCGGGATTGTGGTGCCAGATGTGCCGATGGCGTAGATGTTGGCGGGGGTGTTCCCCTCGGTGGCGGCAATCCATGCCTCACGGATGCGTGTCACCTGGTAGTTGTAAATATCTTTGCCCTCAATCATCTCGATACCCTTCTTCGACAGGAACTCCAGCAGGGTGGGGACATAGGCAGCGCCCAGGTCGTTACACAGGATAATATCGGGTAATGAGGTGACGGGCACGGCCTTGAGTGCCGCAGGGTCGGCCAGCGACTTGTCGATGAGTTGGGCAATCTTGAGGTCAAACTGGTCGCTGTCCCACTCGCTGATGTCGTCGGGCAACTCCCCGACGGGATTCTGCCTGTCGCTCCAGCGGGCATAACGGTCGCAGTAGCCCTGATAGACCAAGGCCTCCAGGTGGTAAAGCAACGCGCGGATGTGTGGCTGCTTTTCCTTGTTGATGGTCGACTCGATGCGCGAGATGATGTCGGGCATGTTGTCCTGCGAGATGCCGCTCTGGGCGATGCTGTAGCGCACTAGGGCATCGACGGTCAACTGGCCGTCGCCCGACTTGAGCGCCTTGTTAAGGTCGGTGAGAGCCTCCTTGCTGACGTCCTGCGGGAAATTGAAGTCAATCACCTTGTCGTTGCCTGATGAATGAAACGGGAATGCCATGCTCAGTAATGCTATAAATAGGATGTGAAAAAGTCGTTGCCTCATAGTCATCTATGTTATATTTTGTAATAGTAACTCCAAAATTACAATAATAATGTGCAATATCCTCGCCAAAACTCATTATTTTACAATAATTAACGTGATTCTCCAAGCAAGTGACTTCTCGGCGACTTTAACTCACGCCAAGGCGCGAAACCGCAAAGTTTTATATGATATATTAAACTTCGCGCCTTAGCGTGAGCGGTTGGTATGTCAGAACCTTAAGGGAATGTCCAGTTTCAGGGTGATGTTACGGCCCATGTTGAAGACACCCGTGCGGCCCGTGACGGCATTCTCGTCGGCATACTTGAGGCGGCTCAAGTGGCTCTGATAGGCCTTGTCGAGCAGGTTGTCACCGATGATGCTGACGTTGGCCACGACTTTGCCCTTGTGCTTGACCTGGGTGCCGTTGCTGGCCAGTTCGCTCATGTTGGGTGTGCGGAAGCCACGCGAGGCGTTCAGACGCAGGTTCATCCGGTCGGTTGCATGATAGACGGCGCCCAGGCTGCCTGTCACACCGCTGAAGTCGCGCGAGAAGTCGGTGAAAATGTCTTCCAGCGCCATGCTGTGGATGTGGCGGTTGTCAAATCGCAGGCCTCCGTTCAGTGTCCAGCGATGCACTCATGGCAGGGAATCTCGCCCGTGACCGACTCGGGATGGACATGCAGCGAGGACAGCAGCACCATCGGTATAAACACCGACAGCAGCACCCACGCTGACCAGTATGACTTGTCCAACCGTTTCATTGCTAGGCGCAAAAGTAAATAAAAACTTCAGATGTCAAAAAAATGGGCAAAAAAAGTTCCGCCAATATCACCGGGATATGGCGGAACAGGATATTTTGTCTCCCCTGATGGGAGTGAAGATCGTCATTTTCTCTTTTTCTTTTTTGAGATCATCTCGCGGGTGAACTTGACCTCGGCCTGCTTGAGTTGGAACAGTTGCTTCTTGGTGAGGATTTTGCTGAATTTCTCAAAATACTTGGCCTCAATCTCTCCCTCGCGCATGCGGGTGCTGGACAGCGCCGATGCGGCAGCCTCATAGTCGCGGTCACTCGGGTTCTTCTTCTTCTCTACCTCGGAGGCAAGGACGCGGGCATTGCGGTTGACTTGATAAATCTCACGCTCCATCTGCTCATACAGCGGCATGAACTGCTTCTGCTGGGTCTGGGTCAGTCCCAGTTCTTCAATGATCATCTCGTGCTTGGCCTGATACATGTCGGTGGCAAACTTGGTGCGTCCGCTCTGTGCCATTGCCGCTGTCGAGACAGCCAGCGTGATGATGAGTATAGAGATTATCTTCTTCATAGGTCCAAATCTTTAATTACTGGTGGTTGTCACTTGAATCGTCTTGCTCATTGCTCAACATGACAGAGTCTTCATAGTTGAGGATGTCATAGTCGCTTACCGATCCGCTCATGATAAAGTCCTCAACATTGCTCTTGTCGTCGTTGAGTTTCTCGGCCACGGCCCTGACGCTGTCGAGGTTGCCAGATGAGGTGAAGTGGCTGAATACCGACATCATGCACCACACGCCGGCAAACATGGCAGCCATGTAAACCAACGGCTTGACGCGCTGCCACATCGTGGGCTTGGCGTCAACGGGTGTGATCTCAACATCGGGCAGCATGTCGGCCATCTTCTTGTTGAAATCAGCAAAGTAATTATCCGGGACCTTGAATCCAGGATCCTTGCCGTATTTATTCAATATTGTGGAGTCTTCGTGTTTCATAACGCCTATTTGACTCGTTAATGTCAAGAAAGTTTAATGGGTGTCAACAAAAAATTATCCGTTTTCACCCAGGAATTGTTCAATCTTCTTCACAGCATGGTGATAGGACGCCTTCAGGGCCCCCTCGCTGGTGCCCAGAATCTCGCTCATCTCATCATACTTCATCTCATCATAGTAGCGCAGGTTGAACACCAGGCGCTGCTTTTCGGGCAGGGAGGCGATGGCCCTCTGTAGGTTGATCTGGGCCTGGTCGCCGTCAAACCATTCATCGCTTTCCAGTTGGTTGACCAGGAAACTCTCGTCATCGTCGAGCGACAACTGGTTCATCACTTTCTTCTTGTTGACAAACGTGATGGACTCGTTGATGGCGATCTTGTAGAGCCACGTGGACAACTTGGCGTCGCCGCGAAAGTTGTCGATGTTGGTCCAAGCCTTCAGGAAGGTGTTCTGCAACACGTCGTTGGCGTCGTCATGGTCGATGACCATGCGGCGTATCTGCCAGTAAAGTTGCGAACTGTAATGCTCGATGACTTTACCGAATGCCGACTTGCACGTCGCCTGGTTGTGCAACTGCTCAATGACTTGAGCCTCGTCATATTTCTCTCGTGTTGCCATGCATGAAATTGTTTTGAGCCGTAAAGATAGCAAAAATTCTGCCATCATTGCCGAATGCCTGCGTTTTTTATGCTTTTTTTAATATTTCCTGTTACATCGCCACAACTCAGCGACTACAACTCACCCAATGTCGCGGCGTCGCAAAGATGTTATTTATTAGGGTGTTCACATTGCATTCTCCTTAATACTGTTGCAATGTCCCGATCTCCATTGATATCATAATGATATTCCTTAATTTTTAATACTTAGGCGGCTTTGCGACTTGGGTGTGAATTTGTGTTTATACGTTTGGGATGAATGGTTTCTCTTGACAAGTCCTTGCGGCACTTGTGCACGGGTGCGGGCATTTGACCATGACCGGGAACAGTGAAAAAGCATGCGTGCTATCATTCAATCGCTCGAATGACGGCACGCATGCCAGTTATGAGTGTGGGCGTCCTGGAAGGGGCACCTAGTACTAAAAGACGTTGGGGAAGAGGTCGCCCGTGATCTTGAAGTCCAGGTCAGAGCACTTGAAGGAACCGTTGATGACCTGACACTGGCTGTCGAGGTTGATGACCAGATCGGTGATCGTGTAGAAGCCCGAGTAGTTGGAGTCGGCCTCGTCGGCAGTGATGGTATAACCAGTGAGGGTGGGGACCACCTTCAGGTCATTGAACTGGATCTCAAGAGCCTGGATCGAGCCGGTGATGTTGGGCGCGAAGTTGCTGATGCGCATCGTGCAGGTCTCACCCTTGCTGTCGATGGCGAACAGGTAGGCCGAATTCTGGTGATTGTAGGTGTAACCATTGTCGGGATTGGTAACCGTGGTTGTCGAGTAGGCATAGAGCAGATGGCTCGAGTTGACAACCGTCGTGGTGCCGTCGGCCATGAAACTGTACCACATCATGCCGGTGGCCATGTCGAGGTAGCCTTTGAGTGAACTGATGCCGTCGTTGCCCGAGGCAGCGCTGTTGGTGAAGGTATAGACCGTGCCCGAGGCTAAGGTCATCTTCATCTCGCCAGTGGTGAACGAGTGGGAATGGCCATTAATGTCGGCATAGGTGGCGCTGAACTGGATGGTCATGCCGGTGTAGTTGACCTCGACCTTGGCCGAGTTCTGGGAAAAATAGACAGCGTCACCCTCGATGGCACGTGTGTTGATCGTCGAGGTGAACGACTGCTTGTTGACGGGCTCGTCGTTATCGCTGCAGGAGGTGAACATGACTGCTGCCAGCACGGCAAAAATGTAAATAAGGGACTTTTTCATTACTACTTGATTAGATGATTATAAGATATTGTTTTTGTTTAATAGGCGGTGTAATCGGGATAGGTGCAACCCTTGGCAACGACGCTGGCGCTGTCGCCCATCGTGAAGTTGATGTGCAGCGAGTCGCTCACCAGGTCAAGGTTGGCCTTGAAGTACTTGAAGGGGTACTTGTCCGACGTCTTGAGGGTGGGCGCGGTCGAGGTGCTGTCGGTCCAGGACCTGAAGATGGCCGTGTTGGCGACATTCACGCAGTCAAACGAGTATCCCGTGGCAGTGGTCGTGAAGGGGACACTGTTGGCGGTCATGCTGATGAAGTATTTTAACTCCTTGGCGTGAACGATACCCATGACCTTGACAACGGCCTTGGACGAGGCGGGAGAGATTTCAAACTGGTACATCACGTTCTGCATGTGGGTGTCCTTGGTCGTGTCGGGGTAGGTGATGACGTTGTCGGTCTTGAGAAAGAAGACGTCACTGATGGTCGAGATCACACGGATGCCGTCGGCCGTGGTGTAGGTGTAGCGGATGGAACTCTCGTTGAAGTCAACATATCCCTTGAAATCCTTGAACTGGCCGTTGGGGGTGGCGCTGAGTTCGTAGAACCCCAGGCGCTTGGCCCTAGCGGTGATGTTGTTGATGTTCAGGGTCTTGTCACTGCCGTCGTTGTATCTGAGTTCGAGCGATGCTGTGTGCTTGACGGTATCGAGCGTCAACTTGTTGAATGTGCTGGCAATTCCCAGCACGTTGCCCGTCGAAGTGTCGTAGAGGTGGTTGACCATGGGCGAGTTGACGGTGAACACACCGTCGCCTCGCTTGGGCTCATCGTCGTTACTGCAGGAGAATGCTCCCATCAACAAGCCTATTGATGCTATCAAAAATAAGATTTTCTTCATGTTGTTGCCTTTTTTGTCGTTTATAGTGGCGACAAAGTTACACCTAAAAAACAAATGGTGCACCGAATCTTGCACCATTTGTAATGATTTTTATATTAAATGACGTTAAAAACGTCTTATCTGAGTTTGCCGCTATCCTCGTAGTGGCCACCGTGGCTGTCGAAGGAAATAGAAAAGGTCTTGGCGCTCGGGTTAACCGTACACATCAGATTATTCAACTGGTATTTCTCGTCGGTCATGGGAGTCCATGAGCCGCCGCGCTGCATCTCGGCCACGATGTTAGACCCCGACATGATATAAGCGTCACCGCTTTGATTCAAACTCACGGGGACGTTAACACGCAATGTCATTTTGAAGGGCGCACCAAACTCCATATTGTTCATGTAGATGGCGCTCTTGTCCTTGGTCATATCGATGTCAAACACATAATAGGTATCGGTCTCGTCATTCTCGTGTTCGCTTACCAGGTTTTGAGTCTCGGGAACCTTGGGTTCGTCCTTGTCGTCACCGCATGCAGTGAATACCATGCCTAACATGGTGACCACAAATAAAATACTGAAAAATTTCTTCATTTCTACTGTAATAATTATGTAAAATACTAATTAACAATTAATTAAAAGTTTCTTTGAGGGCGCAAAATTAGTGGAATTATCCTATTCCACCAAATTTTCTCGACTTTTTCCCTGATTGCATAGATGAATCAGAGGGAAAGAGGGGCTAGAAATTGAGGTGCAGCGTGGCACCCATCGAGCGGCCATGGCCTCGCTGCAAGAAGGGGTGCTGGATAGAGACGAAGTAGAAGGTCTTATAGCCCGTGTCGGTCAAGTTGCGTCCCCACAACTGCAGGCTGTAGTGCGCTTGTTTCCAGGTGATGGAAGCGCCCAGCAGGGCATAGAAGGGCTGGCGCATGGTGTTGGCCTCGTCCCAGTAGATGTCGCCCACGGCGCGCACGTTGGCCGCCAGGGTGAGCAACTTGTTCCAGTCGCCACTTACCTTGAAGCCATGGCTGGCCTCGGCAAACAGGGTGTGCATCGGGGCGTAGGGCACGCGCTTGCCGCTGTGATCCACCTTGCCGTCGTTGTAGTCACGGAATGTGGCATGGGTAAAGCCATAACTGATGTTCAGGTGGGTGAGTTCGGTGGGATTAACCGTGATCGAGAACTCGGCGCCCCAACTGTGGGTCTTTCCGGCATTGGTCATCATGCGGCCCGTCATTGTGCCCGGGGGGAATACAGTCAACTGTCGGTCACGGCAATCCATGAAGAAGACGCTCATGTCGCTCAGCACGCGTGCATCCCAGCACTCAAAGTGGCCACCAATTTCATAGTTCCATGCCTTCTCGGGCTTGTAGCCCACCATCTTGTCCACATCATACTGCATGCCGATGCCCATCATCTTCATCAACCGTTGCTGCAACACGTCGCTGAACATCTGGGTGTTGAAGCCACCAGCCTTGCAGCCACGCGATGCGGCGATATAGACCGTGTGATTCTTGCCTGGCCAGGGATGCCAGGTGAGGCTCACGTTGGGCAGGATGTCAAAGAAGTCCTTGTCCAGCGTGTCTCGCTCGTCGATGTCGATGGCTTCGTGGGAAAACAGTTCGCCAGTTGCTGCCACGAGGATGCTATAACCCGTGTGGGTCACGCTATGGTAGTTGAGCCGCGCGTGCTCATAGTCCAGTCGTACTCCCGCTTGCAGGGTCCACTGTCCCCAGTGGTAGGTGCTCTCGTGGTAGAGGGCTGCTCCCCAACTGGGGCTGGTGAAGTGGCTGCCCAACTCAAACGAGCGGGTGTCCCATGCGACGGGGTAGTCGGGCAGGGCTTCGTTGCTTTTCTTCTCAATCAACTGAGCGATGCCGTAGTCGTAGAAATCTACCGGTGCATCCATCTTGTAGCGGTGGTAGAAGCCGCTGGCGCCTGCGAGCCAGTTGTAGCCCTCGGCCTTATTGTGGCTGCGGGCAATCACGTCCTGGGTCACGGCATGGTCGCGGCGCGCCTGGGTCAGGGTGAAGTAGTCGCGCGGCGTGAAATCCTGGTCCAGCGTCATGTTGTCGTCGATATACTGGTAACTGGTGATGCTCGACAGTATCCAGCGGTCGAAGTCCTTGCGCACCGTCAATCCATCGGTCACCGACGTGCGGCGGTAGAAGCATGTGTCGTTATAGGCAATCTCGCCCGTCTCGACCCACTCATAGGGGTAGCCCCCCTGGCGGCTGACGGCCACCGATGCCACATTGCTCAGGTACCAGCCGTCCTGGCTGCGCCACTCGAGTTTGGCTCGGGCTGTGAACATGCGCTCCCAGTCACAGCGTTTGCCGTTGTAGCGGTTGGTGAATTCTCCCTCGGTGCTGTTATACTGGGCCGACAGTGACACGCCCAGGTCGTCCCTGAGCAGCCTGTAGTGGCTAGCGCCCACGCGCCACGTGCCGTGGCTGGCGCCCTCGATGACGGCTCTGGTGCCCTGGTAACTGAGGGGCGACAGGGTATAGACGTTCATCAGTCCGCCCAGCGTGTTGCGGCCATACAGCGTGTTCTGAGGGCCGCGCATCATTTCCAGGCGCGAGATGTCCATCAGGTCCAGGTCATAGTTCTCCTTGCTCATCACGGGCACGTTGTCTATGGTCAGACCCACGGCGGGCTGGTCGATGCGGGTGCCGATGCCGCGCACATACACCGTCGAGGTCATGCGGCTGCCATAGTCGGGAATGAAAAGGTTGGGCACCAGGTCGGCTGCCGTCTTGACCGATTGCAAATGGTTGCGCTCGACCTCCTGACGGCCGATGACGGTCAGAGCAGTGGCTTGGGAGCGCATGTCGGCGTTCTGCTTGATGGCGGTGACTGTCACTTCGTCCAGTGACAATGTGTCGCCCAGGGTAATGGGGCTAGCAGCAGTGGTCGCTGTCGCAACGACCGCCGTGCAGGTAGTTAATATGAATAATGTCAATTTTTTCACGGCCGCAAAGGTACTCTGAATTATTGAATTGTGCAAACTGTCGGCACTACCGTTTATCATTAAGCCGTCTCATTGCCGCGCGACAATACGGTTTTGAGGGATTCGGTATGGGTAGCCGTTTTTTTACAAAAAAAATTGCAAGAATCGGTTGGAAGTGACTATTTTTGCACCTTACAGGCAAAACTTGAAAAGAGTCATGGTACAGGTACAGAAATTCACGGTCAACACGTTTGCGGAGTGCACCCACGTCATCTGGGACGAAACGTGCGAGGCCGTTATCATCGACTGCGGCGTTTACAAGTTTGGCGAGCGTGAACGCCTCATCCGCTTCATTGAGGTGCAGGGACTGCGCCCCGTGAGGCTATTGCTCACCCATGCCCATCATGACCACCTGTACGGCAATGACCTGATCAGGGACCGCTACGGCCTGCTGCCAGAGGTCCATTGCGCCGACGAGTGGATTATGAAGGAGCATCTGCCTATCCGCATGGCCGAGATTTATAAGAATTACCCTTATGACATCCCGATGCCCGAGCATTACCTTACTGACGGCGAGCAGATCCCCTTCGGCAACCACATGCTGCGCGTCATCCACACGCCAGGGCATTCGCCGGGGTCGGTCTTCTTCTATTGCGAGCAGGCGGGCATTGCGTTCTCGGGCGACACGTTATATGATGACGACATCGGCAGCAGCAATCTGGTGGGTGGCAATTATGAGCAGTTGATGGATTCCATCGACTACGTCCTGCAACTGCTCCCCGACGAAACCGTCATCTATCCTGGCCACGGGGCCAAAAACACCCTTGCCAAGATCAAAGCCCATAACCCTGCCCTGAATGGCGGTTCGATTTTTTGATATATTAGGACCGATGGCTGGATTGTTTTCTAAATCCGAGACCTCTATTTTCGGGCCTCACTAAATCACCAAATCCTGAATGCCGTTGAAGCGGGTTCGCTTGATGAAATGCGAGGTCGCTGGTTGATGGGTTTGAGTTGTTAACAACTATGAAAAATAGGGAGACAAAAGGTTGCCCATGTGACAAATAATGTGTATATTTGCACCGCATTTCAGGGCATCGCTGTTGCAATTGCTTGCGCCTTAGGGTGGTAAGTTGTTGTGCAGTAGTGCGTTTGGTGTATTAATATGATTTAACCTGCCAAAAATTACAACAAATAAATAGATAGAACTTCTTTTATGGATTCATCAATTTTCGGAGTACAGAGCACGACTCTCGCCATTACAGCGGCATTGACCGGTGTATTGCTGGTAGTCGGCGCCCTGGTTATCGCGTGGCTGATTGGTCCGCGCAGTTACACTAAGAAGAAAGGCGAGCCCTTTGAGTGCGGTATCCCCACCCGTGGCGATTCGATGGCCCAGTATCATGTGGGCTATTACCTGTTTGCCATCCTGTTCCTGATGTTTGACGTGGAGACGGTCTTCCTGTTCCCGTGGGCAACCATCTGCAAGGGCATCGGCAGCCAGGCGCTGCTGGCAGTGGGCACTTTCCTGGTTATTCTGGTTTTAGGTCTGGCTTATGCCTGGAAGAAAGGAGCGTTGAGATGGAAGTGAAAATCAAGTCGATGAAGCATGAGGACTTCAAGGATAACGAGTATATCGACAATCTGGTGGAGCAACTGCGTGCCGGCGGCACCAACATCATCGTTGGCAAGTTGGACCAGTTGATGAACTGGGGCGTGAGCAACTCGCTGTGGCCGCTGTGCTTCGGCACCAGTTGCTGCGCTATCGAGTTTATGTGCCTGGGTGCTGCCCGCTACGACATGGCCCGCTACGGCTTTGAGGTGGCGCGCAACAGCCCCCGCCAGGCCGACTACATCATGTGCCAGGGCACCATCAACTACCGCATGGCCCCGGCCCTGAAGCGCCTGTATGAGCAGATGGCCGAGCCCAAGTATGTCATCGCGTGCGGCTCGTGCACCGTCAGCGGCGGCCCGTTCAAGAACAGTTACTGCGTGGTCAAGGGCGTTGACGAGATTATCCCCGTGGACGTCTATCTGCCCGGTTGCCCGCCGCGTCCCGAGGCATTCTTCTATGCCCTGATGCAGTTGCAGCGCAAGATCAAGGTGCAGAAGTACTTTGGCGGCGTGAACCGCAAGGAGAAACTCAAGGACCTCAAGTATGACGGCCAGGCCCTCAAGGAGGAGTCCAAATAATTTAACCCGACAAAAACCATTCATGATAGATATGGCAGAGATACAAGACAAAATCACCCAGTTGTGCCCCCAGGCCAGCGTTGACACCACCGGCGAGTTCCCGCTGGTGACCGTCGATGACGCACAGTGGCACGACCTGGCTCGCGCCCTGAAGAACCAGTTGCACTACGACGTGCTGAGCGCTGTCGTCGGCATGGACTGGACCGAGGCCCTGGGCTGTGTTTATTACCTGACCAACACCAGCACCCACGAGTTGCTGCACGTCAAGGTGGCCACCACCGACCGCGAGAATCCGCGCCTGCACTCCGTCGTGGACCTGTGGCCCGTGGCCAACTTCCAGGAGCGCGAGGTGTATGACTTCTATGGCATCGTGTTCATCGGTCATCCCGACATGCGCCGCATGTTCCTGCGCACCGACTGGGTGGGCTACCCCCTGCGCAAGGATTATGACCCCGCCAGCAACCCCCTGCGCCTCGACGACGAGACCAACGAGGACTACACCTGCCGCTGGGTCGAGGACGAAGGTGGCAAGGTCAAGAAGGTGGAGGGCAAGGTGTTTGAGGACGATGAGTATGTCATCAACGTCGGCCCGCAGCACCCGTCAACCCACGGTGTGATGCGCTACCGCGCCAGCCTCGACGGTGAGATCATCAAGAAGGTTGACGTTGTCAGTGGATATATCCACCGCGGCATCGAGAAGATGTGCGAGAGCCTGACCTATCCCCAGATGCTGCTCTATACCGAGCGCATGGACTACATGGCTGCCCACATCAACCGCCACTGCATGTGCATGTGTGTCGAGAAGGCCCTGGGCCTGGAAGTGCCCCACCGCGCCGAACTCATCCGCCTGATGATGGACGAGTTGATGCGCCTGTCGTCCCACCTGCTGAGTTATGGTTGCTTGACGATGGACCAGGGTGCCACCACCGCTTTCTTCTATGGCTTCCGCGAGAGGGAGTTGATCTATGACATCTTTGACCGCACCTGCGGCGCCCGCATGTCGATGAGTTACAGCACCATCGGCGGTGTTGTTGCCGACGTGCACCCCGACTTTATAAAAGATGTGCGTCATGCCTGTGACGTCATCGAGAAGAACCTGGCCGAGTACCACAAGTTGTTCACCGGCAACGTCATCGCCGTTAACCGCATGACTGGTGTGGGCATCCTCACCAAGCAGGACGCTATCGACTATGCCATCACCGGCCCGTCGGGACGTGCCAGCGGTTTTGCCTGTGACGTGCGCAAGACCAACCCCTACTCACTCTATAACGAGTTCGACTTTGACGAGGTCGTTTACCAGAACGGCGACTCGATGGACCGTTACATGGTCCGCATGCGTGAGATGGAGCAGTCTATCAAGATCCTGCGCCAGGCCTGCGACAAACTCGAGGCCGAGGGTATCCAGGGTGAGTACTGCGCTGCCAAGGTGCCCAAGGTGATGAAACTGCCCGCCGGCCACTGGTACCAGCAGGTTGAGGCCAGCCGTGGCGCCTTTGGCGTCTATATCGAGAGTGACGGCAACACCAAGCCCGTGCGCGTCCACTTCCAGTCGCCGTGCTTCAACCTGATCGGCGTGGTGGACTTGACCTGCAAGGACAACATGATTGCCGACTTGATTACCATCACGGCGTCGCTCGACTTTGTCATCCCCGACATCGACCGTTAATCAGCGAGTTAATCAACACGAATTAAACCACTAAATTAAGTAAGATAAGAGATATGTTTGACTTCGGAATAGTCACGAGATGGTTGGATGACCTGCTCAATAGCGTGATGCCAGGCTGGCTCACGACGACAATCGAGTGTGTGCTGGTGGCCGTGGGCCTGCTGGTGGCATATTCGCTCATCGCCATGTTCTACATCTTCTACGAGCGCAAGGTCTGCGGCTGGATCCAGTGCCGCCTGGGCCCGATGCGTGTGGGTAAGTGGGGCTTGCTCCAGGTGTTTGCCGACGTGATCAAGATTCTCCAGAAAGAGTTGATCACCCTGTGGAATACCGACAAGTTCCTCTTCAAGTTGGCACCCTATCTGGTGCTCATCGCCTCGATGCTCACCTTCGCCTGCCTGCCCTGGGGTAAGGGCCTGCAGATCGTTGACATGAACATCGGTGTCTTCTTTATCATCGCTGTATCGTCGATCGGCGTGCTGGGCATCCTGCTCGCCGGTTGGTCAAGTAATAGCAAGTACACCCTCATCGGCGCTATGCGCAGTGGTGCCCAGATGATCAGTTATGAGTTGTCGTGCGGCATTTCCATCTTGACGATCGTGTGCCTGGCCGGCACCATGTCGATCACGGGCATCGTCGAGGCTCAGGCCGACGGCTGGTTCCTCTTCAAGGGCCACCTGCCTGCCATCCTCGCGTTCATTATATATATGATCGCCGCCAATGCCGAGAACAACCGTGGCCCGTTTGACCTGCCCGAGGCCGAGCACGAGTTGACCGCCGGTTACCACACCGAGTATTCGGGTATCCACTTCGGCTTCTTCTATCTGGCCGAGTACCTCAACCTGTTCATTGTGTCGGGTATCGCCACGTTGCTCTTCCTGGGCGGCTGGATGCCCCTGCACATTCCCGGCTGGGAAGGCTTCAACACCGTGATGGACTACATCCCCAGTGTGGTGTGGTTCCTGGGCAAGGCCTTCTTCATCACGTTCATTTTCTTCTGGATCCGCTGGTCGTTCCCGCGCGTGCGCATCGACCAGATGCTGGCTCTGGAGTGGCGCTACCTGATGCCCATCGGCCTGGTCAATCTGGTTGTTATGGCCATTATCGTGACCCAGGGATGGTACTTCGGCGCATGATGACGTGCCCCGAGAGAAATCGTGAGACATTAACAAAATAACATATTCAAACTCATACCATTAAAAGTCAATAATTGTATTATGGCTGAAAATTTTGGAAAAATAACCCAAGTTATCGGACCTGTTGTCGATATCGCGTTTGAGAGCGAGGGCGCATCGCGTCCCCCCATCTACACGGCGTTGTCGGTGCAGCGTCCCGATGGCAGCGAACTCATTCTGGAGGTGGAGCAGCACGTGGGTGAGAACACCGTGCGCTGCGTCGCTATGGACAGCACCGATGGCTTGAAGCGCGGAGCGCGTGTGAAGTCGTTGGGCCAGCCCATCAGTGTCCCCACTGGTGACCAGATCAAGGGTCGTCTGCTCAACGTGATTGGTCAGAGCATCGACCACTTGCAGCCGTTGAAGGAAGGTTCACGTCGAGCCATTCATCAACCCGCTCCTCCCTTCAGCGACCTGTCGATCTCGCAGGAAATCCTGTACACGGGTATCAAGGTCATCGACCTGATCGAGCCCTTCAGCAAGGGTGGTAAGATCGGTCTGTTCGGTGGCGCCGGTGTGGGCAAGACGGTGCTCATCATGGAGTTGATTCACAACATCGCACACGGACATAACGGATTCTCGGTGTTCACTGGCGTCGGCGAGCGCACCCGCGAGGGTAACGACCTGCTGCGCGAGATGATCGAGAGCGGCGTTATCAACTATGGTGACAAGTTCAAGGAAGGCCTCGAGAAGGGCGAGTGGAACCTCAAGGACGTCGATATGAAGGCTGTCGCCGGTTCACAGGCTACCCTGGTGTTTGGCCAGATGAATGAGCCTCCCGGTGCACGTCTGCGCGTGGCCCTGTCGGGTCTGACCGTAGCCGAGCAGTTCCGCGACCAGGACGGTGGCGGCAAGGACATCCTGCTGTTCATGGATAACATCTTCCGTTTCACCCAGGCCGGTAGTGAGGTATCGGCGCTGCTGGGCCGTATGCCCTCGGCCGTGGGTTACCAGCCGACGTTGGCCAGTGAGATGGGTAAGTTGCAGGAGCGCATCACCTCGACCAAGACGGGTTCGATTACCTCGGTGCAGGCTGTGTATGTGCCTGCCGACGACTTGACCGACCCCGCTCCCGCCACCACGTTCAACTTCCTGGATGCAACCTGCGTGTTGAGCCGCAAGATCGCCGAGTTGGGTATTTACCCGGCCGTTGACCCGCTGGCATCAACCTCGCGCATCATGGACCCGAACATCATCGGTGAGGAGCACTACGATGTGGCCCAGCGTGTCATCCACCTGCTGCAGAAGTATAATGAGTTGCAGGACATCATCGCCATCCTCGGTGTCGAGGAGTTGAGCGACGAGGACAAACTGGTCGTGTCGCGTGCGCGCCGCGCCCAGCGCTTCCTGTCACAGCCGTTCTTTGTGGCCGAGCAGTTCACCGGTCTGCCCGGTGTGATGGTGCCGCTGGCCGAGACCATCCGTGGTTTCAAGATGATCCTCGACGGTGAGGTGGACGACCTGCCCGAGCAGGCCTTCTTGAGCGTCGGTACCATCGATGAGGCTATCGCCAAGGGTAAGAAACTGCTCGAGCAGAGTTAATGCCCCGCGTTTATCATCATTCAGTATTATACATTATATAAATATATAACATGACACTCAGAATCATATCGGCTGAACAGATCGAGTTTGAAGGCACTGTCGAGCAGGTGACCCTGCCCGGCGTGATGGGCCAGTTCCAGGTGCTCAAGAACCATGCCGCAATCATCGCCGCCCTCAAGGCCGGCAAGATGAGTTATGTGGCCGCTGGCAGCACCGTGGAGCGTGACATTCACGGCGGTGTGGCCGATGTTAAGGATAATGTGGTGTCGGTTTGCCTATATTGACGCAATAGACTATGAAGAAAGCAATCACAGCAATCATCGCAGTTGTCATCATCGCCCTGATGGTCCTCGGTTACACCGAGGCTGCCCACCACAGCGACGGCAAGATGCATGAGGTTGACCCCCAGGAGATCATCTTTGAGCACCTGGGAGACTCCTATGGCTGGGAGGTGCCCTTCTCGCATAGCAAGCGCATCCCGTTGCCCATCATCGTGCGCGCCCAGGACGGCTCGTGGCATGCCTTCATGTCATGCCGGCTGGCCGATGGCGCCCAGTATGACGGGTTCCAGATCGCCAAGGGCGGGGACTATAACAACAAGGTTGTCCAAGTCTTGCCTGACGGCAGCCAGTATCGTCCCGTGGACCTCTCGATCACCAAGAATGTGGCTGGCATCTTCATTGCCGCCCTGCTGGTGCTGGTGATGGTCTTCAAGGTGAAGAACTGGTACAAGAAAAACGGAATGAAGGCACCGCGCCGCTTGACCGCAGCGCTCGAGGTGGTCGTGGACTTTGTCTATACCGACACGATCCGCCCCATCATGGGCAAGGAGGCGCCCAAGTATGGCCCCTACCTGCTGACGGTATTCTTCTTTATCCTGACCATGAACCTGCTGGGCCTGATCGTCATCTTCCCCGGTGGCGCCAACCTGACCGGTAACCTGGCTGTGACCGCGGTGCTTGCCTTGATCACGTTCTTGGTGACCAATCTGACGGGTACCCGCCATTACTGGCAGGAGATGTTCTGGCCTGACGTGCCCACGGCGCTCAAGTGCCCTGTGCCCCTGATGCAGATTATCGAGTTGTTCGGTATCTTCACCAAGCCCATAGCCCTGATGATCCGTCTTTTCGCCAACATGATGGGCGGCCACATGGTGGTAATCGTGTTCATGCTGTTGATCTTCATCTTCGGCAGCATGTTTGGCGCAGCCGTTGGCGGTGGCATGACGGTACTGTCGGTAGCGTTGTCGCTGTTCATGCTCATCCTGGACACCCTGGTGAGTTTCATCCAGGCCTATGTGTTCACTATCCTGTCGACCATGTTCATCTCGATGGCCCACGTGCACGCTCATCACGAGTGAGTCACGGGCTTGCAAGGATTGACAACTGGTCACCTCTTTCACAACCGAATAAAAAAATTAAACAAACAATAACAAACTAAAAAACTTTACGACTATGTTAGGAATGATTTTATTAGAAGCAATGGCCAACCTTGGCGCAGCAATTGGAGCAGGTATCGCAGCAATCGCAGCAGGTATCGGTATCGGTAGGATCGGTGGCAGTGCCATGGAGGCAATCGCCCGCCAGCCCGAGTCAACCAATGACATCCGTAGCAACATGATTGTTATCGCCGCTCTGATCGAGGGTGTTGCATTCTTTGCGCTCATCGTCTGCATTCTTGCCATCTTCATCAAGTAATCACCCCTTAACCGGTTTACCAGATGGAACTTTTCAAGCCTGAATTTGGCCTGGCTTTCTGGATGTTTATCGCATTCCTGTGCCTGTTCCTCATCCTTGCCAAGTGGGCGTGGCCCTTCATCATCAAGTCGATGGAGGAACGTGCCGACCTCATCGACAAGGGCGTGGCCTATGCACAGGAGGCCAAGGCTCATCTGGACAATGCCAAGGTCGAGGCGGACAAGTTGATTGCTGAGGCACGCAACGAGCAGGCCGACATCCTGCGCGAGGCAGCCAAGATGCGCAACGACCTGATTGAGAAGGCTCGTGGCGAGGCTGCCGATGAGGCCAAGAAGGTGACCGACGCCGCTCAAGTGTCACTTGAGCAGGCACGCAAGGAGGCCGAGAAGCAACTGCGCGCCGAGGTGGGCGACCTGGCTCTGCAAATCGCCGAGAAAGTCATCCGCCGCAACATCGCTGACGATGATGCCCAGCGTGCGCTTGTTGACCAATATCTGAGTGAGGTTGAGACTAAAAACTAACGCGATATGAGTGACGGACTGATTCCACGCCGATACGCCAAAGCGTTGTACAAGTACGCCGTCGAGAACGGTGACTCGCAGGAAATCTATGAGTTGTTGAAGCAACTCAGTTTCCGCTATACCGCTATCGACGAACTCAAGCGCGCGGTTCTTAACCCCGAAATCTCTAACGAGGACAAGGGGGCCTTCATGCTCCAACTCATGGGCGGCAAGCCCGGCAGTTCGCTGGACAAGTTCCTGCTGCTGTGTGTGCGCAATGGCCGTGCCGAGTACCTGCAGAAGATTTCCCTCGCCTATGTCGACCTGTACCGCGAGGCCCACGAGATCGCGCATGTGGTCATCACCACTGCCGCTCCCATGCCCGAGGCCGAGGTCAATGCCATTATCGACATCGTCAAGAAGCGCCTGGGCGCAATGTCGCTCGAGATCGAGCAGGTCATTGACCCCGAGTTGATCGGCGGCTTTACCGTCAAGATCAATGGCCTCGTGCTTGACGCGTCGGTAAAGAGAGAATTGAACGAATTGCGATTGCAATTGCAAAAGAAATAATTGAATTCTAGAGATTATTAGAAGAGATGATTAATCCCAGTGAAATATCTGATATACTGAAACAGCAACTCGTCGAGGATATCGCCAAGCGTCAGGTGGCCTTTGAGGAAGAAGGTACCGTCCTGGAGGTGGGCGACGGTGTGGCTCATGCCTATGGCCTGCACAATGTCGAGGCCAACGAACTGGTGCAGTTCGAGAACGGCGTGACCGGCGTTGCCATGAACCTGGAGGAAAGTGACGTGGGCATCATCCTGCTCGATGAGGTGGACACCGTGACCGAGAACATGAAGGTTCGCCGCACGGGTGAAATCGCCTCCATCGAGGTGGGTGAGGGCTTGCTGGGCCGCGTGATCAACGTGCTGGCCAAGCCCATCGACGGCAAGGGAAACATCGAGGGCAAGAAGTTGCGCCTGCCGCTGGAGCGCAAGGCTCCCGGCGTCATCTTCCGCCAGCCGGTGAACCAGCCGCTGCAGACGGGTCTCAAGGCCATCGACTCGATGATTCCCATCGGCCGCGGCCAGCGTGAACTTATCATCGGTGACCGCCAGATCGGCAAGACCGCCATCGCGGTGGACACCATCATCAACCAGCGTGCGGGCTATGAGGCCGGCAAGCCGGTATATTGCATCTATGTCGCCATCGGACAGAAGGCGTCGACCGTGGCAGCGCTGGTCAACAAACTCGAGGAGAGCGGCGCGTTGCCCTATACCATTATCGTTGCCGCCACGGCAGCCGACTCGGCCTCGATGCGCTACTATGCACCCTTTGCCGGTGCCGCCATCGGCGAGTACTTCCGTGACACCGGCCGTGATGCCCTGGTCATCTATGACGACCTGTCCAAGCATGCTGTGGCCTATCGTGAGATCTCGCTGATCCTCAAGCGCCCCTCGGGCCGCGAGGCTTATCCTGGCGACATCTTCTACCTGCACAGCCGCTTGCTCGAGCGTGCAGCCAAGATCAACGAGAATCAGGCCGTGGCCAGTGTGATGAACGACCTGCCCGAGCCCCTCAAG
Organism: uncultured Porphyromonadaceae bacterium; assembly: GCA_946414395.1. Taxonomy (GTDB): domain Bacteria; phylum Bacteroidota; class Bacteroidia; order Bacteroidales; family Muribaculaceae; genus Sodaliphilus. Next base: position 4,151 of record CAMKOE010000014.1, on the reverse strand, counting down.
CCCATTGTCAAGGGTGGCGGCTCGCTGACGGCACTTCCCATCATCGAGACCCAGGCTGGCGACGTGAGCGCCTATATCCCCACCAACGTGATTTCGATTACCGATGGCCAGATTTATCTGGAGTCGGCCCTGTTCAACTCGGGTATCCGCCCGGCCGTGAACGTGGGTATCTCGGTATCGCGTGTGGGTGGTAACGCTCAGATCAAGTGTATGAAGAAGGTGGCCGGTACCCTCAAGATCGCTCAGGCACAGTATCGCGAACTCGAAGCGTTCACCAAGTTTGGTGGCGACATCGACCCCGTTACTGCCCGCACCATCGACACGGGCCGCAAGAACGAGCGCCTGCTCGTGCAGCCCCAATACACTCCCATGCAGGTCGAGGAACAGGTGGCCATCATCTATTGTGGCGTGAATGGCCTGTTGCGCGACGTGCCCCTGGACAAAGTGGGCGAGTTTGAGAAACTGTTTATCCAGTACCTGCGCGGCAAGCACCAGCAGGATGTCCTGGACGTCCTGCGTAGCGGCAAGATTGATGACGACGTGATGGCCAAACTCAAGGCCGCCGCTGCCGAGATCAGCCTGCGCTATACCGCTGCCAGTTAACCCAGTACTGCAATCATTAAGTCCGCAAGATGTCAACATTAAGAGAACTCAAGACGCGAATAGGCTCGGTAGCCTCAACGCAGAAGACGACGAGCGCCATGAAGATGATCTCGTCGTCCAAGATGCGCAAGGCCACCGGCCAGTTGCAGCGCCTGTCACCCTACCGCCACATGGTGCAGCACGTCATCAGCCACCTGCTGGTGACCGACCAGCAGTTTGACTCGCCGCTCATCGCCCAGCGCGACGTGCAGCGCGTGGCACTGGTGGTGTTTGGTAGCGATGACGGCCTGTGTGGCGGCTTCAACGTCAATATCTTCAAGCAGTTGCTCCAGAGCATCCAGGAGGTGCGCCGGGAGTATGGGTCACAGGTGGGCATCACCGTTGTTCCCGTGGGCAAGAAGATGACCAAGGCGGTCGAGAAAATTGCAGGCAAGGACATCCAGATGGAGCGCGTGACCCTCAATACCCGTAGTGGCAGCGAGGACCTGTATGCCTTCACCGACCTGATGAAGCAGCGCTTCCTGGAACACACGTTTGACCGCGTGGAAATGCTCTACATGCACTTCATTTCCACCGGCAAGCAGGTGTTTGCCCGCGAGCAGTTGCTGCCCGTGAGTTATCAGGGCCTTGCCGACAATGTTGACCCGCGAGCCGCCAACAGCCCGTGCCTGTTTGAACCCGACGCGGGCACCATCTTCAACACCGTGCTGCCCCTGCACATCAAGTCGATGCTCCAGGATGTCTTCATCCAGAGCGCGGCTAGCGAGCAGAGCGCACGCGTGATGGCGATGCAGGCGGCCAGTGACAACGCCAAGGAACTGCTTGACGAACTGCAACTGGAGTACAACAAACTGCGTCAGCAGGGCATTACCACCGAACTGCTCGACATCCTGGGCGGCCAGGTGGAACGCTAAGCGAAATGTTAAGATAAGTAAGAGAATACATATTATATTATGAACATTAAGGAGTATTTCGTCTCAATCTTTAAAGGCTTCTATAGCCTGATTAAGGGCATGGAGGTTACCGGCAAGGAACTGGTGACCCCCAAGGTGACCGAGCAGTATCCCGAGAATCGCGCCGAACTCCACATCCCGGAGCGCTTCAGGGCCACACTGGAGTTCATCTACGATGACAAGGGTTACCACAAGTGCATCGCATGCGGTAGTTGCGAGCGCAACTGTCCCAACCAGACCATCAGCATCACCAAGCGCATGGTGGAACTGCCCGACGGCAAGAAGAAAATGAAACTCGACAAGTACATGTATGACTTGGGCAGTTGCACCTTCTGCGGTCTGTGTGTACAGGTGTGTCCCACCAGTGCTATCCGCTTCAGCAATGACTTTGAGCAGGCCGTGTTCACTCGCGAGAAACTTCACAAGCAACTCAACTACCTGCCCGAGAAGGACGACGCTCCCGCTCCTGCACCTGCCGCCAAGCCCGCCGCTCCCAAGCCCGCTCCCGCGCCGGCTGTGGAGAAGCCTGCTGCTGACGAGACCAAACAAGAACCTCAAGAAAAGAAAGAATCATAATGGAATCAGTAGGTAACATCATTTTGTATTTTATCGTTGCCATCGCCATCATCGTCTTCTCGGTGCTGACGGTCACTACGCGCAAGATCCTGCGCTCGGCAACCTATCTGCTGTTTGTGCTGTTTGCCACAGCCATCATCTACTTCCAGATGGACTATCAGTTCCTGGGAGCGGTACAGATTGCCGTCTATGCCGGCGGCATCCTGGTGCTGTTTGTGTTTGCCATCATGCTCACGCAACAGCCCGGCAAGGATGCTGAAGCCCTGTCCTCGCACCGTCGCTGGCTGGGATTGACGGCTGCACTGGCGGGCGTTGCCGTGTGCGGTTACGGCCTGTTCAGTTATGTCGACTTCGGTGGCCGCCTGCTCAGCAGTGGGGTGGACGTCAATATGGAAAAGATCGGCCAGTTCTTGTTGAGTACCGACAAGTTTGGCTATCTGTTGCCTTTTGAGGCCATCAGTGTGTTGTTATTGGCTTGTATAATTGGAGGTGTGGTTATTGCCCGTCGCCGCTAAAAAATGTGATTAGATTATGGATTTGACACTGTTTATGTATCTCATTCCCAGCCTCATCATGTTTGGCTGCGGTGTTTATGGATTCATCACTCGCAAGAACATGATTGCGATTATGATCTCGCTGGAGTTGATGCTCAACTCGGTGGATATCAACTTTGTGGTGTTTAACCGTTACCTGTTCCCTGGCCAGATGGACGGCATGTTCTTCTCGCTGTTCGCCATCGCGATTGCGGCAGCCGAGACGGCCCTTGCCCTTGCCATCATCATCAATGTGTTCCGCATTGCCAAGAACGTGGACATCAACCAAATCACTAAACTGAAATTCTAACGATTATGCCACTGAGTTTAGCAATTATAGTTGTAGCATTACCCCTGTTGATGTTCCTGTTCCTGGGACTCGCCGGGGTGAAAATGGGTAGAAAAATCACTGGTGTGATTGGCGTGCTGGCCATGCTGGTCGATACCATCCTTGCCTATGGCGTGGCGCTGACCTACTTCTTTGGCAGCGGTCAAGGTCAGATGGCTGATGGCGTCCGTCAGGCCGTCGTTGTCGCCAATCCCGCCTGGCTTTCGTTTACCGACACGCTGGTGGTGCGCATGGGTGTCCTCATCGACCCCATTGCCGCGATGATGCTCGTGGTCATCACCACGGTGTCGTTGATGGTGCACCTCTACAGCCTCGGTTACATGAGCGACCATGAGGGCAACGCCGAGAAGGGATTCCAGCGTTACTATGCCTTCCTGGCCCTGTTCACGTTCTCGATGCTGGGTCTGGTGGTGGCTACCAACATTTTCCAGATTTTCATCTTCTTTGAGATGGTGGGTCTGTCATCCTACCTGCTCATCGGTTTCTATTACTCGACCCCCGCGGCCAATCATGCCAACAAGAAGGCCTTTATCGTCACCCGATTGGCTGACCTGTTCTTCCTGCTGGGTATCATGATCCTGAGTTACTACACTGGCACGTTCGACTTCGACAAACTTGTCTTCGGTCCCACGATGTCAGGTAGCCTCGAGACGGCCCAGAGCGCCATCAGCACTGCCGGAGGCGCGACCTTCATGGGTTGCTCGGTCATGGCATGGGCGTTGACCTTCATCTTCATCGGTGGTGCCGGTAAGAGTGCGATGTACCCGTTGCACATCTGGCTGCCCGACGCTATGGAGGGTCCCACTCCCGTGTCGGCCCTGATTCACGCCGCCACGATGGTTGTCGCCGGTGTGTTCCTGGTGGCAAGGTTGTTCCCGCTGTATGTGCTCGTGCAGGGCGCGATGAACATCATCCTGGTCGTTGGCGCGTTCACGGCCTTCTATGCCGCCGCCATCGCCTGCACCCAGAGCGACATCAAGCGTGCGCTGGCCTTCTCGACCATCTCGCAGATTGCCTTCATGATGACCTCGCTGGCCGTTTCGTCCAACAACAACTCGTTGATCGAGATTCATGAGGGTTATGGCCTGGGTTACATGGCCTCGATGTTCCACCTGTTCACCCACGCCATGTTCAAGG